>JAFLTY010000005.1 GCA_022509065.1 Muribaculaceae bacterium
TGAAGAAAGTAAGCAAAAGAACGGTAACGTCACTCATCGCGGTCATGTCGATGAGTGTGCTCTTTCTTTTAATTTTTACTTTTCCCATATTTACTTAATTTTTGAGTTTTACAATGTGTTAAAAATTGAGTAAAAAGGGATTAGTGTGTAGCAGCAAATGTCTGAACGATTGAGAAACCGATTTCGTCGATAGCGTATGTGAGGTTATCGATTTTATTGGTATAGAAGTTATAGAAAATAACTGCGAACGCACCGGTTGCGATACCGAAAGCTGTGTTGATAAGAGCCTCAGAAATACCTGTCGAAAGTTCTGTCGAGTCGGGAGCACCGCTCTGAGCAAGAGCCTGGAACGATTTGATCATACCGATTACAGTACCGAGAAGACCGACAAGAGTACCGAGAGTTGTCATGGTAGCCACGATGGGAAGGTTCTGCTGAAGGGTAGGCATTTCGAGAGCGGTAGCTTCTTCAACCTCTTTCTGCAGAGTAGCTATTTTTTGTTCTTTTGTCAGAACGGTATTTTTGTCCATTTCTTCATAGCGAACGAGAGCGGCTGCTACAACTGCTGCTACAGAACCTTTCTGTTTTGCGCAAAGAGCCTGAGCTCCGGCGATGTCGTTCTTAGCAAGGCAACCCTTAACGGCGCTTACGAATTTAGCGATGTTGCCTGTACCCTTAGCTGAACGGAGAGCGAACCAACGTTCAACGGCAAGTACGATAACGGTGAGGAAAAGTGTCTGAAGAATAGGCACGATAACACCACCTTTATAGATGGTACCCCAAATGTTCTGGGGATGTCCTTCTTCGTCGAAGTGGCCTTCATAACCAAACCAGAAGATGAAGAGACAAACGGCCACAATAAGGCAAATAACGATTACCCACGATGCATTTTTAATGCCGGGAGCGTTAGATTTTTTTTTCGCTGCGTTTGCAGCCTGGGGCTTTTGAGCTTCCATAATTGATTGTTTAATTGATTGATAAAATAATTGTTATTAAAAAATTTATTATTTTTCTAAGTTGGGTAATAAATTTCGTAACAAATCGGCTATTGCGATTTAAGGATTCAAGGGTTAGAAGTGCTTTTTTCAAACCAAACTAATCGCAAAATTAAAGTTTTGTTTTTAACTCACAAAATAATTTTGCTATTTTTTCGCATTTTTCAGCCATCTAACGCCATTTTACGCCGTTTTTTGTGCCTTTTCAGAGATACGGATACGCCGATGCTCTAAGGAAGTGTTTTGCTTATATAAACGTGCTGACTCCATCGATTATTACTTTTCGCTACTATCACCAATTAATAAACTCTTGTACAGGTGTGGCGCTCTGTATGTTTAGAAACTTAAATTTTTGTTAAAATCACTGTGAATTACGTCTTTCATAGTTAGTTGTCAGCATAAAAATGAGTAATTTTGCAAAGCATTAAGCAAATTTCGACATTTAGAGATTATACTTCACTTGAAAAACTTAGTATGTGTATTAGCATCCTGAAATGAGGAGGCCAAATACAAACAAACGTCGCGGAGCATGCGACATAATTGCATCCAAAGGCATTTTTAACAACGATAATTAATTAAAAGTCAAACGCATAAAAACATCATGAAAAAGTTATATATAATTTTTTCGTTACTCGTTCTGGCATCGATTACCGGAGTAGCTCAGATAATAACGACAAATCCACCTATACTTCAGGAGTCAACCGACGAACTCATTCTCACCTACCACGCCGATTCTCCCTTAGGCAACGATGGCCTTAAAGGTTTAGGAAAGGAAGCGCAGCTATATTTCCATATCGGTGTGATAACAGACAAATCCTCATCGGGATCCGACTGGCGTTATACCGTCTCCGAATGGCCTAACGGCAACAATGCTTCCAAAGCCAATCTTGACAAAAACAGGCTCACCTATGTTTCCACCGACACGTGGCAGTTGAATATCGGCAATGTCAGAACATTTTTTGGAATAACAGATCCGGAAGAACATGTGCGTCAGATTGCCATAGTTGCACGCAATGCTGACGGCACACGAGAAGGAAAAACGAAGAACGGCTCGGACATATATGTCGATGTCTTGCCGGAAGGCTTTCAGATGAAATTCAGCACGACAGCCACCGACAGATTTATAACTGAACCAACCACTGTCTCGTTATCGGTCTTCACTACCGAAAACGCCGACTTGTCCATAACCCTTAACGGCATTATTCTGACTCAAACACAAAACGCCACGGAGTTGTCTACTACATACCTTATCAATGAGGTTGGCAACTATGATTTCTTAGCCACGGCGTCTTGTGGCGAGAAATATCTTTCGGAGTCGTTACGATTCACATATCCGGCACAATCCACTTTGGGTATTTATCCCGGAGGTATCCCCCAAATGGGATCGATAAAAAATAGCGACGGTACGGTGACTTTCTGTATAGCCGCACCGGGTAAATCCAGTGTCATACTGGTACCGTCATGGGATGATTATCAGATATTGGATAAAAACATCATGTCGTATCAGGATTATAACGGCTATCGATATTTCTTCATCACTGTTTCAGGGTTGGCCGACAATGTATATTACCCTTATTATTACATTGTTGACGGGACATATAAAGTAGCCGATCCCTATGCTCGTCTGGTTCTTGACAACAATTACGACAAATGGATTGACAACTCTATATGGCCCGATATGCCCAAATACCCGTACGAGCGCTTTGATGACACAATGCTGGCAGTTTATCGCGGCGATATGGACACAGATTTCAGTTTCTCACCATTTAATATACCGGACCCATCTTCGTTAGTCGTCTACGAATTGTTATTCCGTGACTTTACCGGTACAGAAGGTGAGGCTGCGGGTTCAGGCACAATCGCAACGGCTATGGGTAAATTGGACTATCTTAAAGATTTGGGTGTCAATGCCATCGAATTGATGCCTGTCATGGAGTTTAACGGCAACAATTCGTGGGGCTATAACACCAACTTCTATTTTGCCCCCGATAAAGCATACGGTTCACCCCGCCAACTCAAAGCCTTTATCGAAGGGTGCCATCAACGAGGCATGGCTGTCATCCTCGATATTGTGTTTAACCAAAGTGACGGCATGCATCCATGGTATCAGATGTACTCGCCTGCGGAAAATCCTTTTTACAATATTACGGCACCGCACGCCTACAGTGTGTTAAACGATTGGAAACAAGAAAACCCTTTGGTACGACAACAATGGAAAGATGCTATCCGATACTGGATGACGGCCTATAATGTTGATGGGTTTCGTTTCGATCTGGTTAAAGGTCTTGGGACAACGTATTCGGGAAACACCGACGCTTATAACGCAAGTCGCGTGCAGGCGATGAAAGACCTGCACGAAGCTATAACATCTGTTAAAGCCAACGGCATACACATCAATGAGAATCTTGCCGAAGCCCGTGAAGAAAACGAGATGGCTGAGGACGGACAACTCAACTGGGCCAATATCAATTATGCGTCCGCCCAGTATGCCATGGGAGTGGGTTCCGGCTCTAATCTACAACGTTTTGATGCAACACACGACAATAGGCTGTGGGGCTCGACAGTGTCGTACGCCGAGAGCCATGACGAGGAACGTCTGGCCTATCGTCAACTCACATCGGGCGTTACCGGTGTCAAAGGTGTACACGATGTCAGCATGAAACGTCTGGGACAAGTCGCCGTCCAAATCCTTATGATGCCGGGGCCTAAAATGATATGGCAATTCGGCGAGCTCGGGGCTGACCAGACAACCAAAAACGGTTATGACAATAACACCGAACCAAAAAAAGTGGTGTGGAGTTATCTGGATGATTCAGACAGGAGAGCCCTCCATGACACCTATCGGGCGTTATGTAATTTCCGAAAACTCAATCCCTCGCTTTTTGACAACACAGCCACGCTGACACTCACCGGCTTTGCCGACAACATAACATCGAACCGTATTATTCGCCTGACCAATGGTGATAAGGAAGTCATGGCGTTTATCAACCCAAATATCGGAGGCGCAAACCGATCTGTTGGAGCCACATCGACAAAACTGAACAGCAATAACGCCATACTTATTACAGCGTCAAAAGATTACGATGGATCACTATATGGAACAGGGACATCGGTCAGCGTCTCTCTCCCACCCCACGGATATGCCGTGTACGCAACTTCGAACGTTGCCGGTATGGACAATTTGTCGCCTGACAACCTGCCGACTGTCAAAGTTTACGGTTCACAAGGACATATTGTCATAGATGGAGCCTATCAACATGCTGATGTTTATGACATATCGGGAAGGAGTCGCTCTCTCGAAGGGCTTGACAGCGGCATCTATATAGTCGTTGTCGACGGCACGATACATAAGGCATTGGTAAACTGACCGAATAACCTTTTGGGCGATTATTATTTACGTTTAGCCACGAGCCTTATAATTTCTCCTATCCAGAGCACCAATGATGATGCCCCGATAATAATAACCCAGTCAGTCACCGAGATGGGGATAACACTAAAAAAGTTGCCTCCGAATGTAACTATCGCTATTTGTCCTAATATTATTACCGAAGCGATAAGTAAAAATCCGTTACACCCTTTGCATTTGAATGCCGATCCACGCGATGAATATGCCCGAGCGTTAAATATGTTCCAGAAGTTAAGATAAACGAAGGTAGTGAAAAATATGGTAAGTTCGTATGGAGACAACCCTGTGTTAGCACCCATCGTCACCGTGCCAATCTGTAAGACCGAGGAAATATCCACTCGTTCCAGATAATATAGGAAAGCCAGCATCACCACAAACATAGCGAGCCCGGTGCCCACAATGTTGCGCCACATTGATTTAGTAATAATAAAAGCCGAACGCGAACGCGGTTTATCACGCATGACTGCTGTCGAGGGGGGCAAAGAGGCAAATGCCATTGCGGCAAAGGTATCCATAATAAGGTTGACCCAAAGCATCTGGGTGACTGTCAGCGGAGATTGCATGCCCATGAAAGCGCCACATAGCACAATAAGACTGGCCACCACGTTGACTGTCATCTGGAAAAGGATGAAACGTTGGATATTCTTATAAAGCGAGCGTCCCCACATAACCGCTCGGCCGATAGACGTAAAAGAATTGTCGATGATAGTGATATCCGACGCTTCTTTAGCAACTGATGTACCGTCGCCCATCGACAATCCCACATGAGCCGCTTTTAGTGCTGGCGCATCATTGGTACCGTCGCCGGTAACGGCAACTACCTGATTGGTATCGCGCAAAGTCTCTACAAGACGCTTTTTGTCAAGAGGACGCGCTCTGGCGATGATTTTGATATCGTTTATGCGTTGACGGAGTTCTTTGTCATCGAGTTCGGCAAATTCCGTACCTGTAATGATATTCAGTTCTCCATCTTTGTCATCGTCCCACAATCCGATTTGTCGGCCTATTTCTTTGGCAGTGCCCGGCGTGTCTCCGGTCACTATCTTAATAGCAATCCCGGCATCGGTTACTTCGCGGACGGCATCGGGAACGTCACTGCGCACCGGATCGGATATGGCTACAATTCCGAGGAACGTCAGCGTTGATCGACCACTCTTGAGTGATTCCATAACCGCTTTACTGTCGACATCGTCGCCATCAAAAGCATGATAAGCCAATCCAAGAGTTCTCATCGCCTGTCTCTGATAAGAAAGCAATACAGACTCAAGTTCATGGGCAGTTATTCCGGCTGAATCATCACATAATTTAAAGACAATTTCAGGAGCGCCTTTCACAAAGAGAGCGATTTTACCTGACGATGACTTAACGAGTGTCGCCATGTATTTACGTTCGGTTGTAAAAGGCAGTTCGGCTAAAACTTCGGCGTTTGATCTCAACACTGAGTAGTCAACACCGTGCTGACGCAACCAAAGTAACAACGCGCCCTCGGTAGGATTCCCCAAAACCTCTGTTTTGTCTCCGTCCACCGAAAGTTGGGCTGTTGAGTTCACAGCAATTCCTTCATAAATAATGTCTTGGGGTGGATTTCCGAAAAATTGCGTCTCGAACACCTGCATGCGGTTTTGGGTGAGAGTACCTGTCTTGTCAGTACATATAACGGTCGTAGCACCCATCGTCTCACAAGCATGCATTTTGCGCACCAGATTATTGGTGCGTAGCATCCTGCGCATGGAGAAAGCCAAAGACAAAGTCACCGCCATCGGCAGACCCTCAGGCACAGCGACTACTATTAACGTCACAGCAATCATTACAGACTGAAGGAGATAGGCCATGAAGTGAAGAACATCGAAATGCTCCACACCGCTAAGATACATTATCAAGCGTCCCACCACAATTGCGATAGCCACACCGTAGGACACTTTCGAAATCAATCGCCCCAGTCGCTCCAGTTGTTCATCAAGAGGTGTCTTAACACCGTCATCCAACTGTGCCGCTTCGTAGACTTTACCGTTTTCTGTCGCATCGCCGACCGCTGTCACACGCATAACGCCGTGGCCTTCCATCACCTTGGTGCCCCTTAAAGCAACATTTGACGGGAAAGTTGCCTCGGGGTCGAATAGTTCGGGATCTGTGGTCTTATGGCATATAGGTTCGCCTGTAAGCGAAGATTCGTCAATGTTTAAAGAAGTGGCACTTAGGAGGGTTCCATCGGCCGGTATTTCCTCACCGGTATTTATATGGACGATATCACCAACGACGACATCCTTTCGGGCAATCCGCTCAATACGTCCGTCGCGTACCACTTGTACGGGTTCGTCATCATTGACACGGTTTAGCAATTCGAACTCTTTATTGGCGCGCGCTTCAAAGAAAAAACCGAGCCCCGTTGCCAGAAAGATAGCGATGAAGATGCCAATCGGTTCGAAAAACACACCTACCCCTTCATGGAGACCCCAATATTCATAACATGATATCCCTATCGACAATATACCTGCTATAAGAAGTATAATGATAAGGGGATCTGTAAATTTTGTCAGAAATTGTTTAAGCAAGGACTCGCGTCGAGGTGGCGTAAGGATGTTTACGCCGTATTTTTGACGGTTTTCTACCACCTCGGCACTTGTCAGTCCTTTGTTTATATCGGTCTGCGACATGAAAGGATGTGTTTATGAAATTACCAAATTATAACACGTTCTTCCTCGGGACGATACATCGGATCGTTGGCATTTATTGAGAACGCTTCGAAGAAAGGCTCAATGTTACGCAGTGTGGCGTTTACGCGCCATTTACCCAATGAGTGGGGGTCGGTTTTTGTGCGACGCAAAATCTCTTCATCGCGTATGTTGCCAGCCCATACATTTGCGTAGGCCAGATAGAATAGCTGGTCGGGAGTGAATCCTTTTACAATTTCAGTGTCGTCAACGCCAGTGTTATGTAAAGCTGTATAAGAAACCCGTAGACCGCCTTGATCGGCTATGTTTTCACCAAGTGTGAAGCGGCCGTTTGCATGAGTGTCACCTAAAACCACAATGCTGTCGAACTGCTCGGCAAGACCGTCGGCCAGTTTGGTAAACGCAGCTGCATCTTCTTCCGTCCACCAGTTGGACAGATTGCCGTCTTTATCATACATGCGACCCTGGTCGTCGAAACCATGTGTCATTTCATGTCCGATAACAACACCTATAGCGCCGTAGTTTTCAGCATCGGTTGCTTCCGGATCGAAGAAAGGAGCCTGAAGAATACCGGCAGGGAAACATATTTCGTTGGTAAGAGGATTGTAATATGCGTTAACGGTCTGGGGGGTCATGTACCAACGTTCGCGATCAACCGGTTTGCCATAATCGGCATTGGAAAAATCACGATTAAAGAGAATAGCATTTTGAATATTTTCCCAATAGGACTTGGATGGGTCAACATCCAGCTTAGTGTAATCGCGCCACTTATCCGGATAACCGATTTTTACAGTAAAGGCATCGAGCTTTTCGTGTGCCTTGGCTTTTGTTTCATCACTCATCCAAGTGAGGCTGTCGATATGTTGTCCTAAAGCCTTTTGCAGATTACCTACAAGATCAAGCATTTTTTCTTTTGAAGACGGTGGGAAGTACTTTGCCACATACAGTTCGCCGAGAGCTTCGCCAAGCATCGAATTGGGCACATCGAGAGCGCGTTTCCAACGTGGCTGCAGTTGTTTAACTCCTGATTTTACTTTTGACAACTCAAATTCGGCGTTCACAAAATCATCGCTAAGGAAAGAAGCTGCCGAAGACATATAACCGGCGGCGATATAATCGCGAAGAGCCTGCTCCGATTCGTTAGCGATAATAGAATTTATAGTGGCAAGCGATTTGGGGTCGGTAACCACAATTGTCTCTACGTTGTCAAGACCCTGAGCTTTCAGAAATTCGCCTACACCCATAGCTGGATATTTGGTATCGAGATCGGTAAGTGACATTGGGTTGTACATTGCTATCGGGTCACGACGTTCCTCGCGAGTTTTAGCTGTTTTAGCTATCTCTGTTTCGATACGTATGCTATTGTCGGCCAAACGACGAGCGTCCTCTTCGGTATAGCCTGAAAGTTTTGCCAATGTTTCGAGATATGTTTTGTAGGCATCAAGAACTTTCTTTTCGTTTTCGCCATCAACCACATAATAATCGCGGTCTCCAAGTCCGAGGCCGCTTTGCCCCCAATACATGGTGTTCATGTTTGAGTTCATCATATCTCCTTCGACTTCAGTATCGTAGAAAGCCGTTACACCGGCAAGATTAGCCATAAGAGCCGGGATGTCTGAACGATTCACCGAATTAATTTTTTCGAGGTCGGCAAGAATGGGGGTGGCACCTTGAGCATTCAGAACCACGCTGTCCATGCCGAGAGCGAAAAGGTCTCCGATTTTTTGTTCGTTGCTACCCTTTGGCGCGTCTTTAGGGTTAAGTCCAGTCACCAGATCGTGCAACTGACGACGGTTCAGTTCACCCAATTGGTCAAATGTACCATAGCGTGAATATTCATCTGTCAATGGATTGGCTTCCATCCACCCTCCGCAAGCGTATTGATAGAAATCGTCGCCCGGTTTGACATTCTCATCAAGATTAGCGCGGTCTACCCCATGAATGCTTTCGGTGCTATCTGACGATGAGCATGAGGACATTCCGCATAATGCTGCAACTGTAAAAGTCATTGTAAGTTTGTTCATTGTCTATGAAGTTTTAGTTTATAATTTCAATAAATCAAATATTTGCTTTAAGATTATCAAGTCACGTTGTAACGTTCTTTCAATTCTTCAAGTTCCATGACAGCCATTTCCCAAAGGCTCATCTCGTTCTCGAGATTTTTAACAGCCGAAGCATGTTCCTCAAACACTTCAGGAGATGAATCGCCTTCCTCAATTTTTTTCAAAACATCCGCAACAATCTGTTCTTTTAAAGCTACGGCGTTTTCTGCGTCCTTCACTTTTTTATCGGCCTTTTTTAATGCTTTTTCTCGCTCTCGCTGTTCCGCATAACTCATCCTGGGTTGTCGCGGTTTGATTTCGGTTGACGACTCAGCCTTTACCGGCTTTTCTTTCGGAGGTGCGGAAGATAATTCAAGTTGATTGAGATTTTCCAGTCTTTTCTTCTCAAGAAACTCGTATATTCCGCCTAAGCATTCACGCACTTTGCCTCCACCGAATTCATATACCTTATCCACAAGCCCGTCAAGGAATTCACGGTCGTGACTCACGACAATCACCGTTCCGTCAAAATCTTTGATGGCTTGTTTCAGTATATCTTTTGTCTTCATGTCCAAGTGATTTGTTGGCTCGTCCAATATGAGCAGGTTCATGGACTCAAGCAATAACTTCAGCATTGCCAAACGCGTTTTTTCTCCGCCTGACAACACTTTCACTTTTTTGTCGCTTGCTTCGCCACCGAACATGAATGCTCCTAACAAATCTCTGATTTTAAGTCTCGCATCACCTACAGCCACTCGGTCTATGGTGTCGAAGACAGTCAAATCCTCATCAAGCAACTGTGCCTGATTCTGTGCGAAATAACCAATCTTTACATTATGACCTATTTTAAGGGAACCGTTATATGGTATTTCGTTCATTATACATTTAACGAGAGTCGATTTTCCCTCGCCGTTTTTACCTACAAACGCTATTTTCTCACCTCTCTTTAATGTAAAAGTGACATTATCAAACACTTTGTGCTCACCATACCATTTGGCGACACTATCCAAAATTAAGGGATAGTCGCCCGAGCGAGGAGCAGGTGGAAATTTAAGGTTAAGACGGCTATTATCAACCTCGTCAATCTCGATGAGCTCAATCTTAGCCAGTTGTTTCATCCGGCTCTGCACCTGAACAGCTTTAGTGGCTTTGTATCGAAAACGTTCTATAAACTCTTGAGTGTCCGATATCATCTTCTGCTGATTGTTATAAGCGCGTATCTGTTGCTCGATACGTTCTTTTCTGAGCTCTACGAATTTTGAATAGTTTACAGAATAGTCATATATCTTGCCGCAGTTAATCTCAATGGTGCGCTTAGTGACATTGTCAATAAACGCGCGGTCGTGACTGATTACTACCACAGCTTTGGCCTTTGTCATCAGAAAATTCTCAAGCCATTGAATAGATTCAATGTCAAGGTGGTTTGTCGGTTCGTCAAGCAGCAAGACATCTGGACGCTGCAAAAGAAGTTTAGCTAACTCGATGCGCATTCGCCATCCACCACTGAACTCCGAAGTTGGACGATTAAAATCACTCCTGGTAAAACCGAGCCCAATGAGAGTCTTCTCCATCTCTGCGAGCGAATTATCGCTGTCAGCCATAGACACTCGGTCAGTTAAGTCGGTCATTCGATGAATAAGGTCTGTATATTCCTGACTGTCATAATCGGTGCGTTTTGACAATTCGTCATTGACGCGTTCCAACTGAGACTTCAGTTCATCGATATGCGAAAAAGCTTTTGAGACTTCTTCCAGGACTGTCACAGTATCCGAAAGAATCATCTGTTGGGGCAAGTAACCTATGGTGGTATCTCCGGAAACCGAGACATTTCCGGATGTGGGAGTTTGCAGTCCTTTAATAATCTTAAGCAATGTGGTCTTTCCAGCACCGTTTTTCCCGACAAGGGCTATTTTGTCTTTGTCGTTTATGACAAAGCTTACACCATCGAACAGCCGTTTGGCGCTAAATTCTACCGAGAGGTTATTTACAGATATCATCTTTTATCGTGATAATGTCGAGACTTCCGTCATTATAGCGGCACACAACTTGCTTCTTTTTGCTATCAATATCAATACAGTGATCGGTCAGAATGACCCCCGGCAATTCACCGTCAAAAGGAAGGAGGTTCAGAATACCGTCTCTGATAGTTACAACTGAAAGGCCCATGTCCACTCCGTCCATAACAACGTGTCGACTCATTATGTTCAGAGAATTCTTCATTGTTTTTGTATGGCGATAGAGTCTGCCGGCAACTCGGAAGACTCGATGCTGTCAACAGGTTCGGGGTTCTTAGGTTCCGATCTTCTGACGTTACTATAAGCACGCTGTCTATATCTTTGCGAATAGTACCGATCTACTTTTGGTTTCCGTATGAACTCTATGCTGTCTACCAACATGGCTCCGTGCAGTACATCCATATACATAGATCCATAAATGCGTTTCGGATTTTTCAGACTGTCGGTAATAAAAGTGGTCTCATGCCAACCGTCACCCGAAAAGCGGGTATTGTACAACTCTATCGAATTGTCATCGTAGTCGGCCATGATTGTCCACGTCAAATTATCGTTGGCGTTGGTGAATTTTGCCCGCAAAGTAAACATATCTCCCGCAGTCCAATCCTCGTTAGCATCGTAACTGTATGTAATAAACTTTGACGGTGTAGTTTTTTTGATGAGGAGGAAGCGACTTCCATCCCATATATCGACCGAATCGCCATCGTTTTCTGCCCGGTGACGCTCAAGTTCGGTGAGTCCCGCATCTTCAAGGTCTTTCTCAAGTAGCTTTATTGTCCTGTCGTACACATCCCTGTAGACTTCGAGATAAGCACCATACCAAACCAACGATGTATCCAGTGCTTGCAAATCATAACCGTGACGGGCAAGTACGGACTGCTTGAGCAACATCTTGGCCGAGTCGGTCGGATAGCTCGCATAGTTGGATTCTATAACAGTTTCTGCCATGTGTATGTCAGCCATGACACGAGCCATGTCATCCTCCGGTATGACGTGGTCGGGCACTTTGCTGCAACCTGTCATTGCAAGCATCATCAAAACTGCTATTATGATAGGTCTATCCACTCTTAAAGCCTCATTGAATTTTAAAGCCTGATGTTATATTCAGTCAATTATTCAGAAAATATATTGTTGTGGCAATGCGTCTCAGTCTGCATGTTCGACTTTGTTCTTATCCGGCTTGCCACCACCAAGAAATCGATAATACTTTATCAAAAGGACGAATATGCCCACGCATATCGAGGCATCCGCGAAATTGAACACAGGGTCGAAAAACGAGAAGGTATCACCTCCAACCCAGGGCAGCCATTGAGGCCATACAAATTCGAACAACGGGAAATAGAACATATCGACAACCAAACCATGGAACAGACTTGCATACCCTTCGCCCCAAGGCACAAATGTCGCAACTTCCGGAGGTATCGGGTTAGTGAAAATCTCGCCATAAAACACACAGTCTATTATGTTACCTGCCGCACCGGCGGTAATAAGTGCTATTGTGATTATGTATCCAAGGGGTTTATCCTTTTCCGATGTGATACGTATAAGGTACCATATCAAAAAAATCACCACTACGATACGGAAAAGGGTTAGGAAAAGTTTGGGTCCCATTTCCATACCGAACGCCATCCCGTTATTTTGTATAAATTTGAGATGAAACCAAGAGAATATCTCCATATCTTCACCCCAAAAGAAAGAAGTCTTGACCCAGATTTTTATAACCTGGTCAATGAGGATAACAGTCAGAGCGACGATTATAGCCCAAAAGCCCTTATTTGTTTTAAATGACATTTTTTCAGGCTTTGTTCAGACTGATGTTTATATTCCAACCTTCTATTTCAACTGTGTGCACTCCGGGTGCTCCACTTTCTACATGAGCTGAAACAAGGCTATCCGCCAGAACTTGGCGCGCAATATAGTCAGCGTGAGCTCTTACGGCTTGTTCTATTTCTGGTCGATTATTATCGACCACAACATTGATGTGATCGGTGATTTCGAAGTCAAGGCCTTTACGAAGTGTCTGTATTCGGTTGACAAGTTCGCGAGCCAAACCTTCCAGACGTAATTCCGGCGTTACAGTCACATCGAGGGCAACAGTCACAGACCCTTCGTTAGCTACCAACCAGCCCGGTATATCTTCGGAAAGAATCTCAACATCAGATATCTCAAGTCTGAGAGGTCCGTCATCGGTATTTAGTTCAATAAAGCCGTCAGACTCAAGACTTGCTATCTCGGCAGGTGTCAGATTGGAGGCCGCGGCAGCAACAGCCTTCATTTGCTTACCAAATTTCGGTCCAAGTTTCTTGAAATCAAGTTTAACACGTTTCACCAGAGTTCCTTCATCGTTGCCAACAAGCTTCAATTCTTTAACATTGACCTCATTGAGAACGAGTTCGCGAATTGCCAGCAGTTGACGACGGCGTTCTTCATCGCCAATCGGAATCATGACGCAGGCAAGTGGCTGACGAACCTTGATATTTACTTTGCGACGTAAAGCCAAAACCATAGAGGTGATGACTTGGGCAAGATTCATTCTAACTTCCAAATCCGGATCGAGCGCGGCCTCATTTACTTCGGGGAAGGTTACAAGATGTACAGAGACGGCCTCTTCACCCATACCGGCATGTAAATCGCGGAACAGCCTGTCGGCATAAAAAGGAGCGAACGGCGCGATAAGCCGCGACACTGTCTCTAAACATGTATAAAGTGTCTGGTAAGCGGCTAACTTATCTTTTGTCATACCTCCGCCCCAGAAACGTTTACGATTTAGACGAACATACCAGTTGGAAAGATTGTCAGTGACAAATTCAGAAATTGCTCGCGCGGCACGTGTAGGCTCGTAGTCGTCAAGGTCGTTGCCGACTTCCTGAACCAGAGTATTGAGCAGCGATATTATCCATCTGTCAATTTCAGGACGTTCATCGAGGGCTATTTCCGGTAATTCTCGGTTAAAGCCGTCAACATTGGCGTAAAGCGCAAAGAAGCTGTAAGTGTTATAGAGAGTAGCGAACATTTTGCGGGCAGTCTCCTGTACTCCGGCTGTGTCAAATTTCAGATTGTCCCACGGTGACGAATTGGAAATCATATACCACCGCACAGGGTCTGCGCCATATTTATCAAGTGTCTCGAAAGGATTGACTGCGTTGCCAAGTCTTTTCGACATCTTATTGCCGTCCTTATCCAGCACAAGACCATTCGAAACAACAGCCTTATAAGCTATCGAGTCGGAAACCATTCCCGCTATGGCATGTAAGGTAAAGAACCATCCTCGGGTCTGGTCAACACCTTCGGCGATGAAATCGGCCGGGAAAAATTCACCCTTCTCAACAGCGTCTTTGTTTTCGAAAGGATAGTGCATTTGAGCGTAAGGCATCGCACCCGAGTCGAACCAAACGTCGATAAGGTCAAGTTCGCGATGCATTGGAGCGCCACTTTCACTTACAAGGACAATGTCATCGACATAGGGTCGGTGCAAGTCTATTTTATCGTAGTTTTCTTTTGAATAATCACCAGGCACAAACCCCTTGTCCTTATACGGATTCGACTGCATAACGCCTGCGGCAACTGCCTTTTCAATCTCATTGTACAGGGTTTCGACAGAATCTATGCATATCGCTTCCTTGCCATCTTCAGTACGCCATATCGGGAGTGGAGTACCCCAATAACGGCTACGAGACAGATTCCAGTCCTGCAGATTTTCGAGCCATTTGCCGAAACGTCCGGAACCGGTCGAGGCAGGTTTCCATTTAATGTTCTTATTCAATTCGACAAGACGTTCAGATGCCTGGGGCGTTTTGATAAACCAACTGTCAAGAGGATAGTATAACACCGGTTTATCTGTTCGCCAGCAATGAGGATAGCTGTGCGTATGCTTCTCGATTTTGAAAACCTTGTCATTCTGTTTAAGATACATGCATATCTCCACGTCAAGAGTCTCGTCGTTATCTCCTTTGGCGGGGTCATAGGCATTTTTCACAAATTTGCCTTGCCAGGTCGAATATTCGTCAACATTCACATGCGTTTTAACAAAGTCAGGGTTAAGAGCGTCAATAAGATAGAATTTGCCGGTGAGATCGACCATTGGACGAATATTGCCATCTTTGTCAACAAGATGCAAGGGCGGAACATTGTTCAATTTTGACACCCGAAGGTCGTCGGCTCCAAAAGTTCCAGCTATATGTACAATGCCTGTACCGTCATCAGTGGTAACATAGTCAGCCGGTATAACGCGGAAAGCTCCGTCACCGGGATTAACCCAAGGAATCAGTTGCTTATATTCAATACCAGTCAGTTCGGAGCCTTTGACTGTATCAATGACTTTCCAGGGAATGATTTTATCACCCTTGTTAAAATCATCCAGAGGCAAATCTTTTCCTTTAGGATTCAAGACCGAATTCAGCAATGCTTCAGCCAATACGACTGTAACAGGATTACCCGAATAAGGATTATAAGTTCGTACAACGCAATAATTTATATCTGGGCCAACGGCAAGAGCCGTGTTACTGGGCAAAGTCCATGGAGTGGTTGTCCACGCCAAGAAACAGCATTTACCCCAGCCGACCATCTTTTCAGGAACGTTGATAACTTCGAACTGCGCTATGCAGGTAGTGTCCTTAACATCTCGGTAGCAACCGGGTTGATTAAGTTCGTGTGAAGACAAACCGGTACCGGCCGCAGGAGAATAGGGCTGTATAGTATAGCCTTTATAGAGATATCCCTTTTTGTACAATTGTGAAAGCAGCCACCATACCGACTCAATATATCGATTGTCAAAGGTGATGTATGGGTCTTTCATGTCAACCCAATAGCCCATCGAGTTGGTCAGATTTTCCCATTCCTTGGTATATTTCATAACCTCGTGACGACAAGCGGCGTTATATTCGTCAACACTGATTTTTTTCCCTATATCTTCTTTTGTTATCCCGAGAGCTTTTTCCACGCCAAGTTCCACCGGCAGTCCGTGGGTATCCCAACCTGCCTTACGTTTAACATGAAAACCTTTCATGGTTTTATAACGACAGAAGATATCCTTGATGGTACGAGCCATTACATGGTGAATTCCTGGCATGCCATTGGCTGATGGTGGTCCTTCGAAAAAGACAAAAGAAGGTGCGCCCTCACGCACTTTTACGCTTTGCTCAAACAGATTGGCGTCGTTCCATTGCTCAAGAACCTCTTTATTGATTTGCGAAAGGTCGAAACCTTGATACTCGGGAAATTTTTTCATATTATGCTAATCGAATTCTATTGAAAAGATTGGTCAAAATTCATAATTCAAGATGTTGATTTCGTGCTTATTAGCAATAGGCCGAAATCTTTTGCAAATTTACAAAAAAAAACAATGCCCACAAAATGGGCATTATTACGTTACGGCAACATTCTGCTTAGTACATTATACCGTTGATAGTATGTATTTTAAGTATAATAATAATTTCAGTTCTGGGCTCGTCATTAAATTTTAACCATGAAGTTTAGTGGATATGTTTGCACATAGAACAGACGACCTTATAAGCAAATCATTCTGTCTGGGTCTTAAGTAAAGCAACCCATGCGGTTATTTTTTCGTCGCTGAGTTCGGGTTTATTGGCTTCATCAAGCAGCAAGCCCACAATCTGTCCGTCTACTTCAGCGTCGGTGTGATTAAAATCATAACCAAGTGTATTAAACGCCCCGACAAATGTGGCTCCGGTAGGTTTAAGTCGACGATACAGTTCACCGACTCCATTACAGAAGGTGTCTGACATATTCTCGTCGCCACATCCGAAAAGCGCTATTTTTTTGTCTTTAAGATCTAATACTTCAACTCCTGCCAGCATGTCATACCAATCTTCTTCGATTTCACCGTCACCCCACGTACTGGTTCCCAAAACCAACACCTCGTAATCTCCAAACATGTCGGGAGATGACTGACTGACATCGTGTATTTCCGCTTGGTCTACACCCAAATAATCACCAATTTTTTTTGCGATGCTTGCGGTGACGCCTGTCGCTGAGCCGTAAAAGATACCGTATTTTTTCATTGTCGTTAAAATGATAGTTATCACTAATACTTTTAAACATAACAAAAACATAACAGACGATGTTCATTTGAACAAACGACAAAATCATCGCAAAAAAACCGTAGAAGATAAAACTCGGCGCTGAAAGTCCTGAAAATCAGTATTTCATGCCGGCTTCGATTTGCTCAATATCATTACGTAATGTCTTGTCAAAATCAAGACGTTCCTCGATAGTATTGATTCCATGCAGCACAGTGGCATGCGACCGACCCAAACGACGCCCGATTGCCGTATGAGCCAAATCGAGATGCTTCTTTGCAAGATACATCACAATCTGACGGGCATCGGATATTTCACGTTTACGAGACTTGGTAAACAGATAATCCTGATTGATATCATAATAGCTGCTAACCTCTCGCACTATAATCTCAAAATTGATTTTAGGTCGATTAATCTTGATGGCGTTCTGTACCACAAACTTAGTCAACTCCAGTGAGACAGGCTTGTTAAGAACAGTTGCATGTGTTATAAGCGACATCATAACGCCTTCAAGGTCACGAATACTTTCCGTAACATTGTTTACTATGTAATCGACAATGTCAGGTTCAAGCTCAATACCCTCGCGACGGGCTTTAAGGGTAAGAACCATTCTTCTGAGTTCGGCATCGGGTTTTTCAAGAGCCACCGACATGCCGCATTTAAAACGTCCCAACAGACGTTCCTCAAATCCTTCCATCTCTGCCGGAGAACGGTCGCTCGAAAGAATTATACGCCGATTATTTAAATAGAGGTGGTTGAAGATATGATAAAACGTATTCTGTGTTGACGCTTTCCCGTTAAAATCTTGCACATCATCCACAATAAGTGTGTGTACGCTTTGATAAAAATTGAAAAACTTATTGGTTTCTCCCTGAATGTGTGCGGTGGTATATTGGGACATAAACATTCTTGCCGTAACGTACAAAACGCGATTCTCGGGTTGTTTGTCCTTTATACCCACTCCTATAGCCTGTATCAGATGTGTCTTCCCTACCCCCGTAGGACCGAAGATGAACAAGGGATTAAACTGATTTCGCTCGGGGTGCTGGGCAATGGCTTCTGCAACGGAGACGGCAATCTTGTTACTTTCGGACCGACAGTAATTACGGAAAGTGTATCCAGGATTTAGCTGAGGGTCGATATCCGGTATTTTCGGGGTCTTGACAGGCTCACTTTTGTTGCCCATCACTGTCATATCCTGGTCGGCCGCTATATTGAACTTATATACGATATCAAGCCAACGCCCGTACGTTGTCTTGATGGCCGAAAGCATCTCGTCGATGTAGTTGGCATCAATATATTCTGCGAAAAACGACGATGGTACCTTTAGATGCAATTCATTGTCGGTCACGCCCAGACACACGACATCGCTAAACCATGTCGTGAAAGGGCCTTCACCTATTTTGCCCTTAATTATCTGTAGACACTGAGCCCACTTTGAATTGTCTGCCATCCGTTGGATATAAAATTTCTTTCATGCAAATTTGGGAAAAATTTTCGACATAACCAAGTCATTATTTTTTACCGAAAGCAAAACCTTTTAATAAAAAGTTCATATCCAAATTTTTAGGGCCGTACGACAATTCTTAAACAAATTTGCTTTACATCAAATTAAACATTCAGCAAAAAAATGTTAGAGCCAGCTAATCTGTACCCACAAATTTTATCACATTTTGACAGTTCGGTAAATTTCATTAATTTTGCGGTCGAAACGGTAGCCAGACGACAAGAGTGTCGTCACGCAACTACGGTTGCAGGCTCATGAGGGAACAGGGTGTAACTCCCTGACAGTACCCGCTGCTGTAATTTCCAATGTCTCAAAAAAGATATTTAGCTATCCCCTATGCCGCGATGTGCGCAGTCGTTGGCGTTCGAGACATAAGAAATGTCGTATTATGTCACTGGCCATGGCCGGGAAGGCGCGATGTTTCGGAATAAGTCAGAAGACCTGCCGTTTTGTCATTTCTGAAAAGTTTTGCCCCGGGTAATGGGCCGGTCTTTTGCTCAAAACATTCAAAAGCATTCCCAATTTCGATACAGCGACTTGCTTTAAGCATTGTTTCGCTTTTGCTCAATCCCGGTTGTAAAATACTTTTCAGTATGGCACGACCGGGATTAGTTGTATCATTTAATTATTTAAAACAAATGGAAATCAAAAAATTAGTGCTGACATCAGCATTGTTGGGAGTTTCGCTCTTTGTATGTGCACAAAACGAGTCTGAAATCATTGTTCTTGATTTGTCAAAATCTACCACACCTTTGACCTTCGATACCACTAACGGCATGTGGGAAGGGACTTACGATGATGACGAGACCGAGATTGAAAGCCAGGTTTTCTCTTTCGTACATAATTCTATGAGCGATTATAACACATGGTGGGGATTTACTGCTTCCAATTCGGTTGACAACAAAAGACAGGACAACACATTGACTTATCAATTCAGTAATATGGGTCTTGGAGGTATCGTACTCAACGAAGACGGCACAATAAAAACCAATAGTTTCGGTGCCCCTGAAACATCGGGTGAGATGCCTTACCTTGTTGCTTTCGCAATGACAGGTTTCTCAAAACATCCAGCAGATATGACATTCATTGACGGAGAAAGCTATGAAGCTGTCGGAGCTTATTTTAATCTTAACAGCTACACCTATTACTGCATTGAATATGGAGACAGTTTCGCACGTGCTTTTAACAACGGCGACAAATTCACACTGACAGTTCACGGCATCGCGGACGATGACACTGAGAAAACCGTCGATGTGGAACTTGCAGCTTATAACAACGGTAATCTCACTATCAACCGCGGGTGGACTTATGTTGATTTGTCCGAACTCGGTGTAGTCAACCAGATTTGGTTCTCAATGAACAGCACGGATTCAGGCGCATACGGCATGAATACCCCCGCTTACTTCTGCATGGATAAACTTATGGTAAGACCGGCCGGAAACAACGCTGTGAATTCTGTAACTACCGTAAAGAACAACATCCGTTATGACCGCGCCTCACAAATGGTTTATCTTCACGACACCGATTTTGCCATGATATATGACGCAGCCGGTCGTTGTGTCATGACATCTTCCGACACTGATTTTTTCAGCGTGAAACATTTGCCTGCAGGTATATATATTGTAAAAGCGGGCAATAACAAGCTCAAAATAGCTCGATGAAGTCAGTAATCAATCTCAACAGAATCATTATTGCAGTGACGGCGATATGCGCATCAGTCATATCTCCGTCCTGCAACAATGACGATGTCATTATTGACGACCAGCCCGATAGCACAGGTCAACGGCCAGTCACACCTCAGAGTTCAGCCTGGTGCGACAAAGTTTACGAATGGACACCCGCGCCCGGTCAATTCATCAACGAGAAAACGCCGGACTGCGACTGGAACGACAAGACGACACCCGCGATAGCTGCACAATGGGCAAAGAATAGACTCGACAAACATCTCTATGTTTCTCTCGGATCTTTCGGTGGTTACATCGTGGTAGGTTTCGATCACAGCATACTCAATACGGGCGGTTATGAAATAGGTGTTTTAGGAAATGCCTTTAACAGCCCTTCCGGTAGCTCCAACGAACCGGGGATTGTTTATGTCATGCAAGACTCAAACAACAACGGTCTCCCGGACGATGAATGGTTTGAGCTAAAAGGGAGTGATACATTCGCACCAACCACAATAAGGAACTATAGCGTGACTTATTATCGTCCTGAAGCTGATGAGAAAGCCGTATGCTGGATAGACAATCTCGGCAATGAAGGAGAGATTGGCTATTTGGGAATGTTCCACAGCCAACCGTCGTATTATCCCGTCTGGATACGGCCCGACTCATATACATTAACCGGTACTCGATTGATGGACAAAACCTCGCAAAATCCTGAGACGGGGAACTGGCAAAACGATGCTTTTGCGTGGGGATATTGTGACAATATGGGTCAAGACAATATAGAACTTGACAATTTCACCAATTGCAATCGCTTTAAAATTAGCAATGCCATTGATGAATCGGGCAATCCCGTAAATCTCCAATATATAGATTTTGTGAAGATACAAACCGCAATTCTGGCATCAGCAGGATGGCTTGGCGAAGTTTCGAGCGAAGTCCTCGGTGTTGTTGATCTTTCGTTAATAAAACAATAATTGATTTGAACCGATTACAATTCTTTATTTCTGTCACCTCACTCTGTGCACTCTGTCTCTTGTCGGGGTGCATGGAGTGGGATTATGACATTGACAGCGATTCCGTAAACTTGTCGGGAAAGGGACTGTTCATCATAAACGAAGGAAATTTTCAATATGGAAATGCCTCACTGTCCTATTATGACCCGGCTACCGATAGCGTCCAAAACCAAGTTTTTTTTCAATCCAACGGAATGAAACTTGGCGATGTCGCACAATCCATGACAATATGGGACAACCGAGGGTGGATGGTGGTCAACAACAGCCATGTCATTTTTGCAATCGACATTGAGAATGGACGTGAAATAGGACGTATCACCAATCTTACTTCGCCACGTTATATCCATTTTATCTCAGCCGAAAAAGCTTATGTCACTCAATTGTGGGACAACCGCATTACCGTAGTCAATCCGTCTACTTTCTCTGTAACGGGATATATAGAAGTGCCGGGCATGACAATGGAGACAGGCTCGACAGAGCAGATGGTATCATACGGAGACTATGTGTTTTGTAATTGTTGGAGCTATCAAAACCGCATAATCAAAATAGACACGCGCACCGATCAAGTTGTCGACCAACTTAGTATCGGCATACAGCCAACGTCTTTGGTTATTGACAAAAACAATAACATTTGGACAGTGACCGACGGCGGCTACGAGGGGTCTCCTTATGGTTACGAAGCTCCCTCGCTTTATTGTATCAATGCGGAATCCTTTTCTGTATCACGAGTGTTTACATTCGCATTGGGAGATAATCCTTCTGAAATACAAATAAATAGAGACGGCACTCTGCTTTTTTGGATAAACAAAGATATTTGGAGGATGGACGTCGATGACTTACGGCTTCCAGATACACCTTTTATCAATGCAAGAGGTACCAAATATTACGGGTTGACGGTCAGCCCTTATAACGGAGACGTATATGTGGCCGACGCTATCGATTATCAGCAACAGGGCATTATCTATCGTTATAACAGCCGAGGCGATTATATATCTGAGTTTTATGCCGGAATCACGCCAGGTGCTTTTTGCTGGAAATAATCTTGTATGAGGAGAACATTTTCCGACATAAAATCGAACCGCTGTGGAGTCAGTTTTTTATTGACTGTCATTATTGCCTTGTTTATCAATAATACTTCATTCGGTCAAACAGAGGTTCTTAAAAACATAGATGTCTGGGGAACTCGTCCCCTTCGGGATACCGGTGTTCAACGAACTGTTTTCGATTCGCTTGCATTAAAACAAAACGTGGCATTGTCAATGGCTGATATATTGGCTTTCAATTCCTCGGTATTTGTAAAAAACTACGGTAGAGCGACACTTTCAACAGTATCATTCCGTGGGACGTCTCCATCACACACCCAAGTTACCTGGAACGGCATGAGAATAAACAACCCAATGCTGGGTTCAACTGACTTCTCAACAATTCCCTCATTTTTTGTCGACAAAGCCGCGTTATTGCATGGGTCTTCTTCTGTTAATGCCACAGGTGGCGCGTTAGGTGGAGTTGTGCAGTTGTCCACTACTCCCGATAATGCCGACTCGACAAAACACAAAATTCAGTACACCCAGGGTGTCGGAAGTTTCAAAACTTTTGACGAATTTCTACGTTACAGCTATTCGAATGCCAAGTGGAATTTATCCACACGACTTTCGTTTGCTTCATCACCAAACGATTATAAATATGTCAACCGTGACAAGAAGGAAAATATATACGATGATAATCATAACATCATCGGTCAATATTATCCGACCGAGCGCAATAGAAGTGGAGCTTATAAAGACTTCAATGCTATGCAACAGGTTTATTACCGCCTTGACAACGGTGACCTTGTCGGCATTGATGCTTGGTATTTGAACAGTAACCGTGAGCTTCCGATGCTTACCACCGACTATGGCGATGATTGGGCTTTCGACAACCGTCAACGCGAACAGACGTTGCGTGCCGTCATGAAATGGTCTCATTATCGCCGAAATTGGTCTGCCATAGCTTCCGCGGGGTATGTGCACACTCATCTGGCTTATGACTACGCACGCGAAGTAGCCCCGGGTCACATGGAAAGCATGACACGTAGCCGAAGCCGTATCCATACAGGGTATCTTTCTGCGGATATTGCATGGTACCCTTCTGAAAAATGGATGTTTACTGTTAATGCGGCGGCTCATCAACACTTTGTGATGTCACGTGACAAAAATGTCATTCTCATAGACGGAAATACCGCCATCGTTGGATACAACAAAGCTCGGTTCGAATTCTCAGGTGCCTTATCTGCCAAATGGCAACCTATAGATCCGGTCGGTATATCTATTATCGGCCGTCAGGAGGTTTTCGGTGATAAGACTGCCTTTATACCGGCTGTTCTTTTCGACGTTATGCTATACCGACCCAAGAACGTGCTGTTCAAAGCATCTTTTTCACGAAATCATAAATTCCCTTCGCTTAACGACTTATATTTTATGCCCGGGGGCAATCCTGACTTACGCGATGAGTCCGGATATACCTACGATGCCGGAATGAGTTTTAATCACGCAGGCTCTTCTCCCATTACGTACGACACCGGATTGTCCTTCAACTGGTTTGATTCTTATATCGACGACTGGATAATTTGGCTGCCCACCACAAAAGGCTTTTTTTCGCCTCGCAATGTCAAAAAAGTTCATGCCTATGGTATTGAAACTCGAGCCAATATCGACCTTCGTTTTCCACACGACGTTACGCTTGGCTTGACAGGCAACTATTCATGGACTCCCTCTATAAACCGGGGAGAGCCCATGTCTCCAGCCGATAGATCCGTGGGGCGACAACTGCCGTATGTTCCTCTCCACTCGGCGTCTGTCGTCGGCACTGTCACTTGGCATAAGTGGGGTTTCACATATAAATGGTCATATTATTCGCGCAGATTCACAATGTCAAACAACGACCTCACTTTGAGCGGTACACTCCCTCCCTATTTCATGAACAACATCCTGTTATGGCGTAACTTTACATTCCGACCTGTCAGTATGCAGTGTAAACTTGCCGTCAACAACCTCTTCAACGAGCATTACCTTTCAGTCCTGGCTCACCCTATGCCCGGTATCAACTTCGAGTTCTTCATTACTATCACTCTCTGACACATTCCACGATTTAAGAGCCGAACTGACTCTGACATATTTGGTAATTTCCAAAATTGGCTTTACTTTTGCGAAAAATTTCGATTTTGAACTTTTTTAAGTTTTTTATTCAGTTAGTTTTTTAAAGAAACCCGACGTTGTTACCTATATCTGGAGATTCTGATAATAAACCAAAGTCGGAACATAAAGTTCACAACAAACGACTTTTAAGTCGGCAATGGTTGCCTGTTTGGGGCGCTGTATTGATAGTTGTCGGCATGATTTTGGAATGGTGGTTGCTCATGCCCGAACCATTAAGTCCGGGACGGAAAAAACTTGACGAAATCTTCGAACTTATTGCCGACAAATACGTTGATCCGGTTGACTTGGACAGTATCATAGAGCTTGCCATTCCCGGGCTGCTTACTAATCTTGACCCACATTCCGTTTATATATCCGCTGACAACCGTGAAGAGGTTGACGGGGAACTCGAAGGGTCTTTCAGCGGCATCGGCATTGAGTTCCGTATAGAAAACGACAAGATAGTAGTCGCAGAAACCATTAGCGGTGGTCCGGGCGAAAAGGTCGGACTGCTCGCAGGCGACCGTATTATTGAAATAGACGGTGAGAACGTGGCCGGAATAGAAATAGACGAAGAGGGAGTACGCACTCGTTTACGCGGCGAAAAAGGCTCGTCCGTCTCATTAAAGGTAGAACGCGACGGAGTGGACAACCCGTTGAGTTTCGAGATTGTTCGCGGCGATGTTCCCATGACAAGCATTGATGCGGCTTATGTAATCGATGACAACATAGGATATCTCAAAATCAATCGTTTCAGCCGTAACACCTACTCTGAGTTCCTACAATCAATGGCTCAGCTCATGACGGACGGAGCTCAGGATTTCATTATAGACCTGCGCGGAAATGTCGGAGGATACATGGAACCTGCATTGCTGATGGCCAATGAATTTCTGTCTCGCGGCATGAATATAGTTTCGACGCGCGGACGCAATCCCGCTTTCGACGAAACGGTGACAAGCGACGGCAACGGTGGCCTGAAAGGATCGCGTGTTGTTGTTGTTGTTGACGAGCTTACCGCCAGCGCCAGCGAGATATTCTCGGGAGCGATGCAGGATAACGACCGTGGCCTCGTAGTAGGCAGGCGCACTTTCGGTAAGGGCTTGGTGCAACAACCCATCGAACTTGAGGATGGCAGTGAGATAAGACTCACTATTCAACGATACTACACGCCTTCGGGACGCTCCATACAAAAGACTTACAAACGAGGGCAAAACACGGAGTATGAGGAAGAAATCTTCGAACGATATCGCTCGGGAGAGATGATGAGTCTCGATTCGGCTAAAATAAACTTCGACCTCATGTTCAACAGCATTGGCGGTCGCCAACTCTATGGCGGAGGTGGTATTATTCCGGATATTTTTGTCCCAAATGACACGGTCGGAACCAATTCATATTATGTCGATGTGGCGCGCCGCGGTCTTATCCGAAAATTTGCTAATGAGTACGTCAGTCTCAACCGGCCTCAACTCATGAAAGCCACCGATGTCAATGAACTAATTAAATTGTTGCCTTCCAACGACATCCTTCTTTGGTCTTTTGCCGATTATGCCAAGATGAACGGTGTCGCTCCAAGATGGTTCTACATCAACAATTCAGCCAAGTTAATTGTTACTCAGATAAAGGCGTTGATAGCTTATGACATTTTGGGTCGCGGAGCTTATTACAAAATCTACAACTCTATTGACACTAATGTCCGCGAAGCCGTCGACGCTCTCAAAGCCGGCAAAGCCGACTTTCCTATTACTGTCAATTCAACTGAGTAACTAACCCTCTCATACATCAGGACAATGAAAAAAGAAGATGTCCGCCGAAACGTCAAAGCACGAAAAACCGTTTTAAACGAAGCCGAAAAGGACCTCGCTGCTTCCGCTGTCTTCGACATTCTCGAAAAAACAGCTGCTTTCATAATGTCCAATAATATACTTATCTATCATTCTTTGCCCGACGAGTTGTCTACGCGTCGTTTCCTTGACAAATGGGCTTCGCGTAAAAAATTCTTTCTCCCGCGCATCAATGGTTTGAATCTCGAGATTCTGCCTTATGACCGGTCATCACTCCGATTGGGCACTTTTCAGATTGAAGAACCAACAGGCGACGAAACATGTTCGGTAAGCGAAATGGATCTAATCGTAGTTCCCGGTGTCGGTTACGATCCTTACGGTAACCGTGTCGGACGGGGGAAAGGTTATTATGACCGACTGCTGCCTGAAAGCAATGCCACTAAAATTGGTGTCGCTTACGATTTTCAGGTCTTTGACCAAATCGTAGCCGAGCCTCATGACGCTAAAGTCGATATCATAATCACAGACCGCTATTATTATCATGTGGCATCGAGACGTCGTCTAAGATTCCGCTGAAACAGACTCGTCAACATCTCCCTTTTCAGTATTTTCGTACATCGACTTTTCTTGTGCTAATTAATGCAAAAGAAAGTTAATGCACTCTCTCATTTTTAAGGTTTTTTGCTAAATTTGCGATGATATTGCCTTAATAGTGCCTTATCATTGCAACGCTACACGAGCGTTTACTGCTTCGGCAGTAACTTTCCAAGCAAAAAAATAAAAAACCATATAAATGACTAACAGTAGATGGAACTATCTACCTCTATCACCCGAAGAACAGAAACTCGAAAGCGATTTGGCCCGCCGCTTCCATAAAGTAGAGCCAATCAGTGAGTTACTTGTCCAACGTGGAATAAGTTCTATCGAGGAGGCCGAGAAATTTTTTCATCCTTCTCTCCGAGATCTCCACGACCCGTTTCTTATGCCGGATATGGACAAGGCGGTCGACCGCATTAACTTCGCGATGGGGGCGAAAGAAAAAATCATGGTCTATGGAGACTATGACGTTGACGGCACGACAGCCGTTGCGCTCGTGTATCGATATCTCCAAAACTTCTACAGCGAGATAGAGTTCGCGATTCCGGCCCGATACGACCAAGGCTACGGCATCTCGATGAAAACTATCGATGATGCATACGAAGCCGGGGTCAAACTCATCATCATTCTGGACTGCGGTATCAAGGCTATCGAAGAAATCAAATATGCCAAAAGCCGCGGCATAGATTTTATTATCTGCGACCACCATGTGCCCGACCCCGAACTTCCTCCGGCGGTGGCTATACTTAACCCCAAGTTGGAAGGCACCACATATCCGTGTACTCACCTCTCGGGTTGCGGGGTTGGTTACAAACTCATGCAAGCGTTCTCTATTTCCAACGGGCTCGGGACAGCCGAACTCGAGGGAATGCTCGACCTCGTGGCTGTTTCAATAGCGGCCGACCTGGTGCCTATGGTAGACGAAAACCGTGTCATGGCATACCATGGCCTTAAACGATTAAACTCGAATCCCAACATGGGACTTCGCGCCATTATCCGCACATGCGGCCTCGGGGGCAAGGAAATAACAATCAGCGATGTCATCTTCAAGATTGGCCCCCGAATAAATGCGAGCGGCCGTATGCAAAGTGGCATGGAAGCTGTCGAGTTGTTGGTATCCCGCGACCTTAAGGATGCGAACCGCCGCAGTCTCGCTATCGACCAATATAACAAGGACCGTAAAGAACTCGACAAACGCATCACCGAAGAGGCCAACGAGATTCTTACACAGCGAGGTGAGATTGACAGCGATAAAAAATCGATTGTCATCTACAACAAAGACTGGCACAAAGGTATTATAGGTATTGTAGCATCACGACTCACTGAACTTTATTACAAGCCTTCGGTAGTCATGACTCTTGTCAATGGTCTTGCGACAGGGTCGTCCCGGTCTGTTCAAGGATTCGATATATACAAAGCAGTAGATTCTACGCGTGACCTCCTCGAAAATTTCGGCGGTCATACTTACGCCGTCGGTCTATCGATGAAAGAAGAAAACATCCCCGAATTCACTCGTCGTTTTGAAGAGTTTGTTGCCGCCAATATCACTCCCGCTCAACTAACTCCGCAGATAGATATTGACGCCATTATCGATTTCGCTAAGATTACTCCCGAGTTCGTATCAACTCTCAGACTATTCAATCCTTTCGGACCGGGCAACCAAAAACCTGTGTTCTGTACCCGAAACGTCAAGGATTTCGGAACAAGCAAACTGGTTGGACGAAATTTTGAGCACATCAAGTTCGAGCTCGTAGACGACTCATCAGGTAAGGTATTTAACGGAATCGCCTTTAACATGAGTCAGTTTTTCGACTATATCCATTCGGGACAGCCTTTCGACATCTGTTACACTATCGAAGAGAACAAGCATCATAACGAATCGGGCGCGCTCCAACTGCACGTCAAACAGATTCAGATAAACACTCATCCGGCCTGATGTCTCCACGCGAGATCTTACAGCAATATTGGGGTTACTCCGATTTTCGTCCTCTCCAGCTTGACATCATCGAAAGTGTTCTTGCGGGTCATGACACGCTTGGCCTACTTCCTACTGGCGCCGGAAAATCGATAACATTTCAAGTCCCGGCTTTAATGTTGCCGGGACTTGCCATTGTTGTCACACCTCTTATTTCCCTTATGAAAGATCAGGTCGACAACCTCAAGGCCAAAGGCATTAAGGCTGCCGCCCTTTATTCGGGACAGTCGCGACGCGAAAGCAATTTGGTGTGCGACAAAGCCAGACTACAGGCTGTCAAATTGATATATGTCTCGCCTGAAAGGCTTCGCAACGAGACCTTTCGTTCAGAAGTCAAATCGTGGGATGTCAGTCTCATAGTCGTTGACGAAGCGCACTGCATATCGCAATGGGGTTACGATTTCCGTCCATCTTACCTCAACATAGCATCCCTGCGTAAGGCCGTCCCCAATGTCCCCGTCCTTGCTCTGACAGCTTCCGCCACACCCTTTGTCCGTAATGACATTATACAACATCTCGATTTCCGTGACGGATATAAACTGTTTACTCTCAGTTTTCATCGCACCAATCTGAGCTATGTGATACGTTATGACACCGACAAGGAGAACAAACTTGTCGAGGCACTCAACGCCGTTCAGGGCTGCGCTATAGTTTACGTTCGCTCAAGGGTTGCCACCGCCCGTTATGCCGAAATACTCAATAAAGCAGGCATATCGGCCACATTCTACCATGCAGGCCTTGATGCAGCCCTCAAAGAAGAACGTCAGCGTCTTTGGAAAGAAAATCAGGTTCGCGTTATCGTAGCCACCAACGCTTTCGGCATGGGAATAGACAAGCCCGACGTTCGCCTCGTCATACACCTCGACGTCCCTCCATCTCTCGAGGAGTATTATCAGGAAGCCGGACGCGCGGGTCGTGACGGCAAACACGCCTATGCGCTATTGATTGCAGCCAATCACGACAAAGCCTCGCTCACGCGCAGACTCAACACGGCATTTCCGCCCAAGGATTTCATCGCACAGGTCTACGAAAAGGCATGCGTTTTCATGGATATACCTGTAGGCGAAGGATTCGGACATGTCTATGAGTTCGATACTGCAAAATTCGCTAAGACTTTCCATTTTGATGCCGATCAGGTAAAAAGTGCACTCACCATTTTGTCTAATGCCGGATATTTCGACTATAATGAGGATCCTGCATCCCGGTCAAGGGTTCATATCTTAATACGACGTGACGAATTCTACAAGCTTAGTTTAACCACAGACGAACAGGCTGTTATCAATACCATACTGCGCCTCTATCCGGGACTGTTCGCAGACTATATTAACGTCGACGAAAAGATTATAGCTTACCACGCCGAACTAAACCACGAGGCCGTCTATCAGGCATTTTTATCTTTGTCAAGACAAAAAATCCTACATTACATTCCCAAAAGACAGCTACCCTTCATTTATCTTCCAACGTCCCGCGAGCTTACTCAACACATTGTGTTGTCACGTAGCGTATATGACGACCGAAAAGCTCTAATGGCCGAGCGTATTCGGGCCATCCGTAATTTCGTGTTTGGCGCAGACGAATGCCGCGATAAAGTACTTCTGGCCTATTTTGGCGAAGAAGATGCCGACGATTGCGGAATGTGCGACATTTGCGTCGGTCACCGAAAACAGCGCTCAAAAAAAGAAATCTCCCGTAGCGACAAAAAAAAAGCTCGCAAGTCTTTCGAGCAGCATGTCATAGATTGCGTCATGCGCTATCCGGGTTTACATATCACCCAGCTAAAAGCAGCTCTGCCAGGACGTGAGGATGAATTGATAACAACACTTCGAAAACTCATCGACTCATCGGCTATTATACGCAAGGGCAACGCCCTGTATTTTAAGGAACACTACATCTGACCTGCCCATATAATTAATCCATGAGCAATTTCAAAATCGAGGCTATCTCAGAAGATGCTATATCCCTTACTCGTACAAACCTCCTCGAAAGCGATGAGGTAGTGGCGAGGTTGGCAAAGAATCACAATCGGTTTATCGTTGAGGTGAATAGTTACATGACTCCGGAAGAGTCCCACATTTTCTATCGTAATCTTATACGTCTCACGGCTGTCCACAAGATAACTGCTGAAGCATTCCAATTTCAATTCGATGACCACACTCCTCGAACTGACGCCATAGCCGAACAACTCAAGACGAAAGGTTTCACAGATATTGTTTTCTTAAACCACTATTCTCCACAAATGGCTTGCGAGCCACAACAGGCATACGGTACAGGACGGTTCGTTTTCAAAAACTTTTATGTAACCGGAGTTCAACACTACCTTGATGAGAGCAATCAGTTATGGCAATCCATGCATGCCGGCGACTCTCTTATTCTCTCTCCTGAACCCGACAACAAACACGACTCAAACGCTGTAGCTGTTCTAATTTCGGTGCAAAACGACGACCCGGTTAAAATAGGCTACATACCACGCTCTGAAAACAACGAGATAGCCGCATTGCTCAACGCCGGCTGGTCTCACATCGTCCACGCTGAAATATCCCAGTTCAACCCCGAAGCGTCCTGCAATGCACGAATTGGGGTGACCATTTATGTTATTCCTAACACCAAAGCGTCTACTCTAAACTGATTCTCCACATAAACCACCTTGTGAATGACTCCACTCAGCAACTTCCCTACTCTTCAGGATGCCGCAATCATACAAGGAATGCTTGAAGCTAACGGTATCCCTTCAGTACTATCCGATCAGAACAACCTTTATGTGCCCGTCTTTGGCGGCGTTACAATACTTGTTCGGGAGCAGGATCTTGACAAAGCAATCGAACTTCTCCGGGATCATAACGATGCCCAACCTCAATAAACTCCTCCTATCCTACTCAAGTGCGCGTAGACGAATGTCCACATCGCTGCCGGCAAAGGCATTGACAATCGGAGTAAGATCGGTTTGACCGAAATGATATGGATAAACAATATGAGGTTTAATCATCTCGATTGCATGGATGGCTTGCTCCGGAGTCATGGTAAAAGGCTGGTTGACCGGCAGAAAGGCGACATCAATATCATCATCGGCCAATTGAGCCATTTCAGGGATATCTTCAGTATCGCCTGCCACATAAATGCGAAATCCGTCGACAGAAATGACGAAACCGACATCGCCCCGGCTCTTGGGATGAAAGTCTAAATGCCCTTCAGTAATATTATATGCGGGCATAGTGACAAAGATGAAATTTCCCTGCTTATTATCAACCCTTTGACCTACAGACAGAGGCTCCGCCTTAATTTTTTCGGCCACCGCTCGACTTGTCATCACCTTGGTAGACTCGGTTGACAGTGTGCTTATAGTCTTTGCGTCCAGATGATCTTGATGCTCGTGTGTTACAAGTATCAAGTCGGCCTTAGGCAGTACGCTAAAGTCGTTACCGAACATCGAAACTGGATCTATATATACCAAGTAGTTATCAATATCGATGGCAATAGAACCGTGCTTGATAAAAATAATACTGATGTTTCGACCTTCTTGGGTACTAAAGGTATCGTATTTGTAACCGTTTTGGGCAAACTTCTCTACATTAGGACTTTCTTTCATTGCATGCACGGGGTTAAATGAAATGAAGCTCATTATAATAAACAGAACAAATCTTATAATATATATTTTCTCCATTGACAAACTTTTAAAATGAATATAACTTAAACTAATACAACTACCTTATGAAATGGGTGCGAGCCTCTACCGGCAACTGCAGGTCACCGAATCGTTCGCGCCCAAGAGCTATACTTTTTATCAGGTAAGCCACTGAAAGGCCGAGATGTCTCATGGTCTGAAGTCCTTCGAGGTCTTTCTCTACATCTTCAGCCGTAAAACCATGAACTTCGTTCCAATAAGTGCTCGATGCTATCGGCATACCGCAGATGGTGAAATATTTGTTTATGTCGTCGAATGCCGATGTACTTCCGGCGCGACGCGAGGACACTACGGTGGCTCCGACTTTCATCACTTTTGAGAACGAGGTGCTGTAAAACAAGCGATCGAGAAACGAGAGAACTCCTCCGTTGGCATGCGCGTAATAGACAGGAGTTCCTACAATCAAACCTTGGGCTTTCTCAAACAGTGGTGCGGTTTCGTTTACCAAGTCGTTAAACACACACTTTCCATGTTCGCGGCAGTAATTACAGCCAATGCATCCCCGAATATCTTTGTTGCCTACATTTATTATCTGTGATTCAATATCTTGGGCAGCAAGTGTATCCGCGACCTCTTTCAATGCTCTGGCAGTACACCCATTGAGATGAGGACTACCGTTTATCATCAATACTTTCATAATAAAAGCGATTAAAGCGATGAAACTATATATTTATGCAAAAATACTAAATTCTGTTTGTTTTTAAAACTAAACCCGAAAAAATAATCCGACATCACACTATCCAACTCTTAAATATTAAATATCAAATCAAAAATACCTCGGGGATACGTCACGTATGTTGCGTAGATAAAGTTGTTTAAATCATTTGATGTCTAAAGAAAAAACGTTACTTTTGCATAACAGCTGTTAACAGTCCGGGTTAACAATATATAAATCATTGACTAAAGAGTATTATCGTCATACCTAAATAAATCTAATGCACAATGACTGAATGGGATAAAATGCAAGAACATCAACTCTACGATGATTTTGACGCTGATCTTTTCGACCGTCGTGTCGAGGCAAAAAAACTGTTTAAAGAATTTAACCGCACTACCGACGACGAGGTTGAAAAACGCCAGGAAATAATGCGTAAACTTTTCAAGAAAGTCGGCGAACGCGTCTTTATGGAACCTAACTTCGCATGCGAGTTTGGTAAAAATATCTCACTTGGAAACGATCTATATATCAACTTCGGGTGTACGTTGCTCGATTGCGGTCAGATTACAATAGGCAACAACACATTGATTGGCCCCAACGTGAGCATGTACTCAGCCAATCATTCACTCGATGCTGATGAACGCATAGCCGGAGCCCTCATACCGGAACCTATCACCATAGGCAACCGAGTATGGATAGGAGGAGGAAGCATAATATTAAGTGGTGTTACCATCGGAGACGACTCGGTGATTGGAGCGGGAAGTGTTGTCACTCATGATATTCCGGCCGGTGTAGTAGCTGCCGGAAACCCATGCAAGGTGATACGGAAGATTACAGCAAAAGACAAGGTCGGATTCGTCAAGCCTTAGAGTCGGTTTGACGATGAATTATCGAACCGGCTCTTAGCTTTTTTCGTTGAATGTATTCATTGGAGAAAAGAGTTGTAAAAAATCGTTTGTCGATACAATAATTTCAATGTTGTCATCGTTTTAATTGTGTCCGGTTCAAATAATTGAAACCGCATGACATCTCTTAACTTCTTAACCAAATCTTGCCTATGAAAAAAAGTTCTACTCAATTCTCCCAGACAATGGAATCAACAACAATTAACCGCAAGCCCGTAGCTCGCGGACCGCGCCCCGAAGTCCTTCATAACCTGCGTCAATTTGCCAGGGCTTATTATCCACTCAAGGGCACAACACTTCCGGGCATCGTCCTTAACTGACACATCCCGGACTAACTGAAAGCACAACGATATCATTCATCGTTGTGCTTTCGTTTTTTAATCAATTTTTATCAACTTCCCAGACAAGTGGCAAAGCCGCGCTATTGCCCGGTGTTTTTATGTAACGATAGTCCCGTGTTCCTTTGAAATTCTACCCATTATTCGTACCTTTGTGAAAAATAACATATTAAACATATTCCACTCCATGAAACGACACCACTTTTCTCTCGTTATAGCCTCCATATTCATAACCACCGTGGCAGTTTTTCTGCCACAAAACGCACAGGCAGAAACCACACCCACTGCGGAACAGCCAGAATGGGTAGTACCCATCTTCCTACCTGACTTAACCGCTGTCCCCGAGCTTAATAACGACAACTGGATAGATTTGGCAGACCTTCCCACATCAGACCGACCCGAAAGTTCCTTTGAAGGCTTTCTCCTTCCGCAAATCAACGCTGTGTACACTCAGCATAAATCTATTATCGAGTCGCTGACCGCAAATTGCTCCATTATACTCATCGATTATAAAACATCGACGAGCGACGACATCTCAGCTCTATCTATTAACCAGATAATAGCCATCGGCATCTGTGGATCTCAAGCACGAATAGTCACGACTTCGTCCCTCACTCCCGGTAACAACCCGGCACTCATCTCGGCTGACCTTATGGAGTTCGTTGCTTTGGCCAAGGCAGCCGGTTACGACAGGTAATCAAACTAAACTCACTTTTGCTGTATTGGAAAAGAAATAAGAGCCGTATAGACGCTTGTGATTATAGGTTGCTTAAAATTAGCTTTTGCTCGATAAAAATGTCTATTTTTGTGGGGAGTAAAAAAAATTGGCTCTTCAGTTTCTTTAAAGATCAATCAAAAAGATAATGAAAATCACAATAGTAGGAGCAGGCCGTGTAGGAGTTCATCTGTCTAAATATTTTGCCGATGAACAGCAAGACGTTTTTCTGGTAGACAGCAATCCGGAACACCTAAGCATCCTTGAATCGGATTTCAACCTGCGCACCTATTGTGGAGATCCTACCGATTTCGTAACCCTGCGAGAAGCCAATTCAGAAAATGCCGATATTTTTATGGCTGTCACAGCCAATACGGCAGAAAATCTGGTGGCCTGTTCCATGGCTAAGTCCATGGGAGCAAAGCGAACGATAGCCCGTGTGGACAAATACAATTATCTGCTGCCAGCCAATGCTCCGGTTGTCCAACGCATGGGTGTGGATCATGTGGTTTTTCCCGACTTCCTTGCTGCTCAGTCCATAATCAGTTCGTTAGAACATGCCTGGAGCAAAGACTGGTCGGAATTTGAGGACGGCGCTATTATAATGGTTGCAGTCGAAGTGACGACAAAATCAAAAATACAAGGGTATCTACTGAAAGACCTTTTTGAGGATAGCCGTTACTTGCACATTTCGGCATTAAGGCGCCTTCATAGAACCATCATCCCACATGGGGACGACAAGATTCTGGCAGGTGACATTCTATATGTAACCGCAACGCCTGAAGGCCTTGACAAGGTCATGGATCTGATAGGTATCGAGCCGCTGATAGTCAAGAATATGATATTAATGGGCGGTAGTACTGTTTCGGAACTGATAGTTCGATTAGCATTTAAAAAATTCGCATGCACGATAATAGAAAAAGACCGCCAACGGTGTCATCAGCTCATGCAGTCGTGCCCTGAAAGCGAGATTATCTGCGGAGACGGCAGCGAATTGGACGTTCTCGAAGAAGCCGGTATACGTAAATGCGACGCTTTTGTGGCACTTACGGACAATACCGAGAGCAACATACTTTCGTGCCTGACTGCCTGCGACATGGGTGTAAAGAAGAACATCGCAGAGGTTGAGAAAGAGCAGTTGATTGACAAAGCAGAGTCTTTCAAGCTGGATGCAATCATCAATAAACCCATCATTACAGCTAATGCTATTTTTCAACTGATATTGGATGCCGACGTCGATTCGTCAAAATGTTTCGTGCTGCCGGATGCGGAAGTCGGCCGTATTACAGTTCAGCCCGGTTCATTCCTTACCAAAGAAAAAGTGATGAACTTAAAATTGCCGGTAGAACTCACTTTGGCGGGACTTATAAGAAACGGCAAAGGCGAAATGGTGACCGGAGCGACACAGTTCGCGCCGGGCGATACTGCAATAGTCTTCTGCACGACCGGTTCACTAAAGAGAATTGAAAAACTTTTTGGCAAATGAGGTCGTTTGCTTTGACATCACGGTCGGTCAACAGCCGCCTCATCAACATCTCGATGCAGTTCTATCTTCTTGGCTTGCTCCTGCTCATCGAGGCCGCTTTTATGACAATACCTCTTTTGGTTTGTGTTTTTATGAATGAGTCGGACTGGCTGCCATTCTTGACAACAGTCATCATAACAGCCGGCTGTGGTTTGATACTGCGTTTATCAATAAAGCCTAAAAGTGAAAATTTGGGACGAAAGGACGGCTGCCTTATAACATGTATGGCTTGGGTGGTCTATTCGTCGTTCGGCATGTTGCCGTTCATTCTTGGCTCGCCACATCTCAACGTCAGCGAAGGTTTCTTTGAGGCCATGTCCGGATTCACAACCACGGGAGCCACCGTAATACGAGACATTGAGTCATGTAGCCACGGAATAACATTATGGAGGGCGTTAACTCAGTGGATTGGCGGTTTGGGAATAGTGCTATTCACGCTTACGATAATACCGTCGCTGAACAACAGCCGTGGAATTTTCATGTTCCACGCCGAAGTAACAGGAATAACACACGATAAAATAGGCGCCCGTATTGCAAATACCGCAAAGATATTATGGGGTTTATATGCCGGCCTCACCATGATATTGATAGGACTTCTTTGGTTAGGTCCCATGAATCTTTTCGATAGCGTATGCCATGCTTTCGCTTGTATATCGACTGGCGGATTCTCCACTCACAATGACAGTATAGCGTCCTACGATTCTTTCTATGTCAAACTGGTGTTGAGTGTGTTTATGTTTATCGGGGGTGTCAACTTCGGGCTGATATTCGCCGCGATTCGAGGAAAAATAAAAGAGTTGTGGCGAAACGACGTGTTTCGCGCTTTCCTATGGCTGATAGCCATTAATTATGTCGTCACACTGATTTCCATTTTTCATGCCGGGACGTGGAACGGATGGCAATCGTTGACAATTGACCCCGTATTCCATATCGTTTCAGCGATGACATCGACGGGATTCGGTGCGGGCACTTTCGAGGCATGGGGTGAACTTACTTTAGTACTTACTTTAATTATGATGTATTTCGGCGCATGCGCCGGTTCTACATCGGGTGGCGCAAAGATTGACCGTTTGCTTTATATGCTTAAAAATTTTAGAGTTGAGATAAAGCGAGCCGTCTCACCCCGAAGCATGAAAGCCGTGAGGATAAACAACCAGGTGATTACTCCCGAAAACACCAATGAAATCATCGCGTTCCTTCTGATATATACCGCACTTATTGTGCTTGGAGGCATATTATTATCAGCTATGGATTTCCCGATAGTCGATGCTTTTTTTTCCTCAATCTCGTGTGCCTCAAATAACGGATTGGGTGCCGGCATAACCGGCGTGACCGGCTCATTTGATTTTGTTCCGGCTGTAGGCAAATGGGTCTTGTCATTCCTGATGCTTGCCGGCCGACTTGAAATATTCGCTCTGATTATGCTGGTAACGCCCTCCTTCTGGCGAAAATAAAATAGAAATATAGTCAGCGCGCCTGTGTCCTTTGAAAAAACAGCCTCATACGCCATGCTAAAAGACTTCAATACATACCTTGAGAGCATCGACTCTGAATTTTGGAGTCTATTATGTCGTGAACAAGGTGTCCTCCGAAAATACAAAAAAGGAGAAGAATTCATCACCATAGGTAAGGTTGCTCGGTATATCGGTTTAATTAAGGAAGGCTCGGTGAAATATGTCGCTTATACTGCAAATTATGATGAAAAAATAGTCGGGCTGGAGACAGTCGATGGTTTTGCAGCAAGTTGGCCTTTTTGTTTGCAAGGACTCCCTTCTATTGTCTCGATAATTGCAAATTCCGATTTGGAAATGTATTGTTTATCTGTCTCTAAGATTAACGAATTGGCAAAAAACGACTTATGTGTTGAACGGCAAATAGCTCAAGCGAACGAGCAGTTGTTCTATACGGCCTATGAACGTCTTATCAGTTTATACATACAATCTCCTAAAGAACGATATAACACACTTATTGAAAAAAGCCCGAGGGTTTTTGAAATTTTCGATTTGAAAGATATAGCCTCGTTTCTCAATATAACCCCTCAACATCTAAGTCGATTACGTAAAGCCAATGTTAAACAAAGTTAAAATGGGGGGGGGTGATTTGACTTAACATTTGTTCATTCATAATCAAAAATTTTTGGATAACTTTGCATCATTAAAAAACCTAAGCTATGAGATTCAAATATCATCACTTAAATTTAATTGTTCAGTTATTAATTTTTTTGGTACTCGGCACTTCCTGTTCGAACCAGGATGAACCCCAATTGGATATTATTGACACTACATTAGTTAAAATCGAGGCATCCGTCAAGAGCTCCCCGACATCACAATGGTTAATTCCCACTGAACAACTCTCAATTAAGGTATCGGACGTTGAAATGACAGCTCCTCAAGGTGTCATTTTGCAGAGCGTATCTCTTATAGCTAACGATGGTGCAAAAGCTGAAGTTATTGATGGCAAACCTTTCTCCGGGAAAGACCTTGAATTCAGAGTCTCGTTGAATAACTTACAAGGTCGCGTAAATTTCTCACTCATAGGCAACCTCGCAAAGAAAGGGAGCTTTGACGCCGAAATTTTAATTGCCGACAACATTGAACGCATCATATTTTCGGAGATGCCGGAATTTGAATGTCAAGGGCGCCTAATCGTCACTGTTCACTCCCAATCGACAACCGGAGAGGAATATACCAATTCTTTCGAAGTTACCTCTTCCGACCATTTTACTATTTCTGTCCCTCAGGAGCAACTTTATTGGCAACCTACTACAGGAACAGCTACCACTATAGAAATCTCATTGGGCAGTGGTGCGACTGCTTGGAGCCCGAATACAACTTTCATCCCCGAGATAACAAAAACGGCAATCGGTAATTCTACAGGAGATGAACCTACCGCTAAATTCACAATTCCTAACACCGCCGGCTCGCTCGAAGCTCTGAAATTGCAGATGTATGTAATCACGTCATATTACGGAACATGGGAAAATGTCACCATCACTCCATATTCGTTAACCGGTATCTTTGCAATCAAAGAGATTTAACACTCAAATTCCCATATCTTATTAATTTGATGTCACTTTTTTGCTGCTGATTGTGTCTAAAAATGAAAGAATCAATCAACATGAGAAAATTAATTTTCGCTTTCATCATTTTACCATTTCTCGCAACGGCACAAAGTCAGGAAGCAACAGATTCAATCGACGCACAAATTCTCAATGAAGTAGTGGTTGAAGGAGCCTCGCAGTATACCTCTGCCAATAAAACTACATATCTGCCCGACCGCAACGCCAAGCGTACAGCCCAAAACGCCGCCGACTTGCTTGCAAAAATGGCTATACCGCAGATTGTCGTTAATCCCTCGTCAGGAGACGTGCAAACAAACAGCGGTAAAGGTGTAGCCATTTATATTGACTATGAGCTTGCGACGCAAGCCGAGAAAGACGCACTCAATCCGGCTGACGTTAAAAAGGTGGAGTATCTTATTTATCCCACCGACACCCGTTTCGGCAACGATCATTATGTTATCAACATTATCCTGAATCACTATGATTACGGAGGTTATGCCAAAATTACAGGTGTCGGAAATGTATTGGCAGGTTCGGGAAGCGGTCAGGCTTATGTCAAGACTTCTTATAAGCGGATGACCTACGACATCAATTTCTATGATAAATATTCCGACCGTGGCCACACCGGCACAGAGCAAGATCAGATATTCCGTTTCCCTCAAGCAGATGGAGCTGTCAATGAAATAACACGTTCAACTACCCTTGATGACAGCCGTTATCAGCAAAATTATATTTGGGGTTCGTTTCGCGCACGCTATGATTCGGAAAAAACTTCCATCTCAAATACTTTCAGTATTATTTCTGACAATCAACCTCATTCTGACTACAGCGGGCGAGTCGTTTTTTCAAGCCCGCTTTTCCAATTGTCTGAAAGTCCTTTTACCAATATTTCCAATTCAAAATTCATCAATCCTTATTGGAACGGAAGGTTTTATTTTGACTTAGGTCGAGACTGGCAATTGAGTTTTAGAACCAATGTTGATTTTACCCACAATAATTCCCATACTCTTTATAAGTCAGATGAAACCGAGATTGTAACCGATGCTTCGGAAAAGCAATTCAATTTTAATGTAAATGGGTCTGTATCAAAGACATTTCTTGACAGGCATACTTTAGGCTGTTGGTTTTTCGCAGCTTATGAACATGATAAAGTGACATACAGTGGTAATACAGCTGCAATGCCAGTATTCAACCAATATGGATGGACTATTACTCCCTCATATACATTTAGCAATCAGAAATTCAATATTTTTGTCGCAGGTGGCGTTGTTGCCGAATCCAATACCATAAGCGGCATTAAAAGCAACAGCATCATCCCGTTAGCACAAACTGAGGTGTCCTACTCGCCAACCGATAAAAATCAATTTGAACTATCTTTTAGTTATGGTGTCGGCACAATCGATTTGGCGGATAAAACGCCCGATGTTCTTCAAGTGAATGAACTATTATGGCAAACCGGAAACCCTTTGTTGAAAAACAAAGAAACCCTTAGCTTGAATGGAGAATATAGTTGGTTCCCAACAAATAAATTCTCATTGAGCGGATATGTAACATGGTATCATCTTTCTCAATTCATAGCTCCCGTATTTACTCCCAATGGCCCTGGTGGAGCTATGTTACGTTCTTTACAAGACATTGGCGATTATGACCTTTTTAGTGTAGGAGTTTCAGCTTCATTAAAGTTGTTTAACCGCTCATTGGTTCTGAGTGCCCGGCCACGTCTCACTTACGAAAATCTGACAGGCATTTATGCACAACATGTCATCAGTCCTCGCATCACTCTTAGCGCATCCTATTATCTCAAAAACTGGTATGCCACTTTATATTATAGCAGTGCCGGTAAAGGATTGTTAGAAGACGACACAAATGCAATATGTGCCCGAAACAAGGATTATTACAACCTTAAAATAGGTTGGGGCAATGGGAAATGGAATATAAATGCTTCGGCTATTAATATTTTCCGTTGCAACTGGCTCGAAAGGACTGCTTGGATTGATAGCCAATGGTATGATAGTACAATAAGAACATATTCGGCATCATCGCATCAGTTTATAAATATCACGGCGAGTTACACTTTCAATTTTGGTAAGAAAATCCAACGTGGCGATGAACTCCAAAATTCCGGTGGTTCTTCCTCTGCCATTATGAGATAAAAATGTTAAGACTTGCTCACAGTTAATTTCACGATATGAAACATTCAATAATCAAAAACTATATGAAACTAATGAAGGGTTTAAAATTATTATTTCTTCTGTTTACACTTATCTTCGTCTATTCTTGTGATGATGATGTTGTGGGAAATTGGGAACCAATGAAATGGGATTATAAAAATGTAAGTTCAGGGATTAAAATTGTCAAACCCAGTGGAAAAGATAAAGACCATGCTAAATACGATGCAAAAATAGAAGTATCTAAATCCGGTTCTCTCGATATCATTTGCAAGAACTACAATAGTTTTTGGTTCGCGGAATATCCTGACATGAGCTATGAAGATGAATCCTTAAATTATTTTTCCACAGAAAATTGCGAAATGAAAATTGAAGGGAATACCATTCATTGCCAATTCTCTGACATTGATAAGCTTCAATCAGAAGATTTTACAGTGGTAGTAACTGCCGGAGATATTTTCTTCCATTTCATCATAGACATAAACTGAGTGTAAAGGTTTGATATTTAAATTTTACAGATGCGTACTCTGCTTTCAGTTATCCTGATATTCTCAGCGATTAATTCTTTATTGGCTCAAGAAGAAATCGATTCTATCCTTGACCAAAGTAAAGACAATCAGGATATATTGGAGACGTTTCTGCCGCAACCGGTTGTAACGCCGGTTACACCTGACAGCATGGATGTGAAGCGATTCGAGCATAAGGCGTTCTGGAGGGCTGGAGCGGAAGTAGTGGGAATGAATCTCGGATTGTGGGCTTTCGACCGCTATATCCAAAAAGGGGAGTTTGCCTATATTTCATGGGAAACCGTCAAGGAAAATTTTCGACACGGGTTTGAATGGGACAACGACCATCTGAGCACCAATATGTTTGCACATCCCTACAACGGATCGCTTTTCTACAACGCGGGACGTAGCAACGGCTACAACTTCTGGCAATCATCCCTTTTTGCAATCGGTGGGAGCGCGATGTGGGAAATGTTTATGGAGAAAGAATATCCGTCTACCAACGACATCATCGCCACACCCATTGGCGGGGCTGCCATTGGTGAGGTTCTTTACCGTACGTCCGACCTTGTAATAGATGATCGAGCGACAGGAGCCGAAAGGTTCGGTAGGGAGCTTGCAGGATTTATTATCTCGCCGATGAGAGGCGTTACACGCATAGTAACCGGGAAAGCATGGCAACGAAGTGCTACTTCCGGCAAAAGATTCGGTATTCCTCCCGTAAAAATGTCTTTTTCTTTAGGAACCCGAGTACTTTTTTTCAATAATGAAAAAAACTTTACGAGAGCTGGACTGACAGGAAGAATCAATATTGAATATGGCGAAAAATTTGAGGAAAAGACTAATTATCCGTACGATTATTTTACTTTCCTAATTGATCTCGACGTAATCAAAACGCAGCCCCTCTTAAACCGTTTTGAAATTCAAGGACGGTTACTAAGCAGGGAAATTCTTGACAGTAAAAACAGTAAGCTGTCGCTCGGACTTTATCAGCATTTTGATTATTTCGATTCCGATACCATCTCGTCGTATGTCAACAAATGGCCTTTCGACGCCTGTCTTGTACCCTACAAATTCGGCACACCTGCAAGTATAGGAGGTGGCGCTTTGGGTCAATACCGACGTGACGGACTCTGGCAAATTGACGGCTACGCACATGTCAACGCCATAGTACTCGGTGGTATCCTCAGCGATTTTTACAGAAATTACCATAGGAACTACAATTGGGGGATGGGATTCAGCCTGAAAGGCGGTTTTAAGTTCATATATCCGAAATGGCGACTCACGGCAGGAGCCGACGCCAGATTTTACCGATTGTATTCATTGAAAGGATATAAATCGAATCCGCAGGATCATCCGGAGATTCCGGAACCAAACGTACAAGGTGACGCCAGCAATGCGAGTTTCTTCAATCTGAGCGGCAACCTCAATTATATGATTTGGCCTCATGTGTATGCTTCTGTCTTGGTTGATTGGTATAGAAGATACACCCATTATACAGATCTTGTATTACAATTTACCGATTCACCATCTAAGACCCCTTTTTTCGCCATGTACGGTCCCATCTTCACCAGTAATCAGATAGGGCTCAAAATCATGCTTACATACCAGTTTTAGAGTCGGTTCGACGATGAATTGTCGAACCGTCTCTTAGCTAAGTTATGCCCGTTAATTGGTAAATAAATTCTTTGAAAAACCGCAATGCTAAATCATGAATAGTGACCCGGAGCTTAAAACCATTAAGGCAACTAATATCCACGCGACTTCACGCCGAGCCGGATAGGCATACCAAGCGCAAAAGGCAGATAGTAGCAAATAAGCGGGGAACCATTTTATCAATATCTCCAACAGCGTGCCGGCAGGGGCGTCTGCCAGGAGCCAGGGAGTAGCGAAAGCCGGAAAAACAAGCAGTATAAGCAATGCGGTAAACCACCACGGCCGGCGCGGACGAATGGGTCCGCCCTCATCTCGAAATTCACCTTCGGGTATCATGATTTTTTCTTTTGTTGTTTTTCTGCCAAATAGGCTTTTATAGTTTCTTCCATTCCCTTGTCAAGATTCCAACGGGGAACAAAGCCAAAAGCATTGACAGCCCCGGTAATATCGCATGTCCAGTTGCGTTGTTTCATTATTTTAAACTTATCCCGGTTTAGCGTTGAGGTCTTGCCTTTTGCGACAGCCATCTTCTCCATCAGCGCGCTGACAACCAAAACAATCCACATAGGCAATTTGACAGGGACAACTGTCTTTTTGCCCAGGTGTCGTTTGACTATGTCACGAAATTCTTTTTGGGTATATGCTCTGTCTTCGCTTATTATAAACTTTTTGTGTATGACATTTTCAGCGGGGGCTTCCAAGGCGTCAAACATTGCATCGACTAAATCTTCCACATATATGAAGGTCAACATCTGTCTTTTGTATCCCATCCCGACGTCAAAACCACGGTCGATACTTTTAATCATCATCAAATAGTCTTTTTCATGAGGACCATATACTCCCGTAGGTCGGAAAACTATCCAATTAAGAGCATTGGCCTTCATATCAAGAAAAGTTTCGGCTTTTATCTTTGACACGCCGTAACGCGTATTAGGGCTCGGAATGGTTTTATCGGTAAGTGGTATGTAATTTTTTTCATCACCCGGACCCAAAGCGCTGAGAGAACTCATAAAAAGGAAACGCTCCGGGGCTTTTCCCAGTTTAAGCAACGATTCTACGAAGTCTTCAAGATAAGTGCAGTTTATACGGTTAAAATCCGCATAGTTCTCGCATTTCGTGGCTCCAAGATTCCAGATTATGTAATCCCATCGACCCGACCGGGGACACTGACTCTGAAGAACTGCGTCTATACTGTCCGTGTCGTCATAATCAAACTCTACAATGTGCAGACGGGAGTCACTAAGATAACGTCTCGATGTGGATTTACGCACTCCAACCCACGTATCATATCCTTTTTCAAGAGCTTTACGGGCTATAAAACCTCCGATGAAACCTCCTGCTCCGACAATCAATATAGTCTTGCTGTTCATTTTTATAGTCACTGTTTACAATCCGTGTTCAACAAAGAAAGCGTTGACCAGACTATTGTTTGAAAAATAAGAGACGTCATTCCCTCCGATATCTTCGTGCATAAAAGGCGCGATTGCCAACTCGGGGGCTTTCGCCCTACCCTTTGCGCTGAGGATGAGAGGAGCCGTCTCAATACGCGCCAAGTCCCAAAGACCGGCAGATATAAACGCTCGCAAAAGCGTCGGTCCTCCCTCGACAAGAAGCGATGTGATGCCTTGTAAGTATAGATCGCCCAAAACTTCGAATAATTCTCCTATGGGATTCACTACTCTTCCGCGGCGGTCAAAAACGACTCTTCTTGGATTGTCACCTACCCAATAGCGAACATCAAGGCGTGGTTTGTCGGCTAATATAGTTCCCGACCCTACTCCGATAGCATCATGGTGAGCACGCAACCTATGGACAGCCAACATTCCGGTGTCCTTTGAGAAACGTGCGGGCGAACTGTTGGCTTTTCGTTCACTATCCATAAAGCCATCGGCACTTTGAGCCCATTTCAGAGTAACGAAAGGACGATGAAGGGTATGAGCTGTAAAAAACCTGGCGTTGAGACTTTCACATTGCTCTTTAAGTACCCCGGTTGTTACTTCTATGCCTGCGTTCCTCAATTTCTCAACCCCGGTGCCGTTGACTTTACCGAATGGGTCTATGCAACCTATAACAACACGACGGACATCACTCCTCACCAATAAATCAACGCATGGAGGAGTTTTTCCAAAATGAGAACAAGGCTCGAGAGTGACATAAACAGTGCTCTGTGACAAAAGTTTCGTTAAGTCACCGGGAATGCTGTTTATGGCATTGACCTCAGCGTGAGCATGCCCATAATGTCTGTGCCATCCCTCACCGATGATTTGACCGTCTGTCGACACAACGACACAGCCAACCATGGGATTTGGAGACACATGTCCCAAGCCGCCTTGTGCAAGTTGCAAAGCGCGGCGCATAAACCGGATGTCAGTGGTGTCGGGGATATTGCTCATAAAGGAATAGTGCTATCCCACAAAGTTAAATATTTATTTGTGCAACGCAAAATAAATATTTACTTTTGCACACTAAAACCAAGTTATATCGCAATGATTTATCTTTTTCGCATCTATCAACTTTTCATCGCCGTTCCACTATGCGTGGCGTTGACTATTGTAACTTCCATCATAACAATTATCGGATGTATCTTTTCAAACGGACGTTTTTGGGGATACTATCCGGCCAAGATATGGGCAATGATTTTTTGCTGGCTCAATTTTATCACAGTTAGCGTTAAAGGACGGCAAAACATTGACAGCGCTACCTCGTATGTTTTTGTTGCCAACCATCAGGGGGCATTTGACATCTTTGCCATATATGGTTTTTTAGGTCACAATTTCAAATGGATGATGAAGGCCTCACTTCGCAAAATACCTTTTGTGGGATATGCCTGCTACAAAGCCGGACATATTTTTGTGGACAGGACATCACCTACCGCCATACGACAGTCACTGAAACAGGCTGAAAGCCGGCTGTCATCGGGCATGAGCCTTGTTGTCTTTCCGGAAGGGTCGCGTACAAAAACAGGGCGCATGGGTAACTTTAAACGCGGAGCATATATCCTTGCCGAAGAATTCAACCTGCCCGTAGTTCCCGTAACCATAGACGGTGCCTTCGCTATACTTCCGCGAAATTCGAGATATCCGTTGCCTCGCCCGGGTCATATCCGTCTTACCATTCATCAGCCCATTGTAGCTGCCGAAGGCGGTCACGACATAAACGACCTCATGCAACAGTCTCGCGAGGCCATAGAATCGGGATTTGGCCATTAATCTATTTTTTATTACCTTTGCGACATCAAAACGACGTGGACAGATTTGGCTGCTTGCAACCACACAAAAAAATGCTAAAATTGCCGATTACCGACACACACGTGTCGCCATAATCGCTGAAAAAGTATTTAATAATTAATCCGAAGCGTCGTGGCTAATGATAAGCCGTGACGCTATATTTATGTTTAGTAGAGACATGAACTATCTTTTTACTTCAGAATCTGTTTCAGAGGGTCATCCTGATAAAGTCGCCGACCAAATTAGCGATGCCATCCTTGATGAGTTCCTCGTGCGCGATCCAAAATCGAAAGTGGCATGCGAAACACTCGTTACAACCGGCCAGGTTGTGCTTGCCGGCGAGGTGGACAGCGAAGCCTATATAGACCTTCAGGGAGTTGCGAGACGTGTTATCAACCGCATCGGCTATAACCGCAGCGAACTAATGTTTGACGGCAACTCATGCGGCGTCTTTTCGGCGCTTCACGAACAGAGCCAGGATATAAACCGAGGCGTGGACCGCGAACGACACGCAGCCGACGAAGAAGATGTAAAGGAACAAGGTGCCGGCGACCAAGGCATGATGTTTGGTTACGCGACCAACGAGACTCCGTTATACATACCGCTTACCCTGGCTTTGAGCCATGCATTGGTCAAAGAGCTCGCCGCGATACGCCGCGAAGGCAAAGTCATGACTTATTTACGTCCGGACGCTAAGAGTCAGGTTACTGTTGAGTATAATGAGAACGACCAGCCGTTACGCATAGACACCATAGTAATATCTACCCAACACGACGAGTTTATAGATGCCAAGACCGAAGGCATATCCGAACGCGAAGCGGACAAACGCATGGTCGAGATTATAGAAAAAGACGTCCGGGACATCCTTATACCGCGTGTCATCGCTACACTTCCCGAAAATCTGCGACGCCTCTTTGATACCACATACACATTGCATGTCAATCCCACCGGTAAATTTGTCATTGGGGGGCCTCACGGGGACACCGGACTGACAGGGCGAAAGATAATCGTTGACACTTACGGCGGACACGGTGCTCATGGAGGAGGAGCATTCTCAGGGAAAGATCCGTCAAAGGTGGACCGATCGGCAGCTTACGCAGCCCGACATATAGCAAAAAATCTTGTTGCTGCCGGTGTTTGCGACCGCGCCCTGGTTCAAGTAGCATACGCCATAGGTGTGGCACAACCGGTCAGCCTTTATGTAAACACTTTCGGGACGGCACACGTAGCGATGTCAGACGGCGAAATATCCCGTAAGGTAAAGGAATTGTTCGACATGCGTCCCGCCGCAATCGAAGAACGTTTCGAGCTACGCACTCCAATCTACGAGGAAACAGCCGCTTACGGTCATGTGGGACGTATCCCGCGTACAACATCAAAACGCTTCGTCATAGACGGAGTAACAACCGAAGTCACTGTAAACCTCTTCAAATGGGAAGAACTCGACCGCGTCGATGACATCAAAAAAGCCTTCTCGCTTTAAAGCGATCATTGAGCTATGGCACAACGCTTTCTATTGAAGTCGCAATGCGTCAGAATAGGATTACGCTGACTCCGGATTCCTATCTTGATGTATTGTTTATGAAACGGCGCGCTGTTTCGATGTCACCGGCATGGTCTACATCAAGTACTTTGCCGAGATCGTAAGCCAGGAGCTTCATTCCATTCGCTATGAGAGCGCGCTGATAGTTGCGCATACGGCTCACACCGCTCGCTATGCAGTGTCGCAATATATCAAGTGCCGGTGTCGTCAATCCATAAATACCGCCACTTATGTATTTGACACCTGCGAAGGGTTCGTCGCAGAAAGCAGTGATAAAACCGGCGTTGTCAACATCAACATAAAGCGGTTTTTCATCCTCGATATAGGTCGTAACCCCCATAACACCGTCGATGTCTGAAGACGCATTCTCGAAAGCTCGAACGTACGGTTCGAAATCTTCTCTGCGAAAAACAGTGTCAACAGTGGTGAGAATAAATTTGGAACCCGGAGGAAACACCTGCGAAACTTCCATAAAACTGTGCATGGAGCTGGGAGTCGTCTTCACTACAATATTAAGCGGACAGGGAAGCGTAGGCTGTATCGCTTCGAGATATTGGCGGACAGCCTCCATTTGTTGATTGACAATGACAGAGATATTTTCTGCGTTTAATTCGCAGAAAATATCGATGAGACGTTTGATCATAGGTCGCCCGTCGAGATCCACAAGAGGTTTCGGCACAGCAACACCTTCTTGGACAAGACGACTACCCTCGCCGGCGGCTATTATGGCATAGTTCATAATGATTCGATAAGTGATTATTCGGCACTACGTCGGTCAGTAATTTCCTGACGCTGTAATGGGTTGCTGTGAGCAGCCTCATCTTGCTTTCTGTTACGGAAAATATCAATGGCCTGGTAAATGGCTTCACGCATAGACTCGGGCGATGCTTCACCACGGCCTGCTATATCGTATGCCGTTCCATGGTCGGGGGATGTACGTACCCATGGCAAACCGGCCGTGAAATTCACTCCGTTATCCATTGACATTACCTTGAAGGGCACAAGACCTTGATCGTGATACATAGCCAACACGCCATCAAACTTGACAAAACGTCCGCTACCAAAGAAACCGTCGGCGGCATAGGGTCCGAAAACCATTATCTTCTCTTCTTTCGCACGCTCTATGGCGGGAATGATAATGTCATTTTCCTCGTTGCCCAACAACCCTTCTTCCCCGGCATGAGGATTGAGCGAAAGTACTGCGATGCGCGGATGGTGAACACCGAAATCGCGGTGTAAAGTATGATTAAACAGCCTTATTTTCTCCAGAACGAGTTCTTGAGAAAGTGTGGCTGGAACATCCGCCAAAGGCAGATGGGTAGTAACAGGAGCCACTCTTATATTCTCGGACGTGAGCACCATTAGTGCCTTTGTATCGTTGCCGGCAAGACTTTCGAGATACTCTGTGTGGCCGGGAAAGACAAAAGTGTCGCTCTGTATGTTTTTTTTGTTAATCGGAGCGGTAACTAATACGTCAAGCAGACCGTCTTTTACCGCCGCGGCGGCGGCTTCAAGACTGGTAAGGGCTGCCCGGCCGGCCTCGGCTGTCGATTTACCGGGGTCGAAGGTGAAATCTTCGGGTATGCAGTTTATGATATTTAGGACACCGGGTTTAGCCTCGTCAGGCGTCTCTATAACATGGTATTGCGTGTTCAACCCCAGCATTTTGCGATAGAAGGACAGTATTTTTGTGGAGCCAAAGAGCACGGGCGTGCAGAGTTCGCACATGCGCTCATCTTCAAAGACTTTCAAGATAACTTCGTAACCGATACCCCCGGGGTCACCCTGGGTTAAGGCCACTGTAGGTATGTGATGTTGTTCGTTGCTCATGATTATGTAATATATGCGTAATTTCTATTTGATATTTGTCGTCTTGTCTTCACATTTAGCCTCGCCAGCAAGCATTCCGCAGGCAGCCATGATATCTTCGCCTCGCGATGCGCGTATGGTTGCGGTGACACCGAGGTTGTTAAGTCTGTCACGAAAAGCCTCCATAACAGCTTTTGAGCTTGGAAGCAGTTTAGTGTCACCTATATCGTGGAAACGAATTAAGTTGACACGAGCGTGTGTCGGCCTTACTAACCGCGCAAGAGCATCTGCATGGCGAAGATCGTCGTTAAGTCCGCGCCACATTATGTATTCGACCGAAAGACGGCGTTGTCCTGTCCAGTCATATTTCTTCAGCGATTCGAAAATGGAATGTAATGGCCATGCTCTCTCAGAAGGCATCAGCGAAGCGCGCTCGACATCGAATGGCGAATGCACACTGATGGCAATATGCACTTTGGTCTGGGTGAGCAAGCGCTCTATCTCCGGTAACCGACCGATAGAGGACACTGTAATTCGTTTGGGGCTCCAGGCGAAACCCCAGGACGCCGTCAGAATCTCAATCGCATCGATAACGGCATCGAGATTGTCAGTGGGCTCTCCCATGCCCATAAAAACCAGATTGGTAAGCGAATCAGAATTGTCGATGCTTAGTATCTGGTTGATTATCTGTGCGGTTGTCAGATTCCCGTGATATCCCTGACGTCCGGTCATGCAGAACTTACAGCCCATGCGACAGCCGGCCTGCGATGAAACACAAAGCGTTGCGCGTTCTCCGTCTGGTATATAGACAGCTTCAATGTCTCTGCCTTGTGAACCCCGAAACAGATATTTTACTGTGCCGTCAACACTCGTCACTGACTTGAGAGGCGATTCGCGTCCTACGATGAAGCGCGCGGCAAGCCGAACGCGGACATCCTTGGATAAGTCGGTCATGGCATCGATTTCTGTTACACGAGCCACATATAGCCAACGCGCCAACTGTTTGGCTGCAAAAGGTTTGGCTCCGACTTCGGCGCATACCTCACGCAACTGTTCCAAGGTCATACCTATAAGTGGCTGACGAGAATTAACAGCTGTCGCATAATTATCCGATGTATCATTATGATGTGTCATCTCGCTTGGCTTTAGCAACTGCAAAGATAAGAAACAAAACTCACAATGCAAAAAGCGAGGAGGACATCCAAAGGACATCCTCCATTTTACGTACACGTTGTTATAGCGCTATTCTTGGATTATCTCGTCTGTCATTCTGCCCGAAGAACCCCATATTTTTTGAATACCTTTTCAATTTTATCAAGAGCGAATTCAACCTGCTCTTTAGTATGGGTCGCCATCAGGCTGAAGCGAATCAGAGTGTCATGTGGAGCAACGGCGGGCGATACCACAGGATTAACAAATATGCCTTCCTTAAGCAGTTCGCTCGTTATGGCGAAAGTCTTCATATTATCGCGTATATACAGCGGGATGATAGGAGTACTGGTGTGTCCAATTTCGCAACCCATACGACGGAATCCTTCGAGTGCATAGTTAGTTACATCCCACAAGCGCTGTTGGATGTCGGGTTCCGTTTCCATTATCTCCAGCGCTTTGAGAGCAGCCGCTGTCGATGCAGGAGTGATTGAAGCGGTGAAAATGTAACTGCGACTGTGATGACGAAGATAGTTGGTAATCTCCTTGTCGGTGGCTATGAAACCGCCCAGCGATGCAAACGATTTTGAGAATGTGCCCATGATAAGGTCAACCTTGTCAGCCACGCCTTGCGCGTGACAAACACCACGTCCTCCTTCGCCGAACACTCCTATGCCATGAGCCTCGTCAACCATTACCGTGGCGTTATATTTCTCTGCCAGTTCGGTGATTCGTTTTACATTTGCCACGTCACCTTCCATCGAGAATACCGAGTCGGTGACTATAAGCTTTACTTTGTCGGGATCGCATTTCTGAAGCTGTTTTTCGAGCGACTCCATATCGTTGTGTTTATACTTAAGCTGTTGCGAGAAGCTAAGTCGACGACCTTCGATAATAGAGGCGTGATCTTGTTCGTCCCACAAAATATAGTCTTCGCGGCCTGTCAGACACGATACCACTCCGAGGTTAACCTCGAAACCGGTTGAATAGATCATCACATCTTCTTTGCCTATGTACTGTGCAATGCGTTCTTCGAGTTGTTTATGCAAATCCAGCGTACCGTTAAGAAATGGCGAACCGGCGCACCCTGTCCCATATTTGCGAATAGCCTCTATAGCCGCTTCTTTTATACGAGGGTCGCTCACCAGACCGGTATAGCAGTTCGAGCCGAACATAAGCACCTTTTGTCCATTGATAATGACTTCCGGTTCTTGTTCTGACGAAATGGCACGGAAATAGGGATAGACACCTGCGGCTTTTGCTTCTTGAGGAGCTGTGTAACGTGACAGTTTTTGCTGAAGAATCTTCATAGGATTTTTAAAAGGTTAGTATGACAGGACTATAGTGTCATTGATTGTGAACCGACCGAAAATTGGGCGATTCTCGTTAAAGCAGGCTACAAATTTACACATTTTTTAATAAAAAGCAAAACTTTCCTTAAAATCCGAGGAAAACTGAAAGAGGTCGCACCGGATTGGCGGTGCGACCTCTTGTATTAAGGAATTATGGGGAATTACTTCACGATAAACTTGGTAACTGACGAACCTTGACGACGCAGAACGATAGTTCCTGGCATCGGGTTCTGTATACGCATACCGTGCAGGTCGTAGTATTCGACGGGAGCGTCGGTGTTATCATCGGCGATTATTGCATTCACGGACGCTTCTGAGTCGAGCAATAATGTCGAGGGAGCAGCTGTGGTCGTCACATTACGGTCTTTCTTGATGGTGTAAGCGTGCAGACCATAGTTGCCGCGATGCCAAGCGTAGAGGTTTCCGGCGTTGTCAAACACAACCTGGTTGATTTCGTCCGAACCTTGCGAACCTGGAATGACATAAAGTTTGGTGAATGAAGGTGTGTTGTCGTTCCATTCAACTCTCCATATACCAATGCCGGTCTTCTTCTCGGTGATGGCCATAAGGTTGAGTTCATTGTTGATAGCGATACCCGAACCGCCTGAAGACAGTTTGTCACCGAGAACCGATGAATTGAATTTGATATTGCCATCGTTATCAATATAAAGGAAACAGGGGCTATCTTCCTTGTTAGCACCTTCGGCACGAGCCTGGCTTACAAATATACCATCGGGGACAGCAATGATTTCGACGTTCTGACCTGACATATAATTGTTAGCTGTTACTCCGGCAAAAGCCTCAGGTTCAGTTACCCACGGATTTGAAGTGCCGACTTTTTGACGGATAAGAGTCATTGTTCCGTTGGCAGTCGGGTAGTCTTCCGAGTAAGAATAAACGTATGTATCGTCGCCGTCACCCTGGATGGCTATACCGGTAGCAGTACCACCGATTGTTTTTCCGTCAAGGATGTGCGCACCTTTGGAGTCACGTTCACCAGCAAGAATATCATAGGTAGTTTCGGGATTGGCGGGGTCAAATACCCAATATCCAGCACCGGCATCCGACCAGTCCACGATGTATGTCAGACCTTTATGGTGTGTAAGACGGAACGGTGAACTAACCTTGCTGGCAGCCCATGTGTTGCCTTCGGGATCGTAGGTCTCAAACTTTTCGAGGTTCGGAGTATATACGCTGATGCCCTGATTGTATCCAGCAGATGTAACAATACTTCCGAATGCGGGACTGTCGGTATCGCCTACCCAGGTAACACCGCCACGTGAGTTGTTTTTCAGCTTGACATCAGATGCGAAGACTTTGCCGGCTGTGGGAACTTCTGCGCCCGTGACACGTATCGCCCAGTTATATTTCATGCCGTCCTGAAGTTCGGTGGCATCGAGTGTGTAGTCGTTATAGCCCTTGGTAGCAGCACCGAGAGATTTGACAACTTGCGAATCACCGCTGGTCAGAATGAGTTCCACATTGTCGGCATCGGCATTGAGCTCATATATAATATGATACGAACGATCCTCGTTTGCATACGCCTGGAGGTAATAAGCGTAAGGCGAAATGTTGAGATCCTGTTCCACATTGTTTGTGGTATAACGTGAAACCTTGTCACCGTTTACTGTTGCGAAGACAAGATAAGCGGTTGTGATAGCGTTTGTTTCTTCGTTACGCTGTACCACGGTATAACCGAGTGTTCCAAGCTCTGAACCATTTACGTCTTTTGTTTCAGTATCGCCAGAGACAACCTCGACCGATACGGGGGTGGCTTTGTCAAGACCGTTTGTCACGTCATAGAGGGTAAACCCGGAAGCGGTGGCAGCAGGAACTGTCAAATAAACATGACCTGCATATTTGAAGGCAGTCGCGCCGGTAGCATTTTCCAGTTCGGGCAATTTGGATGTAACTGTCATGTTTACGGGGTCTGATCCCATTTTGTTTTCAATCTCGGCGATGCCCCCCTTAGACGATACGAGCCAAATGCAACGATCATTGAGAGGAGATACTATAAATCGGTAACCTTCGCCCATCAATGTATCAGAGAAAGCGATCCCGTTTGGATTGAGCGGTTTGTGTTCGCTTTCGCCGGCATGCTGACCGTCTACTACGGCTATCTCAAGAGTACGTAGATTGTAGGTTGGACCCGTAATGGTGGGATTGGCCACGGTGATGACACCTTCTTCGAGCGAGCCCTGATAAGCGAAAGTCGAACCGCCGTATGTGCGGAACCACAACGATGAGTTCTGAGTGTTGATGAAATTGATTGGGTCGCCTTCCGGAACGCCTTCATAGTTGTTTTCCCAACGATAGAAACGCAGAGTGCCGCGGGTTTCACCGGCATCGACATAATCGCTGGAATATTGCAGTTTTTCTTGGTTACAAGCTACCAGTACACCCTCGGCTGTCACTTGAATATCGGAGCAGCGCAGTTGGTTGCCTGTCATACCACTGGTTGAGGGAGTGGCTATCACCTTCTTGGCCTCTGTATCATAAACAACAATGGTAGGTTCTTTGGCATCGTCAAGTGCCAGGATATACAGTTTCTGGCCTTTGGGAGCGACACGACGGATTTTTTTGCCCTCAAGCTCAGGAATAGCTACATTTGAGAAGTCCTCTCCTACGTTATATGAGTTCATCGCACCATAAGCCGATTTATCGCCCAGTTCGTCGGGATAGTTGAACATAAAGTCGTCAGGCTGGATCCATTCTTTGTTTTCGAGCCATACGGCCGGATATACACAGTTACCGGGGACAACTTCGACTTCAACGGGCTGTGCCTCTTTATAGTCGGGATGCGAATAGGTGATGGTATATTTACCGGGTTCGAGATTGAAAAACACGAACGCACCGTTGTAGTTATCGTCAGTGGTGTATTCATTAATCTTTTCACCGTCTTTAAACAATTCGATGTGTGCACCGTTGAGAGGCTTGTAGACATCTATTGAGTTAACACGAGGTTTGTAAAGGTCGTGAGTGAATTTTTCGTGCTGGTCACGAACGAGACCGTAGATGTCGCCGGTCGTTTCACGTTCAAAACCGAAATATTCGGCGATACCTCGGGCATAAGCGCAACCTTCTTCAAAGTCGACATCAAAGTTCATGCCACGATGCGTAGCGGGCAGATATGTGTGGAAGTAGCCTTCGACAAGGTATCCCGGAGTGTCATGTTTGAGCACACCAAGGTAATAGTGCATGAAATCGTAGTCACCGTTGATGTACGCGTGGTTTTCGCTCCAGCAGGCGTGTTCGTTGGCAAACGAATAGATAGCCGCTGCCTCGGCGATTTCGTACGACCCTTGGACTTCCACTCCGTCACGTCCGTTGCGTCCGCGGTACATAAACAGGTGATAGTTGACCGAACTACCGATAGTGGCAGCATTAGAGTGTATCGAGATGAAAATATCAAAGTTGTTTTGGTTGACCTCCTCGCATATCTCCGAGAGTTTACGGTTGTAAAGCTCGTAGTTGGGGGAAGATGTCGTGTTGTTGCTCTCGAAGGGGCCGTTTTTAACACGCGACATCACAATCTGTTGTGACAAATCTTTAGCTGCACCGATTTCCCAACGTTCACCTTCCTGATTAAGAGAACGATCAAAGGGAACGCCCATTTCGATGAGCGTTTCGAGCGCACCGAAACCTTTAATCAGGTCGGTGTTCGATTCGAAGAAAGCTGTCGTGTCGGTATTTGTGGCCGAATATGGCGCGTGACCTATGGTCTGGATGGGGCGGTCGTTACCGGTCCATGATCCATGACCCGGATTTATATAATAACGATAGTCTTCGGGGCTTTGCGCCGCTACGGTCATAACGCCCACCGCAGACAAAAGACTCATTAAAAATATTTTTTTCATAATCAAATGGTTAATTATCGGTTAGGTGGATGTTATTATTCGACAGTCATCAAGAAAACATGTCCGTCGGTGTCAGTGAAAACAATCTTGCCTGCATCGGCCGATCCGGAAGGATACATAGCAATGCGCGATTTGTCGGTGAGAGTTTGTGTCTGGCCTTTCAAGTCGGTCGCTATCACTGTCGACTCTGTTACATTCGAACCGTTGTCAAAATCCTGCATACCTATTATCATATCGTTTCCAAACCATTTGGGAGCGTGAATATAGCCGAGGTTTACAACACCCGAGCCGTCAAGGTTGCAAACATAGCAACCCGACTGGGATTTGTAATAAACTATCTTCGTGCCGTCGGGGCTTATCGAAGGCCACAGGTAGCTGCCTTTGCCCTGGGGATTGAGTACAGTGGTTTTGTTGCCGACTGTCAGCACCAAATCACCACGATGAATACCTACAACAGGGGTGGCGTCGACTTGCGCAGTCGCACCGTTAATTTTTTTTGCCTGACGGCGAGCGTTATTGTTAGCTGTCATTTCAGCGGTATGAACCACTGCGTCTTTCGATATCGCCATGCCACTGAAATCGCGTGTCGGTTCGGTAAGCCGTGTTTTCTTGCCTTTAGTAACATCCACGCTGTTCACCACGGTATGCGAACGTTTTTTTGCATCCATGACGCGTTCGCGGTAAACGACTGTGCTGCCGTCGGATGTCATGGTCAGTCCGGTCATGGTGCCGTTTTCGGCAAGTGTCTTGAGCTCACCGGTACTAAGGTTCATGCCCTTCAGACCATTGGTTGCCAAATCGCTCATTACAACATAATTTCCGTCTGCCGATATCATCGCTTCACCCACAAAAGTGGTGCCGGGGGCAGTAAGCTGTTGTACCGACTTGACAGTGAGTTCTTTGGCTGTGGTTGTCAGCCCTATCGTAAGAAGAGCTGCAACCGCTAAACTTAATTTTTTCATGTCTTGTTGGTTAATTGGTTAATATTTAGGTTGATTTGATTAATAATCATGATATATTTATTCGGGCATCAATCGCTCCAAAGGTGTTTAAATCGCTCCATAAGATTAATGAATCGAAGGTCGGTACGCAACGGAGCCACATTGAGCAATGCGTCATTATTATATGCCCAATCATAATAATTGGCGTAACCTGTCTCGAGAGCCACCTTAGCATATTCGAAAGCCTTGTCAAAATCGTCTATTTGCGCATAAAAACATGCTCCTATATAGTTGATATAGGGGTTGGACGCATTCTCGCTTAAAATAGTATTTATGGCAGCAATTGCTTTTGCTCTTCGAGCGCCAAACAACAGACCGAAAGCACCGTAAATACGCGCCAATTTACTGTCAGTGTTATGTACAGCGATATTGGCGACTTTATCATATAGATCTGTGGCGTCGTCAGTGAGGTTTAGCAACGAGCCTTTCACCCATGCCTCGAGCAAGAAACCCCATTGTGTGGTGGCTGAGTCTTCAACCTTTGCCACCGCTTCGGCGAACAAGTCGGCACTTTGTGTATAATCATGGCTATCTACGTAAGTCAGGCCTATTACCCATAGTGCTTTACTCTTATCCGGCATCAAATATAAAGCAGTGTTGGCCTGTTGTCGCGCTTCCTCGCTTTTTCCCATGGCTCGTAGAATTCGGGCTCGCAACAATGCCGCCTCCCCATCGTTCGGATCATAGGCAAGGGCGATATCTGCAGCTGACAGGGCCTTTTCAAACTGACCGAGTGCGAAGCGACACCCCGCCACGGATCGCCACAGACTTCGGTTGCTCTGAGGGCTGTGATCTATAAGTGCTTCATAGTCAGTCAAAGCTGCCTTATAGCGGTGATTGCGTTCTGCGATAACCGCTCTGAGATAAGGATACAGGTCAACACCTGGAGCCTGCATTACTGCATCTGTCAGCGCACTGACGGTCGCATTGTAATTGGCGTCTCCGCATTCAATCAGCATGGCTGTCGCGCGTTTATTGGAGGAATCGGTGGCAAGTGCCAATATAAGGTCAGCTACTGCCTCTTTGTAATTGCCCGTTTCATACCTAACCGAGGCGCGACGCACATAGAGGTCGGCATTATTTGGGTTGAGGGACACGGCTTGTTCAAGCAGTTCTTCGGCTTGTCCCAGATTATTTTCTTTCACAGCTATCCGCGCCAAGCCGACAACAGCTTCAGGGTTGCGGGAATCAAGACGGAGCATGCGTTGATAGTCCAATTTGGCTTCGCTGTATCGTCCCAATGCATATAGGGTGTTGGCGCGTTGATAAAGTGCTACAAAGTCCTCGCAGTCAAGTGTAATGACATCGTTAAGGTCAGCCAGAGCTTCCTCGGGTCGGTTCGTCTGAATATATATGTTGGCGCGCAGCATAAGGGCACGTTGACGATCGGCGGTTTGCTTGGACGGTATATATTCCAAAGCATGTTCAACATCATAAAGCGCCTTCATATACTCGTCATGACGGTAATACTCATTGGCGCGGTTAAGCCAAACAGTGTAATCCTGGGGATTATCCTTCAACTGTTTTGCATAGACATCAAGTACCGCCAAAGTCATCGGGTTAGTGATGTCAGGCGCTGGAAAGGCGTATGCAATACAAAGCAAACACTGTACGAGACACAGTGAGACAATGAAAGATATTTTTGCGAGGGAGATATTCAGGATTATCAGGTATTAGTTCTAAGGATTATCTTTATAAATCAAAAAGAATTAACAGCCGCGCGTAAGGTTGAGAGGCGCTTTAGCAGATCGGGCAACAAATCGAGTCTTAACATATTGGCACCATCGCTTTTAGCTTTACCGGGATCGGGGTGTGTTTCGATGAATATACCGTCAGCACCGCAGGCTATGGCGGCTCGTGCTATCGTCTCAATCATATCCGGACGGCCGCCGGTAACCCCGGCCGTCGTATTGGGTTGTTGTAAGGAGTGTGTCACATCCATGATTACCGGCACACCAAGAGCTTTCATGGTGGGAATACCTCGAAAATCAACAATAAGATCACTATAACCGAAGGTCGTGCCTCGATCCGTAAGAGATACTTCGCTTCCTCCGGCCTGTTTGATCTTATCGACTGCAAATTTCATGGATTCGGGCGAAAGGAACTGCCCCTTTTTAATATTGACAAACTTACCTGTACGGGCAGCCGCCACAAGCAAGTCAGTCTGACGGCAAAGAAAGGCTGGGATCTGTAACATGTCGACATAACGGGCAGCGATAGCGGCTTCGTTCGCTTCGTGAATGTCCGTCACCACAGGGACGCCTACTGTCTCGCGTACTTTAGCAAGAACATCCAGAGCTTTTTCGTCTCCTATTCCCGTAAAAGAATCCATACGCGAGCGATTTGCTTTACGATAGCTTCCTTTAAACACGTACGGAATATTGAGACTCGCAGTAACATCTGCGATATAACGTGCTATTTCAATGGGACTTTGGGTGTCCTCGATGACACATGGACCGGCGAGCAAAAAGAAATTGTTGGTCGCCGAACTCTTAAGATATGTGCTTAAAGATTGAGCCATTTGTGTGGAGTGTTTTGCAAATATACATTTATTTATCCAATTATTCAAACTCACAACTAACTTTTAGCCGAATTTTTCTTCAAATTTTGGGCAAATTTAGGGTTTGATCATGGCTCTGGGAAGCCTAAAAACCGGAGACGAATGTCTGAGGCGATTCGACAAATTTGCATCCAAATATGCACAAATCCGTGCTTTTCACTAAAATGATGTTAATTTTTGGGTAAATATCAAAATGTTTGATAACTTTGTGAGTTAAGACACAATGTCTTATCAGTAAAAACTTGATTACTTATGCCTAAAATCCTATATAAGCTACACTGCTACAGACTGTTAAAAGTATATTTGACTTTTATTTCGGTTTGTTTTGTAATGCTGGTCACTCCATGGCGCACCTATGCGCAGGATCTACTGGTCGATGTGCCCGTTCCTCCCGCCGAAATAACCAAACTTGACGAACGTTGCAACTATATCATTGACAACTTCTGGAAACATTTTAATTTCAAAAGTGCTTTCTCGTCACACGACAAGATGGAAGCCACATTAGGACAGTTTATAGCGGTGGCTCCTTATGCCACAGCCGACACTGTATATGCAGCGGTGGACAATCTTATAAAGGGGGTTGAAAAAGCCGATGCTAAAAATCTTGTACCTCTTGCTCAGATGGTCGAACGATGGTGTGGTACGGATACTGCCGAATATGCGTCCGAGGAATTCATGTTGCCTTTTGCGCAGGCTGTAGCCAACTCAAAAAAAATAAAAGGCCCGGAAAAAGAGTATTACTCAGCGATGGCACAGCGCCTGGGCAACAGCCGCACCGGTGTCAAACCGGCTGACTTCACTTTTACAACTCCGGATGGCACCACAGAACGTTTCAGTGACGTTACTCAACCAACCGTTCTGCTTTTTTTCTATGACCCCAACGATTTTCAGTCACGTCTGGCTCGCACACGTCTGGGCAATGACTATGTAGTCAAAACTCTCACACAACATGATTTACTGAAGGTCGTGGCCATATACCCCGGAGAACCTGACGAAACGTGGCAAGCCGATATTGACGGCATATCTGACCAGTGGATTATTGGCGCGGCACCAGGCATTGATAAATGGTTCACAATAAAGGGCTACCCTCAAATGTACTTTCTTGACGAGGATCGAGTCATTACCGACAAGAATTTCAGTACTGACGCCATTATCCAATACTTCGGACAATTCATGCAACCTCGTAAATAAACCAACCGGTGAATATATGCATATAGCAGTACTCATATCGGGAGGCGTTGACAGCGCCGTGACGGTTCATCAACTCGTCGAGCAGGGGCACGATTTACACCTGTTCTACATCCGCATTGGCATGGACAACGGCGAGGGCGACTGTTCGGCCGAGGAGGATATTGAGATGTGTCGTCTTATCGCTCGTCGTTACGGCTTGCCTTTCGACGTGGTGTCGTTGCATCAGGAGTACTGGGACAATGTCATGCAATATGCTCTGGACACTGTGCGTCAGGGGCTTACCCCCAATCCCGACATGATGTGCAACAAAATGATAAAATTCGGGTATTTTGAACGACGTTGGGGGCATGAGTTTGATTTAACGGCCACCGGACACTACGCCACGACGATTCAGCAAGACGGACTGAAGTGGCTCGGTACAGCCGTCGACCCCGTCAAAGACCAAACAGATTTTCTCGCTCAGATAACGAAGGCTCAACTCGACCACCTTATATTCCCAATAGGCGAACTACCAAAAAGCGAAGTGCGGAGAATCGCCCTCGAAACCAACATGCCCAACGCTCGTCGTAAAGACAGTCAAGGGATATGCTTCTTGGGCAAGATAAACTATAATGACTTCATACGCCGTCACCTTGGCGAGCGCCCCGGCCCAATTGTCGAGATAGAGACAGGCAAGAAACTTGGTGAACACCGTGGATTTTGGTTCCATACCATAGGTCAGCGCAAAGGGCTCGGCCTTAGCGGAGGCCCATGGTTCGTCGTAAAGAAGAACGTGGCCGACAATGTGATATATGTATCAAACGGCTACGACACCGAAAAACAATACGGTAAGACGTTACATCTGGCCGAAATGCATTTCATCACAAAAGATCCTTGGCCTGAAGAATGCGTCAACATTCCTATCGTGTTCAAAAACAGACATTCGCCCGATTTTCTCCCTGCTACGATTACCCGTACCGACCATAGGGAATATGTTGTCAATAGCCAAGTGCCGGTACAGGGAATAGCGCCGGGACAATTCGGAGTGATTTACGATGCCGATGCCCGCATTTGTTATGGTTCGGGAATCATAACAGGCAGGAATATAGTTGTTTAATCCATGAAGTTGTAGAAAACCAATATGGAGGACAGAGTACGACTTACCCTAATGGGTCTTAGCTACACACCGATGCAGGATGGCGCCTTCGCGCTGTTATTGGCGCCCGAAGATTCTAATAAACGTATTCCCGTTATAATAGGGGCAGCCGAGGCACAAGCTATCGCCATAGTACTTGAAAACATAAATCCTCGCCGTCCCATGACACACGATTTATTCGCAACACTGGCTCATGGCTTCGGTATAGAACTAAAGGAAGTCTTTATATATAGCTTTGAGGACGGCATATTCGCTTCGGAGATGACTTTCAGTGACGGAGAACGGCAACTCACCTTAGACTCGCGTACCAGTGACGCCGTTGCGGTCGCCCTACGTACAGGCGCGCCTATATACACCACGCGCGCTATTGTTGAGGAAACCGGGGTCGAACTTGTCGAAGCGGAAGCCGAGGATGACGTCGACGATAACGAGAGCGATGAGATGGATATGAACGTTGACACACAGCAGGCTCAAGACGATGGTACCGATGAGAGCAACTACTTCGACATGGACAGGGAGGCCTTGCAAGAAGCCCTCGATCAAGCCATCGCCAACGATGATTTCGAAGATGCCGCTATAATTCAAAGAATTCTACAAGAACGTTTTCCAGACGCCAAATGAAATATTGATAGTCGTTACGTTGTAACTTCATCCCGTTAATAAACCGAAACAACAAATAACCAATTAATATCACCAAACGACCATGAACCCATTGAAAGTGCGCCTCGCGGCGATGAATTTTATAGAGTTTGCAGTATGGGGTGCATACCTCACATCGCTCGGAGCCTATCTGTCCAACGCCGGACTTGGTTACGGCATAGGATGGTTTTATGCCATTCAGGGCATCGTATCTATTTTTATGCCAGCTATTGTCGGGATAATAGCCGACCGCTGGATACCGGCACAAAAAATGTTGTCATTATGTCATTTGTTGGCCGGAATATTTATGATGGGAGCCGGTTTCTATGGCTATGCGGCAGGTGCCGAAGTTCAGTTCGGACCGCTGTTCGCACTTTACACCGTGTCCGTGGCCTTCTTTATGCCTACCATAGGTTTGGCCAACTCGGTATGCTACAATGCGATGGAACGTGCCAACATGGACACGATAAAAGAGTTCCCGCCAATCCGCGTTCTCGGCACTGTCGGCTTTATCGTCGCCATGCTCATCACCAACTTCACCGGTTTCCAGAACAACTACTGGCAAATGGTGTTCTCGGGAGCCTTGTCATTGTTGATGGTGGTTTATGCACTGACAATGCCCAACTGCCCCGTTTCGAAAAGCGATAACAACAAAGGTCTTGTGGATGCTTTGGGACTGCGTGCCTTCACTCTGTTTAAGGATAAATCGATGGCCATATTCTTCATCTTTTCGATGCTTCTTGGCGTTTCGTTACAGATTACCAACGGCTTTGCCAACCCGTTCATATCGTCATTCGCTAAAATAGCCGAATTCGCCGATTCGTGGGGCGCTCAAAACGCCAACGCCCTTATCTCAATTTCGCAGATAAGCGAGACTCTGTGTATACTCCTCATCCCCTTCTTCCTTAAACGATTCGGTATCAAGATAGTGATGATGATGGCCATGATTGCCTGGTTCCTGCGCTTCGGCCTCTTCGGCGTCGGCAACCCGGGTGGAGGTGTGATATTCCTCATTTTGTCAATGATTGTTTACGGAGTGGCTTTCGACTTTTTCAATGTTTCGGGTTCGCTTTATGTTGACCAAAAAGTTGACGGCAAATTGCGCAGCTCCGCTCAAGGCCTTTTCATGTTAATGACTAATGGCATTGGTGCCACCGTAGGTACTCTGAGCGCACAAGCTATTGTCGACAAAGTGGTGTTTACACAACCCGAAGGCACTATGCAGTATGCCCAAGGTTGGAGCAACGCATGGCTGATTTTTGCCGCGTACGCACTTGCTGTGGCTATCCTCTTCTGGATATGTTTCCGCAACCCCAACAAAGACAAGAATATCACCACCGCCGAAATCAAAGACATTCCCTCGAAATCCGACGATCCTGCCGGCGAGGTATTAGTGTGAGCAACCTCGTAACTTATTAACACGCCATCTCGCAGGCGATTTATAATATGACTGACAAGTGATTCAGTTCTACTCGCCCGATATCGAGGAAACACTGCGCCTTCCGGAAAGCGACAGTCAACATTGTTGCCGAGTGTTGCGCATGCAACCCGGTGATACAGTGACTGTGGTTGATGGCAAAGGCAATAGTTTTCTCTGCCGCCTGCTCGACAACCACACAAAACATACCGCTGTGGCTATCGAGCGGAAAGAGCATGTACCTCTAATATGGTCCAACAACATCACAGTCATGGTCGCCCCGACAAAACACATGGATCGTATGGAATGGTTGGTCGAAAAACTTGTCGAAATAGGAGTCAACCGCATAGTGCCGGTGAAATGCCGGTTTAGCGAACGTAAGGACATCAATCGCGAGCGTCTCGAAAAAATCGCCGTTTCCGCCATGAAACAGTCTCTTAAGGCCACATTGCCGGTCATCACCGAAATGACCCCTCTGAAGCAGGCGGTCGAGACCTATGATGCCGACCAGCTTTTCGTTGGATATTGCGACAAAGACACCCCGCGGCAATTATTGTCACACACCTACAAAGCCGACACTGATGTCAACCTGCTCATCGGGCCGGAAGGCGATTTCTCGACCGACGAGATACACTTCCTCCTTGACAAAGGCTACATCCCCGTCACCATGGGCGACAACCGTCTCCGCACCGAGACCGCAGCCCTCGTCGCCGTCACAACCTGCCACATCCTAAACCAACTTCCCCACTGTAACCCTGCTCTCTTCACTATGCACTCAACACCTCCATTTTTGTAACCCAGCATCATCCTCGTAAAAATTCCCACAATTTGCCTTAGTACTGTTTTTACAACTTCATGTAAGGACTGGCTAAACCTATCGAAATGATTCGCGAGGATTTTTCCGAGGCGCCCTCTTTGTTAAGAGATGAAGGTTTCCGATTTTGCTCTATAGACTCAATTTTTATAAATGATTCTGAAAACGAATTTATTTGTAAAATTAATATGTCTCTAATTAATTTTCATTTTACTTTTAATGCAGAAGAATTTCTTGATGAAATTAGTTTTATGGGCAAATCCGGTCGCAAATTCATCCAAAAACTGATTGACCACAATTATGATTTCAAATTAATCGCAACTTCGACATTAATTCCGGGATATAAGTGCATCATTAAAGTTTCACCCATCCAACTTAATAGTGCCATACATAAATTTACAATTGACGATGGAATTACAATCAATTCAACTTATACCCCTTACGTCCTATATCATCTTGGCGTAAAGGAAAATGAAACAAAAGATTAGCTTCTTTTTGTTGAATTAAAAATTAATAGTAATTTTGCGGTATACAAACTGAATTCATTGGTCTAAAGGATATTTGATTTAATTTTCTAAAAGACTTATCAGTTTGTTAGGTCTTTTTAGCAAAAGCGTTTACTCGCGCTATTTTCTTGGCTTGTTGAAACCTGGAAATTTCAAATGAGAATGTCAAGAATGCAGCAAGCGGTAGGTGCCTTGTAGGTATGTTTATACTATCATTGAGCGCGTGAGCGTAAAATGATTTTATTGCATATTCTGCGTGAGGCTTCCCTTCCGTTGTTCGTTCCACATTTTCGGGCAATTCCAGGGCCTCAACAAGCGGAATGAGCAACAGTAAGGCTCTCACGCTTTTTCATTTTAAATATCTGTATGAGAGTCACAGATTGAGAAATGGATATGGATAATCAGTCTTTTACAAATGAAATGCAATCACATTTTTTAGCTCTATACTGTATGGTGGTTGCAGATGGAGTTATTGATGTACAGGAATTAGAAACGCTGTATAGAATTGGTAACGAGCAATATGGCTTAACCAAGGAACAGATTAATCAAGCAATTGTAAGTAATGGAAGTTCATTTATAGTCCCGGAAAGCATCGAAGCTAAAATACAGTTCTTATTTAATCTGGCTACCATCGCTTGGGCTGACGGCGTTCTTGAAGATACAGAAAAGGAACTGATGCACAAATATGTCCTGCGATTAGGTTTTAAAAAAGAAAACATCGATTTGATTTCCAATTTTATATTTGACAGTGTCAAAACTGGCAAAAGCATTGAAGAAACTATAACCTTGGCTAAATCCTCAAATTAATACCCATGAAAAAGATATTTTCAAAAATGTGGGACTTGGACGGTTCCTCGCAAAACGAGACTCAAACAAAATCTCCACTCTCGCAAAACACATCAATTCCTTTCATTGCTGATGATAACAAACAAGAAAATGAAACATATCACACATATGGACTGAGAATTTGCGGAAGAGTAACAGGGAGTATCCCAGCATTAACTCCGTATCTTAGAAAGATTTATAATAACGAAAAACAACAACAATATCAGGATAAAGCTACGCAGGAACGTTTAAGACACCAACTTCAACAAGAAATTAACGAAGTTGAGTGCGACATCTCACGTAAAGAAACACAGAAATCAGGACTGAATGTCAGATTAGACGACATAGAAGACAAGATAGCCGATACACAAAAAGATCTTAACCAAGCTAAAGCACAAGACGGAGAAGTCAACAAAATGGCGCGCGTTAAATTGGTCATTGGTTCTTTAATTTTGGCTTTGCTAACGATATATTTATTTATTTTTTATAGCTCTACTTTTTATTCCGCCTTTTTATACCAACCAGATCCTGATTCGCATCTTTCTGTGGGCAATGCAATGTTAAATGCCCGCGCATACAGTGAAGCAGCTCAAATGGGATTTGGCTCTTTAGTTTTTATTATCACAGCCCCTATCATATTTCTGGGATTAGGATATAGCCTCCACTATTTTATGATTCAAAAAGGTAACATCAAATGGTTTAAGATATGTGCGTTACTCTTTGTGACCCTTACATTTGATTGCATTCTTGCATACAAAATCGGCGAAGTAATTTATAATATATGGGCATCTCAGCAATGGGAGTCTCAACCTCCTTTTACTATGGGAATGGCCATTCGTGATATTAACTTCTGGTCAGTTATTTTCTGTGGTTTTATCGTTTATTTGATATGGGGAATAGTTTTCGATATGATAATGACTGCATACGAGGATTTGCGTTCTAATAAACATCAAATCAATCAACTTAATTTGCAACTGGATGGCTATAAAGTTCAAAAAAATCAGATTAAACAAGATATTGTAAGTATTGACGGTGAAATCAACTCTTTATTATCCCAGAAGAATGGTCTTAACCACCGTTTGAACAATTCAGTATTAGTTGATTATACAAGAATACGAAATGCTCTTTCCGACTTTTTTGCCGGTTGGGTAAATATGATGAGCGGATTGGGACACTCTACTCAAGCTCAGGATGAAGCAAGAAGAATTTATGAAAACACAATAACTCAATTATTTGTATAATTATGAACAAGATTTTAATATTTCTATGTACTGCTTTGAGTCTCACTATTATGATAAGCTGTGGGACTTCATCTAATGACAATCAACCTTCTGCGTCTAATAAAAACCAGACATCCTCAAATCATGACACAATAAATGCAAATTCACTACCCTTAAATATATCTATTGTATTAGATTTATCGGATCGCTTAATTCAACCTAATGTAACCCCATCACAGTTTTATAATGACACTGCAATAATAAATTATTTCGTAGAATATTTTATTGATCACTCAAAAAAGCAACGCGCCGATAAATGTACCAATAGATTTCAGATTCTATTCTATCCTACTCCTTCCCAAGCGAACATAAACAATCTTTCAAAAGATTTATGTATCGATTTAGGCAAATTGCCGCATAACGAAAAACGAGTCAAATTATTGGAGATGAAATCCAAAATAGATGAAACTCTTGACGTTATTTATTCAAAGACTCTTTCTGATAAAAAATGGGTTGGATCGGATATCTGGGACTTTTTCACTAATAAACAAGTCGATAAGCTATGTATTAGACCGGGTTATAGAAATATTGTCGCTATTTTAACCGATGGTTATCTCTATCACGCAAACCATAAAATCAAGGAAGGCAATTCGTATTCTTATGTCCTTTCTCAAACCTTGAAAGATGGTGGTAAACTCATTTCAAGGCGCAACGACCTCAAAGATTTAGAAGTAATCATGTTAGAAGTCAATCCTAAAACGCCCAATGAAAGGGATCAATTAGTAGAGGTTCTCCATAATTGGTTCATCAATATGGGGGTTAAACCTAATAATCTAAGCATCAACGAGACTCAAGTTGCAAGTTGGTCGGAGACGATAATTGAGAACTTTTTAAATCATTGAGTTGAGATGATACCTGGAGTTCATAATCGATATTGAGTTTTACAAGATTATACGTTTTTGATAAATGTTTCCGGGTACTAAAAACAGAATCGGCAACTGATTTCTCAGTTGCCGATTCTTTATTATAGGGGTCGTCTCAGCGATTGGGGCGACCTCGTCATATTGAGGTTGATTAACCGGGAGAGATTACTTGGCGCGTTTAGCTTTTTTATAAGCTGTGTTATATTCGCTCATAAAGTCGGGATTGGCTTTTGACTGTTCTCCGATTTCGCGGAGCAGCGGGAGCATTTTTTCCTGGACATCGCGCATTTTTTCAAACTCGTTATGGTTGCGGTAGTCCATCATCTCCTTTTCGAGTTTCACCATCTCGTTGGCGTAGTCGGCAGGCGACTTGGAGCATGATGTGAGTGCAAGGCTCACAAAAACGGTCGCAAGGATAATTAGTTTTTTCATAATCCTAATCGTAAGTAACTAAAATATTGTTTAGGTCGCTGTTATCAGGCAAGGAATCCCAGCAGGACACCGGCTGCAACAGCAGAACCTATCACACCGGCTACGTTGGGACCCATGGCATGCATGAGCAGATAGTTGTCGGGCGCATATTCCAGACCGAGGTTATTAGATATACGTGCTGACATGGGAACTGCTGATACACCGGCGTTACCGATAAGAGGATTGATTTTCTTCGATTTAGGCAATACAAGATTGAACAGTTTGACAAAAAGCACCCCGCTTGACGAAGCGATTATGAATGCCATGAAGCCCAGGAAGAAAATAAAGATGGTCTGCGGTGTCAGGAACTGCGATGCTTGTGTCGAGGCGCCCACAGTCATACCCAACAGTATAGTAACGATGTCAGTCAGAGCGTTGCTTGCAGTCTTTGCAAGACGCGTTGTCACGCCGCACTCGCGCAACAGGTTGCCGAAGAACAGCATACCAAGCAGGGGAAGTCCCGAGGGTACCACGAAACATGTCAGCAACATGCCGATGATGGGGAAGATTATTTTTTCGTTCTGTGAGACGGCACGCGCGGGTTTCATGCGGATAAGACGTTCTTTCTTGGTTGTGAACAGCCGCATAATAGGCGGTTGTATGACGGGAACCAAGGCCATGTACGAGTATGCCGACACTGCTATCGCACCCATAAGGTTGGGAGCCAGCTTAGACGACAGGAATATGGCTGTTGGGCCGTCGGCACCTCCGATAATCGCAATTGCTCCTGCTTGGTCAGGTGCGAACCCGATGGCAAGCGCCACCATATATGCGCCGAAAATACCGAACTGGGCGGCAGCTCCGATAAGCATCAGTTTGGGGTTGGCGATAAGAGCCGAGAAGTCTGTCATGGCGCCGATGCCAAGGAAGATAAGCGGTGGATACCATCCGGCAGACACACCGTTATAGAGGATATTGAGCACCGAACCTTCCTCATAAATGCCGATTTCGAGACCGGCACCGGTATTGAAGGGAATATTGCCTATAAGTATACCGAAACCGATGGGCACGAGTAGCATGGGCTCGAAATTCTTCTTGATGGCAAGCCAGATAAAGAAGAGACCGACAGCCAGCATAACGAAGTTACCAAACTCGGCGTTGGCAAAGCCGGTGAGTTCCCAGAAACGTGTAAGATTTTGTGAAAAAAAGTTTTCAGTCATATCAATAATTTTTTAGTAGCTGTCCAAGTTTCCGTTTAAGTTGACAACGAGACTCAGACCATTACCTTATTCCAGAGTAATGAGCAGACCGCCGTCGGGAACTGCATCGCCGGGATTAACATTTATTGAAGCTACTTTGCCGTCACGACCGGCGTGTATGGCGTTTTCCATCTTCATGGCTTCGAGAACGAGCACTGTGTCCGAAGCTTTAACGCTGTCACCCACTTTCACGGGGATGGAAAGTACTGTTCCGGGCAGCGGAGCCTTGATCTGATAACCGCCGGTTGAAGGCGCCGCAGCTTTCTGCACTACTTTTTCACCTTCCGATGTACGGGGAGCTGCCGCAGGACGGGGAGCTGTTTTTACTACTGTTGATGCAGCCTTCTCGGGCAACTCTACCTTATAAGGCGTACCGTTCACTTCTACGTATACCTGAGTGCCGTCTACATCACCAACGGTCACGGTATAATTGGTACCGTTAACTTTATATTTGTATTCTTTCATTGTTTTTCTGTTAAAAAAGTTTTTTATTGATGGCTTTTCGCAGTATTGAAAGCTTTTGCCGTTTAACGGCGGCGCGGCACTTCGCGAAGACCGTAAATCTTTGAGCTCCAAGGCGAATAAGCTCGTTTCATCTTACGGACGGTCAGCATGAACGATTCGTTGTCGTGCTGATTGAAATGTTCATGAAGAGCCATGGTGATTGCGGCAATTTCTTCACCTGAATCATGATCGCCGCGAGCAACCTCAGTCACATGAACGCCCATGGCATCGGCTTTTCTGACGCGAGCTGTCTTTTTACCTATCATGCTGACGACGTAGAAGCATAGACAGAGTACAAGCAGCGCGCCGAACACTATACACATTGCCATGAGGGTCATGGTGAAACCGTTAGGGTCGTTTGTGGCAAACGATTCGATACGCGGATTCGTGTCCTTGATAAGGTTGGCACTCCCGGGAGTGACGTAGTTTTCTGCATCGTTTGGTGTGCAGACTATCCACTCTTCGGCGCCATCTTCGGTGCGCGCCCATGATTGGTCACTGCCAAGCGACGCGGGTACGACAACAGCATCGAGCAACTTGCCACCGGCATCGTATATGCCGATCCAGTTGTCCTGATTAGGTACAAGTGTGAACGATGTGTGCAAGGGACCCAGCGTTGGGTTACCATCGGCATAGAACACTATATGCTGTCTTTTGCCCATGGTGGTGATTTCCGAGCCCACGGGGACGGCGTATTTGGTTTTATTTGTGCTGTCGTTGGTGATGTAGATGGAGTTGATATTGAGCGGGGCGAAATTGCCATTGAAAAGCTCAATCCACGCAGTGTGCTGTCCGTATTCGTCAATGATGTTGGAATTATTGTCCACCATCACCTCGTTGATGCGAAGAGCCTCAAGATTGCGGGCGTTTATTGAAAAAACACCGGCAATGAGCAAAGCCACCACGACAAAGATATTTTTTTTCATCTTAAATGTTTTGTTTTTGGTTTTGAATGTCCTAACCTCTCCGCATTCCACAGAATCCACTACGCGGCTTTCGTTCCGCATCGTGAATTCCGCAGTATGCAATTTATGTTATCAGAGGGGTATATTGCCGTGTTTCTTGGCAGGATTGGTGACTTTCTTGGTCTGCAACTGCTGGAGGGCACGGATGACACGGAAACGGGTGTTACGCGGTTCTATAACATCATCGATATAACCATACTTGGCAGCGTTGTAGGGGTTGCAGAAAAGCTTGTTGTATTCAGCTTCTTTTTCGGCAAGAACTTTCTTGGGATCTTCGGCCTCTTTAGCTTCCTTGGCGTAGAGCACTTCTACAGCGCCAGCACCACCCATAACGGCGATTTCGGCTGTCGGCCATGCATAGTTCATGTCACCGCGAAGTTGTTTACAGCTCATCACAATGTGGCTGCCACCATAGCTCTTACGCAAAGTGACCGTCACCTTGGGAACAGTTGCTTCGCCGTAAGCGTAAAGTAGTTTTGCTCCGTGAAGGATGACGCCGTTGTATTCCTGACCGGTACCGGGGAGGAATCCGGGGACGTCAACCAGAGTTACCAAAGGAATGTTGAAGGCATCGCAGAAACGCACGAAACGTGCGCCTTTGCGGCTGGCGTTGCAGTCGAGAACACCGGCAAGGTATTTGGGCTGGTTGGCTACGATACCAACGGCTTGTCCGTTGAAACGTGCGAAACCTACAATGAGGTTCTTAGCGTAGTCGCGCTGTATTTCGAGGAACTCGCCATTGTCGATAATTGCGCCGATAACCTCGTACATGTCGTAAGGACGGTTTGGCGATTCGGGGATGATCTCGTTAAGAGAGTCTTCCAGACGATCTATGGGGTCGTTGCACTCAACAAGCGGAGTTTCCTCGAGGTTGTTTTGGGGAAGATAGCTGAACAGTTTGCGGATGATGCGTATTGCATCTTCGCCGTCTTCGGCAGCTATATGGCAGACGCCTGACTTTGACGAATGAACCTCGGCACCACCGAGAGCGTCCTGGCTTACATCTTCGCCGGTAACTGTCTTAACAACCTTGGGACCGGTAAGGAACATATAGCTGATGCCTTTTGCCATGATGGTGAAGTCGGTAAGAGCGGGCGAATAAACGGCACCACCGGCACACGGGCCAAGGATACCCGAAATCTGAGGTATGACACCCGAAGCCATGATGTTGCGCTGGAATATTTCGGCATAACCGGCAAGTGCGTTGATACCTTCCTGGATACGCGCGCCACCCGAGTCGTTAAGACCAATGACGGGAGCTCCCATCTTCATGGCCATATCCATGATTTTGCATATTTTCAATGCGAGTGTTTCGGAGAGCGAGCCCCCGAACACGGTGAAGTCCTGCGCAAAAACATAGACAAGGCGACCGTCTATTGTACCGTAACCGGTAACAACGCCGTCGCCGAGTATTACTTTCTTCTCTTGTCCGAAGTTGTGACAGCGATGTGTCACAAACATATCGAGTTCTTCAAACGAACCCTCGTCAAGGAGTTGAGCTATGCGTTCGCGAGCTGTGTATTTGCCACGTTCGTGCTGTTTGTCGATAGCTTTCTGGCCACCACCCAGACGTGCTTGGGCGCGTAGTTCGATAAGCTCTTTTACTTTGTCAAGTTGTGAACTCATTATGATTGATGTGGTTAATGGGTTAATTTCGAAAAATATTCAATCCGGTGCCATGACCGTGCGGCTATCTACCAATTTAAACGGAACTGTGGCAACCGGCAGGAAAATACACTTATCAGACCTTATCGTTAAGGACATGTTCGGCTGCTGTGCCGATGGGGTCTTCACACAGTTCGATGAGTGTGCCAACAGTCGATTTGGGATGCAGGAAGGCGATATTGAGACCTTCGGCACCACGACGAGGAGCTTTGTCTATAACCTGACAGCCTTTTTCCTGTACTTCGGCAAGTGCATTGGCAACACCGTCGGCTATGGCGAAAGCCATGTGCTGAATACCGCCGCGACCTCCGTTTTTCTCAATGAATTTGCAAATGGCACTCTCGGGAGCGGTACCTTCAAGAAGTTCTATTTTTGTCTGGCCTACTTTGAAGAAAGCAGTGCGTACTTTTTGATCGGCCACTTCTTCTATGGCAAAGCATTTCAGACCAAGCATGTTTTCGTAGAAAGGTATAGCCTCGTCGAGCGACGGCACAGCGATACCGATGTGTTCAATGTGAGAAATTTCCATGATTAAAAATATTGGGTTTAGGTTAATTGATTGTTTCTATGCTTCAAACACAAACTTAACAGATTGTATTTCAATTTATTGCAGCGTGTTACAGGTTTTTCACCGCGCACGGCTGCAACTTCAGTGCAAAGTTAAACATTTTTTCGACAAAAACCCACATTTTCAAATCAAAAGCGACCTGGAGACGTACTTCAAGCATTAGAGTTCAAGCATTAGAGTCGTACTTCAAGCATTAGACTGCCAATACCTCCAAACCATCCGACTGATTTCCTGACTCAGCATCCGACAAACGCCGAAAACACATCACGAAAATCGCCGTCTCCACGTGGATCAAGCAAAATGCATATAGTGAAATAAATCCACACACTGAGACGGCAGAATCAAAAGAACGACGGATAAACATATCCGCCGTTCCTTTATCGATATAGTATGTCAATCCTTAACGGAGGATGACTTTGCGTGTTTCGGTGTTATTGGGGGTGGTGACTTTGAAGACATAGACACCGGGAGCAACATGGTCGGCGTTCACTGTCACTTTGTTACCATCAGCTTTTTCGGAAGCGACGCAGTTGCCTGAGAGGTCGTAAATACGCGTTTCTATATTGTTGACACCGGCAACAAAGACTTCGAAGGTGTGTCCATCAGCAGTTGTGATGATTGCGTTGTCAACATCGGCTGCGACATCCATAACGGTTGAGCGACTCAGCACTTCCTTGATACCGGCCAAGGCGTTTATCTTACCGGCACCCCAACGATATTTCTCTTCCTCGATCATGAGGTCGGTGGTCGCGGTCAGCTCGATAATTTCAATCACTTCGTTGACAGTCATGTCGGGTTTAGCCTGGAGCCATGTAGCAACAACACCTGCTGCAAAGGGACTTGCCATGGATGTGCCCTGCATAGCTTGCCATGAACTTGTACGCACAAACAGTCCGTCTCCGGGCATCTCATACCTGCCGCTCAATTGGCCGTTACCAAGATTTTCGGCATCGACGTTATATTTGTTTACTGACGAGATGACAACCTCACCCGGAGCACAAACAACAGGTAAGGTACGGCCGGAAGGTGTGTATCCGTAACTTGAGAAGTTACTTATTGAGCCAACTGCTGCACCACCAGTATAGCTTATAGCAGAGCCGGAAAGCACCGGGAAGGAGCGTGCCGTGCAGAACGAGCCAACAGCGATGACATTTTCGCCGCAAGCCATGCCGTTAATGGAATTGTCAGGATTACCATTTATGAAACCGGGCTGGCTCTGAGACATAAACACCATATTATTGGCAAAGCCGTTGATGGTCTGACCCTGCTTGGGTGTTACCTCTATGCCAAAGAGGCGCGATGTCTGACCTGTGGACAGGTTGAGATTAATGGTGACGTTGTAACGGTTGTTTATCGGGTCGACGTTCGAGGACATGCGAAGAGTACCGCTGAAGCCACTTGATGAAAATCCCGACATATCGCCTTGCGCTACGGACTTTCCGGCAAGATTGGCATCGAGGGTGTAGGTAAAGACGTCACGACTTGTTGCACGGTCATACACGAAAACACGTACATCAAACACTTGATTGTCCGATCCCCAAAGGTCTACGATGCCGTTGGCGCTTCCGGTTGTGTAGTTGTCGTTACCGATAAAAGTCTTTACGGCTTTGCTTGTGGTCTCAAACGACAGGTTATCGGTACCGGAGTTTCCTGCTGATATGAATATAATGGCGTCTTTACCCAATGTGGCCAGGCTTCTTGAGAAAGCGTCCGTGCCGTCGTGCGGACCTATGGTGTTACCCAGCGAAAGGTTTACCACACAAGGTTTTTTCTGCGCTTTAGCATACTTGACGATATTATCGACGCCATTAAGGATGTTGGCATCACTGAGTGGCCCGCAAGCAAGAGCGAGTTCGGCGTCGGTGGCTACACCATAATAAGGCATTGCCGAACCCTGAGCGTCTTGCTTCACTATATTCGCGCGTCCGTTTGAGCCGAGTTCAGCATATTCGGCCGGGCCTTTATAACTGCCCGCCATGATGCCGAGCACATGAGTGGCGTGGGATTCGGTGGTAGTCTCGGATGTGAAGTTGGATATCGATACAGGGTCTGTATATTGAATGGGCGCACCGCTATTGCTTTTGTAAACCCAGAGCGATTTTGTGCGAGGTTGTCCGTCGGCAGTCAAAAAGTTTATATGGTTGACATCGAGACCGGTGTCAAACAGCGAGGCTATCACGCCTTTGCCTGTATATTGCACACCACCCAAGCCGGTTCCATTTTGGACTTCGTCGACAAAGGTAGCAGCGCGCGCTGCTTTCATTAGGGGTTTGTTTTCAAAACCAAGAGATATTCTAAGGACGCCCGGTAGCTCTGCCACACGTTCCATCTGGTCGGGCGTAAGGCTAACGATAGCCGAGTTGCCGATATTCGACATTATCTCGATTTCCTCGTTTCCGAAATCTATACCGTTTTCGTCAAACTCGACGATAACGTTATATGTGGGCTCAACACGAGCATTGGCTGCAAGCGGATTGGTGCCGGGTTGTGCTATAGCGCCCGATTGTTGCTCGAAACGATAGTTTTCAATAGCAAAACGCCCCGCCGGGTCAATCTTATTTTGTGCCACAGCGCTGACGGCTAAGGTAGAAAGTATGAGGAAAGTGATTTTTTTCATATTGATTGGTTTATTGATTAATTATTTACTAATTGCAAAGTTAATAAATATTTTATTACAAAGAAATACTTTTTTAACATTTTAACTTTACAAAAGACCGGTGCGTGAAGATGAAAAGAAGGAGTAATACAGAAAGTGTTTGCAATGCGCGCACTTTAAAATACCTGCCGCCATTGCGAAGTATGTATGACGCTGGGCTCGTCAATTTCACTTTTATGACATCGGCAACACACGAAGACAGCGACCGCGACTGACAACATACAGAGACAGCGAGCTGCACTGCTCGCTGTCTCTGTATCGGTTGTCCGGCAGTTTGCGGTTAGGCAAAGCAGCCAAGACGGTGACTTTTCAATTATTAACGGGTCATCTTCATTTCGTAGTAAGCATCCAGACCGCCGGCCCATGAGCTTCCCGTCCAAGCATACAGGATGATGGTGTCGTCGGGATAGAACTCGATGGTACGCAGGTCAGAGCTAACTGTACCTACCAGAGCGCCTTCGTCCATGAGGTAACCGTCGGGCGACACACCATAGAGGTAAATTTCATACTGGCCGCCATACGTTCCAATCATCTGGTCGTAGGGTAGTTCAATGGTAATCTCATTGGACGCCATGTCATAATAATACTCGGCTGTAACTGTCAGGAGATTGGCACCGGTAAATCCTGACCAACCACTGATGTAAAGTGTCTTTTCGTAACCATCTTCACCTTCATCGACACCGGTGATGGCCAATTTGAACGATTCGGGAGATTCGTCGAACCAGTTCATTTCGTTCATTGTCCACTCGCCTTGGAGAGCTTCGTAGAACAGGCCATCATCATCACGGATGGTGACCTCGGTGGTGTTCTGTGTGCCTATCTTAGCACCTTCGGCTTTGACTATCTGTATGATGAAAGCACGGTCTTCATTGATTTCCATGTCGTTGACAAGAGAAAACTCGATGCCAACCTGCGCGGAATCGTTGGGGAAAACGACAGTGTTCGAAGTCAATAGATAATGCACGTTTTCCTGAGCCGGCGAAGAGCTGACTTCAGTGACATCGACAGTAACGACAACCGGGCCGTTGGTCTTGCCTTTCAATACGAGCGGCGCGTTGACGATGCCTCTATTTTCTTTGACTGTCAAGGTGGCATATTCCATTTCCACCGTCACATCGCCCGCAGTGTTGTATTCATCGCTGTTACACGATGTGAACAGGAAGCCGGCAACGCCTAACATTAAATATTTGGTCAATTTCATAATTGATTCAATTTAAAAATTTATTAATAACCGGGGTTCTGTTGACCCTTAAGCTGCGGGTTGTTTTCTATCTCGGTCGAGGGGATAGGCCATACATAACGGTAGTCGTCGGATGTGTAAGTAACCTGCATGTCGACCACATTGAAAATGGCTGTGACGACAGGATTGAGGGGATACGAACCGTCGCGGGTGAAACCGAGTTTCCAACGACGCAAGTCGCTCAAGCGGAAACCTTCACCGATGAGTTCTTTAGCGCGTTCCGTACGTATCTGGTCGCGGAGGTCAAGTCCGGTATATGTCGTTTCGGCATAACGGTTGATACGGTTCGAACGGAGGGTGTTAAGAGCGCTGTTGGCAGTGGGCTCGTCACCGTTCTCGTACGACGCTTCAGCAAGAATGAGGTACATTTCGCTGAGACGGAAGGGTTTGCCCATGTTGAGAAGGTTGTTTACGTTTGAAGTGTACAGCGCGGTGTTGCCCGGAAATTTATTGAAGCAATAGCATTGATAGCTTGTGCCGTTGGCATCCAGACTACGAGCTTTGAAGAAAGCGCTTCTGCGTACGTCTGTCGAGAGATAGCTCGAGTAAACTTCGGCAGTGGGAATATAATCCGCCTGAGTGAGGGTGGCGCTGATGTATGCTCCGCCTATAGAGCTAATACCAAGTTCGTTATTTGTTGAGATGGGACGGAAAATCAGCTCGTCGCTATAGTCGTCAGTCCACATCTGAGCATAGTTGGCAGTTGTGGCAAGTGAGTACACGCCACAGTTGATAATCTCGTTAGCCTTAGCTATGGCTGTAGGCCAATCCTGACGGAGAAGAGCCAGACGAGCCTGGAAAGCGGTGATGACGTTGGTATTCACATAGACTGCCATGGGCTGGAGTTGTGAATTGTCAACCGCCTCGTAGGCCTTGAGAGCTTCGTAAGCGTCGGCAAGATCCTGATCGATGAGAGCATATACCTCGGCTTGTGTACTGCGGCCGGGGTACGAGGCGATATCACCCGTGGGGTTGAAAACGGTCACCAAAGGTACACCGCTTGCTTCCTGATTAGCGTTTGCTGAGGTATAGCTTGCCGAGAAACGGTCAATAAGCTGGTAGTAATAATAGGCGCGAGCAAACTTAGTCTCACCGATGTAACGGTTGATGTCGAGCACTTCTTCTTGTGTCCAACCACCTTTTTCGAGGAGTATTTCGGCACGTCCGAGCAGATAGTTGGCATCGGCTATGCACGAATAGTAACTTGCCCATATACTTTCGATATCGCTGTTGTTAGACAGGATGTTGCCGTGAGCGATGATACCGTTACGGTTACCGTTGATGATAAGACCCATGAACTGGTCCATCTGCAGGTCGGACAGGTAAATGAAACTGCCGGTGCATACCGAACGGATATTATTGTAGATGCCGTTGCGGTCTTTAAGCAGGTCGGAGGGCGATTCGATGGCGTTTTCATCATCGAGCGAACCTATGGGTGCGAGATCCATGTCACACGATGCGAAAAGAAAACCGGCTGCTATTGATAATAATATACTTGTTTTTTTCATTGTTGTTTATCCTCTTTTTGAAGTTAGAAAGAAACATCTAAACCGAATTCGAACTGACGGGTGTTAGGATACCAGAAAGCCACGATGTTTGAGCTGGGCTCGGGGTCATAACCTGAGTAGCTGGTAACCGTGAAGAGGTTACGTGATGTGAAACGCACTGCAATGTTCGAGAAACCGGCCTTGTTGACAAGGTTTGTGGGGAGTTGATATTGCAATGTGAGGTTTTTGAGTCGCATGAACGAAGCGTCTTCAATGAAACGGCTGTCGAACTGGATTTCCTGACCGACCTTCGGAATGTCTGTAACCTGACCGGGTGTTGTCCATACGTTCAACATAGTGGTCATCTGGTTCCATGAGTTACCGAAAGAGGTATTTTCAGTGAAGTAACGGTCGTTGTTAATCATGTATTTCTTGGCCGCCCAGTTGAAGTCGAGTTGGAGGGAGAGGCCTTTCCAACTTAGTTGAGTGCCGAAACCGCCGGTCCAGGGAGCGTAACGGTTGTAACCGGTCATCACCGACATGGTTTCCTCGTTGTAGTTCTTTGTCAGGTTGCCGTTAACGTCGTACCACATCTGTGTACCGTCGCGTGGGTCAACACCTGCAAATTTAACATAGTAGAATTCGCCTGCGCTATGTCCCACTTCGTAACGAAGACCGGTATTGGCGATTGTGTAATAGTCGCGGCCGGCGAACAGTTTTGTAATTCTGTTGCGGTTGTAGTTGAAATTGGCTTTAACCATCCAGTTCCAGTCGCGGGTCTTGATGATGTTGGCGCGTACGTCAACATCGACACCGGTGTTGGTCATGGTGGCGATATTACCGGCACCGCTCGAGAAACCGGTAGTAAAGCTGTAAGGAATGTCCATGAGCATGTCGACAGTCTCTTTGTGGTAGAAGTCGACATCGACATCGAGGTGGTCAAACAGACCGGCTGTCACACCGACGTCGGTCGAGCGGACTGTTTCCCAGGTGAGGTCGTAGTTGGGAGCCTGTGCGATACCTATGGCTTGGCCGCCATTGTATGTGTTGCCGTACGAGCCGACAAGTCCGAAGTATGCGTAATTGCCAATACCCGATGTGTTACCGGTGGTACCGTAGCTGGCACGGATACGAAGGTCGTCAATCCAGGTAACGGGTTGCAGGAACTTCTCGTTTTTCATGTTCCACATGGCACCCACAGCGAAGAAGTTGGCCCAACGGTGACCGGGAGCGAACTTCGAGCTGCCGTCACGACGGAACGAAGCATCGAGGAAGTAAGTGTCGTTATAGTCGTATGACAGAGTGGCGAATATAGAGTTCGAAACAATCTGGCTGATGGATTGTGACAGATTGTTGATAGCCACTGTGGTACCTTGTTGCAAAAGCATCTGGCGCAAGTCGGTCTGACCGGTCGAACGGGCACCGAAGCTGTTAGTCTTGGTAATGATGGATTCTTCACCGACCAGAACACTGAAGTTGTGCAGGTTCTTGATGTTGAACTTGTACTCGGCGGTGTTGGTGTAGGTGAACTGGTAGTAACGGCCGAAGTTCTGGGTGTTAGAACCTGACAAAGCCGGATCATAAGAGTCGCCCATGGGGGTGTCTTTGATTGTTGCTCCGGGTTTGCCCATGTAGCTGTTACGGTTTTCGTAAGCGTCAAGCGCCTGTTGAGCGCGGAGAGTGAGACCCTTGACGGGATTGAACTGTTCGTACAGGCTGCTGTTGAGTGTTACAGTGTTGTACTGATAGTCGTAGAAGTTATTTACATACCATTCGGGAGTGGGAGATTGTGTGTAATGGAGATATTCAGCTTTCTCGCCATACTTAATCGCACCGTTTTCGATAGTATAGTAGTAAGGGGAATCGTAAGGATAAGCCATGCGGGCAAAGACCACGGGGCTTGCACTGTAAACGCCGTCGGCATCCGCATTGTAGTTATAATCGTATTTCTTGTAGCTGAAAGTAGTCTGGAAGCCTACTTTGAACCAATCGGTAATGCGGCTCTCGAGGCTTGCGCGCAGAGCTTCGCGACGTGAACCAGACTGGATGGTGATACCCTGCTGATCCATGTGATTGAACGACAGGTAGTAGTTCGATTTTTCGCTACCGCCCGAAACAGAACCGTCAATCTGATAGGTGGGTGTGGTAAGGAACATCTCCTTTACCCAGTCGGTGCTTATACCGTATTTATTAACAATTTCGCGGATTTCGTCGGTGACGGGCTGTCCGATAAGGTCGCGGAAATGGATGTACTGCTGCGAGTTCATCATGGGCATGTTGTCCGATGCCAGATCCGACCAACCGGCCGAAGCACGAAGGGTGAAACGGGGTTTTTCGCCGAGTTTACCTTTCTTGGTGGTAATGACGATTACACCGTTAGCAGCGCGAGCACCGTAAACAGACAGCGAAGCGGCATCTTTCAGGACGGCGATGTTTTCGATGTCCTGGGGGCTGAGTGCTGTGAACACCTGAGCAGTGACGGGCGCACCATCAAGAATGTACAGAGGAGCGTTACCGCCGTTGAGCGAGTTGATACCGCGAATGGTCACACTGTTGCTCGAAGCTGCCAAACCGGGGTCACCGGTGTTGGAGTAAATGTTAAGACCGGCAACTTCACCTTGCAGAGCGTCCACAAAGTTGGGTGTTGTCGATGTCTCAAGCACAGCTTCGCCGACAACAGATACAGCGCCGACAACAGAACCTATTTTCTTTGCCGAGCCATAACCTGTGACTACGAGTGCCTGCAGAGTTTCGACAGCCGGTTTAAGAGTGACCTTCATATTGTCCGTTGCAGGAACCACAACGGTTTCCATTCCTACATACGAAATCTGAAGCTCTTTTACCTTAGAATCAATAACGATAGCAAAGCGACCGTCAGCGTCGGTAGTTACACCGCGGGTCTGACCCACCGGTATTACTGAAGCACCAACGAGGGGCTCGCTTTCTCCGTCAAGGACAACACCACTCACCGTGCGCGTCTGTGCCGACGAGCTCAAGGCGATTGACAGTATTGCCACAAGCATTAGAAACAGTTTTTTCATACTATAAACAATTAGACAATAAAATAAATTAATTGATTGTTACTCAGTGTTTTATATTTAGCCAAAAAGGGCGCTCAATCCTTTTGTGTATGGCAATATTTTTGCAAAGATAATTCTTTTTTGTCAATTTTAACCACATTTCAGCAAAAAAAATAAAATTTTAACATCGTGACACTTTCAAACGGCTTTTTATTTACAGCGTAATTAACTGACAAATGGTCATTTGGATGTTAAAGTCCGGATAGTCTAATTTTTTCATAATGAAATTTCACAATTTGCTTACAAATTATAAGCAAACCTTTATGTTTTGCTATTTTCGTGTTGCTTTACTCCAACAACAGTCAAGTATCATTTTGCTATAAATAATCAAAAAAGTGGGCAGGTAAGCTAAATTTACCGGACATTTTACCCGGTAATCAAACATTTTTCTTGTAAATGTTTCATTCTCGGGAAATAAACATCGACCTCACGCGTTAAAATTTAAAAAAACGGAGAATATCGACATGTTAAATATTTTAATATAAACGAGCAAAAAAATAATAGATTTTAGGCAAGAAAGCGCCTCGAAAGTAAGTCTTTCGAGGCGCCAACTATATGGATTAGATTTTTCTGTAAACGTTATCTCATCTTTTCACATACTTTGAGAAATCGGCGTTACGCATGTCGCCGGTTTCGTTGAATGCGTTGTGGAAAGCAAATGCAGCGTTGAGCGCATGCGGTGTATGTCCACCGACATCGAGTTTGAGGTACTCGCGTAAGAGAGGACGATAGTCGGGATGCGCACATTTATCTATAATCTCGTGAGCGCGTTCCACGGGATCGAGGTGACGAAGGTCGGCCACTCCCTGATCGGTAACAAGAACGTCTACCGAGTGCTCGCTGTGGTCGCAGTGAGCCACCATAGGAACGATGTTCGAGATAAGACCACCCTTGGTAACCGACGGACACGAGAAAATGGAAATATATGCGTTACGGGTAAAGTCTCCCGAGCCACCAATACCGTTCATCATCTTGGTACCAAGAACATGGGTCGAATTAATACCTCCGAAAATATCGGCCTCGAGAGCGGTGTTCATCGCTATAACACCTATGCGGCGAATCACCTCGGGGTTGTTGGAAATCTCGGCAGGACGCATCAGTATCTTGTCGTGGAAGAAATCGAGATTGCTGAACAACTCGGCTTCGGTATCGTCGCTGAATGTCATCGAGCATGTGGAAGCGAAGGTACATTTGCCCTTCTTCATAAGTTCGAGAACAGCATCCTGTACAACTTCGGTGTACATCATGAAGGTGGGCAGTTCGTCGGCATCGGCCAGACCATACAGAACGGCGTTGGCAACATTACCCACACCGGATTGCAGAGGCAGGAACTCCTTGGGCAGACGGTGGGCGCGATATTCACCGACAAGGAAGTCTACGACATTTGCACCAATCTTGGCCGAAGTCTCGTCGACGGCTGTGAAAGTCTTTACGCCGTCATATTCGTTGGTATGTACCACACCGACAACTTTCTTGGGGTCGATTTGCAACAGAGGCTGGCCTATGCGGTCGTTGGCGGCGTAGATAGGTATCTCGCGACGATAGGGAGGATCTTGCAGAAGTATCACATCGTGCATGCCATAGAGTTTCTTGGGCAACTTGTCGTTGATTTCGATAAATATCTTGTCGGCAAGCATTGCATAGGTTGGGATATTCCCTACCCCGCAGCCAAGAAGTACTTTGCCATCGTCAGTGATGTCGGCAGCTTCTATGATGGCGTAATTCATCTTGCCATAAAAGCCGTAACGCATTTCCTGAGCCATTTCGCTGAGGTGGCGATCAAAATAATGTACGTCGTGCGAGTTGATGCGTGCGCGGAGCGCCGGAAGGTTTTGATAGGGAGCACGCATGTTGATGGCGTTGTTTTCAGCCAAAATGGTGTCAACGTGACGGTTGGTTGATGCACCTGTGAAGAGATTGATTTTATATTCACGACCGGCTTCGTGTTCTCGTGCTGCGCGATGTGCGATAGCTTCGGTAAAAGCTTTTGGTGTACCGGGGGCGGTAAAGCCCGACAAGCCGATGGTGTCGCCATGATTAATCATCAGGGCGGCTTCCTCAACGGTAATGTTATTGAATGACATGGGTTAAATGTTTGATTTAGGTTGTGTAATAACGATTTCGCACATACCGACAGTAAACGGCCGCATCACGTGGCCGAAAAATTTGGCTTATCGTGCTGTTTTTCGTAATTTTGCGCAAAATTAAATATAAGTGTGCAATCTCCCAAATTTTTGGGCAAAATTATGAAACTATCCGAATCTGACGGCTCACGCCGTCTTTTTATCGAAACATACGGCTGTCAGATGAACGTGGCCGACTCGGAGGTGGTCGCTTCCGTTCTTGAAATGGCCGGATACACCCCTACTGACAACATAGACGACGCTGACGCCATTTTATTGAACACCTGCAGCATACGCGATAACGCCGAACAAAAAATCGTTCACAGATTACAGGAACTTGCCGCTATGCGTCGCAAACGCGGAGCCAAGAACGGCGACAAACTCATTTTGGGTGTCATTGGATGCATGGCCGAACGTGTAGGTAAAGACCTGATTGAAAACCATGGCGTGGATATCGTTGCCGGGCCTGACTCGTACCTTGATTTGCCGGCACTTTTCGCGGCGGCCGAAAAAGGACAGAAAGCCATCGATGTCGAGTTGTCAACTACCGAGACATATCGCGACGTCGTACCTTCACGCATTATAGGGAATAGGGTATCGGGCTTCGTATCCATAATGCGAGGATGCAACAATTTTTGCTCATATTGCATTGTCCCATATACCCGTGGCCGCGAGCGGTCGCGCCCTGTCGACTCTATTTTGAAAGAAGTTAACGACTTATGGAGCAAAGGCTTTAAAGAAGTCACACTCTTGGGGCAGAATGTCAACTCCTATTCATTTACCGACCCTGCGACAGGTGAGATAATAACATTTGACAAACTTCTCTCCACGGTAGCCGAGGCTTTTCCGAAGATGCGCGTACGTTTTACGACGAGTAACCCCAAAGACATGTCCGACAACACTATAGCAGTAATAGCTTCGCATCACAACGTGTGCAATCATGTACATCTTCCCGTTCAGTCCGGCTCGAACAGCGTCCTTAAGTCGATGAACCGAAAATATACACGCGAATGGTATCTTGACCGCATAGCAGCAATACGTAAGGCAATTCCGGACTGCGCCATAACAACAGACATGTTCACCGGTTTCCATAACGAGACTGAAGAGGACTTTCAACAGACGCTATCCTTGATGCGCGAGGTCGGTTTCGACTCAGCATTTATGTTCAAATACAGTGAACGTCCCGGCACTCTGGCAGCGCGCACAATGCCCGACAACGTACCCGAACAAGTCAAGATTGACCGTCTAAATCGCATGATTGCTTTGCAGAGCCAGCTGTCTGCGGAGTCCAATCGCCGAGACATCGGCAAAGAGTTCGAAGTGCTTGTCGAAGGAGTGTCAAAACGCAGCACAGACCGTTGGATTGGACGCACGCAACAAAATAAAACTTGCGTCTTTCCTCGTGGCGATTTCAAGATAGGCGACACTGTGCGCGTAAAAGTGACTGACGCATCATCAGCAACATTGATTTGCGAATTAGTCTGACCGGCTGCTGAATATCGGAAATCGAGGCCTAATTTTAATTTAATAATTCTTAAAAAGTTAGGCTAATTTAACAATTATGCGTAAATTTGCATGTTTTTGTGAATAAAAATATTAAGATAACAAACTTTATGACACCTATCAAAAAAACCATCACGCTGAAAGACGGCCGGCAAATAACTCTCGAGACCGGCAAATTGGCTAAACAGGCTGATGGAGCGGTTGAATTACGAATGGGCAACACCATGCTGCTTGCCACTGTTGTATCGGCTAAAGAAGCCGGCGAAGGGGTCGATTTTATGCCCCTCCAAGTTGAATACAAAGAAAAATTTTCGGCTGCCGGACGTTTTCCCGGCGGTTTTGTAAAACGCGAAGGCCGCGCCAGCGATTATGAGATATTGACAGCGCGCCTTGTTGACCGTGTTTTGCGTCCTCTATTCCCGGACAATTATCATGCCGACACATTTGTCAACATCACTCTCTACTCGAGCGACGGTGTCGACATGCCCGATGCTCTTGCCGGACTGGCTGCTTCCGCAGCTCTGGCTGTGAGCGATATACCTTTTAACGGTCCGATATCCGAAGTTCGAGTCGCTCGTATTGACGGAGAATTCGTTATCGACCCCACTTTCGAACAGCTTGAAAAAGCCGACATGGAACTGATGGTCGGCGCTACTTACGACAACATCATGATGGTTGAAGGCGAGATGAACGAAGTTTCTGAAGCTACCCTCCTTGAGGCATTGAAAGTCGCTCACGAAGCCATCAAAGAACAATGTGTCGCACAGCTCGAACTGGCAAAAGAGGCTAACGCCGAGACCAAACGCGAATACAATCATGAAGTAAATGACGAGGAACTTCGCGCGGACGTGAAAGCCAAAACATATGATAAGGCTTATGCCGTGGCCAAAGCAGGATGCGCCGACAAACATTGGCGCGCTGAACAATTCGCAAAAATATGCGATGAATACATAGAATCGCTTCCCGAAGAAGTTCGCGAAGAAAAAACTCCCCTTGTCAAACGTTATTACCACGATGTCGAAAAAGAAGCCGTTCGTCGTTGCATTCTTGATGAAGGCATCCGACTCGACGGACGTAAGACTACTCAGATTCGTCCTATTTGGGCAGAAGTGGACTATATACCGGGTCCTCACGGATCGGCAGTGTTCACACGTGGCGAGACTCAGTCGCTGTCAACTGTCACACTCGGAACAAAACTCGATGAAAAGATAGTTGACGATGTACTCAATCAAGGACATGAACGCTTCCTTTTGCATTACAACTTCCCCCCGTTCAGCACCGGAGAGGCTAAGGCACAACGCGGAGTCGGACGCCGCGAGATTGGACACGGCAATTTGGCTCACCGCGCCCTCAAACGTATGTTCCCCGACGATTTCCCCTATGTATGCAGAATTGTAAGCGACATACTTGAGTCCAACGGTTCGTCATCAATGGCTACAGTATGCGCAGGTACTCTGGCGCTGCTCGATGCAGGTGTCAAGATGAAAAAACCGGTTAGCGGTATCGCCATGGGACTAATCACTGACACCGAATCTGACAAATACGCTGTACTTAGCGATATTCTCGGCGATGAAGACCATCTCGGTGACATGGACTTTAAAGTAACAGGTACGCGAGACGGCATAACCGCCACTCAGATGGACATAAAATGTGACGGCCTTTCTTACGAAATCCTTGAACGCGCACTCAATCAAGCTCGCGACGGACGTATGCACATCCTCGATATCATCGAGAGCACAATACCTGCCCCACGCGAAGATTACAAACCTCACGTACCGCGTATTGTCACAATGACTATACCCAAAGAACTCATTGGAGCCGTTATTGGCCCGGGCGGTAAAGTCATCCAAGGCATTCAGGAAGAATCAGGCGCTACTGTCAGCATAGATGAAATCGACAACACCGGTTATATCGAAGTGGCCGCTGCTAACAAAGAGTCAATCGACAAGGCTCTCAATATGATTAAAGCCATTGTTCAGCTCCCCGAAGAAGGACAGGTTTATAACGGAGTAGTTCGTTCCATACTTGATTTCGGCGCTTTTGTCGAATTTATGCCCGGTCGCGATGGTCTCTTGCATATAAGTGAAATCTCCTGGGAGCGTTTGCCCGACATGGCTTCTTCTGGCCTAAAAGAAGGCGATGAAGTACAAGTCAAACTGATTGAAATCGACAAGAAAACAGGCAAATTCCGCCTATCGATGCGTGCTCTTCAACCCAAACCCGAAGGTTACGTCGAACCGCAACGAGCTCCGCGCGGCGAACGTCGTAACAATCCGAATGGAAATGAAAGACGCCCCTATCGTGACAACGGTAACCGTCCTCAACGCAGAGACAACAATCACAGACAACATCGCGAAAACAATTCGGAAGAATAAAAAAACTTCAACACATTTCTAAAAGAGGATGTCTTCACACGGAGGCATCCTTTTTTTGATGAGGTCTGCGACTATTTAAAAGGCCTATTTAAAAGAATTTTTAATATTCTTTTTTTGTGCCTTCTTTCTGATTTACGTCTTACTTTATTATAAAAATAATGGTAAAAATTTCTGCAAAAAAGTTTCGCGAAAATTTGGCCGATTTAAGAAAATTGCCTACCTTTGCAACGCTTTTGCCAGAAGACGGGGTGTAGCTCAGTTGGTTAGAGTACGCGTCTGGGGGGCGTGAGGTCGC
>JAFLTY010000050.1 GCA_022509065.1 Muribaculaceae bacterium
AGAGCACGACCTTGCCAAGGTCGGGGTCGCGGGTTCGAGTCCCGTTTTTCGCTCCATAGCAAATCGTAATGTCCGGATGGCGGAATTGGTAGACGCGCTACTTTGAGGGGGTAGTGACCGCTTGGTCGTGTGAGTTCGAGTCTCATTTCGGACACTTGTTTCTCTTAAGCAGGGATGGAGTTCATTCTCCGTCCCTCTTTTTTTTTTGCGCTCGCCTCCCAACACGGCACACAAAAAAACTGCCCGACACTAATCTGTCAGGCAGCTTTTTAAGCGAGTCTCGCTTTGTCCGTTTTATGTCATGAGGTAAACGTTAGATGGCGTCATCTTCTATGTTTTCGATAGGATCTTTTACCTCGGGGGCGGGACTGTCCGATGTGGCTGCTTCGAGTTTCTTCATCATCGAGAAGATAAACGCTGCCGACAGCAGACATACCGCGATAAGGATAGCCCAGATGGTGGCCACGCTGATTTCGTTCCACAGCAGCGCCGGTATGACCACAAGATAGTTACCTATGGCGGTGGCTCCAAACCAGCAGCCCATCATGAGGCCTTTGTATTTGGGAGGCGCTACCTTCGACACGAACGAAATACCCATGGGTGACAGCAGCAGTTCGGCGAAAGTGAGGAACAGGTAGGTGACGATAAGCACGTTGGGCGACACCAGATGCGAGGCCTGTCCTTTTTCGGGCGCTATGCCCAGTCCCAGCGACGCCAGGCAGATAAAGCCGAAGGCTATGGCGGCAACTATCATGCCGTAACCTATCTTGCGCGGGGCGCTCGGCTCTTTCTTCTTCTTACCAAGCCATGCGAAGAGTGCTACCGAGAAAGGTGTCAACGCTACGACATAGAAGGGGTTGAACTGTTGATAGATTTGAGGTTGCAATCCGGAGACTTCGGTGGGGCCGAAGATATAGAAACATGCTATACCGGCTATGCACGCCAGCAACACTATGCCCGAGAACACGCGGCTCTTGGCTGTTTTGCTCTGGAAGAAACTGAAGGCGGCGTACACGGCGGCTGCTATGACGGCAAGCGCCCATACATTGAAACCGATACGGGTCCACGAGCCGGTCGACGGTTCGGTGAATGCCTCGGCAAACTTGGTCAGCGTCATACCGTTCTGGTGGAACACCATCCAGAAGAATATCACCACAGCGAACACCAGAAGGAGTGCCACGATGCGGCTCTTGGTCTGCGCGGGGGTCAGCGTGTCCTTAACCTCGGCTTTCACTTTCTTGTCGGTGCCCTTGTCAGCTTTCACTGCGGCGGTCGAGTAGGTGCGCGCACCCAGTTTATAGATAAGGAACGAGACTACCATCGAGCCGCAGGCTACCATGAAGGCGTACGAGTAACCCGTCGATATGGTGTTCATGTACTCGGTGGCAAAGCCCTGTATGTTGTCCAGGTACTGTGGAGCGTGCAGCTGTATGAAGTTGACCAGCGTGGTCATGCCTTCCGACAGCGGTGTCAGGTCTCCGCTGATCACCTGGGTGCAAAGGCCGGGGATGGCCGCGTCGTAGATAAATCCGTCTTGCGACAGTGCGTACGAGCACAACCCTTGTGTCACCGACGGCGCAAACATAGCGCCGATGTTTATTGCCATGTAGAACAGCGAGAAGGCGATGTCGCGCTTGTCGGCATATCGCGGATCGTTATACAAATCGCCCACCATGACCTGAAGGTTACCCTTGAAAAGCCCGGTGCCCAGCGATATGAGCAGCAGCGCAGCAAACATTATCACCATGGACGAGGTCTCCATGCGTGGGGTAGGGATGGCCATGACAAGATAGCCCAGGAACATCACCACGATGCCCAGCGTCACCGTTTTCTTGAAATCCCACTTGTCAGCGACTACGCCGCCAAGCATAGGCATGAAATATACCAGTGCCAGGAAGGTCGAGTAGATAAAGCCTGCCGTGGCAGTCGAGAACGCGAATTTGGCCTGCAGGAACAACAGCAGGATGGCCAACATCGTGTAGTAGCCGAAGCGTTCGCCCGTGTTCGATAGTGCAAGGACATACAGCCCTTTTGGTTGATTCTTAAACATGGTTTATTATTTGGTTAATGGATTTAATGTCGCCTGACCCGGCTCAAAAAGCCGTTCAATGCACAAAGATAAGAAAAAAATCGCTATCTCCGACATCCCACTGCCGAAATACCGCCCAAACCCCCACTTACCTCTCCCGTAGCCCCGCTGCCTTTTTGTCATAGCGGCCGGTCGCTTGCGACCGATACTCACACCCCTGACTCGCCCCCAGCACCGGCACACACGACCCCGACCCACGGCCCCATATATATAATAATGTGTACCCCTTCCCCAAAAAACTGAATAATTTACACCCCCTGCCAGAAAAAATCATCAAAAAGAAAAAACTTTTGAAAAAATATCCTAAAAAATTTTGTTTGTTTGCCGATTTGTAATAAATTTGCAACGATTTTGCACCCATACACTAATTTTTACCTAAGAAGTGTTAATAAATCTTTTTTTTATTTGTTGAATCACAGATAAATAGCACGAGATACCTATATTCTGACTAAAGTACGGCTTTACGCCTCGCTGTGGTCATAACAAAGTTGAAAAACAAACAATTAACCAACGTGAGAAAGAAAATTATTCTTCTTTGGATCGCGATCCTGACTATAGCGGGATCCGCTTCGTCACAAAAAGTGGGATTGAAGACCAACCTGTTAGCCGACGGTTTGTTGTCTCCCAACATCGGAGTAGAAATCGGTCTGGCACCCAAATGGAGCCTTGACATCACAGGCGAAGGCAACTTCTGGACTGTCAACGGCCACAAATGGAAACACTGGGTCGTACAGCCCGAAGGCCGCTATTGGTTCTGCGAACGCTTCGCCGGTCACTTCCTGGGAGCACACGTCCTCGGAGGTGTCTACAACTTCGGTAACATCAAAAACAGCATCAACTTCCTCGGTAGCGATTTCTCCCAGCTCACCGACCACCGTTTCCAGGGATGGGCTGTCGGTGCCGGTATAGCTTACGGCTATGCTTGGGTACTCGGTGACCACTGGAACATCGAGGCTGAGATTGGCCTGGGATGGATATACACCCGCTTTGACAAATATCCTTGCGCCGAGTGCGGAACCGCCCTCGAAAAAGACCATCCCCACAACTACGTTGGCCCGACCAAAGCGGCAGTCAATCTGGTATATGTATTCTAAAATCCCAACTAAGACATCCAAACACTACCGTCATGATTAGACATAGCATGATATACAATAGATTAACCGCCGTGGCGTTCGCTGCTTTGCTATACACCGGCGCGATGGCTCACCTGTCAGGCATCAATGTCAGCAATCCGGACATGGTTCGCGACACCGACAAGATGAACGTCTCCATGGACATCACCTTCGACAGCCTCAAGGTCAAAAGCACTGGCGCTGTCGTCATTATGCCCCTCATTGTTAACGGCGCCGACACACTACACTTGCCCACCATCGGCATATACGGCCGCACCAGCTGGTACACCTCGCGCCGTAACGACCGCATGCCCCTTGGCGGCGTCGACGGAGACCTCCTCCGCTATAACAAAAACCTCGAGCCCATACACTACTCACAGACAGTCGATTACGCCGACTGGATGAACGGCTCCGAACTCGTTGTCCAACAGGCCTCCTACGGATGCGCCGGCTGTGACGACGGCGTCGCCGAAGTCACCGACCTGGCTCGATACAAAAAAGTTGAGTACGAACCGGTTCTCATGTACGAAGCTGTCGTTGCCGGAGGCGTCAAGACACGCGAGCTTAACGGCCGCGCTTTCGTCGACTTCCCCGTCAACCTCGTCGAAATCTTCCCCGAGTACCGCAACAACACCGTCGAGCTGGCCAAGATCATCGCCACCATCGACTCGGTGCGCAACGACGAGGACATCACCGTCAACCGCATCACAATCAAGGGTTACGCTTCGCCCGAGAGCCCCTATTCTAACAACACACGCCTCGCTATGGGTCGTACAGCTGCCCTTAAGAAATATGTAAACACCCTCTATCACTTCGATGACAACTTCATCCTTACCGACTTCGAACCCGAAGACTGGGAAGGCCTCCGCGAGTTCGTCGAAAGCTCTAACCTCGAGCACCGCACCGAGATACTCGCACTCATCGACGACACCACGCTGCAGCCCGACCCCAAGGAAGCACTCATCAAGAAAACATACCCCGAAGAGTACAAATTCCTCCTCATGACCATCTATCCCGCTCTTCGTCACTCCGATTATACCATCAACTACACCATTCGCAGCTTCACCGACCCCGTCGAGATACGCGAAATCATCAAGACCCAGCCCCAGAAACTCTCGCTCGACGAGTTCTACGTGGCCATCCAGGGACTCGAACCCGGTACCGATGAGTATAACCAGATCTTCGAAACCGCCGTGCGCATGTATCCCGACGTGCCCGCCGCCAACCTCAACGCCGCCAACGCCGCCATACAACGTGGCGACTATGTCAGCGCCGAACGCTACCTGCTGCGCGCCGGCAACACCCCGCGCGCCACTTACGCACGCGGCGTCCTCGCCGGTATGACCGGTGACCTCAAGACGGCTCAGCGCCTCATCGAACAGGCCGTCGCCGAAGGACTCGAAGTCGACCAGGCCGTCCTCGACAACATACGCGCCGCCAACATGTAATCATCCCGAGTCCCCTCCGGGCATAGCCTCGGAGGGTGACCCGTCCTAATACAGAAATAAATATAAACAACACTATTTTTTAACCAATTATCTTTTCAAACATGAAGAAAATCTATGGATTTCTCGGAGCGATAGCACTCTTCTCTCTGGCTTCTTGCTCCAACGACGAACCTGCAGGTGAAAAATTCCGCGCAGACGCAGATATGTACATGACGCTGCATATCTCGCAACTTACCGACAATTCGCGTACCCCGTCTGAAAGTCAGGGCGTTGAGGTTGGTAAAGACCGTGAAAACGAAATCACCAACGGTTTCGTTATCCTCGCCGACACCGACGGTAAAGTTCTCACTACTGCCACTTTCGAAAGTGACGGTCTTGCCGGTAAGGCTCCCAACTACATCGCTTCTTTCAAGATGCTCCGTTCAGACCTTGCTCCCCTCTTTGCATCGGCTGACTCACGCGACTTTAACGTGTTTGTAGTTACCAATAACAACTCGGAAATGACTGATAAGTATGGTGCTTATAACACTACTCCCAAGTACGTCCAGGATATATTTACTGTAGCTACAGATGATAATGAAAACTGGGAAGACAAATCTTACTGGAAAGACAACTATTTCTTGATGTCTAACTCCGAAGCTTCAACCGTAACTATCACTAAGGAAGATATCCAACCCGGTCAGCATACAACACAGGCTACCGCTCTCAACCTCGGCGAAGTTTACGTACAGCGCGCTATGTCACGTTTCGACATCGATGTCACCAACGCTCACACTGACTTCAAAGTTATGTCGAAAGACGCTAACGAAGAAGCTGATGCAGATGGTGATCCCGCAACTCCCGCACAGGTTGTTACCCTTAACATCGACGGTATTTGCCTTATCAACGAAGCTGACAACGCTTATCTCTTCAAGACCGTAGGCGACGCTTACAACACCGAAGCTAATCCTCTCGCACTCTTGTTCGGTAAGGAATTCTTCACCAAGAACTGGGTATTCTCGCCCAAAGCTAAACCCTCTCAGAAGACTTTCCGCAGTATTTCAGTTCTCTTTACCAGTGATGGTAAACCTCTTTTTAAAGAGGATGGTACACGTGATGGTAACGTATTTGACGGTATCACCGGTAAACCCCGTAACTTCGAGACATTCGATTACACATTGATGTCAGCTCTTCGCAATGGTGAAGATGACAACGCTTTCACCGTAGGTGGTGTTCAGACTCCCGCTAACGACAATGTTTACAAAATCTGGCGCTATGCAATGCCTCACACTATCGCTGCTGCTGAAGATGCTATTCCCGTAACCGGTGAATTATTCTCAAGCGAAAACAGCCAGAAGATCATCGCCGCTCAGAAACACGGTATCTCTACAGGTGTTATCTACCGCGCTAAAATGACCTTCGACGGTATGGGTGCAGGCCCCGTTTATGCTTACGGCAATGTTATCTATGGTAGCTACGCTAACCTGAAAGCTTACGCCGCTTCTAAGGAAGATGCTCCCGACAACGTAACCATCAAATTTAACGACGCTGTTGTGAAAGCTCTTGGTAACAATGCTACAGCTCCCACAGAAACCACAACTGAACTCAACAAAGAACTTGTTAAGAACGGCTTCTCTATCTACAAACCCGCTGCTGACGGTAACTATTACTGCTACTACACTTACTGGAACCGTCACAACGACAACGGTGACAACAACGTAATGGGCGGTATGGAATTTGCTGCTGTTCGCAACAACGTTTACAAACTCTCTGTAAACACCATCCTCAAACTCGGTCACCCCGCTGATCCCAATGACGATCCCGATCCCGAAGATCCCGGCACACCCGACGAAACTGACGTATTCTGGGGTGAAGTCGTTTGTAAGATCCTTCCTTGGGAAGTACGTCTGAACGGTATCGATTTCTAAGACAATTTTTCTCAAAATTATATGCCTGGGGAGACCCTCTCCCCGGCATTTCCAAAAAACCAAACAAGCAATTATAGCTCTAAGAAACTGTTTTGAAATTTTATTATCAAAAAATTTGAAGATTTTTTAGGTACTTTGTTTCCAACCGGCACATTGCGCCCCCAAACGACAAAATATCAAAAAAAGAATTCAAAACAGTTACTGCTTTGTTCAAAATAAGCATTTAAGAAGAACATTTTCAATTTAAGTAAGAAAATTCGAAACAGTTTCTAAACATTTCTGCTAAATGAAATTTAAAGCTAATCTTTTTAACGGTCTGCTGGGGGGAGCGCTCATCGCTCTCTCCGCAGTAGGCCTTTCTTCCTGCAGCTTAGTCAAGGAAGACCTCGCCGAGTGTCCCGTAGTCGAGATGCGTTTCATCTACGAATACAACATGGAGTTCGCCAACGCTTTCCACAAACAGGCCGACTGCCTCGATGTGTATTTCTATAACAGCGACGGCAAACTTGTCGACACCCGCCACATCACCGATAAATCTCTCCTGTCGGACGAGAACTACCGCATGACCCTCGAACTGCCCGGTGGTGCATACCACGCTGTGGCATACGTCGGCATGGGATGCGAAAAGACCTCGTTCAACCACATCAACCAACCTGCCATCGGCACGCACTTTACCGACCTGCATGTCAAACTCGACCACCAGGCACTCCAGGACAAGTCTAAAGCGCGCCTCCACAACCACTACTACGGTTCGGTTGACTTCACCATCGACCCGGACAAGAGCCAGCTCATCACCTGCGAGATGATGCGTAACACCAACTCAATACAAATCGCTCTGCAGCACACCACTGGCGAGCCCATCGATGTCAACGACTTCAACTTCGCCATCATCGACGACAACGATGATTTCCAGCACGACAACAATCTGCTCACGACAGGTGAGATAACATACATCCCGTGGAACACAGAGAACCGCACCACCGGTCTCTCCGACGAGTCTCACATCTGGGGCTACGACCAGTTCCACGCCGCTCTCTCTAACTTCACCACCTCGCGTCTGGTCTACGACAAGGACACACGCACCACACTGCACATCACACGCGCCGACAACGGCGACACCGTACTCAAAGTGCCCTTGCTCAACTACATACTCATGTTCAAGAACGACCGCTCTGGCCTCAACCGCGACGACATGCCCGACCAGGAATACCTCGACCGCGAGAACTCGTGGAACTTCGTGTTCTTCCTCGACAGCGACGAAATGTGGGTACAGACACGCATCATCGTCAACGACTGGGAAGTGCGCATGAACGAAGCCGGTTTCTGACCCCCTCTACTCCAAACCCTCTCTCAAAACCAATCAATCCTATCTGTGAAGATTGAACATTAACCAATTGATGAAACTCAAAACGTTATATAGCAACTTTTGTCTCGCAGTGCTTGTCGCTGCCTCGATGACCCTCACCGGATGCATCTTCGAGGACGGCCAGCTATGCCCCGACAAACTCCCCGCCGACTACTACTTCACTCTCCGCGTCAAGCTGCCGGTGGGCGAAGGTTCGCGCGCCTTGGCGAGAGATTTCGAATATGGCGAGGAGTACGAGCACCAGCTCGACCCGGCCGGCGAACACCTATTGCTGTGTTTCGACAGCAAATGGATTCTTACCGGAGTCCTGGACATGAACTTCCTCGCCGACCACTACGAGCATGAGAGTAACGACCCGACAAACCCCGGGCACACTCTCGACGACACCAATGTCGAGGCAATGTTCTTCTGCGAACTCTCTCAGGCGCAAAAAAACAACCTGCCAGACCACGGCCTCATCGTGCTCAATGCCTATAATCTGAAAGGACGTCTCAACCAGCTCCTCCTCAACCAGTCAAACATACAGACTGTCCTGGCGCTCATGGAGTCGAAGACCGACAGCCACGAAATCGGCCGTGCAGGTAATTACTTCACAATGTCCAGCACTGCCTATCTCGAGAAAGGATCTAACGGCAACTGGGTACACAAGATGTATTTTGACTTCGACCCCGACAACTTCTTCGAGGACAAGGAAGAAGCCAAACAAAACCCCGTCGCAGTGGCCTATGCTGAGCGCATGGTCGCGAAGTTCAGCATCAAGTTCTCCGGTGCCTCTGAACAGAACGGCATGTTGCGCTATCGCCCCTCTAACCCCGACGTCCAGGTATGCCGCTATTTCAACGGCACCACCCCCGAGTTCCAGATTCGCAAATGGTACGCCGACATCATCAGCTGGGGTATAGCCGGCCGCGAACAACAAAGTTTCATCTTCAAGAACATCATCCCCGTCGAAAAAGGTTCCGGCAGCAATATGTCAGGTCAGTACGACGAGGAAACCGGCGAATTCATTCCCGGCACATTCAATCCGGAGACCGGCGAATTCCAACCGGGTTCGAATCCCGCCGCCGACCGCATCGTATCCACAACCTATCCCTTCAATTTCGGCTCGGACATCGACACCTACACCCAGATACCTTTCTTCCCTTACTGGAACGATGCCACCAACCATCGCTCTTACTGGGCTGTCGACCCACACTACACCGATGTCTACTATCCCCTGCAGTTCCGTACTGCTGTCGGCGAGCCTGACATCGAACACTACGACAAAGGCATCCGAGTACTCGAATACCTCAGCTATAACGAACTCAGTCCCGACCTGTATGTTTACGGCTCGTCCGATTACGCTTACGCCCGTCAACAATATACCGCGCCTGTCTACGCCCCCGAGAACACCTTCCCCGACGGTGTCGACGAACGCGGCCGCTGGGAGAACTCCTTCGCCGGCACTCACGTCATTGTTGGCGCCGAGATTCACTTCCAGAACTTCGACGAGTACGAATACGGCTCGAACTACGACGTGTTCCGCAACCGCACAGGCGTGTTCTTCCTCACCAAATACGACTTCATGATGTACCTAATCACCACCATGAACTCGCAGCTCTATGCCCAGAAAGAACTCACCTACCGCTACTACAACTGGGACTATCCCCTCGACCGTGACCCCGGCATCGGTCAGTACCACAAGCTGAATCTCAATAACATCAAGGACTACCAGGTGTGCTACAACGGCAAACCGCTTTCCCCCGACCTGTGGTATGAACTCGACTTCTTCATACCCGCCGATATCGAAGGTGGTGACGGCAAGATACTCCCTTGGATCGAAGGCATGTACATAGCCCGTGTCGACAGCGACGGTAACGTCATCGCCGGTTCAGAGATAAAAGACTCCGACGGCAAAACCCTCGACAGCAACTCCCTCAAATCGCTCATCTACGAGTGGGTAGGTGCTTTCGACCACTTCAAGGACGGCCGCATGTACTACCTCACCTCCATACGCCACGAGGCTCAGTCGGCCGTTGCCAACGCCGAGACTGGCGACTATGGCGTAGTGCGCAACCACTGGTACAAACTCGACGTTCAGTCTATAAACGGTATCGGCATACCTGTCGATGTACCCGACCAAAAGATAATACCCTATCAGGCACGTCTCGACAACAGTGTCATCTTCGAAATCAAAGTGCTCGACTGGCACTCCTTCGAAACCAAGGTCGAACTGCCTGACTCTCCTATGTTCCCAACCAATTAAGTCTTTAAAGACGAACCATCATGAGATATATCAATTCTGTCATACTTTCTCTCCTGCTCATTACGTTGTCAGGTTGTCAGGATGATCCGCTCATCATCGATAGACCCACCCAAGGCGACGCACTCATCGAAAACGGTCCCACTCTCACATTCTCCGTGGC
>JAFLTY010000051.1 GCA_022509065.1 Muribaculaceae bacterium
AGAAGTACGGTAAGGGTAAGACTGACACTGGCTCGCCTGAAGCACAGATTGCATTGTTCTCGGTCCGTATAGCTCATTTGACTAATCACCTTAAGTCAAATCACAAAGATCATACGACAGAGCGCGCTCTTAAAATGCTCGTAGGTAAACGTCGTCGCCTTCTCGACTATCTGAAGAGAAAAGACATTTCGCGTTACCGTGCCATCATTGCCCAGAAAGAACTCGGTATCCGTAAGTAAACGAGCGCGGCGCAAAGATTTTGAGGCTGATGCAAGAGCCTCGCACCGGGGACGCACAAAGAGTGCGTCCCCATATTATTTTGACACCACATTATTCAAAAGCGATTTAGGATATGAATTACAAATTTAAGACGAGTGGCGTTTGTTCGCGGTCGATAGAATTTGAGATAGACGGCGATGGCATACTGCATAATCTTAGTTTTGACGGAGGTTGTCAGGGCAATACCGGAGGTATCAGCGCGTTAGCAGAAGGACGGCCGGCGAGAGAGGTAATGAAATGCCTTCGTGGCATCGACTGTAAAGGGCGCGGAACATCGTGTCCCGACAATCTTTCACGTGCCATAGAAGAAGCACTGAAGGAGGCTTAAGATTTAACATTTTTTATACAAAACGCGTTGAAATAATTATTAACTTTGTGGCATAAAAAACGGTTTTGTAAGTAATACCACAATCCACTCTCCCACAAAAGGTCGCGAGACCGCAGAGACTGATACTAACCTACACTCCGAACTGACCGAGTGAATGACAAGAAACAAGGTAAAACGATAATCCAAACGACAGAAAATTAAATATTTAAATACGTAAACTTTATAAGATTAAAACAAAGGTAAAAAAGAAAGAACCAGAAAACTAAAAACTTATTTTAAAAGATTGCTCGACAGAGTGATATTAGATTAATTTAAAACACTGATAATTAGAATTAAAGACGCAGATTGCAATAGAAAGGCGATTGCAAGATAAAAGAAAAACCAAAATGGAAACAAACGAAAAGAAACCGAAGAGGCCACGTATTGGTCAAGTTGTAGAAACAGAAAACATGTACGAAAAAAATACTGAAGGCTTTGAAGCCGCAGCCCACGACGACAACGGGGAACTGAGAGAAAATCCACGTCCATACCAACGCCCTTATAACAACAGACAGCCCAGATATAACAATTATCAGAACGGCGGTTATCGGCAGTATAACAACGGCGGTTATCAACAACGCCCCTACCAGCAACGTAATTACAACCAGAACGTAGCTGCCGAGGGTGATGCGCAGACAACAGATAACGGCACGGCCGGAAACTTCCAGAACGTAGAGGACGGATACACAAATAATTATAACGGCAATCGCCAAGGCGGTTACAATAACTATAACCGTCAAGGGGGATATAACAACTTTAACAATCGCCAAGGCGGTTACAACAACCGACAGCAGGGCGGCTACAACAACCAACGTCCGCAGGGTGGTTACAACAATTACGGTAACCAGCGTCAGCAAGGCGGTTATAACAACTATAACAACAACCGTCAGGGCGGCTATAACAACAACCGCCAAGGGGGTTACAACAACAATCGCCAGCAGGGTGGCTACAACAACCGGCAGCAGGGCGGTTATAATAATTTTAACAATAACCGACAAGGCGGCTATAACAACAATCGCCAGGGCGGCTACAACAACCGACAGAACGGCTATAACAACAATCGTCAGCAAGGATTCCAGACGCGAGGCAAGAGTTTCACACCGCGACCCAAACGCGTTGAATATGAAATGCCTATACCCGCACCGGACGAACAGATTCGTCTGAACAAGTTCCTTGCGAACGCCGGGCTGTGTTCACGCCGCGAGGCCGACGAGTACATACAGTCAGGGAAAGTGTCGGTAAACGGACAGACAGTCACAGAATTAGGTACTAAGATAACCCATAGCGACATTGTCGAGTATGACGGCAAAGTGGTAGCCCTTGAAAGCAAGTGCTATATACTGCTCAACAAACCTAAAGACTGCGTAACCACCAGTGACGACCCGAACGGACGTCTTACAGTTATGGACATAGTGAAAGGCGCATGTAACGAGAGAATATATCCGGTCGGTCGTCTGGACCGCAACACCACGGGTGTTCTTCTTCTTACCAACGACGGCGACCTGGCTTCGAAACTTACACATCCCCAATACGTCAAAAAGAAGATATACCACGTGTGGACAGACAAGGATGTGACTGAAGACGATATGCAGCGCATAGCCGACGGCATCATGCTTGAGGACGGCGAGATACATGCCGATGCTATCAGCTACGCCACAGAAACAGACCGCAACCAGATTGGTATCGAGATACACTCGGGTCGCAACCGTATAGTGCGTCGCATCTTCGAGGCACTGGGATATCATGTTACCAAACTGGATCGCGTTTACTTTGCAGGACTGACGAAGAAAAATCTGCCCCGCGGCCGTTGGCGTTATCTTACCCAGCAGGAAGTCAATTTCCTGAAAATGGGTTCGTTTGAGTGAGGCATTGTTTCGCAAAAATAAAACCACATACGATAACCAATAAAAGAAAATACATGAAGCGAACAAAGATTTGCGATATATTCAATCCTGCGTTAGTAGGCAGCCAGGTTTGTGTAAAAGGGTGGGTACGTACTCGCCGCGGTAACAAACACGTACAGTTTGTCGCCCTCAATGACGGTTCGACCATCAAGAATATCCAGATAGTTTTCGATTTGGAGAAATTCAACGAAGAAGAGCTGAAAGCAGTAACCACCGGTTCGTCGCTATGCGTCGAGGGACTCCTTGTGGAGTCGATGGGCAAAGGGCAGACCTGTGAGATACAGGCTGAACGCTTCGAGATATACGGAGCGGCCGATGCCACTACCTATCCCCTTCAGAAAAAAGGGCATACGCTTGAGTTTCTGCGAGACATAGCGCACCTTCGTCCCCGTACCAACACCTTCGGCGCTGTATTGCGCGTGCGGTCAGTTCTGGCTTACGCTATCCATAAGTTTTTTAACGAGAAAGGTTTCTTCTATCTGAATACGCCCCTTATCACAGCAAGTGACGCCGAAGGCGCAGGGGCTATGTTTCAGGTGACCACGTTGCCGCTTGACAAATTGCCTAAGACAGAGGACGGTGCGGTGGACTACTCAAAAGACTTTTTCGGAAAGAAAGCATCGCTGACAGTGTCCGGACAGCTTGAAGGAGAATTAGGAGCTACCGCCCTCGGAGCCATATATACCTTCGGCCCGACGTTTAGAGCAGAAAACTCGAACACTCCACGTCACTTGAGCGAATTCTGGATGATAGAGCCAGAAATGGCATTCTATGACATAACGGACAATATGGATTTGGCCGAGGAATTCATTAAATATTGTGTGCGTTTTGCCCTTGACAATGCGCGTGACGATATAGAATTCTTGGCTTCGATGTACGATAAAGAGTTGATAGACAGACTCGAATTCGTTATCAATAACAAATTTGTACGACTGACCTATACCGAAGGAATAAAGATACTTGAGGAGTCGGGACACAAATTCGAGTTCCCTGTATACTGGGGCGCTGATCTGTCGAGCGAGCATGAGCGCTATCTTGTAGAGGAACATTTCAAGAAACCCGTGATACTGACAGACTATCCGAAAGAAATCAAGGCTTTCTACATGAAACAGAACGATGACGACAAGACAGTTCGCGCCATGGATGTCCTTTTCCCGAAAATCGGCGAGATTATCGGGGGCTCGGAACGCGAGGCGAGCTACGACAAGCTGTTGAAGCGCATCGAAGAACTTGGTATACCGATGAAAGATATGTGGTGGTATCTTGACACACGCAAGTACGGCACAGTGCCTCATTCGGGTTTCGGACTCGGTTTCGAACGATTGGTGCTGTTTGTTACCGGTATGACAAACATTCGCGACGTCATACCTTTCCCGCGCACACCCGGCAACGCGGAGTTTTAAATGCAGCCTGAAAGAATATCCTCTCCATTAATATAAGTAATTTTCAAACAGGTTCTTAATATTCGAACAATCTTTCCCCTAACTTAAAAATATCCTAAAATGAAAAAACTAAGTCTTATTCTCGCAGTAATAGTCGCCAGTGTCGGACTGGCAGTTCCCTCACACGCCATCGGCCTGAGAGTCGGGCCAAGAGTAGGCGTCAACGTGAACAACCTGCATTTTGACAAAGAGGTGTTTGACAAGGAAAACCGCACTGGTTTTACGGGCGGTCTGGAACTCAATTTATCGTTGCCGTTGGGCTTTGGTATAGACGCATCGGTTATGTATGCCCGTCGTGCTGTTGACGGTTCGTTTACCCTGGGTAATAAAGAGACTATCGACGGTAAAAACCTTGACTACATCAGCGTGCCTATCAATCTGGAATGGGGCATTAGCCTTCCGTTGATAAACAAGATAGTTGTGCCTTATGTGTATGTTGGCCCGGATTTCGCATTCAAAGTATCAAAGGACGACATTTCCCAAGCGTGGAATGACCATAAAGTAGACGTTGCGATGGATTTCGGTATCGGCTTGCAGTTCATCAAACATCTTCGTGTGAGCGCTACTTACGGAATGGGACTGACAAAATGGGCAAACTGGGCCGGTGTCACCAGCACGTCGGAAGATCTTACAGCACGTACCAGCTGTTGGACTATCACAGCAGCTTGGCTGTTTTAGTCATAGATTAGAATAGTTTCCTTGTCGGCCTTTAAGATAACAAGAAATGACGGTTAAGCGCTGACAGTAAAAGTGTTACATTGTTAAGTCAAGACCGATAGGATAAAATGTTTGAAAAAAGGTGAAATCGCTTTAAGATTTCGCCTTTTTTCATTAACTTTGCCGAACGTTAAAAACCAAAGAGACCCTATCGAATACCGTAAACTAACTACAATAAAAAATAACTTAACGATAATGAAGAAGCATAACTTCTACGCAGGACCCTCTATTCTGAGCGATTTCACCATTCGCAATACCGCTGATGCGGTTTTGAATTTTGCAAATACGGGATTATCCATCCTTGAGGTGTCGCACCGTTCGAAAGAATTTCAGGCTGTCATCGACGAGGCATCGGAACTTGTCAAGGAACTCCTTGATGTTCCGGCCGGTTACTCGGTATTGTGGCTTGGCGGAGGTGCGTCGATGCAGTTCTGCATGATACCGTTCAATCTTTTGCGCAAGAAAGCCGGATATATCGATACAGGCACATGGGCACACAACGCCATCAAAGAAGCGCGGTTGTTCGGCGAAGTCGAAGTTTTGGCATCGAGCGAAGCCGAGGGTTATACCTTCATACCGAAAGGTTTTGAAGTCCCGGCTGATCTGGATTACTTCCATTACACATCGAACAATACCATATACGGAACGGAGATACGCCATGATCCGGACGTTCCCTGCCGTATGGTTGCCGACATGAGCTCGGATATTTTTTCACGCCCCGTGGACGTGTCGAAATACGACGCCATCTATGCCGGAGCGCAGAAGAATCTCGCACCTGCGGGTGTTACCCTCGTTATAATTAAGGAAGACGCTTTGGGTCATGTTGACAGACCCATTCCCACAATGCTTGATTATAGGACACATGTCAAGAAAGGATCGATGTTCAACACACCTCCCGTGCTTCCCATTTACTCAGCTTTGCAGACATTGCGTCACTACAAGCAAGTAGGCGGAGTAAAAGAATTGGAACGTCGCGACGTTGAGAAGGCTAAACTTCTTTATGACGCCATCGACAATTCGAAGATGTTCATGGGTACCGTGACCGATCCGGCTGACCGTTCGATAATGAATGTCACTTTTGTGATGACCCCAGAATATAAGGAGCTTGAACCAAAATTTGTTGAGTTCTGTCAGAACCGTGATATTATCGGTATAAAAGGACACAGATCTGTAGGAGGTTTCCGCGCCTCACTGTATAACGCGTTGCCTATAGACAGTGTGCGTTTCCTTATAGAAGCCATGAACGATTTCGAGGCCACTCACTGATAATAATAACTCAAGCCTTAAGACTATGAAAGTACTTGTAGCTACCGAGAAGCCATTTGCAAAAGTGGCCGTTGACGGAATAAGGAAAGTTGTTGACCAAGCCGGCTATGAACTCGAACTCCTGGAAAAGTATACCGACCGTTCGCAACTACTGGACGCGGTAGCCGATGTCGACGCGCTGATAGTCCGTAGCGACATAGTGGATGAAGATGTTCTTTCGGCGGCTCACAAACTGAAAATAGTAGTACGCGCCGGTGCGGGATATGATAACATAGACCTCAAGGCGGCCACAGCTCACGGCGTAGTGGTTGAAAACACACCCGGGCAGAACTCGAATGCAGTTGCCGAGCTTGTTTTCGGATTGGCTGTTATGGCAGTACGAAATATGTATAACGGAACATCGGGCACGGAGCTTAAGGATAAGAAGCTTGGAATTCACGCTTTTGGACAGGTAGGTCGTAATGTGGCTCGTATAGCGAAAGGATTCGGAATGACAGTGAACGCGCTCGACCCATATTGTCCTGATGAGGTAATGACCCAGGCCGGTGTAGGGTCTGTTCATGATGTCAAGGACCTTTATGCGGGCAATGATATAGTGTCGTTGCATATTCCGGCGACCCCGGAAACCAAAGGTTCGGTGAACTATGAGCTTATAACGTCGCTGCCGAAAAACGGCGTGCTTATCAACACTGCTCGAAAAGAAGTTATTGATGAAGCAGGACTTGCGAGAGCTCTGGAGGATCGCCCCGATATAAAATATGTTGCGGATATCAAACCCGACAATGCTTCTGAACTGACTGAAAAGTTTGCCGGACGTGTGTTTTTCACGCCGAAAAAGATGGGAGCACAAACAGCCGAAGCGAATATTAACGCCGGCATAGCAGCCGCCAATCAAGTGGTTGCATTCCTACGTGACGGTGTTGACCGTTTTCGTGTTAACTGAAGAATAGATAAAAATGGTATTTATAGTATGGCGGCTTTTATAGAGCCGTCATACTATAATTAATAACTTGCAGACATTACGCTATGGATAAGATATATGACCCGATTTTTGATAAGGTGCTATTTATCGGTCCCGATAAACGAGGCAAGGGAGGTATAGCGAGTGTTCTCAATAGCTATGATCGGAATTTCGCACCTTTTCATTATTTAGGCACCAATGTTCGCGACAATAAGGTGCTTGGCTATCTGCGCGTTATAGTTACAGCGTTACGTATGCCTTTTGCGCGAATGAAAGGCAGGAAAATTGTGCATGTCCACTACGCATCCGGAAAATCGTGGTACCGAAAAGTCCTGCTTATGAAGTGGGCGAGATTGTTGGGGTTTAAGGTCATCGGTCATTGTCATGCCGCAGAGATGCGAGAGTTCAGTAAACGTAAAGGTTATGACAATATGCGTCGCGTACTTGACAAATGTGCGGCAAATATAGTTTTGTCACAATCGTGGGTCGATTTTTTTGAGCAATACATCAAGTGCGGTAATGTTTTCTGTGTCAATAATATAGTTGAGCCTTCTGTGGGCGACATAGAATCACGCGACTATAAGAAGCCTGTTACATTTCTTTTTTTAGGATATATTGGGCCAAGAAAAGGTATTTTTGAAACACTTGAAGCTGTCTCCTTGCTCAAAAAAGAAGGATATAATCTCAAGTTGATTGTAGGAGGGAATGGTGAAACAGAGCGATTACAAGCGGAAATAAAGCGGCTTGGAGTCGAAGATTTGGTTGATTTTAGAGGATGGATTGATAATGATGCCAAAGAAAGTGTTTTTGCGGAGAGTGATGTCTTTGTACTGCCATCCTTTAACGAAGGGTTGCCTATAACTATTTTGGAAGCGATGTCACATGGTAAAGGTGTTGTCGCAAGTCCTGTCGGCGGTATTCCAGAGATAATAAGAGAAAAACTTAATGGGAAATTAATAACTCCGGGTAACATCGATGAACTTAAAAACGGACTGTGCGAGTATATAAAAAATCCGTCAATGATTAAAGAGCATGGCGTCGCTTCCCAAGCAATTATTCAAGCATACTATCCTAAGAGTGTGATTGAGCAACTTATTGAAATCTATAAAGAAGTAGTAAGTTGACTATCTTTACGAATAAGATCTAAAATATATCGCATTGCTCGTTGGTATGGTTTATAACATTTGTTAAAAATTGTATCAGGTGTTAAAGTCATTTCTCCAAAAAAAATTTGACCGTCTATGTGGTAAAAGTCTACTCTCATATATTCCTCCCCAGCAGATAATTTTCGAGCAGCATCCAACATTTCATCAAGCCATTCCGGTCTATCAGGTGCGATGGGTTGATCTTTTACGTCATCGGGATTTGTTCCTTCTGGCATTTCCCTCCATTGCGGCGTATAAGCTTTCATTGTGAAGTCGAAGTGATTGGTTTCGTCCCGGTCGGAGAAAATATACAATTCTATAGGCTCACCATTTACGCAATGAATCTTGTAGTCGGTTAGTGATTTACTATCGTTGCCTTGAAGCATTAACTTTTCGGCAATTACACATGGTTTTATTTGAGCGTAGTGTAATTGACCGGTAAGTTGGGGGTATGGAAATTGCAGTGACTTTTTGAGTTGATTAATAATCGCAGAACGATTAATTGAGTTCTTGTTGTGGATAAAAATGTTCGTTCCGCAACCGTTATTAGTCTTCAAGATAAAAGAATCGGGCAGAGCATCGAAATCAATATTCTCAGGATTTTCCCAATGCCCAAGTAGAGGAATAAGATGTTCGGAGCCAAGTAAACGCTCGACTTCAAAGCGAGAGGCATATTTGTCAGCCAAGATTCCCCATCGATCATTGGAACCATTTTTAATGCCATGGTTAATAACATATTGATATAAAGAGTCGAACGTTGATAAATTGCCTTTGATTTTTGGAATTTTATAAAAATGTTTAAAAAACCTCAATCGGTAAACAGTATATGGCATCTTGGCAGCTATAGCAGCAATTATATTTATAAAAGTCATTTTGTGAATAAACAATATAAAAGTTTTATCATTGCAAATTTACATAAAAAGGTTGAAAATAAAAATTATAACTACAATGTCTTACGTATCACGCATTATTGTGCGTAAATTGCCATTAAAATGGACTAGTTTTTTGGCACGTGACCTTTCAAAATAACATCAGTTTGTTAATGTGGGTTGTTTTGAACGTTATATGACCAGAATGCAGTTTCTTTTTTCAGTTTCTCAATCAACTTTTTTATGACTTGATTAGAAACAGACATAGTATAAAAAAAGAACTCGCTAATGGTTCAGTGAGTTCTTTTGTTTGTGATCCATACTGGATTCGAACCAGTGACCTCCTCCCTGTCAAGGAGGCGCTCTAAACCA
>JAFLTY010000052.1 GCA_022509065.1 Muribaculaceae bacterium
GCTAACATCTAAATAACGTTAATTTTCTAGTTAGTCATAAACTTTAGAGGCGCTTCAAGCGTCTTATTATCAAACAGCACGAACTACTGACAATAGAACTCACATTGGTGAGTTATAGCGACAGAAGTTTTAGAAACAAATTGATTAGTTTTTTCATAGGATTAGATTTTTAAGGTTTTACAGAGATTGGAGGTCGTGAGACTACCAATCTTTTTTTTGTGGATATCCAATGTCTTTCATTTCATAAGTTATGAAGGTCGCGAAATGAGGCATGGTGTATAATAGTTTGGTTGTGTCAGATAAAAGGTTTATTTTTGTTGCAAATAATACGTGACGTAAACCTCGGCTATTATAGATTAATGATAACGGCATCGATAGTTTTGCACAAGACCGATCCGGCTCAAGTGCGTTCGGTTCTGGACGCGTTGAGCGGCGAGGAAGTGTGTCGTGTGTATTTGGTTGACAACTCTCCCGATGACTCGTTAAAAATTTTTGCCGAAGGGAGAAGTAATGTCGAATATCATCATATAGACAATCGAGGCTATGGCAATGCTCATAATTACGCGATAAAAAAGGCTGCGGCCTTGGGTGCTGACTACCATCTTGTGCTTAATCCTGATGTTCGTTGGGAGGGGGGTATATTGTGCGAACTGACCCGAATAATGGATGATAACAGTCGAGTGGGGCTTGTACAACCGCGTATTTGTTATCCGGACGGAACGTTACAGCATACATGCCGGCTGTTGCCTACACCTCTTGATGTTTTTGCAAAAAGATTTCTGCCCTCGAAACTGACCAGACGACGTATAAATCGTTATCTACTGCCCGATCGGGCTTATAACAGTCGTTTCAACGCCGTATATATGCAGGGTAGTTTCATGTTGTTTCGCGTTGAGGCTTTGAAAAATGTGGGAATGTTTGACGAGCGTTTCTTTATGTACCCTGAGGATATCGATATAACCCGGAGGATTCGCAGACAATACGACGCCATGTATGTTCCGGAGATAACCATCGTTCACGACCATGCGGCATCCTCGAGCAAGTTTGGCCGTATGATGTGGATACACATTATTAATATGGTGAGGTATTTTAATAAGTGGGGATGGTTTATGGATAGTGAAAGGCACAGACTCAACCGACAATTGCTCCACGAGATAGGACAGCCTGAATAGGAAGGGGTTCAAAACGGAGTTGCTACTTGAGATTGAAAGGGTTCCTATATTGTCCTTTTTGTAATGTGGTTCTTTTCCATGTTATAGCATGTGTGGGGCAAATATGATAACATGCTGTACAAAAAGCGCACTTATCGCCCCATACGGGATGATTATCGCTGTCATAGGTTATGTTTGACATGGGACAGGAGGCTGCGCATTTCTCACACGAGACACATGTGTTGACATCGACCCTGAAGCCGTCGGGATTCATTTCGTGACGAACAAACCAAGGATATATCAATCGAGTCTTGAAAGCCGGAAAGGAACCCCTGACAACGATATCTTGATGTGGGGATGTATGGCCGTCGTTTATGGCATGGGCAATTTCATCTATCCGAAACGTCGACGCTTCGATTTTTTGACGCGCAAGCGACTCGGAATCCACGTCAAAACCTTTCATCATGACGTATGTGTTTGGCATCTGAACCGAAAAAACGGCTCCCGGAGATAAACCCCGTTTTTCCAAGTCGGCACGGAACATCCGGGCAAGATTGCCGATATCATCTCCACAGGTCGTGACGGCGATATGTCGGGCAGCCGGGGCGAAACGCAAGGTGGCGTGGCGAAAAATATTTCGCATTACCGGAGGTACACCCCATGAGTAAGTGGGAAACATCCACACGACAATGTCATCTTCGCACTCCAATACACAGTTTTGAGGATCCCGCAATTCGTTTGAGGTAAAGAGGTGTATAGTGTCACCAAGACTTTGTGCGAGTAACCTTGCGGCATACATGGTATTTCCTGTCCCCGAAAAACAATATATCATTTTTTATGGGAATTGAATTTGGCTGGATGTTGTCTTATGGTAACTTGAGTGGCTCCATAACCGTATTCTTGAAACGAAGCATCCTGAACATCATGGCCTTTGTATCGGTGTGTCAATTCTTTCATCAACGCCTGGCGCAATACGCCTTCTCCCTTGCCGTGAATAAAGATGATTTTGCGACCATAATTACGTAGGTTTTCGTTCATGACGCGTTGAAAAGTGTCTACCTGATAGTTCAGCATATCGCTTTTCGACATACCCGCGGTTGTGTCAAGAAGTGCGTCAATATGGAGGTCGACTACCAGAGGTTCGTTGGTTTGGCGTATATCTTTTTTGCTATGGTGGTGGCGATTGTCTGTCTTTTTTGAATGGGTATCGTTTCCGATAGCTGTGAGTCGAGAAAGGTCAGTCGCTTGACGGGAAACTGCGATACCGTCTTTGACAAAAGTAAAGGCTAAGACATCGTTGTCAAAGTATGGGTTGGCCGTGTAGCAATGAAGTTTGAAAAATTTTGTTGTGTCAACCGAGAGTTCTATACTTTCCGGTTTGACTGGGTTATAGTCTCTGTCGCGTTTGAAGGCAATGTATTGCAAGCAGAGTTTGTCAAGATAAGTAATCTGATTGCGCTCGAATGTGCCGAGCCAAAGTTCGGTGTTGGGCTCCACGATGCCGGCATAGCGACATGTCCACATTGTTGAATCATCGTCGCGCGAAGAAAGGGTGAAATACAAAAAATAGTTAGAATCGTTGATGAGCGATGCGTCAAAGTCGGTTTGCGAAAGGCGTGTGCGATCTGTCGGTTCGAAACCGATGACTATGTTTATCGTGTCACCACCGGGTGTCTCGATTATTTCCTGAGAGCTTTCAGCAATGTCATCGAATTTCTTCAAGTCGCAGGTGGATTTTGAATTGCTTTGAGGCGCAACCGACGTGACGGAAGGGTCGGCGCGTTTGACCGCCTGTTGGGCTGCTTGGTCTTGCTCGGCTGTGCGTACCACCACACATTCACTTAACAGTACGGGGGTTTCGAAGCCATCGTCGTCCACCCACGCCATCTTGCCTTCGATGCGTATAATACGGCCACCGCCAACTTGATTGAGATATCTAACTATGTCGCCTATTTTTGCCATTATTTATAAATATGATTTATCTTAGTCCGAGGCTTTATGAAATGTTACATAAGCAAAATGGACTCGTGCAGTGTGTCTGAGAGTCCATTGTGTTATTTATTAAACTTGATTGTCAGCGAAGTCTTAATTTCTGACCAGGCTGTAGTTTGTCAGTGGTCTTTATGCCGTTGAGTTTGCAAAGTTTTGACACTGTGGTGTGATAACGGTTTGCTATACGGCTGAGAGAATCGCCTTTTTTGACAATGGCATAATCCGATGTGCCTTGTTTTGAAGACGATGATGTGGCGGCGCGTCGGGGGTTGGCTTTGAGATACTCCTGCGCATAAGCGGCGTTGGCCTGGGGAGAGAAGTTACGCGCTTGCTGATAGGTCTTCTTATCGAAGGTGTAAGTATCGGTGTGTGTTGTTTGGTTTGCGAAATCGAATATGGCTGCGGGATTAATGGCGTAGCCCATATAACGTGTCTCGAAATGTAGGTGAGGACCTGTACTGCGTCCTGTGTTACCGGCCAAGGCTATTGGGTCGCCGGCCTTCACGTATTGGTCGTCCTCGACAAGAAACTTTGAAAGGTGACCGTAAACGGTTTCGAGATCGTTGTAGTGGCGAAGTACCACATAATAACCGTAACCACGTGCTTCGTAGTTGGTGATGCGCACTTTGCCGTCGAAAGCGGCGCGTACAGTGTCACCGACGTTTACATGGAGGTCGACACCTTTGTGTTGACGGCGGAAACGCTTGCGATAGCCGTAAGGAGAAGTCATATACCCGGCATGGGGCATGCAGAAATTACGCACGTCTATTTCGACGGTCTGCGGAACCTCGACGTTGGCATAACAGTTTACGCTTTTGCTATCCCAGCCCAGTTCATAGATATCGCCTTCGGGCTCAGATTCTTCTTCGAAATCCAGATAGTCAATCGAAGGAGTGACCAGAGTATTGGGTTTTATCGAAGTCTGGTTGGCAAGCAAATTCTGCGATTGCTCGGTGTGCTGTCCGGGCAGACGATATGTCTGTGCCGAAGCATTCCAACCCGCCAGGGTTGTTAGAGCGGCTATAAGCAGAAGGGTTAAACTGTTGGTTGAAAGTCTCATATAATGGTGTCGCGGAGGATTCGCAGTGGTTTATTATGGTTATTGATTGTAGGTCTTGGTTTTTCAAAAGAAATGTGGTCAGGTCAGGAGATTTCGTCTGGCGAGTAAACCGAATGGATAATAGCCGGTGTGTAATCGAAGATTTCATCGGGCTTGAAGAAACGGTTTATCTCAATGCGAGCATTCTCGACAGAATCGCTGGCATGGATGATGTTTTCCTGACCGCTCATTCCGAAATCGCCGCGTATAGTTCCGGGAGCGGCGTTGCGGCAGTTGGTGGCGCCAACTATCGAACGAACGCAAGCCACGGCATCTTTGCCTCCAATAGCCCCAACAATGACAGGTGTCGAGGTCATTGATTTGACAAGCGATGGAAAGAAAGGCTTGTCCACAAGGTGGGCGTAATGCTCTCGGAGAATGGTCTCGTCAAGTTGCATCATTTTCAGCCCGTAGATGAAAAGACCTTTCTGTTCGAAACGGTTTAAGACGCGACCCACAAGGGCACGCTGAAGAGATGACGGCTTAAGAATGATTAGAGTTAATTCCATGCTTTTTCGATTCTTCTGACTGTTAGTAGTCCACCCTACGAAATTACAGCATTTTGGCGAACCGACCAAATAATTCCGGTTTTAAAAAATGTGAAAACTGTCGGATAAACACTTTTTAGCTTTTTCCTCCCTGATTAACAATACTTTGGTGTGAAGAAATTTCCGTGAGTGTAAATTATAAAATTTGTTAAGTGTTTTTTTTGGGACGAGAAGGACATCTTATAAAAAAAGAAAAATCACGGTCATTGCGACGAACATAAACAGTAAAAGAACGGCGGGATATTTTCCGCCGTTCTCAAAATATCTGATATATGTATTTACATTATCCTTCGAATTCGACAATTATGTCGTTGGTCGAGATAACATCGCCGGGTGCGAAGAACACGCGTTTTACTTTGCCGTCGACGGGCGATTCCACATCGTTTTCCATCTTCATGGCCTCGTAAACAAATATGGTCTGACCTTTCTTAACTTCGTCACCGGGTTTAATCTTCATCTCCACTATGCGTCCACCCATTTCGGTCTTGTAAACGGGTCCTGTGATAGGCTCGTCAGCCGACGCTGTGTTTTCTTCAACCTTTTCGGGTTCGGTGACTGTAGCGGAAGCTTTTTGAGCTTCATATTCTTCGGTGCGACGTTTCTTTAGGAAGCCGTTAGCAACGGTAGGCAGGAGTTCGAGCAGAAGCATCTCCTCGTCGTTTTTTGCAAGCTTCACACCACCCAATTCAGGTATTTCGGGATTTTCGGGGCGTTTATAAGTGCTTGTATCGTAGGCTTTCTCTGTGGGGTCACCGGTTATCTGAGCACGGAATTCGGGTTTGACAGCCACGGGAGTGTGTCCGTATTCGCCTTTAACGAGCGATATGAACTGGTTGGATTTTGTTGTGTAGTCAGGTTTGCCGTTACGGCGGTCAATAGCTACCATGACAGCCTGTGAACCTACGATTTGGCTTGTGGGAGTTACCAGGGGCACTAAGCCGGCGTCGCGGCGCACCATGGGAATGAGACGCATAGCGTCCTCAAGAAGGTCGTCGGCCTTGAGGGCTTTGAGTTGTTGCACCATGTTGGTGTACATACCTCCGGGAACTTCGGCGGTCTTAACCAATTCGTTGGGTTTTGGGAAACCGAAGTATTGTTCGATTTTGTGACAAGCGTCAAGCAGAGTCTCTTCATCAAGTGCTTTGGCTGCAGCGATGGCACGTTCGACCTGTGCGTCGATATCGGCAGGCACCGTGTCTTTAAGCGGATCAAAGTCTTTGGGAAGGGGCGTGGTATCAACAGCCTTGAGCGATTCGCGAGTGTGGCGAAGTTGATTGCGTATTTTGCCGACGGCTTCCATGTCGACGTCAATCTCGATGCCGAGTTTCTGAGTGAAAAGATACACCAGTTCGATAGCGGGAGCTGCCGAACCTCCACCAAACCACCATATATTGGTGTCAAGGATATCAACGCCATTAAGTATGGCCATAAGGCTCGATGCAAGGCCGTAGCCGGGGGTACAATGAGTATGGAAGTCGACGGGAACCTTGACGTTGGCTTTGAGTTTGCTGATGATTGAAGCGGCACGCAACGGATTGACAAGACCTGCCATGTCTTTCAGAGTTATTATCTTAGCTCCGAGACGTTCCATCTCTTTGGCTTTTTCCACAAAGTATTCGTCAGTGAATATCTTTTCGGGTTCGGCCGGAGCAGCAGACGATTTCTTGCCGAAGAGTTTGCCGAAAAAGCCTTTGGGAGCTTCTTCGTGAGCGACGGGTTCCGATTTGGGATCTACGGTATAGCAAACCGCGCCGTCGGCTATGCCGCCAAGGTCGTTAATCATCTTTATGGAATCCTTGACATTGTCTATGTCGTTGAGAGCGTCAAAGATACGCATCACGTTAAGACCGTTTTTTATGGCTTCTTTGTAAAAGCCTTCAAGCACGTAGTTGGGATAGGGGACATAACCGAAAAGGTTGCGTCCGCGCGAAAGAGCCGACAGGAGCGATTTGCCCTTCATGGCTTCCGATATGGTACGAAGACGGTTCCAGGGCGATTCGTCAAGATAACGCATCACCGAGTCGGGTACGGCGCCTCCCCAAACTTCCATAATATAGAAGCCGGCGTTTTCATAATAAGGAAGCAACTTGTCTATCTCAGCCTGGTTCAGGCGGGTTGCGAACAGCGATTGCTGGCCATCGCGCAGCGTTAGGTCGCGGATTTTAAGTTTGCGATTCTCCATGATATAAAGTTAATTTTGGTTTTGATATTTCGAAATCAGATTTTATTGTATGTATAACGCAAAGATAGCGTCAAAATTTTAATTAAAGAAAAATTTCAGTAATTTTTTTATGACAAAGTGTAGAAATTTTTCTGATGCAACTGCAAACCGGTTCTTAATTATTGATTATAAAGGCCGTTTGATGATAACAAGTCGGTCGGTAGTTGGCGCGGTTTTGACGTGAACCATACGAGTGGTAATTGTGTTATACAGTAACAACTGATATTCATCGCACGCAATTTTCCACCCTAAAATCTACCCCTGCACATGAGTGAAACTAACACCACCCCTGCGACACCGAGTTCGACAGATGCGCAGAACGCCAAGAAGACGACCGGAACGACACCTACCGGACGTGGCATGCTTGTCGGTAACGCGTGTATATTGCTTGCCACAATATTCTGGGGCATCAATGTGTCGGCCACCAAAGCCCTTATACCGCAATGGATGTCGGCCGATGGCATAGTAGCAGTCAGGCTTGTTGGCGGATGCGCTCTTATGTGGCTTGTGTCGATGTTTGTGCGATGCAGCAAGATAGACCGCGGCGATTGGTTAAAGCTGATACTTGGGGGTGCTGTTGGCCTCTTTTTGTTTATTTTTCTTTTTGTGACGTCGCTTAAGTACGGCAACCCTATCGACATATCCATCATCATGACATTGCCGCCAGTGTTCGTTATACTGATTGGTGTGATATTTCTTCACCGTCGTCCATCGCTGATTGAATATATAGGCGTTGTGGTGTCTTTTATCGGAGCGGCAACCGTCATACTGGAGGGAGGGCATGGACGCGCCGGCAGCAATAACTTATTGGGTGACATTCTGGCGATAGCCTCGACGCTGTGTTACGCTTTCTATCTTGTTATTCTTGAGCAGCCGACGGCCAAATACAAACCGATAACCATGTTGCGTTGGGTGTTTCTATTCGCGGCCATACCGGCGATATTTCTTATCCCCGGCATGCAGGATGAAGGTATTCTCCATACCGCCGAAGCTGTTCCGTGGATAGAGATAGGATTTATACTGCTTTGTCCGACTTTTCTGGCTTATTTCCTGGTAGAGCCGGCAGAGAAGCGTATCGGCTCGGAGTTGGTGTCGCTGTATCAGTATCTTCTTCCCGTGTTCGCCACTATATCGGCCGTGTTCATGCTTGGCGACAAGCTTCACTGGCTGCAAGTGCTTGCCATGGGTATTATCGTTGTCGGTATGATACTGACCAACATAGGCAAGCGGCGTCGGCTAAATACTTCCAACCCTAATTGAGACGTCAGCACACGTGCTTTGAGTATAAAGTTCTTACACAATAAGATAGGTGGTTGTGAAGCTGAACCAAAAATTTCAATAAAAAAATCAAAACAGTTGTAAATCGAGATAAAAATTAGGTGGTTTAAAAAAATATACGTACATTTGCACCGCTAAAAACGGAAAACGACCAGGAAAGATGCCGGAGTGGTCGATCGGGGCGGTCTCGAAAACCGTTGTGCCCTTA
>JAFLTY010000053.1 GCA_022509065.1 Muribaculaceae bacterium
TAGAGCATCTGACTGTTAATCAGAGGGTCGTTGGTTCGAGTCCATCTTGAAGCGCCAAAATAAAGCGAACTGTGTCAGTACGACATGGTTCGCTCTTTTTACTATCTCTTATTTTTAGTACCTTTGCATGCTTAAGAGCCCGATGTCGAGGTATTAGATCTTATATATAAATTTTTAAACATAAAAATGGAATCATCCGAGCCTCTATATATCGATTTAAAATCGGTTGTCAAATCAAAACTTGGCAGTCGTTCATGGTTGGTGCCCGGTTTTGTTGTGCGTAAGCTCGAGAAAACCATCTGTGCGGATCGACTGAACTGGCTTCTTAAACACAACCATCCTAAAACCGGTGCTGATTTTTGTCGCGGTGTTTTCGATGATCTTCATGTCACTATAGAAGCCTCAGGGGTAGAAAATCTTCCTGACCCGTCTCATCGTCGAGTCATGATTGTCTCAAACCATCCGTTGGGAGGGCTTGACGGCATGGCTCTTATTGATTTCTTCAGTAATTATTTTGGAGGCACAGTTTATTTTATTGTGAACGATCTTTTAATGGCTGTGAAACCTCTAAACGATGTTTTTGTCCCCATAAACAAACATGGGTCTCAAAGCCGTGAAGCGTCTTTTCGTCTTGAATCTATTCTTAACGGTGACGATCCTGTGATTATTTTTCCGGCAGGGTTAGTTTCGCGTCTTGGCGATGACGGCGTGATAAAAGACCTCGAATGGAAAAAAATGTTTGTCAATAAGGCCATTTCTACCCGTCGTGACATCATTCCCGTTCATTTCAGTGGGCATAATTCGCAGTTTTTTTATAAATTTGCACGTCGTAGAAAACGGCTTGGAATAAAATTCAATTTCGAGATGCTTTATCTGCCCTCGGAAGTCTTTAAGTCCGAAGGAAAAACTTTTCGGATTACTTGCGGTAAAACCATTGAGTGGCAATCTCTTAAGGGAGGAAAGGAAGCCCTTGAAACCGCCGCAAAGATAAAAGACATTGTCTACGGCCTTCAACCTGAATGAACGGAACATGTCTCTTATTTCGAAGTTCATGCCGTTGAGTCTTTCAGACCATTATGGAACAACCTATTATTGAACAAATTGATAAAGAGCTGATAAAACAGGAGCTGACTCCCGAACGTTTTTTGCGAAAAACTAATAAAGGAGGCAACGAGATTTATGTCATAGACGCTCACACATCGCCCAATGTGATGCGCGAGATAGGACGCCTGCGCGAAATTACCTTTCGCTGTGCAGGGGGAGGCACCGGGAAGGCGTGCGATATCGACATGTACGACACTATGATGCCACCGTGCAAACAGCTTATAGTTTGGGATCCTGAAGAAGAGCTTATTTTAGGCGGTTATCGTTTTATAGTTGGTGATGAAATAAAGATAGAGCCTGACGGACTGCCGCGTATTGCCACGGCTCACATGTTTGACTTCTCCGACAAGTTCATTAAAGAATACCTGCCTTACACGTTGGAACTTGGCCGTTCTTTTGTGCGACTTGAGTATCAGTCGTCGAAAGCCGGTTCGAAAGCCATCTATGTGCTTGATAATCTGTGGGACGGTCTGGGTGCGCTGACCGTCGAATACCCACGCATTCAGCACCTCTTCGGTAAAGTCACCATGTACCCGACATATAATCGGGAGTGTCGCGACATGATTTTGTATTTTCTCAACAAACATTTTCCTGACCCAGATCGGTTAGTTTGGCCGCGGGAGCCCTTGGAATGCGACATGGACAAAGAATATTTGGGACAGATATTTACGGGCGATTCTTTCAAAGACGATTATCGCATCCTCAACACCCATATTCGCGAGCATGGCTTCAATATACCGCCGCTAATCAACGCCTACATGAGCCTTTCACCTACTATGAGAGTTTTCGGAACTGCTATTAACGATGAGTTCGGCGATGTCGAGGAAACGGGTATTTTTATGAGCATCAGCGAGATACTTGAAGAGAAAAAGCGCCGGCACATCGAAACATACGTGCCGGAACACTAAGAACCTTTTTGACAATAAAGATTTCTTTTCTCATGCTTTGCACATTGTTTTATGTTGTGCAAAGCAATTTTATTTATGAATTACTGAGCCGGCACTAATCCTCTTTAATTATCAGGACTTCTGATCCCGAGTGGACTGTAAGATCAGGATCGACACCGTTTGTCAGAGTGGACACGCCGGTAGTGAATGTCCCGGCGTTATTGATGATTACCTCGTATATAATTTCGGTGTAGCCGCGTTTCAACCTGTCGATAAACACATTGGTGGCTTTGTTGGCATTTTGAAGATAGTACCACGTGCCATTCTCCGACCGCATATAGCGCCCAGTTTGGATAACGGGTTCGAAAGTTGCTGAACGGTCATCGGTAACAGTAATATCGGTCATTTCGGTATCGGTAAATATCCGGAGCAATACCGATACTTTCTGACCCCGACGCAACAGACTGTCTGCGACTTGGACAAGATTACCTTCGGCATCCCTTACCAGTATAGCCTTGGATAAGGACAAAGATTGAGTATCAAATGGCTCCATATCGGTCAATGGTGCGATACGTTCTGTCACAATAGCACCATAAGCCGGGAGAAATGATTCTCTGTGTATGCACACCTTTTTTCCGCTAAGAGATGCGTCAAAAGCTCCTCGCAGTCTGTCAGTTTCGGACAGTGTTATTTGGTGGTTGTCGACAGTAACTACGGGCATTTCAGCCGGGATTGTCCAGTCTGTTCCGGTCATCACCATAGCACGCACAGCGTATGCTGTATGGGACGTGTTTCCCCATGAGGCACCGCGTCGCATACATATAAGAGCCTGACGTACCGCATCGATGGTTGGGTCATGGGGCTCGACGGCGTGAAAAGCGACAAGCATGTTGGTATAAGCATTTAGACCGGGTAGATTGGGGAATACCAAACCTCGATCGGCTGTTATAACGCCATGCTGACGCACTGATTTTAGGACAAGCGCTGCGGTCGATTCATACCCATTGCGCGCCAACAACGTGGCGGCAAGGCATTTGTCATTTAACGACAAAGACTTCCAGTTTTTAAGGACATGATTGATGGTCGCGTCCATCACGGCTTGCCCTGCAAGGGTTGAAGGTTTTCCGAACGCTCCGCGAATATATGTGTACCGTATGTTGACGCCGGGTTTTTCACCGTTCGCGATGACATTATTGTCTACGTAATCGAGCAGTCGAGACAAAATTTCCGAAATATCTCCTTCGTCGGAGTCGCGGTCGAACCAACTAAGAACATCAAGTGAGTTCCATAATGAAGATGTTGTCGACCAGGTACCCCAACCAAAACCGCCATCGGCATGTTGCATGTTCGTCAGTCCCTCCAGAGCTTTTTTGCGCAACATACGAGCCTTAGCCGTATCGATGACTTGAGCGGATGGTGAGTGGTTTTCAACAATACGCATCGCAGTCCTCGCCACGTACCACGATTGGGCGTAGCATGTTGAGGTGGGATATAGAGATTCATACTCATCAAGAACGGCAGGGAGAGCCTCGACAACAGTCCACATAGGATTGGCTGTAAAATGCAAACGTGTGTCACCCTGATTGGCAGATAATTGAGGAATGTCGAGACACAGTGTGCTGTCGTTGGGTTTCATGTAGAAAGGTATGCTTTCGATAACCAACGCCGATGATGGCAGGATGGGTATCATGACGCGTTCGCCATCGCCATACTGCCCCGACGAGGCGCGGAAAGTGAAGCTGAGGCTATCAGAAAGAGCCAACTCTCCCGTAACTGTTATAGGGACTGTGACATATTTTGTTGACTGCGGTCCAAGGTCAATGCAACCACGGATCGTATCCTCTCCAAAAGCTACGTCATATCCAACACGAAGCAACGTATCGGTGCTGTTTGTCAAGGAAGTGACTATATCGACGCGATCACCTACGCGCACAAAACGAGGTAGGTTTGGTTTCACATATATAGGCTTTGTCGCAGTAAATGTGCGTTGAAGCGTGGCGGACTTAAGATCGGTGGTCCATGCCACTGCTTTCAGAATCCATGTTGTAGACTGATTCGGCAAAAGGAAGTCTATATCGACGCGTCCTGTTACCGAATCTGTAACAAGCATGGGTTTCCAAAGGGCGTTTAGTCTTTCACCTATCCTTACAGTCACGTTATCAATTTCAGAGCCATTCGTATTCTCGGATTTCACAACTTCATATAAATCTGTGTCGCTGTCAGCTTCTTGCTTGACCATAGCCATCTCTATCGGAGCTCTCGCTCCGTAAATTTGTGATTCGTTTACCGCGAGGCCTCGTACTTCGCCTACCATGTCGTCAATGTAATCGGCAGTCGCTGTCTCGCGTTTGGTACCGTAGCCGGTAACAGTGAATTTATTTACACCGCGGATAGCTACCGGTCCGTAATTATCATACAGCCATGAGGGATAAAGTGCTCGCAGTAGCTCGGGGTCGAAACTGAAAACACCTCGTGAGAAGCTTATGTCTTCCGTTCTAAGGATACTTGTGCCGATTTTCAGTCTTCCATAGAACGGGAATGGCCGAACCGGATCGAGCCAAAGCCTGAGTGGAGAGCCGTATGCTGACAGTCTGCTGTCAAAAACATCTACGCTGACGGCTGCTCTGACGGGTATGCCTTGTCTTCTAGTCACCAAGGACCACTTTTCGACTCCGCCACCGTAGGCTTGGTCGCGGAACGACTCAATGTTTAGTGACAGTGTGTCCGGGTCGGCTTTTTCGTTAATGTCAAGAGACCAATAATGTGAGTGTCCCTGGTGAGCGCCCCAAACAAAAAGACGGTCGGTGTTTGCGGATTGGAGTGTGACGGTGTTATAACCTTTTTTCAGTTTAAGTTTACGGGGTGTGCCAATCTCTTTTGTTTGACTTTGGGGAATGTACCACAGGTAGGTGTTATCAAAGGCAGTCCCCACAGTAACCTTGATGGTGTTGTCTCCTGAAAGATCGTATTTCGTATCGTAGGAGGTTGGAATCCAAAAAGCGACATCCTGTTCGGGTAACTCGGTCTTTGATGTGTTATAGATGTCTGTCCAAGATTGGTCTCCTTCCCCATGTAAGTTAACGGGTTCTACCTCTATCTTATATGAACCTGCCGAAAGTGTGTCTACCATGGAGGGAGGCAGTATGACATCTCCTGTCATGGCCTCACCCTTGAGAACGACTTCGTAAGGATGGGCTATAGTGTGGGTTTCCCGTAAAAGTTCCCAACGACATTTCACAGGTTCATCGGGATTTTCGCAACCCAAGCGTTCGCTTTTTATGTTAAATGTCAGACCTTTGGATACATCATAAAAATTTTTTGATTCGATGGTGATTCTTACATCGGCATAGTTGGGATAGCTCGAGCTATAGTCTGTGTTATAACCGTCTTCCGTGATTGCCTCTATGGTAAACCGAGTTGATGAGTCATAGTCTAAATCATCATCTTCTACATCACCCTCATCACGACCTGCTGTATCCTCTTTGACCGCAATGTCGCGTGGGAAAACAAATGAGAAACGACCGGCGTTGTCCGTGGTGCCGTTCATTGTTACTGTGGTGTCGCACTGCAACACAAGTTTGACATCGGTGTCGCCACGGGGAGCGTTGACACGGTTGTACACATAGCCTGTGAGGGTTACAGAATCATTATTGAACAGGAATTTGGTACCCTTTATTGTCAGTTCCGGTAATTTGAAATCCGCAATCCGGAAGCTTGTGCTCCCCACCATAGTCTGTAAGTAGGCTGTCCCCAAATCGCAATCCTTGGGTATTACATACTCGCCTTGAGAACGGCCGAAACGATCGGTGGGAGGTATAGCACCGATGGAGGTTTTTTCAAGCGAGCGGTTTTTAGGGAGCATTACCTCGAGAGTGGATGTATGGTTTTCCACGGTTTTGGTATCATTGCGTGCAACGGCCACCCAGCGCACTGTGTCTCCAGGATGGTAGGCTGGTAAGTCAGTGGTCATTGAAATACGGAGTTTATCTTTATTCCGCTGAGAATCGCTATCGAGAGAGTAATAATTCACGTATGCATTGATTTTATACTCGTTACCACTTTTTGGATCTTTCAAGGTAAATACGTCACGAACCAGTGCACTGAACCATGCACATCCGTTGTCATCTGTTTGGGCGTTTAATGCCTCTGAAGGGTTATAATTGTATCTTGTTGCGGTTATATCAATACCTCTGACACCATTGCCGTCTTTAGGGTTGAGGACTTGCAGCATCGTGGTTTCGGGAGCCGGGCAGACGCGTACTATTTGCCATGGAAGCACACAAAAACGGGTGCTGTAAATATTTTCACCTAACACTTTGCTCGTTCGGTTGTTGTCTGAACACTCCACATAATAATAACCTGCGGGCAAAGTAATGGTCAAGGTGTCCGACTCACTTTTCACTCCGGTATGAGGTGTGAAAATCCAAGGTTGCATCCGGATGCCTTTTGACAGGTCAGGACGGATTGCGTTTCCGAGATCGCTATCAAATCTGTAAACATCGAATTGTAAGGAGTCGGTGTTAAACGAGTTGAGAATGACATTAAAAGCTACACCTTCGGTCAGTGTCTCCCATGGTAAGCGAAGCCCCCATGATTGTTTTTTGAAGTGAAGCACGTAGTCATCAAGGACTTCCCGAAACCAACCGGGTGCCGAGGAATCGTTATACTTCTTACAAAATTGCAAAAAAGCTTCTGACGTGTTGCTGCTGTTTTCGGACATTATCTCAATAATGCTGTAAATCACATTGGGATTTTCGATATTGTCCTCAAGAAACTTCAGTTTGTCTTTGATGGAATTAGACTTCCTTGCCATGACGTAGAACCACATGGGCGAGAACTCAGGAAGTGCAGCCACCGCTTTATCTCGTTGTTTGTTGACTACAGGGCTGTTAAAATCCTTAGTCCAATAATAAAGTATGAAATCGCGGACGGTTTCGATTAGATTTACGCGCGGGTCGAGCTGAGTGAGGGCAGCAGCATAACGGCTAAGTGGAGTGGTCACCGGCGCGATATCGTATGCGACGACATACAACGAATCGCCCGCTTTTGATATGGCACGGGAACCCCAATCGTCTACTCTCTCGGGATCCGGTGTTGTCAGAAAGCCGGAGCCTTGATATCCATGCGTGCGACATATTTGAGCCGCATACGCCAGGAACATTGCCCGTGTAGCGGGTTCCGGTTCAAGATCTGCGAGTCGTAGTAGCTGTTTAAGTACGGCGTTGACACTCATCCAGTCTATGTCAAGTTGCGCCAAAGCTTCTTCCTGTGCGGCAAGCAGGCGTTCCGGGGCAGCTCCGGGATCGGAAGATGCCGGATGACTGTCAATGAAGGCTCGTGCAGTGGACAGAACATCATCAGGGAAGGCGAAATCGGGAGCATATATCGTGGACTGAGAAAAACCGCGTAAAACAGTTATAGAGAAAAATACAAGAATTATTAATTTTTTCATTCCCTGAAGGTTTTAGTGAAAATCAAAGACGGAAAGAGAAATAGGAACTCGTGATAGTGCAAAAATACAAAGAAAAATTTTATCATGCGTTTATTGAGGTTTAAATTGCCTATCCTTATGATATTTTATAATTTTGCGGAAAATAACAAACAGTGACTATGGGAAACTTTACAATAAGAGAGGGACGAAAAAGTGACGCCCCCTTCATTGGTCAGACAGTGGCAGGGGCGTTAGGTCATGAATTGTGTTGCTCGCTGGCAGAGGGTGAGGACAATGTGCCGACTGTTGTCAGACTGTTTACCGAACTTGCGGCACTAGAAGAGTCTCAATACAGCTATCGCAACACGCTGTTGGCAGTCAACGAAACCGGAGATTTCATCGGCGCTCTCGTCAGTTACGACGGAGCCGAACTCCTGACCTTGCGCAAAGCTTTTATAGATAAAGCCAACGAGTTGCTTGGGTGGAATGTAACCTATGACGAGGTTGAGCAATGGGAACCAGAGACGACACCCGATGAAGTCTATCTTGACTCGCTTTATGTCGTACCTGCGTATCGCAATCAAGGGGTTGCCACGGCACTTATAAAGGCTGCTATCAAGCGTTATGAGGGAACCCACAAGCCGTATGGCCTTTTGGTGGATCCTGAAAACACAAAAGGTCGTGCACTCTACGAGCAGTTGGGGTTTAAGCAAGAGGGTATTAACTGTTTCTGCGGAATACCCATGCACCACATGGTATATGTAGCCGGATGATGAACCAAGAGGCAGTGTGAGATAAAGTTAGTTTGTAGCTTGTATCTTTTCAGGTTGTAAACATACGAACCATACGCAAAAATACTAAATCCCCTTAACTGCAATTAGTTAAAGGGATTTAGCTGAGCCGCGAGTGGGACTCGAACCCACGACCTTTTCGTTACGAATGAAATGCTC
>JAFLTY010000054.1 GCA_022509065.1 Muribaculaceae bacterium
ACTGCAAAACCGAGGAATCCGATTGTGGGCGAGCCGCTGATAAGAGCCATTACGGCAGCGTCGGCACCTGTGTTCTGCTTAAAGCAGTATCGATAAATGAAGTACACAAGCATGAAGCACGCCATGATTACGAACAACGAGACGAGCGATAGCTTGATGTCCGCTGCCAACATGTGGCGGTCGGCTTGAACGATAGATACAAAGAGTGCGGCCGGCAATGCGTAGTCAAGCACTACTTTGTTGAATTTTTTCGCGTCATCACCGGAGAAAATTCCTTTCTTTCCCGAGATGTAACCTGCAAGCATGACCACCAGGATAGGGACAATGGCATACAGGATGATGTGTGACATGTTCATAATAGTAAGTTTTAGAGTTAGTGCATAATGTATTTTGTGTTTCACAATTCATAGTTCTCAATATGTCGGAACTATGAATTGTGAAAGAGGTTTTGTAGATTAAACGGTGTAGTCAATCAATGGGGTGGGATTCAGATAACCGATGTGACCACTTTCCTTCCCGGAATCGCCGGCAAGCTGAACGTCGATAAGACATGGTTCTTTGCTTGCTATAGCTGCAGTGAGAGCTTCCTTGAGTTCGTCGGTTGTCTGTACGTACCATGTCTTGGCTCCGAAAGCGTCACCGAGTTTGTCATAACGAGCGGCGAGGTCGAGAGTTGTGGGAGCCGGCATGTCTGAACCCGAAGGGTTGACGCCGATATTATTATAAATACCGCCATTGTTGAATATTACAACCGTGCAAGGCAGTTTGAAGCGACAGATGGTCGAGAAGTCCATGCCGGAGAAACCGAACGCCGAGTCGCCTTCGATTGCCACTACGCTCTTGCCGGTCGAGACTGCCGCTCCGACTGTCGAGCCCATGCCCATGCCCATGATGGCCCAGGTGGCGCAGTCAACACGGTGACGAGGAAGCGACATATCGACGGCGTCGCGAGTGTCGTCAAGAGTATTCGCACCTTCGTTGACAAGGATTACATCGGGATTGCTTTCGAGGATAGGTTTGATAACGCTCAGTGCGCCAAAGTGAGTAAGGGGCGACTTAGTGGCTTCAGCGGCAAGTTTAGCCTGGAAATTGGCGTTCTTGGCTTTCGATTCGGACTGGAGTGAAGGAACCCACGTCGGGTCGGTCGACATTGTCTTGCCTTCCATTGCTGCAAGTAGTGCATCAAGGCTTTCGCCGAGGTCGCCGACTACGGGAGCGGCTATGGGCACGTTGCGGTCCATTTCGGTTGCCTCAACATCCATCTGTATAAACTTCATGTCGGGATTCCATTTGCCGCGACCGAACGACAGCATCCAGTTGAGACGTGCGCCGAGCACGAGAGTCACGTCGGCTTGTTCCATTATTGTCGAGCGACACGAAAGTGCGCTGAGAGGACCATTGTCGGGCATAAGGCCCTTAGCCATCGACATAGACAGATACGGAATGTTGTACTTTTCGACGAGAGTCTTGATCTTATCGTCGACCTGAGCGTAGGCGGCTCCTTTACCAAGAAGTATGGCCGGTCGTTTGGCTGAAGTCAGAATTTCAACGGCTCGGTCAATCGAGGCTTGGTTCGGAACGACAGGACTGTAAACGTCAACAGGTTCGTAGAACAGTTTTTCAACATCGGCGGCATTCATTATTTCACCGAGAGCAGGAGTGGTCATATCGATATAAACGCCGCCGGGACGACCCGAAACAGCGGCACGATAAGCGCGAGCTACAGCCGAAGGAATATCCTTGGCATGGCTGCAACGGAAAGCTGCTTTAACGAGTGGACGAGCAGTGTTTAGCTGATCGAGTTGTTCATACATACCGCAGTCCATGTCGACCATCGTGGGGTCGGATGCACCTGAAATCTGAATCATCGGGTAGCAGTTCACTGTGGCGTTGGCCGTTGCGGTAAGACCGTTCATAAAGCCAAGCGAAGATACGGTGAGTAGTACACCGGGAGTCTTTGTGAGATAACCGTGAGTGGCTGCCGCCATACCGGCTTGCTGTTCGAAACGGAAGCTGTAGAAATCTATGCCTACTTTCTGCATGGCATATGCCGCTTCGGTGACGGGTATTCCTACAAGTCCGTAAACTTGACCTATGCCAACGCGTTTAAGTGCTTCGGCAAGAATGTACATACCTGTGACCTGCTCCGGAAAATGAGGAGCCTGTGGTGCTGAGGCAGGAGTTGTTGTATTTGTTGTGGTTGTTGCCATAATATTAATCATTAAAGTTTGAGCACATGTGATAAATTTTAAGTATGCTCGTCCTACAGGACATCAGTGTAAGACGAGCATACCACTATCTAATGTATGAAAAACGGGTAAAGGCCATTGTTATGCTTTTGGCAGAGGTTCTGTCGTGCCGTTCTTGGCTAATTCGGCTTGCTGTTCTGCAGTATAGCCGAGCGAAGTCAGAATTTCTACGTTGTTTCCGCCCAGTTCAGGAGCAGGTCCATAGACGGGCTGATAACTTGAGAGAGTGAAAGGAACACCGGGAGTTACAAATTCGCCGATTTCACCACCCTGATTAATCTTAACGAGGGTATTGCCGTCGTAGAGGCTTTCGTCGGCCATCATTTCCTGAGTGGAAAGAACGGGTCCGCAAGGTACACCGGCTTGTGACAGAATCTGAACGACTTCATACTTGGTCTTGTCGGCAGTCCATGCTCCGATACGTTCCCAGATAGCCTGTTTGTTTTTGTCGCGGGCATCGGCTGTGCTGAATTTCGGGTCTGTGAGCCAGTCTTCGAAACCGAATGCCTTGCAAGCAAGCTGGAAGTCTTTTTCGCCGCGCTGAAGGATGATGTAAACGTAGTTATTGGCGTTTAGTTCGGTATCCATACCTCCGGCAGGTTTACATTTGTAAGTCCAACCAAGTACGCCACCACCTTCGATGTTACCCGAACGAGGTACTGTCGAACCGAATTTTTCGTTAGGATACTGAGGATATTGGGTAAGATAACCTATCTTTTCGAGAGTGAGCTGGTCACGAGTCTTTATACGGCAGAGGTTAAGACATGCATTGTGCATTGACTGATATACATAGCAACCTTCGCCGGTCTTATTGCGTTGCTGAAGGGCAGCGAGCAGACCGATGGTGAGGTGCATACCGGTGTTGGAGTCACCGAGAGCTGCGCCTGACTGTGTCGGGATGTTGTAATCACCGTCATACCAACCTGTTGTTGTTGCGCCACCGGCTGTTACCTGTGCGATAGGTTCGTAAGCCTTGAGATTGGCGTATTTTGACGAGAGAGGGAAACCTTTGATAGTTCCGTAAATCAATTTGGGATTGAGAGCGTGAACCACTTCCCAACTGAAACCGAGTTTGTCCATTGCACCCGGGTGCAGGTTTTCAACAAAAATATCAGCTTCTTTAAGGAGCTTCGTAAGGATTTCTTTACCGTCGGGCGTTTTGGCGTCGAGGGTGAGCGATTTTTTGTCGCTATTCAACTGAAGATAATAGTAACTGGGCAGATTGGGGTTAAACTGCAATTCGGTACGGGTTGCGTCGCCAACGCCGGGACGTTCAATCTTGATTACTTCGGCTCCAAGCCATGCTAACATTTGTGTACAAGAGGGACCGGATTGGACTTCGGTAAAGTCTACAACCTTGATACCTGCCAAAGGTGCTGTGTTCATAATATTAAAAATTTATAAGTTTAAGTGAAAAATTTTAAGTTTCCTATATAACATTGCGGTTTAGAAAAAAGTTCAATTGAAGGTGTAAAAAAATGTGTACATATTTACAATCATAAAATATTAATATTCTGAATATAAGTTAATTAAATGAGAGGAGTAAATAAATTTTATTGATATATGAACAATTTGAGTGGTTTATTCATTTAAAATATGTAAAAATCATTTTTTTTGAAAAATTCCCCATTTTAGTTACATATTATAACTATACACTGTATGCCTATAAAAAAGATAGTTGACGGATGTACGGCAGCAACCTATGTAGCCTATGCCTTTAGTGAAGTTGCAACTATTTACCCCATAACACCGATTGCCTCGATGGGCGAGACGGCCGACAAATGGAATGTAGCCGGAGTGAAGAATCTGCTCGGAAGCCCTATGCAGGTTCGTGAAATGGAGTCGGAACTCGGCGCGGCGGGTGCTACCCACGGCGCATTGGCGGCAGGTGCGCTCGCCACTACATTCACGGCCTCGCAAGGACTGATGCTGATGATTCCTAATATGTATAAGATTTCGGGGGAACTCCTTCCGGGAGTATTTCATGTCGGGTGTCGGTCGCTTGCCACACAGGCTCTCAGCATCTTCGGCGACCACCAAGATGTGATGGCTTGCCGTGCCACCGGATTTGCCATGCTTGCATCAGCCTCAGTTCAAGAGGCTCACGACTTGGCTATTGTGGCACACTTGGCCGCTATCGACGGGTCGCTACCGGTATTACACTTCTTTGACGGTTGGCGCACCTCCAACGAAATGTCAACTATCGATATGCTGGCGTACGACGAGATGTTGCCGCTTGTGCCCCACGACAAGATAAAAACTTTCAGACAGCGAGCCATGAACCCCGAGCATCCCGACTTGCGAGGTTCGGCGCAGAATTCCGATGTCTATTTCCAGAACCGCGAAGCTCCAAACCGTTTTTATAATGCTTTCCCTGCTATAGTTCAGGAGCAGATGGACAAGGTTGCGCCGCTTATTGGACGCAGTTATCATCTTTTCGATTACTATGGCGCTCCCGATGCTGACAGAATCATCATTACGATGGGGTCCAGTTGCGATGTAGCCGCTGAAACCGTAGATTACCTCAACGCTCAAGGCGAGAAGGTCGGTCTTGTCAAAGTAAGACTCTATCGTCCGTTCTCGGCTGAACATCTTCTTGCCGCCATCCCCGAAAGTGTCAAGGCTATCGCTGTACTCGATCGCACCAAAGAACCCGGAAGCGAGGGCGAGCCGCTTTATGTCGACGTTGCCACGGCACTTTTTAAAGCCCAAAGACACGTTACCTTAATCGGCGGCCGATACGGGCTGAGCAGCAAGGAATTCGACCCGTCAATGGTTGCACGCATATTCGAAGAACTCGCCAAGCCTAATCCCAAGAACGGTTTCACTATCGGCATCGACGATGATGTGACCGACACGTCGCTTGCCGTAACTAACCATATTTACACGTTGCTTCCAAAGATTTCGCAAGCCGTCTTCTTCGGCATGGGATCTGACGGGACTGTCGGAGCCACAAAGATGGCTGCAAAGATAATAGGTGATGCCGAAAATCTATTCGCACAGGCTTATTTTCATTATTCGGCAAAGAAATCCGGAGGCTACACAATATCGGAACTTCGCGTCGGACCGGCGCAGATTCATTCGGCCTACGGCATAGAAGACGCAGATATCGTGGTTTGCAACAAAGACACTTACGTTAATCGTTTCGACATTGTCAAGAACATTAAAGACGGCGGTATTTTGCTACTTAACTCTTCGTGGACAGCCGAAGATATGAATACAGAGTTACCGGCAAAGTTGCGTAGACAAATTGCAGCCAAGAAACTTCGGTTATACAACCTCGATGCTTTCAAAATTGCTGCCGAACATAAATTGGGTGTACGCATAAACACCATAATGTTGACGGCTTACCTCAAACTTGCTCCCGTTGTGCCTTTCGACGAGGCATACGCTCAACTGAAATCGTTAATCACAGAGGCATACGCTCACGAAGGTGATGCGGTCGTCAATACTAATCTTGCCGCTATTGACGAGGCCGTCGAAGCTATTACGGAAATAAACTATCCCGCCTCATGGCTCGAAGCTACTGACACTCCTCAACCGGTAGAAAATGTTCCTGAATTTATCACAAAGGTTGCAAAGCCCTGTATGGACTTGGAAGGTGACAGCCTGCCTGTGTCCGTTTTTACACCCGATGGCACGATGCCTATGGGAACCACTGCTTATGAAAAGCGGACTATCGCCCTTAACGTTCCGCAATGGGACGTCAACAAATGCGTTGAATGTACCTTGTGTTCGTTGGTATGCGCTCACGCTTCGATTCGACCTGTGCTCATGAATGCGCAGGAAAAAGCAGCAGCCCCTGCCGATATGATTTCTAAAGATGCCGAGGAACCTGCTCTGAAAGGTTTACAATATCGCATACAGATTTACCCCGAAGATTGCACGGGGTGCAGTTCGTGCGCTGTCGTTTGTCCCGGACAGGCACTCTCGATGCAGCCTATCTCTACACAAATCAACGAGCAGAAGAAACTGCTTGCCTACGTTCAGCAAAACATCTCGATAAAGGACGACCTTCAGCCGCGTAACACAATCGATGGCTCACAATTCTACGAACCGATGTTGCAGTTCTCGGGAGCATGCGCCGGATGCGGTGAAACTCCTTACGTCAAACTCCTTACACAGCTCATGGGCGAGCGAATGCTCATTGCCAACGCAACGGGATGTAGCTCTATTTGGGGCGCCAATTTCCCGAGTAACGCTTACTGTACTAACCGACACGGTCAAGGACCGGCATGGGGCAACTCGCTCTTTGAGGACAATGCCGAATATGGTTTCGGCATGGCCGTCGCCATAGCCCACCGTCGCGAAAGGATTGTAAGTGTGGCGCAATCGGTTGTCGCTGCCGATGACACTCCTACGGAACTGAAGATAGCCTTGCAAAACTGGCTCGACGTGAAAGATGACAAAGTAGAATCGGCCGATTTGGGTAAAAAAGCCGTCGAGATACTTAAGAAATATCCGAATATTAATGGAGCGCAAGAACTTATAGATGGCGCTGATCTTTTTGCAAAGAAAAGTATTTGGATTATCGGTGGCGACGGTTGGGCCTACGACATTGGCTTCGGAGGACTCGACCATGTGCTTGCTCAGAACATAGATGTTAACATCCTCGTAATGGATACGGAATGTTATTCTAACACAGGTGGTCAGACATCAAAGGCAACGCCACTCGGAGCAGTGATGAAGTATTCTTCGGACGGAAAACGCACTTTCAAGAAAGATCTCGGTCGTATGATGATGACCTACGGCAACGTCTATGTGGCATCTGTGGCACTTGGGGCACACTTCAAACAAACGCTCGACGCTTTCCTTGAAGCCGATGCCTATCCTGGACCGTCGTTAGTCATAGCATATTGTCCGTGCATCGAACACGGCATTCGTGTCGCCGACGGAGTTGCGGGCATGTCGCACAGCATAGTCGAGGAGAAAAAAGCAGTCTTGGCCGGATACTGGCAACTCTATCGTTTTAATCCCGACGCACCCGAGGGCACACCTCAGCTCACTGTTGATTACGCTAAACCCGACGGTTCAATGTCCGATTTCCTTGACGGTCAAAACCGTTATGCCGTTCTCGAGACAAACGACCCTAAAGAGGCCGCAATTTTACGTCCCGAACTCGAAACCCGTTGCGACGACCTTTTTGACTTGCTGACTTACGATACATCAGCTCCTCGCATATAGAGAACCACCTAAAATAAGGCGTGTACATTTCGGGACAGGAGCTTAAAAACGTCTGTCCCGAAATACTTTTTGATATGGCCTAATTCATGGGTCATTGTCAATAACTAAAGGTCTCATGCGGCTACGTCGATGACGATAACAATTAGGCTTATTGGTGAAATTTTAATAATTTTGCAAAAAAATTGCCAGGTAGCTTCATGGATAATAAATTTCAACCATATCATCTTGAGATTAACACACTCGGCTTTTATGTGGATCGTCTTCTATTTGCCATGATAAAGAGGCAAAATCAGATGTTGAAAGAAAGTCAGCTTGATTTGCAACATTCCGAGTTTATTACATTGAAAGTTTTGAATGTGCTCAAAGAGGCAAGCCAGACTGAGATAGCCTCGGTGATGGGTAAAGAGCGTTCCGGTGTTGGTCGAATACTGGCCTCGCTTGAAAAGAAAGGCTATATAGAACGCAAACCGCTTAACGGCTCGACAAACTTTGTCACCCTCACAGAAAAAGGGAAAGATGCTATACCGTTGATAACAGAACTCTCAAACAAACTTACCGATTTGACTTTGCGCGGCTTCTCAGCACAGAAGCGTCAATCCATTTTGAAAAGCCTTGACCGCCTCTACAAAAACGCCATCGACGCAAGATAACACCTATCTATCTAACGTGAGTTCGATATAAGAACAGAGTATGTTAAAATAACCAATCAGGCAGTTAGAATATATCTAAGTGGCTGATTTTCTTGGCAATCTGGATAAACTTTTGTATTTTTACAGTGCTTAATTACAGGATTAACCAAAACCGACGTAGTTAAGTATCAACGCCGAAGCGGCACGATTCCCATCGCGCCGCTTCAAACCAATTAACCAAT
>JAFLTY010000055.1 GCA_022509065.1 Muribaculaceae bacterium
TAAGTGCTTATATACAAGCATTTAGCACAATTTATAAAACGCTATTGTTAAAGAACTTAAAAATTTTTTCTTAAATTTTCCTGGTACATTTTAGCATTTTGTAGTATCGATTTAGCACGCTAAATTTGCATCGAAAACCTGATGACTCTCTCTAAAATGTACCAAAAGTGTACCAAGAAAAGGCGGTTTGGTTTCCTCGTCTGAATCAGCCTTTTACGAGGACTCGGTACAGTTGCCCGGTACAAATTTTAGGTCGTTTGGTACACTTTGGTACACTTTTTCAACGAAGTGTACCAAGAAAAAATTAACAATTCGACTAAAGACTTTTTAACAATGGCAGTAACAGCAACTCCTCAAATCAGAATACTCTACGACCGCCGCAAGAAAGCCTCATCGACGGTCAAGGGAAGCGTGGAGATTGAAATAATCTCCAACGGACAACGAACACGACTTGCAACCGGTGTATGCGTACTCAAACAGCAATGGCGAGCCGGAGAAGTGGTAAACCACCCGAAGTCCGAAGAACTCAACCAACGTATAAAGGATATGTATAACGACATTTTTGGTCGTATGACTTCAATGTCGCGCGTTGGCGTTATCGACCTCGATGTTATCAAAGGGAGCAAGGCTCGTGTGGTTGACCCGAACAATGACTTTCTCACCTGGCTTGAAGAACGAATCATGATGCGTGGCGTTTCAGAGTCAACCCGTCGTCAACATCTTGTTATGCACAGGTGCCTCAAAGAATGGGGCGTTATCAGACGCTTTGAAGACCTCACTACGCGCAATCTCAAATTATGGGACGACCATATCCGTACAAAAGTATCGGCTCAGACTTCCGTCCACGGCTACCACAAACGCCTCAAGCCCTATATATTTGAGGCTATCCAGTTCGGTCTCATCAAGCAAAACCCCTACGAAACTCTCCGCATACCTCGCGGACATTCCGAGGGCGTGAAGTTCTTAACCGAAGAAGAACGCGACCGCATCGCCCAACTCGAATGTTTCGGCCCCGTGGAAAAAGCTCGTGACCTTTTCATCTTCGCTTGCTACACCGGCCTGTCATACGCCGACCTTGTGAAAATACGCAAGGAAGACCTTATCAAGCAGGGCGACGACTACTGCATCCGAGACAAACGGCAAAAGACCAATGTTCCCTACACTATCGTTCTTCTGCCTCAAGCAATGGATATACTGCGTAAATACAACTATTGCCTGAATGTGATGACAAATCAGAAATGCAACGAAAATCTGAAGCTAATCGCACACATGGCGAACATCCATATCAACCTCACTATGCACGTCGGCAGACACACCTTTGCGACGTGGGCGTTAAACCGCGGTATAGGTATCGAAACCGTCAGCAAGATGCTTGCTCACTCCAACGTGACTATGACCGAGAAATACGCCAAGGTACTGCAAGCCTCCGTGGTTCAAGGGTATGATGTGTTAAAAGCCGCTGCAAACGCATAGCACCAATATTAGCAGAAATATTGAAGCCGCTTCGATCTACAATGGTCGGGGCGGCTTTCCGCTTTTTAGGACTTTTGTTTTATCGCCTCAACCTCTTTACGAAGCGAGCTAATCTCTTTCAGGAGGGTGGCATTTGAGGACTCTATTTTCTGAAGATAATCCATAACGAAGTTTATTACCTTCGTTTGCCCTTCTATTATTCTTACAAGGCTTCCCGTATCAAGCATTTCAATCTGCGGACTCTCCTCAACGACAGCCTCCCCCGTTTCCTTTATCATTTTTCCTTCACCGGTAGTCAGCCATTGGGGATTTATTCGTTTGTCAAGTCTGCACAGACTTTCTATGAACCGCTCGGAAACCGTTCCTCCGCCATTCAATAATGCAGAAACCACACAAGGGTTATAGCCCATCTTAACGGAGGCATCTTTCTGGGATAAAATCACACGCTGCTCTTTCAACCACGAAAACAGCTCCTTCACTCTTTGTTTGATGTTCCTGTTAACAGAGTTCTGCATTATTGTTTAGTTAATTGTTTAGGTTATATATCTACTTTCTTAAAAAGGATTTAGGTATAAAAACTTTAACATCAATTATTTGTGTTATTGTATAGTACACACCTAAATTTGCCTAATAAAGACTAATGCAAATTTAGCAATTATATTATTTATAGCATAATTTAGAACAGATAAATTTCTTAAACAATACTAAAATGGCAGATGACATTAAACTCATAAACTCTCGACTGAGGAAGATTGAGCAATCGGTTCAGAGCATAAACGAAAAGGTATCGGACTTTATAGAGAGTTCAAAAATTCCGGACAGAATAATCAGCACCGAGGAAGCCGCGGAGTATTTAGGCATAAGCCCGGAGATGGTAAGAAGGGAAATCCGTGAGGGTCGGCTTCCTGCGGAAAAAGGAGCGAGAAGTTATAAAATATCTCTCCGCACGGTGCTTGAGCGAGTCGGCATAGACGACCTCCGCTCTTATCAAAAAAAAAGCTGACAGACGAAATTTTTATTCCACAATACCTTATGACTACATACGAAATCAGAGAAATTGAATCGAAGCGTTTAAGGGATTTTCTCGAAACCCTTTCCACCACGGAACATCGCTTCTTTGTGGCTGATACAATAGAGAAATGCGGCCATAACATGAGTAAGAAAACTTTTTACAACTGGAAATACGGATTATGCCGTATTCCTCTTTTCGCCAAGAAAATCATCGAGGAACTGGCCGGTCGAGAGATTTTCATTTGGACTCCCGAATTTCAATAATATTCACCATAAACAATAATCAAAGATGACACTAAAAGAAAAACTTTTCCAATTGATGGAAGAAATCGCAGCAGCGTATGAGACTCGTTCTGTAACAGTGATAATATGTTGCGAGGGAAGCAACAAAATCGATTGGCCGATGGTCGGCTACAGCAACGCCAAAGGTCGTGGCACAGTCCTTATTGTTTCTGCCGTTGCAGACTCAATCCAAAAGCTGTTGAACGATGCTTGGGAAGCAGAAAATCGAAATCGTCGAAACCATGGAAGCTCAAGTAATAGCCAATAACAACATCAAGCACTCGGAATCTGAATACTTCAACGAGTTCTTGCGCTATATGGAGCGCAAAGAAAGAGCCGAGCTTATAAAGGAAATTGCTTTCCGATGCGGAGTTAACCGCACGGTCGTGTACAGTTGGAAGTATATGTGCTGCCGCATCCCGGAAGTATTCAAGCCAATTATAGAGAGTTGTGCCGGGTGCAGGATTTTCCCAAGAGATACTGATGACCATGAAAAGGAAGAAGCCTGATGTTGTCCTTGACAGGAAGTATAGCATTAAAGAAATTTGCGATATGCTCGATATTTGCCGTCAGACTATCTGCAAATACACTAAACTGGAAAGAATAACGCCTATCCGCATTACGAGCCGAGAAATATACTATCTCGGCTCTGAAGTGCTTGTCTTATACGATATTTTAACCAATCCCCATTTTAATAATGTATCCAAAACTAATTCAAGATGATTGAAAAAACGACCATAGACCAGGTCAATGACCGAGTTGAGATTGCGGATGTCGTCGAGAAAATGGGACTTTCATTGAAGAAAAGAGGCTCCAGTCTGATTGCCTGTTGCCCTTTCCACAGTGAACGCACTCCCTCATTCACTGTTAATCCTGTCCGAAACACCTATCATTGCTTCGGGTGCGGCAAACACGGAGATGCCATTGGTTTTGTTATGGACTTCGACAACAAAACTTATCCGGAGGCTATCGAATATATAGCCAACCTTTATGGCATCCCCGTTCTACATAACGAGAGACAACAAACCGATGAAGAAAAGAGTTTAAGCCAACAATTTGAGACAACCGTTCTTGCTGTCGGCAAAGTTCAAGAATTTTTCGTCGAACAGCTTGCCGCCGATACTTCGGAAGCTCAGAAAGCCCGAGAATATGCTTATTCTCGTTGGGGCGAAAAATATTGCAAGGAAATAGGTGTCGGATACGCTCCCTCCGATTGGGACGCATTGCCCGATTGGTGTAAGAACAAATTCGCTGATCTACAAGCCTTACAGGACGCAGGTATTCTTCGCTTCTCTGAAAAGTCACGGAAGCTTTATTCCATTTTCCGTGAACGTGTAACAATACCGATAACTAACCGCTATGGCGTTGTTATCGGATTTACGGCTCGCTATATTGGCGACGACCCTACGCAACCGAAATACATCAATTCCTCCGACTCTCTGATATTCAAAAAAGGCGAAACTGTATTCGGCTTCAAAAATGCTTTAAGAGCTGCCGTCAAAGCCTGTCGTTTTATTATAGTTGAAGGAGCGCCGGACGCACTCAAACTTCAATCTGATGAAGTGGGCTTACACGAGACCGTGGCCTCCCTCGGCACAGCATGGACTAAAGAGCAGTTCAAACTGCTTCAGCGTTACGCTCCTTCATTGGTGTTTCTTCCTGACGCAGATGTCCCCAAAGGCGCGGAGAAACTTGGCCCGGGTGTTAAAGCCGTATTAAAGAACGGCTTGACTGCATTTAATATGGGTTTCACTGTTTCTGTAAGGGAAATTCCTTTCAAAAAAATTCCGGAGGTTGTTCCATGCACTGATGAAGAAATCGAGGAGGCCATTTTAGAAGCTCGCAAAAAGAAATATGAGTCCGCCTATAAAGTTTACGAAAAAGAGCTTGCCAAGTTTCAAAGAAACCAAACTCGAAAGAACCCTAAAGAAATGGACGAGCCGGTCATACCGACTCTCGATGAGATACAACTGACAGAAAAGGAACTTGCTCAAATCCCGAAAGAAAAAACTGAATTCCAATTAGAGAAAAATGACCCCGACAGCTTCATTTTCTCTATGGATGACTTCAATAAATTGGAAGACGAACATTTTGCCGTATGGTATGGAAGAACGCTTCTGTCAATCTGTGACTCCGACACGGAACGTGTTGAAACGCTCAAGGATGTTTGCAAAAACATTCTTGCTTCCATTGAGGATAAAACGCTCATTGCAGATATTCTTGGAAAACTGTCTGCAATCTTTGGAAATCTCAAGCTATGGCGCGACGCTTTGCAACACGCCAAGATGCAACTTTGGCGAGAAACCGAGGAACGCAAGAAAAAAGAGATGGACTCCGATGAAGCTTTGATGAAAGACCTGGGCTTTTTCATACAAAACGGAGGCTATTGCACATATAATAAGGACGGAGAACTGGAACGATGGAGCAATTTCACTATGGAGCCGTTGTTCCATATCATCGATGGAGAAGATGCTATCCGCATTTTCCGCATTAAAAATGAAAGAGGTACGATTAAAGAGATTGAGTTTAGACAAGAGGAACTAATCTCGCTTTCCCGGTTTATGCAACGTATCGAGTCTCAAGGATTTTTCAACTTCAAAGGCGATAACATTAGGTTGCAAAACCTAAAAGAATATATGTACTCGAAAACAATCAGTGCTATTCTGCTTCCCAAAATGGGATGGAATGACACGGAATACCTTTATGTTTTCGGTGACGGCATATTCTCTGACAATGTGCTGTACGAGGCTAACGACCTCGGTATTGTTACTATCGGAGACCGCATCTTCTATCTTCCGGCATTTGCCAAAATGCACTCTGAAGAAAAGGATGCATACCAGTTTGAGCGCAGTTTCTCCTGCAAGGTGCATGGCGAAATCTCACTTTATGACTATATCAAGAAAATGGTTACCGTTTTCGGCGATAACGCTAAGGTCGGCTTCGCTTTCGTGCTTGCCACGCTGTTTCTCGATATTGTCAAGGAGTCGTCAAAACGCCTCGCGCTCCTTAATATCTTCGGGCGCAAAGGCACCGGTAAAACCGAACTCGGCACGGCATTGATGTCGTTCTTCATACGTCAGAACGACCCTCCTTCGCTTGCCACAACCTCTATGGCTTCGCTCAACGAGATGCTATCCAGTGCCGAGAATAACCTGGTGCATCTTGACGAGTATAAGAACGAACTCGACTTCCGCAAAATCGAAATCCTAAAACAGATTTGGGGCGGAAGCGGCCAGACCAAAAAGAATATGGATGGCGATAAAAAAGTAAAGCGCACTTTTGTTCGTTCAGGCGTAATCCTTACCGGCCAAGACGCACCCACTCGCGACGACGCTCTGTTCTCTCGTGTCATCCATTTGTCATATTCGGAAACGACGTTCAGCAAGGAAGCCAAACGTAATTTCGAGGAATTTCAAACTATCAGCTCCCGTGGCGTATCGCACTTGACCGTGCAGCTCCTTAAACTGCGTAAGCTGTTCGAGGCTGACTACGCCCACCATTACGCCGTGTGTAAGCGAGAACTGATAGCAGCACTCTCCGAAGATGTCATCGAGGATCGTCTGCTCAACAACTGGCTCGCTCCGCTTGCGGCGTTTCATACGGTGCAGACTTCGCTCGAATTGCCGTTTACCTATACTGACCTGTTCAATATCTGTGTTGGCGGCATACGCCGTCAAAACGAGCTTCTGAAAAAGAACAGCGATATCGCTGTGTTCTGGAATCTGCTTGACTCAAACCACATGCAAGGCCGCATTATAGCGAAAGCTCACTTTGTGCTTAAACGTCAGGAGAATTTCAAACGCTCCGAAAATCAAATTATTGATTTCGGTCGGCAAAAAACATTGTTGTATCTGAACTTCCAAAATGTCGTTACTGCTCTCGGTCAGCGTGTGAACGGCTCCAATATTATCGGCAAGCTCGACACCGTCTCGCTCGACTCTTATCTGCGTACACATCCTGCGTTCCTCGGCACGAAGCAATGTCGCTTCCGTGTGCTAACGCCCAACGGAACGCCGGATTATGTAACGGAAACACGCAACGGTGTGTTTGTACGTAAATTAAAGGAGGTACGCCCTATGGCTTTCGTTTTCGACTATGAGCTGTTGAAAGAGAGTTACGATCTTAATCTCGAAATTCTCGAACGAGCCGAAAACGAGCTTGAAGATGATGAACCGGACAAGCCAATAGAGCCTGTAACTCCGTCGCCCGAGCCTCCGAAGCCTTTAAGTATCTTCCCTGATGAAGATGACGATACAGAAGCTCCATATTAAATACTCTGATTATAAGGAGATTGTCATTACTTAGCGACAATCTCCATTTTTTTATTTCGGCTCAACTTTTGTTTTCGTTGTGCCGAAATGTGCCTTAGACGTTTTAGACATTTTAGACAACGCTTTATATCAGCGTTTTACAGCCGAATGTTGCTTGCCATTTGTTTGACACGATTTGACAAAATCCGTAAAATTTTGACATTGATAGTCGGATTTTGACAAAATTTCAGCCAATTTCAGCCTTATATTATATATTCTTTTTTGACTGAAAAAAATCATATCTTACTATAATATAGGCTCTTTGCTTCTTTGCTGATTTTTCTACGCGCCCTCGGCTGAATGTCTAAAATCGCTAATCCCACGGTATCTTCACATGTGCGCGAACAATCTTCTTTCATCGCTTTTTCTATAAAGCTCAAAACGGCTAATTTACGTTGTTAATTATTAACAACGCCAAGCCCTAAATAATTGCCTAACATACTGATTATTGGTAAATTTGTATAGAGAAACCGACTGAAAAATGGAAACGGAAGTTAAGCCGACATACTGCGTTTACCTTGAAATAGATCCTTATCTCCGCCAGTGGATTATTCACTATTGCGGAGGGGTTATTCCAATCCGTTTCCCTAAAAACAGTATCGAGAATATCCATTTGGAAAATGGTCTCACGAAGTTACCGGCTCATATAAAGCCTGATGTGGCGACTCCGACCGCTTTGGCAATCGTTATTCCGGAATTTAAGGTAAAGTCTCCCGAGACTTATAACTACTTCCCTAAAGCGGCCAAGTATGAGTTGATAAAGTGCCTTCGCAAGAATTTCAGACTGGATTTGTGGAACAGCCTCCATAGGTTCGGGTGGATAGGTAAAAGGCGAGACAAACTGATTGAGGCCTACATGGAGGCTAACGGTATTGAGGTCAACGACACCAATACTAATGCTATCCTGAAGATTTATCAACGAGCTTATAAAACCTTCTTGGAAAACAAGGCTTATACTCGTCGAAATAAAAGGTCAAAAAATTCAAGAAAAAAGTTCCGGAGTTAGTACCCCCAAAAACGGAACAGTCTGTAACAGTTTTTATGAGAACATCAAAACAGATATTACCAGGTATAAAGTTCATCGGTTGGGTTGACAATCGGAACTTGCCGGACCGCATCGACCTGATGGCGATATGCGGAATGTCGTTGGCCGTGCTGACTGACATCCACGAGGTGCAGTTCTTCGACGAGCCGGAGTGCGAGTGCATCCGCAAGA
>JAFLTY010000056.1 GCA_022509065.1 Muribaculaceae bacterium
AATATTTCTTTCTTGTTTCTTTCAGACTTTCAGAAACGTGACTTTCAAAATGGTCTTAAGGAATATATTGATGGCATAGAAAGTGCGCACATTGTAGTATATTGATGGGTGCACATTGAGACACTTTAAGGGAGCATTGAGGGAATTTTAAAAATACACAATTCTTTATTTACTGGGGGGCTCTTTTGAAAAATATTACAGCGAAATGCAAATTTTTTATGTAAATTTGCAAAACAAACGGAATGTGACATTTCAATCCGCTTGACTGTTTGAGAATCAATATTTTTGTTAACAAATAAAATACTAATAAACAGTAAATAAAATAATGGCTCAATATAAAGGAAAGACCGTTAGAGTCGATGCTCCCGCCACAGCTATAGCCCAAAAGTTTGAAGACTTGACAGTGCTTCAATCGTATGTTGACAAACTGCCTGAAGACCAGCGCACCAAATTAGGCGATGTCCGTTTCGAACACGACGCTATAGTCATAAAACATCCCACGGTTGGCGAGATGGCATTTCGTGTTGTAGAACGCAGTGACAGAAAAATCAGTTTTAAGGCCGATGGTTTGTTGCCGTTTGTAATGAATATCGAGCTTGACCCGATTGACGGTGGTACGCGTACTAATGTTACCACTGAACTGGATGTTGAGATTCCGGCCATGCTTCGTCCGCTCATCGGTGGTAAATTACAGCAGGTAGCGGATGTTTTTGGCGATTTTATCGCCAAACTTGTCAATGCGTAAAATATGCGCCGACGCTTTGTTGTACTTAACAGGGGCTTTCTCGCCTTGCTAATTTGTGCCGGCACCTTGTCTTGTAGCCGCATCGATGACACTCGTGTGCCTGCAGTACCAGTGAATATAGTTTTTACCACTGTTGGCATGTGGAACACCTACGGCATAGGCGGTGCTTTGGAGTCAAAACGCTTCATCAAATCGCAGACGGCTCCCGTGCCTGCCGATTTCCCATATACAGTATCAACTTATACCGGTTTCGGTGGTGTTTTATTGGTGGGAGATATTTACGGCAATCCGCTTGCCTACGACCTTTCTTGTCCTTACGAAGCGAAACCCGACATCAGGATAAAGGTCGATGAGTCAGCTCACGATGCCGCATGTCCTGTATGTGGGTCGACCTACGATATTTTTGCAGGCTACGGTCGTCCCACTTCGGGACCTTCCGCAGAGAGAGGGTACGGACTGCGAAGATACAATGTTGTCGATGGTGACGCAATGAGTTATAAAGTGATAACGCGCTAACTCCGACATGTCTTGTGGCAGTTGGATGATAATGCCAATTATTTGTTTTGAAGAATAAGTTCAAAAATTACATAGGATTCTGGTCACTTTTGATTGTGGCTTTTTTGGTTTTCGGAGTCATGTCGGCTTTCGAACCGTTGTCTTTCAATGGTCATGAGCTTAAGTCATCGAAGATATGGCCTACATTGACGGCTCACCATGCGGACACTCTTGTCATTGATAAGAAACGACATGCGTATCTTGACTCGGTGGCAAATATTGAAGAAACGGTCGCCGTAGTCAAACCGGCTGAAGTAGACACTGTGCCCCAAACCATACTATTTATCGGCGATTCGATGCTCGACGGCCTTTATCCCCGATTGGCCGCTTATGCCGACGAGAACGGTCACACGCTGTATGTGGTCATCTGGTACAGCTCGACAAGCGAAGTATGGGGCAAATCGGATAAGCTTCAGAAATATATAACACAGTTCAATCCCACCTATATCTTCGTTTCGTTGGGCGCCAACGAGCTTTTTGTCAAAGATATAGCTGAGAAGCGAGACAAGTATGTCAAGAAGATTCTTTCTGACATCGGAGATATCCCGTATGTTTGGATAGGCCCTCCCAACTGGAAGCCTGACACCGGCATCAACGATCTGGTAGAGGGAAATGCCGGAGAGGAACATTTTTTTCTTACCAACGGCATGAAGTTCCCACGCATGAAAGATGGCGCTCATCCTACGCACGAGGCTGCCATTGGTTGGATGGACAGCATCATCAGGTGGATGCCCGCTCACTCCGATCATCCCATACGGATGGAAGTGCCTCAAAAAAAGAAAAGTCGCGCAAAACGTGTCATAGTGCATCAACCGTCGGAAATTTAGACATTGTTTTTTGTTCATGAACGATTTATGGCACAACATACTTGACCAACTCACCTACCACCCCGGCGCTCCGATGCTGTTTTCGAGCGGAGTCTTCTGGGCGGTTTTTCTGGTGTTTATTCCCGTGTTTGCCCTTGTGCGTGACCGTCGCTGGCAGATGATGGGATTTGTCGTGTTGTTCTCGTTCTTCTTCTATTATAAATCGAGCGGCTTCTTCGTTTTTCTACTGTGCGCGACATCGGTCATTGACTGGTTGCTGTCGCGTGTGTTGGTGAGACAGACAAAAAAAGTGTGGCGAAAAGCATGTGTCTGGGCATCGTTGTTATGTTCGCTTTCCGTCCTGGGTTATTTCAAATACGCCAACTTCTTCATGGCGAACTGGTCAGCCATGGTCGGTTCGAATTTTGCCCCAATGGAGATAATCCTCCCCGTAGGCATTTCTTTTTATACCTTTCAGTCCATCAGTTATATAGTAGATGTTTATAAAGGACGGGTTGCTCCGACCGACACTTGGTTGGAGTATGTTTTCTTTCTGTCTTTCTTTCCGGCGTTGGTAGCCGGTCCTATAGTACGAGCCGATTATTTTTTGCCGCAGATAAAAAACAGTGACCACGCATCCCGCAAGCAGATATACTTCGGTTTTTGGCTCATTCTTCTCGGAGTGATAAAGAAAGCTATCATAGCCGACTATATAGCGCAGTATAACGACTTGATATTCGCTGTCGATCCCGTTACGGGGCCGGCTTACTCTGGTTTTGAGACCTTTATGGGGATTATTGGCTACACGATGCAGATATATTGTGATTTTTCGGGTTACAGTGACATGGCTATCGGTATAGCTCTTATCATGGGTTTCAAACTGGCCACAAATTTCAACTTTCCTTACAAGTCGGGGAATCTGACTGAGTTTTGGCGTCGATGGCACATATCGCTCTCGACATGGCTGAGAGACTATATCTATATACCCCTTGGCGGTAACCGAAAAGGTAAAGCCCGGACTTATGTCAATAATTTCACCACCATGGTTATTGGCGGATTATGGCATGGAGCCGCGTGGAAGTTTGTTTTCTGGGGGGCTATGCATGGAGGGGGTCTGGCAGTCCATAAAGCCACAAAACCATGGCTTGACCGTTATGCATGGACGTCGTCGTTGCCGGCAAAAATTTTCTTTTGGGCTTTGACTATGGTTTTTGTTATGGCGTTGTGGGTGTTTTTCCGCGCCGACTCGTGGAGCGACTCATGGGTACTACTTCGTCATGCAGTTACAGATTTCAATTGGGACTACGCTCGGCCTTTTATTGCAGCGAGATGGCTTTGGCTGGTGCTTATTCTTGTCATCATTGTGGCGCACGCAATGCCTGACAATTTTTGGAACTCGGTAGGTGACAGATTTGTAGCGTCGCCATGGATAGTTAAGCTCATTGTATTTATAGTTATAATTCAACTCGTTCTCGAACTTCAAGGCGAGGATGTCTCACCGTTTATCTATTTTCAGTTTTAACACAATGAAAAACGATGTACATAAACAGATAAGTGGTGGACGCGGGAGCATCATGTACCATACGTTCGGGTGCAAACTGAATTTTGCAGAAACTGCGACTCTTCAACAGCATCTCGAGGAGGACGGTTTCATGACTTTCCATCCCGATGTTTCCTCAGGGTCACCCGATATCATAGTAATCAACTCGTGCAGTGTCACGGAAGTGGCCGATAAGAAATGCCGGCAGTACATACGATCGATTCACCGCCGGTGGCCCGAAGCGTCAATAGCAGTTACCGGCTGTTACGCGCAACTGAAACCCGATCAGGTTGCACAGTTGCCGGGGGTACGTATCGTGGCTGGGTCGGATCGCAAAGGCGCTTTGCCCGCGCTTATAAAAACTTTGTCAGCGGATAGTCACGGGGTCTATATAACTCCTGTTGACAATATAGACACCTTCACTCCATCATGTGCGCGTGGTGACCGTACGCGTTATTTCTTAAAAGTGCAAGATGGCTGCGATTACCGGTGCAGCTACTGCACGATACCACGCGCCAGAGGTAAGTCACGTTCGCCACTTATCGAAGATCTTGTTAGCCAGGTCGAGAATGTCGTCAGAGAGGGTGGCAAAGAGATAGTGCTCACCGGCGTGAATATAGGCGATTTCGGTAAAGGACGTAAAGATTCGTTCATCGATTTGGTGCGTGCTCTTGACGCTGTCGAAGGCATAGAACGGTATCGCATATCGTCCATAGAGCCTAATCTTCTTACTGACGAGATTATTGAGTTTTGCGCCCAAAGCAGTCGGTTTATGCCTCATTTCCATATACCGTTGCAGAGTGGAAGCGATGAGGTTCTCGGCTTGATGAGACGACGTTATAAAACCGAGTTGTTTAAGCGACGTATAGACGCCATACGTCATCATCTGCCTGACGCCTTTATCGGAGTCGACCTCATAGCCGGTCCACGTGGGGAGACAGAAGACTTGTTTGTTGAATCGAAGCGTTTTGTGGAATCGCTCGATATTTCACGTTTGCATGTGTTTGCCTACAGCGAGCGTCCCGGCACTGATGCTTTGAAGATTCCGCATAAGGTATCGCCGTTGGATCAATCACGTCGAGTGACAGAAATGATAGCCCTTAGCGATGAAAAGCTTCGTCGGTTTGCCCGGCGATTTACTCATACAGTGCGACCCGTTTTGATGGAACATGTCCAACAGGACGGAATAATGAGCGGCTTTACGGACAACTATCTCAGGATAAAAACATTAGCGCCCGGAAATTTGGACAACACCGTAGTACATGTCCGGCTAAACGAGTGGGATGACAAAGGGCAGTTCTTTAAAGCGGAAATTGTCAATGGATAAGGTTTGGGAAAAAATATTGACAGGGTTACTTACCGTGGTCGCTTTTCTGCCGTTAAGAGTGCTATACATTCTGAGCGACATTGTCTGGTGCGTGCTCTATTACGCGGTGCGCTATCGGCGTAAGGTAGTCATGCAAAATCTGACGGCATCGTTCCCTGAAAAAGAGGTTGAAGAGCTTAATATCATTTCCCGGAAGTTCTATCGCAGTTTTTGTGATTATATATTCGAGACAGTGAAATTGTTACATATATCGGACAACGAGATGACGAGACGTATGACCTTCAGCGGGCTAGAATATATGGACAGAGCCGTTGCAGAAGGTCACGATGTGGTGGTTTACTTCTCGCATCTTTTCAATTGGGAGTGGGCACCCTCGGTCAAGCTTCACAGTCGTTTCAAAGACGACGACTCGGTAGTTTTCGGACAGATCTATCGCCCATTGCGTAATGTGATCATTGACAAGGTGATGCTTAAAATACGCGGACGTTTCGATACTGAGAGTATAGCAAAGGCTCAAACTCTACGCAAGCTTTTGCGGTATAGGAAAGAAGGGCGGCGGTTTGTTATAGGCTTCATGAGCGACCAAAAACCAAGCCACGGTGATCCTGAGCGAGTGCTCTCTTTTATGGGACGTCCCACAGCAGTAATCACCGGCACGGAGACATTGGCGCGGCGATTGGACGCGACTGTCGTGTATTGGAAGATGACAAGTAAGGGTAGGGGGTATTATCATATCGAAGTCATTCCTATGGCCGAACATGCCTCGGCCACAGCAGAAGGTTTTTTGACCAAGAAGTACTTTGAGTTGCTCGAAGAAAACATCAGAGAGACGCCGCATTTGTGGCTATGGAGCCATAAGCGTTGGAAAACTTCTCCCTCGTCATGGAGGCAAGTAAATCCGGACACTTTAATCAAATGATAATGAACAGACCTTCGACAGCCATATTGATTCTTAATTGGAACGGAGCGAGTTTGCTTCGGGAGTTCCTGCCGTCGGTAGTAGAGGGAACGAATCCAACCATCGCAACAGTGATAGTTGTGGATAATGGTTCTGATGATGACTCGCGAGATGTGTTGACAAAAGACTTTCCGTCGGTACGTACTATGTTTCTTGACAAAAACTACGGCTATGCGGAGGGGTATAATAAGGCTGTCCGACAGCTGTCCGACGAATTTAAGTACGTCGTGTTGCTCAATAGCGATGTAGCGGTACAGGCCGGTTGGGTTGAGCCTTTGGTGGACTTTATGGACAAGCATACTGAGGTAGGTGCTTGCCAACCGAAGATACTTTCCTACCTGCACCCGACGCAGTTTGAGTATGCGGGGGCATCCGGCGGCTTTATTGACCGTAACGGTTATCCCTATTGTCGCGGACGTATTTTCAATCATTGTGAGACTGACAAGGGACAGTATAACAATGCAATGCCTGTGTTCTGGGCCACGGGGGCGGCTCTTATGGTGCGTCCCGAGGTCTACCTTGAGGTTGGAGGCCTCGACGCCGGTTTTTTCGCGCACATGGAGGAGATAGACCTTTGTTGGCGTATCCACCTTGCCGGCCTGCAGGTATGGGTAGTGCCACAGTCGGTGGTTTATCACCTCGGCGGCGGTTCCCTTCCGGCCGAGAATCCGCGGAAGACATATCTTAACTTCCGCAATAATTTGCTGTTGCTGCATAAGAACCTGCCAGATGCCACACGGCACCGTAAGTTATTGAAGCGACGACTCCTTGACACATTGGCGTGGTTTAAGTTTGTCTGTACCCTCGATATGAAAAATGCCGCCGCTATTTGGCGAGCTCACCGCGATTTCCGTAAAATGTCATCCACATACACGACGCACCCCGATGTTGATATATTGGACACGAGGAAGGATACACGTGATAATATAGTTTGGGATTATTTTGTTAAGGGACGCCGAACTTTTTAGGGTCGGGAGTGTTATATAGTATTAGGAAGATTGAAATTACATCAACATAATGTATAACCAATAAACACTAACAAAAATGCAAACAGTATATTTTCAGGGCAATCCCGTTGAGGTATATGGAGAAATCCCCGCGGTAGGAACAAAAGCTCCCGATTTCAAACTTACGACAGCCGCTTTGGGCGAGGTAACCGAAAAGAGCTACGAGGGCAAACGCCTTGTGCTTAATATTTTCCCGAGTCTGGACACTGACGTGTGTGCCGCATCGGTACGTCGTTTTAACAAAGACGCCGCATCCTACGACAATACCGAAGTGCTGTGTGTGTCGATGGATCTGCCTTTTGCCATGAGCCGTTTCTGCTCAGCCAACGGCATTGATGGCGTCAGTGTGGCATCGGCTTTCCGTAGCCCTGAATTCGGTAAGGAGTATGGAGTGTCTATTGTTGACGGTCCCCTCAAGAATCTGCTTGCTCGCGCCGTTGTTGTAATCGACGAGAAAGGAACGGTGATATACCGGCAGCTTGTCGATGAGATAACACACGAACCCGATTACGAAGCAGTCCACTCAGTTTTGAAGAAGTAAGATTTTGCTTTGAAATATTACGGAGCGGCGCATGAACTCATGTGCCGCTCCGTTGGTTATTTGAAAGCGCAAAGTGGGGTGTTACTTCACGAGCACTTTCTTGCCGTTAACGATGTAGATGCCTTTGTTAAGGTCGTTTATCCTGTCGGCAGAGACGTTAACTATGACACAACGACCTGACAGGTCGTAGACGTTAGCGCCTTCGACATTGTTAAAGTCGGTTTCAATTGATTCCACGCCAGCTGTCACATCATCAATAATATTATTGAAGCTAGACCAATATTGCGCTGAAGCGTAAGCTTCCTTTGAACCCACCGGCACATGAAGTGTAGCGCCCTAGGGGTAGAAAGTCGTTTTTTCAATTTGACATGGTATCTCATTGTATCAAATTATCTCGCTCAAGTTAGAGCATCCACTGAAAGCAGAGAAGCCTATGTATATGATTGATGCGGGGATAGTTAGACTTGTCAGTCCAGTGCACCCATTGAATATGTATCTTTTTTATTTTTAGAATATTGTAGTTAAAACGGTAGAAAAGTGATTACAAAAGTGATTTTTGGATAAAAGAGGGTAAAAATTAACAATTTTAACTTTTACTAGGATTTTCAAGATATATAAATCATCTTGAACTTTTTGAAAGAATCCGTCCTAAATTCATAAAAATATAGTAAATTTGCATTTGAATGGGTAAAAACCATTCCAGACATTTTGGCAATAAAGAAGCGTTTTGCTTATCTTGCAAATGAAAACCTGAGAAATTTTCTA
>JAFLTY010000057.1 GCA_022509065.1 Muribaculaceae bacterium
TTCGAACCAGTGACCTCCTCCCTGTCAAGGAGGCGCTCTAAACCAACTGAGCTAATGAATCAATATATTGCAATCTGTAAAATACAGAGTGTTATTCTGTAATAATATTTTCAAGGCTTCTATCAGAGTGGATGGTAAAAACCACTCGCTATAATAGATGTTACAAATTTATGAATTTAATATTAAGTAGCACGATATTTATGCGATAATTAACAACAATACATAAATTTTAACAGATTGAATCTGCACACCCATCATGTCATTAAATCACTATCATATATAAAAAAGTTATGGGTGTGCCCGGCGTTGTAGGTCGGATTTTTTTTGTAAATTTGCAATATGGAAGTGTTGTATGAAGATAATCATATTATTATAGTCAACAAGGAAGTGGGCGAAATTGTCCAAGGTGATAAAACGGGCGATGAGCCGCTTTCTGAAACAGTTAAAGAATGGATAAAAACACGCCATGACAAGCCGGGGAATGTGTTTCTTGGCGTGGTTCACCGGCTTGACCGTCCTGTAAGCGGAGTAGTGGTGTTTGCCAAGACATCTAAGGCATTGACGCGTCTGAACGAGATGTTTAGAAAAGGTGAAGTGCATAAAATTTACTGGGCGTTAGTCGCCGGTAAACCGGAACCTCCCGAAGGTCTTTTGACAAATTATCTAAGAACAGTTGAACGAAATAACAAAACATATATTTCCGATGTTCCGACCTCTGATACGAAGGAAGCTCGTCTTATTTACCATACTATAGCGTGTGGCGATAATTATTCCCTTCTCGAAATAGAGTTGTTGACGGGTCGTAAGCATCAGATTCGCGCACAATTGTCCGCCATCGGACATCCTATCAAAGGTGACTTGAAGTATGGAGCAAAGCGATCCAACAAGGATGCCGGTATATCTTTGGTAGCAAAAAATATTAAGTTTGTGCATCCTGTATCCGGGAAACATATCGATGTGAGCGCTCCGGCTACCTCCGAGATGCAGAAGATTATTGATGAAAGTTCGTACGTCAGCGAGTGATAGTAGGACTGACTTTCATTCATTGAATAATAAAATAAAAAAATGACAAAAGAAGACCTAAAGATAGTTTTTTTTGGAACACCCGATTTTGCTGTCGAGAGTCTGCGTGCTATAGTAGACAATGGATTCAATGTTGTCGCGGTAGTGACTGCTACAGATAAGGTGGCGGGTCGCGGACATAAAGTGCTTTGTTCTCCTGTAAAAACATTCGCTATGTCACGAGATATCCCCGTGCTTCAACCTGAAAAACTTAAGGACGGCGAGTTTATAGATGCGTTACGCAGTCTCGAGGCTGATTTGTTTGTGGTGATAGCTTTCAGGATGCTTCCTGAAGCGGTCTGGCAAATGCCTCCATTGGGCACTTTCAATTTGCATGCTTCACTTTTACCCAAATATCGAGGAGCGGCTCCCATCAACCGCGCTGTTATGAATGGTGAGACCAAGACCGGGGTTACGACATTCTTCCTTAGTCATGAGATAGACACGGGCGATATAATAGACCGTGAAGAGGTCGAAATAAGTGATGAAGATGATGCAGGCTCGGTACATGACCGTTTGATGAAGGTCGGAGCAGAACTTACTCTTAAAACCATAAACGGCATCGTGGATGGTAACCTCGCTACCGTTTCCCAATCAAAAATGATAAGCGAGGGAATGGAGAGTTGCGAAGCCCCTAAGATTTTCAAGGATACATGCCACATTGATTGGTCTTGGCCGGCATTGCGCATTCATAATCATGTTAGAGGGTTGTCTCCTTATCCCGGCGCTTGGAGCGAATTACGTTCGACAACCTCAGCTCCCACCGAATTCAAAATACTCAAGACGAAATTAACTGATACTGAGTGCGGAGAGGGAATCGCCGGTCGAGTAATCATCGAAAAGAACCGGATGTTTGTATGTTGTGGCGATAACCGACTGGAGATTCTTGAATTGCAGGCTGCTGGAAAAAAACGCATGTCGGCCGACGCTTTTCTCCGAGGCTCACGTCTTGTCAATCCTTATTTTGAGAAGTAATAACATGGCCTTCTTACCTTTAGCAGAAAGACTTCGTCCAAACACACTCGACGATTATATAGGACAGACTCATCTGGTAGGTCCCGATGCTATTTTGCGCAGAATGATAGAATCGGGCAAAGTAGCATCGTTTATTCTGTGGGGTCCTCCCGGTGTCGGTAAGACGACAATTGCGCGTATAATTTCGCAAGCTGTCAATGTGCCATTTTATACCTTGTCGGCAGTAAATTCAGGTGTAAAGGAAGTCCGCGAAGTGCTTGAAAGGTGTAAACAACAGGGGGGTATGTTCGCTACTTCACGACCTATACTCTTTATAGACGAAATTCATCGTTTCTCTAAGTCTCAGCAGGACAGTTTGCTGGGAGCCGTAGAGAGTGGGGTGGTTACATTGATTGGAGCAACTACTGAAAACCCGTCATTCGAAATAATACGCCCGCTTCTTTCTCGTGCGCAGGTTTACACTCTCAATCCTTTGAACGAGCAAGAATTACAAAGATTGCTGGAACACGCCCTTGCCAAAGATGATATATTGTCTCAAAGAAAAGTTGATGTAAAAGAGACTGAGGCTTTGTTTCGTTATGCCGGAGGCGACGCGCGTAAGCTCCTCAATATTCTGGATCTGCTTGAGCAGTCTACACCCCACGGAAAGACAATTGTTATTGATGATAAAGTCGTTACAGAAAGTCTTCAGAAAAACCCTCAGGCGTATGACAAAAATGGAGAGCTCCATTATGACATCATTTCGGCATTTATAAAGAGTGTTCGTGGTAGTGATCCGGACGCAGCCGTTTATTGGCTGGCACGTATGTTGAAAGGAGGGGAAGATCCCGAATTTATAGCTCGTCGTCTGGTTATTTTGGCCGCCGAGGATATCGGGCTTGCTAATCCAAACGCTTTGCTTTTGGCAAACGCTACCTTTGACACTGTTATGAAAATAGGGATGCCGGAGGGAAGGATACCTTTGGCCGAATGTACGGTATATCTGGCAACCAGCGCCAAAAGTAACTCAGCATATATGGCTATCGATGCCGCAATGGCACTTGTTGAAAAGACGGGAAACCTGCCCGTTCCGTTGCATATCCGCAATGCTCCGACCGACCTGATGAAGCAGTTGCATTATGGCGAAAACTACAAGTATGCCCATGATTATCCGGGTAATTTTGTACGACAACAATTCTTGCCTGATGAGATTCGCGGGACGCGTCTTTGGAAAGCCTGTGCGAATGCCGCCGAAGATGCCCTGGTTGCTCGCCAACGCGGTCGTTGGGGAACATCCGAGGGCAATTCTGACTAAAAAATCTATTCTACGCGGCAAAGTTACTCTATTTTAAATCGGGATGCAATACTATGTTTTGTGTATTTCTTTCTTGAGAATGTGTCAACATACTCATTTTTATGTATTGGCGGTCTTATTGTTTTGTTGTAATTTTGCAGTGTAGAACGAGTTTGCTTTAGCTATAATGAACACAATGACAGCCTTACGCGGTATTATTTCCTTTCTCGTCATATTGTTAATGATGCCGCTGGGTCATGCTTTCGTGGTGTTAATGGAACATAACCTTGAAGATGTGGCGTTGAAGTGTAGTGCCACTGTATTAGGTTTCGTAGGTGTCCTGTTGGCATTCTTTGGCAATCGTTTTCGTTCGGAGGTGAAAAAAATTCTGTCAGGAGCTTTCGGAGCTATTCTTTTCTGGGGCGCATGGGTGGAATTTATTTACATTAATTATTCTCGTTTTTTGGGGGTGCAACCTCTTTTGATAGGGAACGAGGTTTATACGAAGCCCGAGTATCTCATGATGCCATCGGCGTTGCCTTTTGCAGTATTGGCTTTTATCTTTTATCTTTATGCGGCCAATACCAACTGGGGTCTTGTAAAAGTGCTTCGCAGATGTCTCCATATTAATAACGGATTTGCCCGTTATGGTGAATCGATAAGGACATTTATTGACCTTATATTATTGATATGGTGGGCCTATCTTATCCTTTTGGTTGAATATGACCCCTATCTGTTAGGTGTGCGACATCCCCTTACGCTTGCGTTCTCCTGTATTTGTCTGGTGAGTGGGATTATCTTGTTTGTGCGTTCACTTAAGGCGCAAACATGGGCTTCCGCTCTTCGGCAAGCCATAGTGACAGTTTGTGTCTTATGGACCTTTATAGAGGTCATGCTAAAATTGCGACTTTTTACTGAGGTTTGGATTTATCCCGATAAGTATATTGTCGAGATGTCATTAACTTTAGCGGCGTTTATAATTGCCATTTTCATTATACTGGTTTACAATAGGAAATCTTCTAATTGAACAACGCTTATGCATCAAGAAGTTACGAAGGATAGAATAATTCCCTTTCAGCGGAACGATAAATTGCGCGAGCTTGTTCTTAGTCAACCGCAGTTGCTCCCTGTTTTAAGCCGGTTCAATATAGCACTTGGGTTTGGCGAATCAACCGTCGAAGAAGTATGCCGGCGCAATGACGTCAATGTGGAAACATTCTTGACAGTGTGTAATTTCTTTTCTTCACGCGACTTCGCCCTCGAGCATGTAAACATCGAAAGTCTTGTAGGGTACCTTAAAAGCGCACACCGTTATTTTTTGGAATATGTATTGCCTGATATCCGTACCCGGCTTATTGCGGCTATATCAACCGGTACAAAGTCAGATACTGCATGGATGATGATAAAGTTCTACGACTCGTATGTCGTAGAGGTGCAAAGCCACATGAAATATGAGGATGATGTCGTTTTCGAATATGTTTTGAATCTTATCAAAGGTTTATGCCAGAGCGGTTTTACTATTGAAGATTTTGTGGAAAACCATTTGCCTATAGCCGATAAACTGCGTGAAATCAAGGAACTGTTTATCGGTCACTACTCAGCCGATTTAGGACGTGTTGACATGCTTAACAGTGTGCTTTTCGATATAATGCACTGCGAACGAGATTTGTTGAAGCATTGCGCTCTCGAAGACAGGATTTTTGTACCTGCTGTCAGACGAATGGAACAAAAAGTTGACCGCTCTTCTACTATTTTCGATACAATAACACCGAAGATAGAACGAAATGAGAAAGAACTCGACGAACATGGAGATGTGGTACTTACTGCCCGCGAAAAAGATATAGTTAAAGCGGTTGCACGCGGTTTGTCTAACAAAGAGATAGCAGACAAGCTTTTTCTTTCAGTGCATACAGTGACAACGCATCGTCGTAACATCAGCAACAAACTTAATATACACAGTAGCGCCGGACTTGCAGTATATGCCATTATGCATGGTATCATGACTTTGGAAGAAGGCGCCGTGACCCTCCAATAAATCAAAACTGCTTTATGCCATCCATTCCTATTCTTCAGACCGAAAATCTCACAAAAAGTTATGGTGACCGTATGCTTTTTGCCGACGTGACATTCACAATAAACGAAGGAGATAAGGTAGGGTTGATAGCCAAAAACGGAATGGGCAAGTCAACGATGTTGAAGATTTTGGGAGGCCAGGAAGATTACGATAGTGGCAAAATAGTGACACGCAGCAATCTGAAAGTGTCGGTGCTTGAGCAAACACCCGATTTTGCCGAATACGAAACGCCAAGAGATTTTATCGAGACATTTACCAAAGACGAAGAAATAAAATCAGATTTAATCAAATTTATTACTCGCATTGGCGAGGGTTTAAATCTCGACGAGAAATTTGTCAACCTGTCCGGTGGTCAGAAAAAGCGTGTTGCAATAGCTGAGACGTTAGCTTTAAAACCCGATTTACTTATATTGGACGAGCCTACCAACCATCTTGATATCAAAACCATAGAATGGCTTGAAGGATTTCTTTCGAAAGCTCGTGTCTCTTTGTTGTTGGTTACACACGATCGTTATTTTCTGGACCGTATTTGCAACAGAATCATCGAGATAGACCGTCAGCGAATATTCAGTTATACAGGTAATTATTCACGGTATCTCGAAGAGCGTCGTCACAGAATTGAAGTGATGGGAGCCGAGCTTTCGAAGGTCAAAAATATTCTCCGAAAAGAACAAGACTGGATGAGCCGTCAGCCACAGGCAAGAGCCGGCAAAGCCAAATATCGTATAGATAGATATTATGACCTGAAAGAACGTAGCCGGGTAAATATCAATGAGAAAAACGTGGCTATCAATGCAAAGTCAACGTATGTTGGAAATAAGATATTTCATGCGCATTCAGTGACAAAGCGATTTGGAGATAAATGTGTTCTTAAGGATTTTTCGTACGATTTTGCCAGATATGATAAAATAGGAATTGTCGGCGAAAACGGGGTGGGAAAGTCTACTTTTATCAAGATGCTTCAAGGACTCGTCGAACCAGACTCGGGCTTTTTCGAAGTGGGAGAGACTGTCCGCTTCGGATATTATAGCCAGGATAGGTGCGTTTTTAATCCCGAAAAGACTGTTTTTGATGCTGTCAGCGATATTGCCGATGAAATAGAGCTTGGCGATCAGAAACTTAATGCCATGCAGTACCTGCAACATTTTCTGTTCTCTCCTAAAGACCAACAAAAATATATATCGACACTTAGCGGAGGAGAATTGTCGCGGCTATATCTTGCCACCGTGCTTATGCGTCGTCCAAACTTTCTTGTTTTAGATGAACCCACCAATGACCTTGATATTGTCACGCTGGGTATCCTTGAAGAATATCTGACCGATTTCAAAGGATGTGCCATTATTATAAGCCATGACAGATATTTTCTCGATAACATCGTTGAGCACATCTTTGTAATGACCGGCGACGGTGGCATAAAGGATTTCCCGGGGACGTACACTGATTATTTGGAATATTGTCGCGAGACAGAAGAAAACAGGGAAACTCCTTCTCGTGAAAAAACAGATTCGCGAAAACCCCGTACCGAAAAAGCACCCCGTCTGACCTTTAATGAGAAGCGAGAGTTTGAGACACTTACCGGTGAGATAGAATCGCTGACCAAAGAAAAAAAACAACTCGAAGAGTTGTTCAATTCCGGACAAGCCATTGCTGACATAGAGAAACACGCTCTGCGGTTTAGTGAAATAAAAGATCTCCTTGACGAGAAAGAGATGAGATGGCTCGAACTCTCCGAAAAGGCCTGAACGTTTTATAGGCAGATGAAGCAGACCCTGAAAAAATTGTCTATACCGGCTTACCATCATTCCAACAATATTGCTTATTTTTGCAAATACACAGACAACAACAGAACATTTTCCTTACAGTGTTTATTACTTGTAAAAGTACCTCTCTGATCTTTAAACAGAAAACACATGATGAAAAAACTATCTATAATATTTTGTTTACTTTTAGGGTCGTTCTGTGCTAACGCTCAAATAATTGAGCAAGGAGAACGTAACCCGATATGGGGTATACGTGGCGCATTCGATGTGAACATACCCGGTCACGTGCGCATTAACACATATAATGACAAGATGTTTCGTGCCGGAACCGGAGGAGCAATCAGTGCGGTATGTAATATTTATTTAGGTCGCCAATTCTATATTGAGCCTGCTGTAACATTGTTTTATGATACCTATTCGTATAAAGACTTAGTTATTACAAATGAAGATGGCTTACCTATAGATAAAAATCCATCGATTTATAAAGCAGGCTTTAGGATACCTGTCGTGGCCGGATATAGTTTTTCAATATCTGACAAACTCTCGATTGCTCCTTTTACAGGCCCCGAGCTCAGTTATGCTTTTGCAGGCGATATAAAGGTGCATGATAAAGAGAGTCTTGATTTACATGGAAACCTACTTTTCGGAGAAATAGGTTCACAACGTCGTTTTGAGTGTGGATGGAAGATTGGGGTCGCTTTTTTCTCAGATATGTGGAGCTTCAATATTGATGCCACCATTGGAATGACAAATCTAATGAAAAATGGAACAACGTTTCGCGAAAATCGTGGCTCAGTCAACGTTACACGCTATTTCTAAACGCTCGCAATATGCGTAAGATATTATTCATTCTCACATCAATTTTCTCGTTCTTTCTTTCCTTCGCTCAGTCCTACGATGAGAAAATAGCTGACGCTATGAATTCAGGCGATTGGATTGCAT
>JAFLTY010000058.1 GCA_022509065.1 Muribaculaceae bacterium
TCCAACATCAAGACTTTTTCGGGTTTTTGGAATGCTAATATAGCCATGGATCTTAACTTGTTTTATTAGTTTGGATTATTTAGAATACAACTCTACGATAAGTTGCTCTTTAATGTTTTCGGGGATATCTTCACGAGCGGGGACATGCAACAGTTTGCCGGCCTTCACGCTTTCATCCCATTCTATCCAGGGATATTTGGTGTGATTGAATCCTGCAAGCGAATCGCTAATAACCTCGAGAGATTTCGATTTCTCACGTACGCCGACAACATCGCCGGGAAGTACATGGTATGAAGGTATATTGACAACTTTGCCGTTAACTGTGATGTGGCGGTGAAGCACTATCTGACGTGCTGCGGCACGGGTGGGTGCTATACCAAGACGATAAACGAAATTGTCCAGACGGCTTTCAAGCAGTTGCAATAAGATTTCACCGGTGATACCTTTCATTGTCGAAGCCTTCTCAAAAAGGTTGCGGAACTGTCTTTCGAGTACTCCGTAGGTGTATTTAGCTTTCTGTTTTTCGCGGAGCTGCACACCATATTCCGATGTCTTGCGACGTTTGTTCTGTCCGTGCTGACCCGGGGGGAAGTTACGTTTTTGGAGCACTTTATCCGGACCAAATATGGGTTCGCCGAACTTACGGGCGATTTTTGTTTTGGGACCTGTGTATCTTGCCATTTTTATTAATCAGTTTATCGAAACCGGACATCCTGGCGTTTAAGTTTTGTCTTTATTCTTTGTAACTCGAACGCGTTTTTTGCGGATAGCGTTTGGTTTCGGGTTGGTTGTTGTTTTGCTGTTGTTAAAAAGAAAATAAATTTAAAAGAGAGTCACTATTAATCGTCGCACCGGGACGTTCCGCCATAAGCTAATGACTTTGGGAGGGAAAGAGTGTAGATCAGGTTGATTTGAAGTGTTCTCGCGTGGCCTTTTCCGACTCATACGTCGCTTGGTTTCATCACCTTGGGAACTTTCAACTTTTCCACACCCACGTCTTGCGGTGAGTATGTACTGATTAATAATTATACGCGACGGCGTTTGGGAGGACGGCAACCGTTGTGGGGCAGCGGCGTAACATCGATAATTTCTGTTACTGCGATGCCGGCGCCATCTATGGTACGCACTGCGCTTTCACGCCCGTTACCCGGGCCTTTGAGATACGCTTTCACTTTACGCAGGCCAAGGTCGTAAGCCACTTTGGCACAGTCCTGCGCTGCCATCTGTGCGGCATAAGGGGTGTTCTTTTTCGAACCGCGGAAGCCCATCTTGCCGGCCGATGACCATGATATTACCTGTCCTTCCGAATTGGCCAGGCATACAATGATGTTGTTAAAAGAGGAGTGTACGTGAAGTTGGCCTTCGGCACTTACTTTAACGTTTCTCTTCTTTGCTGATACTGTTTTTTTTGCCATAAATATTGGTAATTAAAATATCTTTTTCCCTGATTCATCCGGCATGTCGGGTCATGCTCTGTGTATGACTATGTGAAATTCCGGACTTTTCAATAATTTCTTTAAGCTTACTTTGCGGCTTTCTTCTTGTTTGCCACAGTTTTTTTACGTCCTTTACGTGTACGGGCGTTGTTTTTTGTCGATTGGCCACGTACGGGCAGACCGTTACGATGACGTACGCCACGATAACAACCGATGTCCATAAGGCGTTTGATGTGAAGCTGTATTTCGCTGCGAAGGTCACCTTCTACTTTGTAATCGTTACCTATAACTTCACGAACTTTGGCCGCCTGGTCGTCTGTCCAGTCTTTCACTTTGATATTTACATCTACTCCGGCTTTTTCGAGAACGCTTTTGGCTGAGCTACGTCCTATACCGAAGATGTAGGTCAAGGCAATTTCACCTCTTTTGTTCTGGGGGAGGTCAACTCCCACGATTCTTACTGCCATATTAGTGCTTTAGTTTTCTTTAAGCTTTAAATTGTTGGTTTGTCTATCCGTCAATATAAAGGCAACGCGGATTATCCCTGGCGCTGTTTATACTTAGGATTCTTTTTGTTAATCACGTAAAGACGCCCTTTGCGACGGACTATCTTGCTGTCCGGGGTGCGTTTCTTAACAGATGCTCTTACTTTCATTGTATTTTCTTTTGTATGTTATTAATTATCTTTTTCTTATTACGAAGATCGTATGTCAGGTAAGCGTCATCAGGTTTGTGATGTGCCGACTTTTATTTGTAACGGAAAGCTATGCGGCCTTTTGACAGGTCGTAGGGCGACATCTCGACGCGTACTTTGTCTCCGGGCAGAATTTTTATGTAATTCATACGCATTTTGCCCGATATGTGAGCTGTTATCTGGTGTCCGTTTTCAAGTTCTACTCGAAACATGGCGTTTGATAACGCTTCGACTATTGTACCGTCTTGTTCTATAGCTGCTTGTTTTGCCATCTGTCTTTTTCGTTAGGCTGGATTGTTTTTTGTTCAGGCTTGTTTTATTGTATGCCTTGATTATGTTAGTTTTTCGTTACTTTGGTTGACTTTATCACCTTATATGGCGCGTTCTTTCAATACTTCTTCGATATATTCGAATGTGGTGAGTATTTGTGCTTTGTCGTCGAGCATTGCCACGGTATGTTCGAAATGTGCCGAGGGCTTGCGATCGCGTGTCCTGCACGTCCAGCCGTCACTTTCGATGACTATGTTGCGGCTGCCCATATTTACCATCGGTTCGATGGCTATCACCATGCCGTTTTTTATCAGCGGACCTATACCGGGTCGGCCGTAATTTGGCACCTCGGGGCTTTCGTGCATCGATTTACCTATTCCGTGTCCGGTCATCTCGCGCACCAGTGTATATCCGCGTTTTTCGCAATATGTCTGGATGGCGTTCGATATATGGCCTATGCGGTTGCCAATTTTAAATGCATCTATACCGACGTATAGCGCTTCTTTGGTGGTTCGCAACAGATGCATGGTCTTTTGATCGACCTCTCCGACAGGAAAAGTATAGCACATGTCGCCGTTATAGCCGTCTTTCTCGACCACACTGTCAATACCGACGATATCTCCTTCTCGCAGGCTATAGTTGGACGGAAAACCATGAACTACGGTCTCGTTGACTTCGATACACAGAGCCGCCGGAAAACCGGAATATCCCAGACAGGCGGGTCGGCCTCCGTTGTCGCCGATAAACTCGCGGGCTATCATTTCAAGCTTCATCGTTGTGACGCCTGGCTGTATCCATTTTGCCAGTTCGCCCATCGTGCGGCTCAAAAGGTCGCACGAAGATTTCATGATTTCAATCTCCCGCGGTGTTTTTAGGTAGATCATCGTTGTCGCTTATTTGCCTTTGGTCGGAACTCCTTAAACCTCCGCGACAGGGTCGCGCGGTATCGCGCGACTCGGTCTGCTTTGGTTTATGGTCTTTTATCAATAAGCATTGCCTGTGGTGCGGCCTTTTATTTTGCCTTCTTTCATCAGGCCGTCATAATGGTGCATCATCAGGTGAGACTCGATATGCTGCAGTGTGTCAAGGACAACACCTACCATAATGAGAAGCGATGTTCCGCCAAAGAACTGCGCGAAATTCTGGCTTATGCCAAAGAAACGGGCAAAGGCGGGAAGGATAGCCACTACGCCAAGGAAGAGTGAGCCGGGCAATGTGATGCGCGACATAATGGTGTCAAGGTATTCGGCGGTTTTCTTACCGGGTTTCACGCCGGGGATAAAACCGTTGTTGCGTTTCATGTCTTCGGCCATTTGAGTGGGGCGCACCGTAATGGCTGTATAGAAGTATGTAAACGCTACAATCATCACGAAGAAGATGAAGTTGTACCAGAATCCGTTGATGTCACTCATAGCCGCGAAAAATCCGCTGCCTCCCTCTGACGAGCCGAAGCCTGCCAGGGTGATGGGTATGAACATTATGGCCTGTGCGAAAATGATAGGCATAACGCCGGCTGCGTTCACTTTCAAGGGGATGTACTGGCGGGCGCCTCCGTATTGACGGTTGCCGACTATGCGTTTGGCATACTGGACGGGCACTTTGCGTGTTCCTTGTACCAGGAGAACGGCTCCAACGGTGACTGCAAACAGCAGAACGACTTCCACTATGAACATCACCAGACCACCTTCGGTACCCGATGTGCCGGGAAGACGGCTTAGGAATTCATAACTCAGGGCTCCTGGGAGGCGTGCTATGATACCGACAAGAATGATGAACGATATGCCGTTGCCTATACCTCTGTCGGTAATACGTTCTCCAAGCCACATAATGAACATCGAACCGGCTGCCAGAATGATGGTGAGATATATGACAGTCATGAACGAGAACTGTATGTGAGCCTGATACTGCAGGTTGATGAGATAGGCGGGTGCCTGAAGCAACAGTATCAGTACTGTGAGATAACGTGTGTACTGATTCAGTTTCTGGCGTCCGCTTTCGCCTTCACGCTGCATTTTCTGGAACGAGGGGAGCACCATGCCAAGCAACTGGATGACGATTGATGCCGTGATGTACGGCATGATACCCAGTGCAAAGATGGAAGCCTGCGAGAAAGCGCCGCCAGAGAACATATCCAGCAACTGCATCATGCCGGTGCGGTTGGTGAAGTTCTGCAATGCGTCTATCGCTCCGGGTGCTATACCGGGAAGTACCACGTAACAACCCAGACGATACGTTGCCACCAAAAGCAGGGTGACAAGAAGACGCTTGCGCAGTTCCTCGATTGTCCAGATGTTTTTTATTGTCTGAAAAAATCTCATTGTATTTACTTATTACACTTTTTCGATTGAACCGCCTGCTGCTTCAATAGCCTGCTGAGCAGCCTTTGAGAAAGCATTGGCTTCTACTTTGATTGCGCGTGTCAGCGCTCCGTTGCCAAGAATCTTGACAAGCTGGCGTTTGTTGATGTAACCTGCTGCGCGAAGTTCTTCGATGCCGATTTTTTCCACCTGTTTGGCTTCGGCAAGTACTTGGAGAAGGTCAAGATTGATGGGTTTGTATTCCACGCGATTGATGTTCTTGAAGCCGAATTTGGGCAAACGGCGCTGCAACGGCATCTGACCGCCTTCGAATCCTATTTTGCGGCTGTAACCTGAACGCGATTTAGCACCTTTGTGACCGCGTGTCGATGTGCCGCCTTTACCTGAGCCCGGTCCGCGTCCTATGCGTTTGCCGTGTTTAACGGCACCTACGGCAGGCTGTAAATTACTTAAATCCATAATCGGTTATATTGTTTTGTATGGTTTATAAGTTCGGTTGTCTTTTATGCTTTTGTCACTTCCACAAGGTGGCTGACGGCTTTCACCATGCCCATAATGCTGGGGGTGTCTTCCTTAACTACGGTGTGGTTCATTTTTCTCAGGCCAAGGGCATCAAGAGTACGTTTCTGTACTTTGGGGCAGTTGATGCGGCTCTTTATCTGTTTGATTTTTATCTGTGCCATATCTTTAAGTTATTTGCTGCGTTTAGCCTTTGAATACTTTTTCTACTGTAATGCCGCGGTGCTGAGCCACTGTGGCGGGTGAGCGCATTTCGCCCAAAGCCGCTATAGTTGCTTTGACCAGGTTGTGGGGGTTCGACGAGCCTTTCGATTTTGCAAGCACGTCATGAACGCCGGCGCTTTCAAGAACGGCACGCATAGCACCACCTGCTTTTACACCGGTACCGGTCGAAGCGGGTTTGAGAAGGATGCGCGATCCACCGAACTTGGCTACCTGTTCGTGGGGTATGGTTCCGTTATGAACGGGCACCTTGATGAGGTTTTTCTTGGCAGCTTCCACGCCTTTGGCGATGGCGGCCTGTACTTCGTTGGCTTTGCCAAGACCCCAGCCTACTATTCCGTTTTCATTTCCGACAACCACGATGGCAGCGAAGGTGAACGCGCGTCCGCCTTTGGTCACTTTGGTTACACGGTTAATGGCTACCAAACGATCTTTCAACTCAAGATCGGTGGTCGATTTTATTCTGTTATTCTTTTGTGCCATGATTATTGCTTAGAATTTAAGACCGCCTTCGCGTGCAGCGTCAGCAAGTGATTTAACACGACCGTGGAAAAGATATCCGTTGCGGTCAAAAACTACTTCGTTTATGCCGGCTTCCAACGCCTTTTGGGCTATGTTCTTGCCAACCTTTGCCGCTATCTCGCACTTGGTGCCTTCCTCAATGCCTTTGCTCGAGGCTGACAGCAATGTTGCTCCGGCCAGGTCGTCGATAAGCTGTACATAGATTTGTTTGTTGCTACGGAACACCGACATGCGGGGACGCTGGGCAGTTCCTGAAATCTTACCGCGGATGCGGGTTTTGATTTTATTTCTTCTTTGAATCTTACTTACCATGATTTGATAAATTTTAATTTGTTTCAGTAATCTTTGTCTGACAGTCACTGTCCGCTATGCGGCTATGGCCGTCTTACCAAAGACAAAATTACTTGGCACCGGCAGATTTACCGGATTTACGACGAATAACTTCGCCAACAAACTTGATACCTTTACCTTTGTAAGGCTCGGGTTTGCGAAGCGAGCGTATTTTGGCACATACCTGGCCAAGGAGCTGTTTGTCGTCGCTTTCAAGTATGATAAGCGGATTCTTGTTACGTTCGGTTTTGGCTTCCACCTTGATTTCAGGCGGGAATTTGATGTAGATGGCGTGCGAATAGCCAAGTGCCAGTTCGAGCACCTGACCTGTTGTTGTGGCGCGATAGCCTACTCCAACCAGTTCCATCTCTTTCTTATATCCTTCGGACACACCCACAACCATGTTGTGTATAAGGGCACGATACAGGCCATGTTTGGCGCGATGTTCGCGTTCGTCGCTGGGACGGCTAACTTCAACGTGCGTTCCTTCCACTTTAACTGTGATTTGGGGGTCTACTTTCTGGCTCAGTGTGCCTTTGGGACCTTTTACTGTAACCACGTTATCTTTATCAACCGTCACGGTAACACCGGCGGGAATGGCGATAGGGGCTTTACCTATTCTTGACATAATTTATTCCTCCTTATTTACCTTGATGATTAATATACATAACACAATACTTCGCCTCCGATTTTAAGGTCGGCGGCTTTTTTGTTTGTCATCACTCCTTTTGAAGTTGACAGGATGGCTATGCCAAGACCGTTAAGGACGCGGGGCATATCTTTGTATCCTGTGTACTGACGTAGACCGGGACGGCTTACACGCTTCAGGTTCTTGATTGCGTTCACGCGGTCAACCGGGTCGTACTTTAAGGCTATCTTGATAGTTCCGGCGGGGTTTTCGCCTTCAACGAACTTGTAGTTCAGAATGTAGCCTTGTTCGAAGAGAATCTTCGTGATTTCTTTTTTCAAGTTTGAGGCGG
>JAFLTY010000059.1 GCA_022509065.1 Muribaculaceae bacterium
TACTGCGAAAGTGGAAAAGTAGGTAACCGCCCCCTCTACAGCGCCGACAGACCCCGTCTGCCGGCGCTAATCTTTTTTATGTCGGCCGCAAGCGACCGACCGCTATGACAAAAAGGCAGTTTCGCTGCCGTAGGGCTGACAAAAGAGGCAGCTTTGCTACCGTTAGACGACAAAGTCGTGAAGAAACGCTGCCGTTGGGGTGACAAAGCGGACAGCTTCGCTGCCATAGGGTAACAAAGAAGACTGCTTAGATGCCGGAGGGATGGTGAGCGGGGAGTTTAACGCCCATTGAAGGAGAGGGAGCTTGGGTGCGTTCGCTGTTGTATAGTATTGGTGATGCGCTATATATAATTTATACGTTTGATATAAAATGTACTACACGTTAGTAAAGAAGAAAAGGTGCGCATTCGGGAGAATGCACACCTTTTAGATGGTTTATTAATGTGGGTTGTTTATTTTACGACAACTTTGTTGACGATGTTGCCCTGGCGTGTGATGTACATGCCGGGAGTGAGGTTGCCATTCATTTCAACGCCGTTGAGGTTGAAGTACTGTACGGGAGCGTTGGTGTCAACCACGATGTCGTTGACGGCGTCGTCACCTGCGTTAGGATCTTCCCAACCTTCTTCGCAGATAGCGTAAACAGCTATACCGTTTTGGCATTTGTAAGAAAGGAGGTAAGCACCCTGTTTGCCGTTGGCATCGGTGTAAACTTTGGTTTCAACAGCGTGGATACGTGTGCCACCGTCTGATGTGTTGCCAAGACCTTCGCCATCTTCATTACCAGGGACTGTCCAATAATGTTCCATACCTTCGAAAGCCTGGTCAGCGCCAAGTTCGCATACATTTACCTTACAGGTGCCACCATTGGCATAGTCTTGAAGTGAATAAGCGATGAAGTTTTTACCGCCGAGAGCGAATTCGCCAACACCGTTAGTGCCTGTAATCGGAGCTAAATCAACAGCGCTTGCGAAAGAATCGATTATAGTGCCGTCGGGTGTATAGAGGCTCGGGCATGTTGTGAAGCCGTCGACATAGAAGAGGTCGTTGGTGAAATCATCGTTCAGGACGATACGTACCATGGGACCTGTACCCCAGTCAGTCTGGCCATCGGGATATGTATCAGAGATGAAAGCCACGTTGTAGCCATCCATAGCGGGTTCCCATTTGTCGGCACCTTGGTCGGCAGCCCAACCGAGTACACCGGTATAACTGTACGCACCGTTGTTGCTTGCCAATGCACACATTACTACGCAACCTGCGTTTTCAAGGGTAAGGTCACCTACGAGGTCACAATAGTCAATACGTGCGCCTGCGGCATCAGATGCCTCGTCTTCGACTACGGTAAGAGCAGCAGCTACAGAGCAAGCGCCGGTTTCCATATCGTCAACCTTGTATATTTTAAGGGCACCGTAAGTATCAGCCTCAGCATTGTAAACAGTGCCTACATAACCTGCAAACCATACATGTCCGAACTGGTCGCAGCCAACCTGGTTGGCGGTCAGAAGTCCGGCAACGGGTTCACCGTCGCATGTCATCTGTACGGTTTTGATGAGATTACCAGTAGCGAAGTCGATAAGTACGAGCGATGCAAGGTCGCTACCATCCACAGTGTGTGAGAAGCCAACGATAACAACGTCTTTGCCGTCAACTGTGGCCAGACAGGCTGTACGAGCCTTGGCAGGCATCATTTCTTCTATAAAAGGATATTGATTCCAGCCTTCAGGATTATGGAACTGAGAGTTGATCCATTTGTTGGTGCAGGTGAAACCGTTTATGGTTTCGTAAGTGCTACCGTCGGTGGCTGCGAATGCCGATGAAACGGCAAGAGCCATCGAAGCAAGGAGTAAAGATTTCTTCATAAAGCTAATTTTAAGGTTAAAAAATATTGGTATTAAGAATAAAAAAATTTCAGGTATGTGCGTTGCAAAAACGGTATAACGGTTCAAAGTTACAATTAATTTTTAATTCAGTGATGCAAGCCTTGTAAAATTATCATTAAATATTGTTAATCCGGGCGATAAATGATAGGAGTGGTAGTGGAGGTTGTTCTGGATTTAAGGGCAGACAGATATGTTTTAGAACTGGCTCATGGTGCGTCATCAGATTAAAAGGATTGCCTCTTTGCAGAGCGAGGTTGCCTATTTTTAGGCAACCTCGTCATAAACAAACTGTTAGTTATGTAGGCTTAGATATGTCTTGTTGTTTGGTTGAAACCGGAGATTAGTCAATGGTTTCGTCCGCAGGATAACCGCCCATTTCGCGGATGGCGTTTTTGAGCATGACGTACTGCTCGAAGAGGTGGTTGACGGGAACCTCGTCCTTGGTGTAGTCGTGCATCGGGCTCTTGAGGAAGAAGCTCAGGAAGCGCTGAATGCCATAACGGCCTGCACGGGCGGCAAGGTCGCTAAGAAGCACGAGGTCAAGGCACAGGGGAGCTGCGAGGATAGAGTCGCGGCACAGGAAATTGATTTTTATCTGCATGGGATAGCCCATCCAGCCGAAGATGTCGATGTTGTCCCAACCTTCCTTGTTGTCGTTACGGGGGGGATAATAGTTGATGCGTACTTTGTGATAGTAGTTCTCGTACAGGTCGGGTTGTTTTTCGGGAACGAGGATGCTCTCGAGGGTTGACAGTTTCGAGACTTCCTTTGTGCGGAAGTTGGCGGGTTCGTCAAGCACAAGACCGTCGCGGTTGCCGAGAATGTTTGTCGAGAACCAACCTGACAGTCCAAGGCAACGAGTGCCGATGATGGGGGCGAAACCCGATTTGACCAGAGTCTGACCTGTTTTAAAGTCTTTACCGGCAATTGGCATGCCAGTCTTTTCGGCGAGTTCCCACATGGCGGGGATGTCTACTGTAGTGTTTGGAGCGCCCATGATGAAGGGAGCGCCTTCTGAAAGAGCGGCATAAGCGTAGCACATCGAGGGAGCGATGTGTTCCTTGTCGTCGGCCTTCATGGCTTTTTCGAGTGCGTCAAGGGTGTAATGCACCTTTTCGTCGACGGGCACGTAAACCTCTGTCGAAGCAGCCCAAAGAACAACAACGCGGTCGAGACCTTTTTCTTTCTTGAAGTTTCGTATGTCTTCGCGCAACTGCTCGACCATTTCCCAACGAGTCTTGCCTTTCATGATGTTGTCACCGTCGAGGCGTTTAGCGTAGTTGTGATCGAAAGCAGCCTTAAGAGGTTTGATGGCAACCAGTTCGTCCTTAACGGGGTTGATGTCTTTTTCGGTCAACACCTCAGCATTGATTGCACTTTCGTAAGCGTTTGCGGGATATACGTCCCAAGCGGCAAATTCGATGTCGTTAAGGTCAGCCAGGGGAACGATATCTTTGTATTTTAGGTATTTCTTGTCGGCACCCTGACCTACGCGAATCTTATCGTACTGAGTCATTGATCCGACGGGTTTTGCCAGCCCTTTACGAGCCATAAGCACACCGGTCATAAATGTGGTGGTAACAGCTCCCAAGCCGACCACCATTACGCCGAGTTTACCCTCGGCAGGTTTTACTTTGCTATTGCTCATTTTTAAATAATTGAGTGGGTTTAGTATATTCGTTGTTAATTATGCTAACCTATCGACACATAGTGTTACCAGATGTGGCGCTGTAGTCGATAGAGCGTTCAAAATTACATATAGTTTTTTAAATGAGAAACAAAAATGATAGAAAAAGACGCTAATAAAAGTGAAACCTTGTTAATACTATGCCAGTAGAGTGAAATAATCTTAAAACTATAGCGATGTAAGAAATTTATGTATACAAACGTTAATCGTGTATGAAGAGGTTTTAATGCTTTTAAGTTCCTTTGGTTCTTTTCGGGTATTATTGTGCTGTTTTTGCAATTGTTTTAAATATATTTTAGAGAGGATGAACTATTGGCATGATTTTTGCGTTATTAAAATAGGAATTGTACGGCGCAACGATAAGATGATGAATCGAAGTTGTCTTTTTATTGGATTTAAACTCCGATTTAAAAGTACGGAATTCCGGAAAATGTAAAATGAAAACTAAATTTTAATAAACGATATGGAAAAAACAAAAGAAAAAGTATCTCCCGGCAAGTATGTTGAGCTTGGATACGATTTATATCAGATTAATCCCGATGGGACGGAGACTCTTGTTCATCAGACAGATAAAGATGACCCCGAAAAGATAATCTTCGGCATTACGCGCGGTGTTATCGTACCACTCGAAAAAGCAATTGACGGTCTTGAGACCGGTGGTGCCTTTGATGTAGTTGCGAAAGCCGATGAAGCCTTCGGACCATATGACCCCGATCAAATCGCTACCCTCGAAAAGAGTGTTTTTGAAGTGGAGGGGGAGTTTGACGACGAGGTGATAAAAGTTGGAGCTCTTGTCCCGATGATGACCCAAGACGGATATCGCATAAACGGGGTGGTTAAAGAAATAACCGACAACGCCGTGAAGATGGATTTCAATCATCCTCTCGCAGGAAAGGATGTTCGTTTTAAAGGAAAAGTAACGCTTGTGCGTGATGCAACACCCGAGGAACTTCAACCTGTGCATGGATGCGGTTGCGGATGCGACCATGACACATGCGGCGACCATGATCATGACGGTTGCGGTTGCAGCGATGGATGCTGTCATTAATTAAAAGTGGCATGAACCACATACCTACAGAAAAAATGCTTACATTTTAAAAATACTAACACAATCTTTTAACACAATGAAAAAAACAGTATTCAGCCTTATGGGCGCCGCTGTGGCCGCTATCGCTTTCACAGCTTGCACTAACGACAAAGCAGCAACAGAGGAACAGACAACAGAAGAAACTCCCGCTGTAGAATATAACGCCGAACTCGTAGACGTTGAGAAATCGACTGTCGACACACTTCCCGACGGAACTGTACAAGTTGAAAACGAAGTACAGGTAACTCCCGAAGAAGTAGCTCAATAAAACAGGATTGTTAGATGGTTTGATCGCATAGATTCAAGTGTCTCATTGATAGCAGAGACTCACTGAAACTAAGTGTAGTTTTTCTTTGGATGCTTATCTCCGATCTCATCTGACACCAACATAATTTTATACACACAGAGAGCCCGACGGTAACAACCGTCGGGCTCTCTGTGTAGGGAGTTATCAATGTGTTATAAACCGTAACATCGCTTATTTGATTATTATCTTATTGGTGGAGACTGATCCATCGGCGTGAGTGGTGCGTCGGATGAATATGCCGTCGGTGGGATTGGAGACTTTCATGCCGGTGATAGTATAGTATTCGGATGCTACAGCAGGCGCAGTCACGTTAGTTACACCGGTAGGAGTGTCATCGGCGGGAGTGGTTGTGATTTCACCGGTCTCGATGTTTAGTGTGACTATATCGCTCTTTGTGGTCACGCCATCGTAGATATAGACGGTCTGAACCCCGACAGTCTCGATGTCAGCGATATACAAACCAACATACCATTGGTCAAGGAATTTTTCTATATCCCAATCATTGTTGAATGAGTAAGGTACTTCGTAAGTGGGCTCCGGTAGGTCTTCATAGAAAATAACCTCGTCATCAGTGAGATCCAAACCTTCTTCTTCGGCAAAGAGTATCTTTTCGCCATTAACATATATCGAATAATATAGGCAATCTGTGTCAAGAAGAGCACCTTCGGTGGAGACGGCGCGTGGTACGAAAATGAACTGGTTGTAGCCGTAGAGAGGGGCATAAGGCTTGTAAGAGAGGTTGTCGGGATTTATCGGAGTGCCTGCCATGTTGTCGGCCGCCGGTACAATGGTGACGTTCTTGTTGATCTGAACCCCGTATACATAGGTGAGATTGCAGTTATAGACAAGATACACGTTAGGATCCACAGCAGTAAATTTGTTTGTTGCAGGGTCATACATTAGTTCGTAACTTTCTGTGGCAGCTCCCAGGGTGTATCCACCATTCATTGGGTTGTAGCGTGCAACTTTAGTGTACACTAACATTCCGTACCACAGACCGACAAGTTGATTCTGCGCAATGCTTACTTTATATGGCTCATCGCCTCCTATCGCACCTTCCTCGACAGTTCCTATGGTTACTGTTTCGGGCATCAAGTCACATAATCCTTTGAAATATATAGCATTGTCATCAAAGGCAACACCGACGCTGTAAGCATAATCGGCGTTTATTTGAGTATATGGTTCCACTGTGAGACCCTCGGGAAGAGAAGTACCTTCGTTAAGCCAGGTATATTCCTGTGTGTAATCGCCTGCGCCTTCCCATTCTTTGTCGTAATAGGGGTCTATGTCGGTGTAAATAAGGCCTAAGATATAAGTGGGCGCGTAAGGATTATCGACAGCTGTCGGAAGATTCATTGTCATACTGCCATCGGTTTCATCGATAGTGTATGTGATGGAAGTAACAGTCTCGTCGAGGACGTAGGTGCCGTAAGTCATGCCGTCTTCCTCGTATGTTTCCAGCTTGAGGACACCAAGGTTAAAACCGTAATCATAATCATCGAAATATCTGATTGTTTGGGGCAGTTCGACAGTGATAACATTACCATCAATAGATCCTTTGACAAAAGAGCCGTAATTGTAACAAGCAAGCATGTCTTTGATGTACACATCGCCGTTGTCATCGTATGCCACGCAAGTGTACGACTCGGCTTCGTACGGTTCGGCATCGTCTACGCCGGTTGTAAATCTTGAGTAGTATTTGTAATTGCCGGGAGCCGATTCGATCACCGGGGTATGGAAGTTGGCCTGGACTTTTGCAGGTGCTTTTTTGCTCCTTTGGGGCTGAATCTTAATTGACTTGCCGTTAACGGTCAAGGTTTTTTCGACCAAAGCCGGTTTTGTCTCCGGATTAGTTTCAGAAACTTTTGCAATTGGAGATGCAGTCAAAGTTCCTCCTGTCATCAGGCTAACGACAGCAAGTAAAGTAAACTTTTTAACCATGATTTTAAATTGGATTAGTTAACAGATTGTAGTTAATTTTAAATTTACGCTGACAAAAGTACACTTATTTTTCGAAATACACGAAAAAATACCATAAAAATTAAATTCTGCCTTAAAGGAATATAATTATTGTTGAACCATTTCGATATACAATCAATGATAGTGATTCACGATTTGTGGAATTTCAAAAAAATGAGTAACTTTGCGCTACCAAAGGCGCCCGAATGGTGGAATGGTAGACACGAGGGACTTAAAATCCCTTGGCCATAACGG
>JAFLTY010000006.1 GCA_022509065.1 Muribaculaceae bacterium
GTCAAAGTACGAGTTGTTGTTGGTTCAATATTTACTCTTAAACATTGAATCCGATACAAAGGTACGACAATTAAAAATATCAACAAAACAAATAACCAATATTTAACACATTTTAATATTTGCGTAACCAACAAAGATTGTAAAAGGGGTAAGGAGAGAGTTGTCGGCCGCAAGCGACCGACCGCTATGACAAAAGAAGGGAGCTTCTCTCCCGTTGGGGCGAGAGTAGTTAAGAAAGATAAAGGAGGTGGTAGGCTACTTGAAGAGGGCTTCGATGACGTTCATTATTTGCTTGGAAGTCATGCTTTTTAGTAAAGCGATTGCTTTGGCTTCCTTGGAAGAATAGGTCGAATTCAGGTTTATGACGTGTGTATCGTCGGAGTTTTCACGAAAGAGATTCATCAGAGTGAAATCTGTGCGACTGGTGTCGAAACTGCCCATGTATCTTTCGGTAGTGGCAAGATTACTATGACCCAGGATGTCTTTGATGGCTGACGGTTCGGCACCGGCTTCCATGGCGATATGAGCGAAGGCATGTCGGCTGATGTGCATGGTTAGTTTGGTTTTGATGTTCGCCATAATACCGATTTTTCTGAGGTTGCGGTTTATAAACGCGTTGCGTGAGGACAAATCGATGTATAACTTATGGCGCAAATCGGGTTTCATGCGGTCGCGGTCGGCCTGCGTGACAAATTTGGCATAAGGTGCATTGTTATCGAGTAGGGGAAAGATGTAGTGTTGAGGCAGGACGGTGTTTGTCTTATACATATTTAATATCTCGAGAGCCTGTTTGACGAGGACGAGATCGCGGTCTTTGTGGTTCTTCCCCATCTGATAATGCAAACGGCCGTTTTCGGTAATATTAAGCCAGCGTAGCTGTATAAGGTCGGAAGCCCTTATGCCGGCACAGTAATAACTGAACAAGAAGTAGTTACGACAATGCCACAAGGTGGTGCCCGGTGTAAGTTGCAATGAATGAATCTGTTTCATGTCGGATTCGGTGAGTTTCTCCCTTACGGTTTTTACGCCCTTGTATTTGAAACGCAAGAAAGGATTTTTGCCCGGATCCATGACCCCTATCTCTATTGCCCGATGAACAAGGGCTTTCAATATGACAAACTGTATGGCTATTGTGTTGGGATGCAATAGTTTGCCGGGTTCGTGACGGTTTTCCCATTTGTGCAGGAAATCGTCAAATTTGATAAGAAACTCCACAGTAATATCATCGAAACTAAAGTCCGGGGTATTTATTGATACCTTGAATTCTTCGAGTTTGTTAATAAACCCGCAATATTTACGCCAGTTACGCCAACTACCCTTGTTATAAAGCATTTCAGCCCTTTCTCTGGCAAAAGCCAAAAAAGAAAGCGTGCCGTTATTATCCATTGAAAAGTGTATTGAAAAAGAGACCCAGGTTTTATTTGTCGCAAAGTTAGACAAATGAGCGCAGTCGTACAAATAAGGAGAGTGTCACGCGTGTTAATATACGTGACACTCTCAATTATTTCAAATGTTGGGATACGGTCGAGCCGGCTTTTATTTTACAGCGGCAACGCCGGGCAGTTCCTTGCCTTCGATTGCCTCGAGGAGGGCACCACCACCTGTCGAAACGTACGATACCTTGTCGGCAAGACCAAACTTGTTGATGCAAGCTACCGAGTCACCACCACCTACGAGCGAGAAGGCTCCGTTGGCTGTAGCTTCGACGATAGCGTCGGCTATAGCGCGACTGCCACCGGTGAAGTTGTCAAACTCAAAGACACCTGCGGGGCCGTTCCAAAGAATAGTCTTCGCGTTGACAATAGCGTCGCGGAATTTCTTGCGTGTTTCGGGGCCTGCGTCCAATCCTTCCCATCCGTCGGGAATTTCTTTTACAGAGACCACCATGGTGTTGGCGTTGTTGTCGAAAGCATCAGCGGCGATACAGTCGGTACCGAGAAGGAGGTTGACGCCTTTTTCTTTGGCTTTCTTGATGATGTCGAGAGCCAGGTCGAGTTTGTCGTTCTCGCAAAGCGAGTTACCTACGTGACCGCCCATTGCCTTAGCGAAGGTATATGTCATGCCACCGCAGAGAATAAGGTTGTCTACCTTATCCATGAGGTTTTCGATGATGCCTATTTTTGTTGAAACCTTCGAGCCGCCCATGATTGCGGTGAAGGGATGTTTGATGTCTTTAAGGATATTGTCGACGGCTTTGACTTCGTTTTCCATCAGGTAACCGAGCATTTTGTGATCGGTGTCGAAATAGTCGGCGACAACGGCTGTCGAAGCGTGGCGACGGTGAGCAGTGCCAAAAGCGTCGTTTACATATACGTCGGCATAGCGTGCGAGAGTCTTCGCAAATTCTTTCTGACGTTCTTTCATTTCTTTCTTAGCGGCATCGTAAGCCGGGTCTTCTTTGTCGATACCCACGGGCTTGCCTTCTTCTTCGGGGTGGAAACGGAGGTTTTCGAGAAGGAGCACGTCGCCGGGTTTTAAAGCGGCGGCCTTGTCGGCAGCTTTAGCGCAGTCTTCGGCAAATTGTACTTCGGTGCCAAGAGCTTTTGCAACGGCATCTTTTATTTGCGAAAGTGACATTTTGGGGTTCACCTTTCCTTTTGGCTTGCCCATGTGCGACATTATGATGAGACTGCCACCGTCGTTAAGAATTTTCTTAAGAGTGGGAAGCGCGCCGCGAATACGAGTATCGTCGCTTATTGTGCCATCCTCGTTGAGGGGTACATTAAAGTCGACACGCACTATAGCTTTCTGATTTTTGAAATTGTAATCGTTAATCTTTGCCATGATTTTATGTTTTAATTAGTTAGAATTTTCCCGTTTGACGAAAAACTTGGTTGTTTTTTATCTTACAAAACTGTCAGAAGTTTTTATACTTGCGTTTATAGAAAGAGGTCGATTAAAAACCCAAAAAGTCTCCTAATTTTTAACACTGCAAATTTAGACATTTTTTCGCATAACACAAAGTTGTCTGCAAATCAGGCCGCTGCAGTTACCATGGCACGAGGTGGCAGGTTTTGGTAATGAATGGCATTATTATTATTTTTGCTTGAGAAAATGGAAACACTCCTGATAGCTCTTATGTTCAAGTAGTTTCCGGTTGATTAGTGATGCGGATTTAAGTGAAAGACCGATAATTTTAGTTGCGATGAGGACTTTTGTTGTCTTAATGTTAGCGTTGTTTTGTATGGGAACGACTCATGGTCAGATATTGGTGGCCGAGGAGTTGGACACGATACCTGTCGGATTGCGTTCGGAGGGGAGATATTCTGAGTTGGTTAATTATCTTAATGTGAAACGCGACACGTTGGAGAAGGAAGGCCAAACGGAGAGTCTCACCTACGCGTTGATGTTGCTGGATCTTAGCGGCGTCAAAGCGCTGACTGGAGATTGTGACAGTGAACGCGATATAGAGTTGGCGTTGAATTATATAGAAGGACTCGATGTGGAATGGCTCAGTTACTGGATAGCAACCTTGTCGTGTGTCGGTGATTTCAACAAAGCGAAATGTTATGACAGGTCGTTGCAAATAATGAGACGACAAAAAAAATATTGCGAAAACAAATATGGAGCAGAAAGCGAGGAGACATGTAAGAGCATTTTGAATTTGGCTGAGAACAGTTACCTATCCGGAGATTATGATTTGGTGGAAGAGTACTGCAAAGAGGGTATAAAACGAAGCGAAACTCGAATGAATGATGAAGTCGACCTATACGACATGTTTGTGATGTATCTCAACAACGTATATGAGTTAAAGCGCGTAAACGGTGTAGATAGATTGAGGGAGCAGATTGACCTTCAACTCGCCCAACTGAAAAGGACTGAACAGAAGAAGAGTGTTGACCCAGAGATGTATCTATACCAGCTTTATAATCTGGCGTCTTTGTATTTCGATGTCGAAGAATATGACGAGGCAATGCGGTATGCATACGTCGGTATGGAAAAAGCTGAACAACTCATAGGAAAAGACAACGAGAACTACGCTGATTTAGCAGGGTTATATATCATTGCGAAAAAGCTGTCGGGTAACCTTAATGAAGTGACGCAGATGCAATTGGAGAATTTGCAACGGCGCGAGACATTATTGGATAAGGACAGTGAATATTATTATCGTCAAACGAAAGATATTGCAGCCGATTATGCGAGGATGTATCGCTATGAAGACGCTATAAGGGTCATTACTGCGCTTTTGAGGGAGATAAAAGAAAGTGAGGGAGAGACATCGCAAAATTATAGCGATGCATTGGAGGCACTCGTGTCGTATAAAATGAGTAATGAGGATTACGGGGATTGTGTAACGTTGTTAAACAGGGCTATCGAGCTCAATAAATTGCGTGGCGATTACAAATATCTTATCACAGAAATGTCACTGTCTACATTATATTACAATCTTGGGGAGTATCTGAAAGCTATTGAGACCAGCGAGAATATACTCAAGGATTTGGAGGCTTTTGCGACCGATGAACAGACTGCTAAGTTGATGTCAGCCCTAAAGCAGTCCGAGCTGTCAACTTTGAGTAACAGTTATTCAAGATTGGGCAACAAACAAAAAGCAGCCTATTGCCAGCTTGAGCTCTTACGTCTTATAGAGAAGGAGACAGGGCAGACATATCCCGATAGCGTGACGGCTGAATTAATGGCCGAGATGGAAGGGCGAGAATACGCTTATACTCCGGAAGACATTGCGTTGATCGAGGAACTCAACAAGGAAGAACTTGCCATGCTTGAAGAGTACGGTCAACTTGATACTCCGGAATATCCTTCTTACCTGCTTGATTGTGCCACGCCGTATATACTGACGAGGCAGTATGACCAAGCGCTTCGGTATATAGAAGAAAGTCTTGAGTCATACAAGCGGTTGAATTATTCCCATACACTGGATTATGCAGATTGTCTGGAGATATATGCCAATTGCTGTCAGGCTATGGGCAAGAAAGCCGAGGCTATTGACGCTTATAGAAAAAGCCTAACTGTCAAGGAGGGAAAACTGCCAGGAAATCACCCTGATGTTTTAAGCCTTAAGACACGGATTGCCACATTGGGTTATCTCAACGGCGAAGCAAGTATAAGTAAGTACGCTATAGAGGTGTCTGACGAGCTACGCAGCCTGCTAATCACTAACTTCGCCCAGCTAACGTCGGTTGATAGAAATATGTATTGGAACAAATACAAAGACTGGTTCCAAAAAGAGTTATTAATCATTACAGCCGGTTTGGATAATGAAGATTTGCTTGAGACGGCATATGACGGTATTTTGTTAAGCAAAGGATTGTTGCTTAATACCGATATGGAGTTCGCCAAGTTGATTGCTGACAGCGATAACTCCGACTTATTGAACAAGTATTACAAACTCAGTATGTTGAGAACAGCTCTGAACCAAACTTCGGATATGTCGGCCGACGAATATCAACGAAAAGAGACCGAAACTCGCATCTTGGAAAAAGAACTCATAGAAGCAAGTAAACAGTATGGCGATTACACCCGCAATCTTGATGTCAAATGGAACAACGTGAAAGAAAGATTGGGAGACGGATGTGTGGCCGTTGAGTTCGTGTCATATCCCAGCACGAACAACCGGTTAGAATATGCAGCATTTATCGTGAGTCCAGATAAAGACAAGCCTTCTTTTGAGAAGCTGTTCGACGAATCGGAGTTAAAGAGAGTATCCCCATCGACATATTATTCGACCCCCGACCTGTCCAGACTGATATGGGGCAGACTGGACAATATCATCAAAGACGCACGCACCATATTTTTCGCACCGACAGGGGAGTTGTATAATATTGCCATTGAAACGTTGCCGATGTACGAAGGTGACGGAATGATGACTGACAGATTTAACTTGCGCCGACTGTCATCGACTCGCGAACTGGCTAAACAAACCGAGAAGAAAGATTATCAACGGGCATTTCTTTACGGCGGTATGCAATTTGACGAGACTGTGGCGTCGTTACAACAGGACATGGCGAATTATCCTATGCTTGCCAACAGAGCGTTTTCTTTTGACGCACAGATTGCCGAAACCCTAAGAGGAGGCGTATCTGATCTCCCCGGTACGGCCATAGAGGTGGACAACATAAGTCAGTCTTTTGATGGCAGTACGCTAAGACCCACAGTATATAAAGGCCTGCAGGCCACCGAGGCATCTTTGAAATCGTTGTCCGGTACCGATGTCAATCTTATGCACATAGCTACACATGGATTTTATTGGACTGAATCGGAAGCGAAAAAGCTTGATGGGCTGTCGTTTCTTGCGAAAGAAAACGCGGGCTCGGCATATTATGCTGAAGATAGGGCATTGACACGTTCCGGTCTGTTGTTTACGGGAGCAAATAATGCCCTTGCCGGCATCGCCGTGCCCGACGGAGTTGAAGACGGTGTGCTGACGGCACAGGAAATATCCAAGCTCGATCTACGCGGTCTTGACCTTGTCGTTATGTCTGCCTGTCAGACCGGTCTGGGTGAAATAACGGGCGAAGGTGTTTTCGGACTGCAAAGAGGTTTCAAAAAAGCCGGAGCCAACACGATGATGATGAGTTTATGGAAAGTAGACGACCAAGCCACTCAAATGCTTATGACAAAGTTTTATGATGAGTTTCTTCATGGCAAATCAAAGTCGGAAGCTCTGACCATGGCTCAACATTTTGTCAGGACTTATGAAAAAGAGGTTGAAATAGACAGCAATGCTAATCTTACCGCGTCACAACGACGTAGAAAAGAAGCTCAAGGCGAGAGCCTCGAACAGAGTATTGAGAAAAAAATATCGCGACCTTATGAGGATCCGAAATATTGGGCAGCTTTTATCCTTCTGGATGCGATAGACTGAACAGACTTCTATTTTGAACCTTTGGAGTGATTTTCAGCGTTTCAATTTCGAAAAATTTTGAAATGAGATTTTGAAAGTTTGGATAAGTCAAAAAAAATTGCTTACTTTGCAGCCGATTTGTGGCTCATCCTTAAAAGTCGTTAGGAATGATGCACTTGGCGACGATATGAGAACTGAGATGGCGGCCACACGATCTTTATAGTAACGATTTAATTAGAAATACATTAACAGCCATGTCAAAGATTTGTCAAATAACAGGCAAAAAAGCTATTACGGGCAACAACGTTTCGCACTCGAAACGCCGTACTAAACGCAGATTCAATGTCAATCTTTTCACAAAAAAGTTCTACTGGGTGGAACAGGGCATCTGGATTAGCTTGACTATTTCTGCCGCAGGTCTGCGCACCATCAATAAAATCGGACTCAACGCCGCTATGATGCAGGCAGCCGAAAAAGGTTTTTTAACAGATAAAGATATTAAAATTTTAGGATTCTAAGAGCGATGGCAAAGAAAGCAAAAGGTAATCGCGTGCAGGTCATCCTCGAGTGCACCGAACACAAGGCAAGCGGCATGCCCGGTACTTCACGTTATATCACTACCAAAAACCGCAAGAATACTACAGAACGTCTTGAGCTGAAAAAATACAACCCGATATTGAAGCGCATGACCGTTCATAAGGAAATTAAATAATATTCACCTCGAGTACGAGATTAACCACACAGAAATTACTGAACTATGGCAAAGAAAACCGTGGCCTCTCTCCAAAAAGGTGAAGGCCGTACTTATAGCAAAGTTATAAAGATGGTCAAATCGACCAAAACAGGCGCTTATACATTCCAGGAACAGATGGTACCCAACGATGCCGTCAAGGATGTCTTGAAATAAGAGTAGACGCCTTATATAAAACACCGCGGTCACTGAGTCGATTCAGTGACCGCGGTTGTTTTATGTAGTTGTGTATGATAAACGGGGGATTAATACATGGGTGTGAAGGGCTTGGTGGCTACCAGATGGTTGTTTATGTTGCCGAAGAAGTCGGCGCGGTGAGTCGTGTCAAGCATCAGAACAGGAGCGCCGGGTGCCAGGTTGAGTTGGGTGAGGTCGATGTAGAACATGCCCATTTCGTCGGCGAACTTGAAGTTGTATCGTCCGCGGTTGATATCGGCTATTGAGCGCCATTGAGAAGACGACAGGTTAGGCTGCCCGGGAACTTCGTAACCGTATGCGACACTGACACCGTCGATAACCGAGTTTAGTTCAGCCTGAGCCACATCCGAGCTAACGCCGGCAGTTGGGACATGGTGGATGAAGTATGATGCGCGGGCAAAGCGTTCAGGAGAACGTACGCCACCGGGAAGGAAATTCTGACCGCCAACCGATTCCCAGTAATCGTTAATTGCATTCATCGAGGGGAAGCACGGGTCGTTAGTCATCACTTGATAGTCCTTGGAGACATAGACATGGAGTTCGGCATTTTGATACTCCATGATGAGTGTCTTGCCGCTCTTGTCGGTGATTGCCCAGTGAAGCAGCGAAACGGTACCACCGTCAAAAGTTTGTCCGGCAATGGCAAAATCGTTGTTGTCAAGCCACTGCTGTACCTCGTCGACAGTGGCGAAATTGTCAAGGAAATAGCTTACGAGTACGGCCAGACTCATTACGGGAACCGGCGAATCGGCACCTCCTGTTTTATATTTGGACACCTTGCAGAACAGACCGTTCATGACAAGGCCTTTCTCATTCATGCCCTCGGTGACACCGCCACCGTAGCTGACTGCAAGTACACTGCCATATTTTGATGTCCATTGAAAACGGTTGCCGCTGGGCATGCTCTCCTTTGCGATGCCTGCGGGATATACGTACAGATTAGTGGGAATAGGTGTGCGCCAGTCAAGTGTGCGCCCTACCATTACAATGTCAGTGCTGTCACCGCGAAAAACTATGCGACTGCAGGCGTTGGCCTCGTTGGGTGTGATAAACATAAAGGCAAACATCGAACCTACAGCCAACCCTTTAAGAATAGATGTGATTTTCATAATAAGTTTAAATTTTAAGATTTTGATGTGATATCGAAAAAGTTTTTTCTAATATAACACCGGCATCCGACATTTGTTCATGGTCACGCAGTATATTCGTGTCGTAGAGATAACAAAGTCGGTATAGTGTTAGAGCATAATTGTATTTTTCGATAAAACATTAATCAAGAAATGGCAACAGTTAAGCTAAAATTCAGATCGTCAACGGTTCCGGGAAAGGAAGGCAACCTGTTTTTTCAGATTATACATCATAGGCAAACAAGACAAATATCTACCGGCTTGTGCGTGAGCGAATCTGAATGGAATCATGAAGAGGGCTCTCTCGTCGCGCCTGAGGAAGCTTCAACAGATAGGAGGAAGTATCTGACGGAGCTCAAAGAGAATCTCAAAGAACGACAGACCAAGTTGCTTAGAATAGTTTCTGAAATGGAAACTAAAGGCTCATTCTTTACAGCCAGAGATGTGGTTGACGCATATAAGTTGCATAAATCCACTGAATTAGAGGGTGTGGTGTCCTTTACCCAAGCGCTAATAGAGGAACTGACAAGAATAGGGAAGAGGGCGGCTGTAAGGCGTTATAAGGCCTCGTTGAGCAGTCTGTTGAGATACAATGGCGGTGAAGAGGTGAAATGGAAGCATTTGTCTTCGACATTCATCTTGGGATACGAGGAGTTTCTTATGCGGCGTGGTCTGTGCCGGAATTCCACTTCTTTCTATATGCGCAATCTTCGGGCTATTGTCAACAGGGCTGCGGAAAAAGGTGTCGACGTGCCGGGCAATCTGTTCGACCATGTATATATGGGTGTGGATAAAACAGTTAAGCGAGCTGTAAGTCTTGACGTAATACGAATGATTAGAGATGTTGATTTGTCCAGACATCCGGCTCTCGATTTCGCTCGCAGGGTGTTTATGTTTGCCTTTTATACCCGTGGGATGTCGTTTGTCGATATAGCCTATCTCAAGAAAAGCGATGTACGCAATGGCTTTATCACCTATTCGCGACGAAAGACGCGCCAATTATTGACAGTAAGAATCGAACCCGAGACATGGAACATAATAGACAGTTTCGGCGAAAGTGGCACATCGTTTTTGTTTCCCATAATAACGGACGAGAGTGGTGACACGGATCATCAGTATATGAACGCGTATTTCCGCATAAACCGCAATCTGCGGAAAGTGGGCGCCATGCTCGGCCTCGAACACAGACTGACGCTGTATGTTGCGCGGCATGCCTGGGCCAGCATAGCCCACTCGAACAATGTAGCGCTATCTGTCATCAGTAAAGCCATGGGACACGATTCGGAAAAGACAACAGCCATTTACTTGCAGTCGCTTGACACAGCATCGGTAGACAAGGCTAACAGCGACATTATTAGGATGATAGGGTGTGCAAAGATGACTTAATGCTCCAACGATATATGAAAAATTGATGCGAGCAACCCTATTGGTGCTCATCCCTCGCGGATAGATATGCGGAAAATACAAAGGGAAAAAGTTTTACACAAAATGTCAGTCTCTTCGGAAGAAACTGACATTTAATGTGGCAAATTTACTCAATTTATTGGAAATAAACTGCTTTTATGAGGAAATTTTTTTGAATGCAGATGAAAATAAGCAGCAAAGTTTTTTATACTTCAACAGATGTTGTGCGTAACAAAACTTCAAAATTATGTCAGGGGCTGACTTTCATAGTGTTATGGTTTAGAATCAGTTTCTTCCGAAGAGACTGACGCATAAAGGGTGAGGATTAGTATCCTCGATAGACAGCAATATGACGATTCAAAGAGACGGTTCAGAGGTCAGAATGACTACTTTCTTTTTGATGAAAGCGTGGAACTGCTTAAGATTCAGTGTGTTTGAATCTTGAGCAGGATTTGAAGAATTGTCTGTAAGTTGCCGACACCATCCATGAACTCTCCCGAAAAGAAATGGTTTGTCATGCGAGACCTCAAGCGTAGAAACTCCAACAGTCTTGCCGTTCATACCCTGGCGCAAGCCGGGCTGGAGGTCTTTACCCCGATGACACAAATGTTAATGACTATTGGCGGCCGTCGCCAAAAAAGAGATGTCCCTGTCATTCAGGATCTGCTGTTTGTGCATGAAACAAAAGAGACTCTCGACACCTTTGTAAGTGCCTGTGCCACATTGCAGTACCGGTATCAGCGCGGCAAGACCAAAGATGACCCCATGACCGTCCGGGATGACGATATGACACGTTTCATCAATGCCGTTGCACAGTCCGACAGCCCCTTGTATTACCAACCCGGCGAGATTACAGACGCTATGCGCGGACGCACCGTACGCATCGTTGGCGGAAAGCTGGACGGATACGAAGGACGCCTGCTCGCCGTCAAAGGCATGCGCAAACGCCGCCTCATAGTGGAACTCCCCGGCCTTATCTCCGCCGCCGTCGAAGTCTCCCCCGACTACCTCCATCTCCTCCCCTAATCCTCGAAAAATTCCTGCTTTTACCTTTCTCCCTTTCCTCGACAAACGCTAACCTTTTTGATTCCTATTAACATGTCAGTTAAAGTTTTAGTGACCGGAGGCGCAGGCTTCATTGGTTCTAACCTGTGCGAACACCTGCTTTCTAACGGATATCACGTAAGATGTCTGGACAACTTTGCCACAGGTAAATGGCAAAACATCATTCCTTTGATTGAACGCTATCCTGCCACCTTCGAAATGCAAGTTGGCGATATACGCAATCTTGAAGATTGTCGCAAAGCTGTCGACGGTGTCGAATATGTATTTCATGAAGCTGCCTTAGGCTCCGTTCCACGCTCGATCAACGACCCCATAACCACGAACGACGTCAATATAGGCGGTTTTCTTAATATGCTCGTCGCGTCGCGCGATGCAGGCGTCAAACGCTTTATATTCGCCGCCTCTTCATCGACGTACGGCGATTCCAAAACCCTTCCCAAAGTAGAAGATGTCATTGGCAAACCCCTCTCCCCGTATGCCATCACCAAATACGTCGACGAACTTTACGCCGATGTCTTTGCTCGCACCTATGGCATCGAATATATCGGCCTGAGATACTTCAATGTTTTCGGGCGCCGACAGGATCCACATGGTGCTTACGCCGCGGTAATACCCTTGTTTGTCAAGAAATTTATGAACCATGAAGCGCCCAATATCAACGGTGACGGAGAGTACAGCCGCGACTTCACATATATAGATAACGTCATACAGATGAATATGCTGGCTATGACAACTACCAATCCCGAAGCTGTCAATCAGATATACAATACCGCTTTTGGCGAACGCACCACTCTAAATCAACTCGTGGAGTACCTACGCGAGTTCCTTGGCGAAAAAGACTCCTCTATTAAAGACATTGAACCCACCCACGGTCCCAACCGTGCCGGCGATATACCGCATTCACTCGCCAGCATCGACAAAGCTCGCCACCTGCTTGATTATAACCCACGATTCAGCATGCGTGAAGGACTGCGACAGGCCGTCGACTGGTATTGGCAAAACCTTTGATTAACATAGTCATATTTTTGATAACAAAATAATATCCAATATATTACAATCATGGAACTTAAAGATATAAAAATTTGTGTTATAGGCCTCGGTTACGTAGGCTTGCCCCTTGCACGGCTATTCTCTACAAAATATCCCACAGTAGGCTTCGACATGAACCCCCGTCGCGTCAAAGCCCTCATGGAAGGCCACGACGCCACACTCGAAGTCAGTGACGAACTACTGCAAGACGCTATACACAATCACGGATTTGTCTGCACATCGGATATCGAAGACATCCGCGACTGCAACTTCTTTGTCGTCGCCGTGCCCACCCCCGTTGACGAGAACAACAATCCCGACCTCACACCCCTCTACGGTGCGTCCGAGACCGTCGGCAAAGTCATCAAGCCCGGCGACATCGTCGTCTACGAGTCCACCGTCTATCCCGGTGTCACCGAAGACGAATGTATACCCGTCGTAGAGCGCGTCTCCGGACTTGAGTTCAACAAAGACTTCTACGCCGGCTACTCACCCGAACGCATCAACCCCGGCGACAAACTCCACACCGTCGAAAAAATCAAGAAAGTCACCTCAGGGTCAACTCCCGAGATAGGCCGACTCGTAAACGACGTCTACTCGTCCGTCATTACCGCCGGCACACACCTCGCCCCCACCATCAAAGTGGCCGAAGCCGCCAAAGTCATCGAGAACTCACAACGTGACATCAACATAGCCTTTGTCAACGAACTCGCCAAGATATTCCATCTCATGGGCATCGACACCACCGACGTCCTTGAAGCCGCTTCGACCAAGTGGAACTTCCTGCCCTTCAAACCCGGACTTGTCGGAGGCCATTGCATAGGCGTCGACCCCTATTACCTGGCACAATGCGCCCAGCGCTACGGCTATAACCCCGAAATCATCCTTGCCGGACGACGCATGAACGACGGCATGGGTGCATACGTCGCCGACCGCGTCATCAAACTCATGCTCAAAAAAGGCATACAAGTACTCAACAGCCATATCCTCATCCTGGGCTTCACCTTCAAGGAAAACTGCCCCGATGTACGCAACACCAAGGTTGTCGATATCGTCAAAGCTCTGCGCGAGTACAACCTCAACATCACCATCTACGACCCCTGGGCTAACCCCGACGCCGTACGCCACGAATACGGCCTCGAAGTCGTCAATAACCTCCCCGAAGACGAAAAATTCGACGCAGCCATCCTCGCCGTCGCACACCGCGAATTCTCCGATATCGACATCACCTCCCACCTCCGCCCCAACCACGTCATCTTCGACGTCAAAGCAACCCAAAACCCCAGCACCGTAGACGCCAGACTGTAAAAAACAATGAAAGGAATTGTTCTCGCCGGAGGGTCCGGCACACGTCTTTATCCGATAACAAAGGGTGTAAGCAAACAACTGCTACCGGTTTATGATAAACCTATGGTGTATTACCCGATTTCGACGCTGATGCTTGCCGGAATCCGCGATATTCTGATAATTTCAACCCCTCAGGACTTACCAGGATTCAAACGTCTGTTAGGAGATGGCTCAGACTATGGAGTAAGTTTTACATATGCCGAACAGCCTTCGCCTGATGGTCTTGCCCAAGCATTCATTATAGGTAAAGAGTTCATCGGAAAAGATGCTGTATGTCTTGTCCTCGGCGATAACATTTTTCATGGAGCCGGATTCTCATCTGTATTAAAACAGGCAGTTGAAGCAGCCGAAAAAGAGTCAAAAGCAACTGTTTTTGGGTATTGGGTGGACGACCCTGAACGTTATGGAGTAGCTGAATTCGACTCAAATGGTAATTGCCTTTCTATAGAAGAAAAACCACAGCTTCCCAAGAGTAATTATGCAGTGGTTGGTCTTTATTTCTATCCTAATAAAGTGGTTGACGTAGCAGCTCGCATTAAACCTTCTGCACGTGGGGAACTCGAGATAACAACAGTCAACCAAGAGTTTCTTAAAGATGGAGAGTTGAAAGTCCAGACACTTCCCCGTGGTTTTGCATGGCTTGATACCGGTACACATGATTCTTTGGCAGAAGCTTCAATATATGTTGAAGTTCTTGAAAAACGGCAAGGCCTTAAAATAGCTTGCCTTGAAGGTATAGCATACCGTCACGGCTGGATTGACAAAGAAAAGATGGTTGAACTTGCGAAACCTATGCTCAAGAACCAATACGGTCAATACCTCATTAAGGTTATAGAAGAGATGGAACGCACAGGATTAAGAAACATTGACTGATATGAATGTTATAAAAACTGACATAGATGGAGTTGTGATTATAGAACCACGTATCTTCAATGATGCCCGAGGATATTTCTTTGAAAGCTATTCCAAAAAAGAATTTGATGAAAAAGTTAGACCTGTAGATTTTGTACAGGATAACGAATCAATGTCATCAAAAGGAGTTATTCGAGGTCTTCATTTTCAACGACCTCCATTTACTCAGAGTAAACTTGTGCGCTGTGTTAAAGGTCGTGTTCTCGATGTTGCTGTAGATATAAGGAAAGGTTCGCCTACTTATGGGAAACATGTTGCAGTAGAACTTTCAGAAGAAAACCATCGCCAGTTCTTTGTTCCGCGAGGTTTTGCCCATGGATTTGCTGTGCTTAGTGATGTTGCTGTGTTCCAATATAAATGCGACAATTATTATCATCCGGAAGTGGAGGGTGGTATATCAATCGCGGATCAATCTCTTGAAATAGACTGGATGACTGATCCAACAAATACAATCCTCTCTGATAAGGACTTCAGAGCTCCATTACTGAAAGATTTTGATTCTCCGTTCGATATTAACATAAATCTTTATACCGAATGAATATACTTGTGACAGGTGCAAACGGACAACTGGGTAACTGCATACGTAATGCATCAAGATTATCTAAAGATAAGTATTTCTTTACCGATGTCGCCGAACTAGATATAACTGATGCCGACGCAGTCGCAAATATGGTTCATGATAACGATATTGATATTATTGTAAACTGTGCCGCCTATACAAATGTCGACAAGGCTGAAACCGATGAAACTATCGCGGAAAAACTTAATGCCTTGGCAGTAGCGAATCTGGCACACGCTATCAAGGAAAAAGACGGCACATTGATTCATATCTCTACAGACTATGTTTTCGGAGGCTCTCAATGCAATACACCTCGTACAGAAACGGAACCGGTTAATCCAACAGGAGTATATGGTCTCACAAAGTTGCATGGGGAGCAAGCCGTTGAAGCAAGCGGATGTAAAGCACTTATTTTTCGAACAGCATGGCTTTATTCGGAATATGGAAAGAATTTTGTCAAAACAATGCTTAATTTGACATCGACACAGCCGGATTTAAAGGTCGTTTTTGACCAGGTTGGGACACCGACTTATGCGCAAGATCTCGCCCATGCTATATATGAAATAATTGAAAATCGCAAGTTCCATGGGAGCGAAGGAATATACCACTACTCCAATGAAGGTGTGTGCTCATGGTTCGACTTTACAAAAGCTATTGCTGAAATCGCCGGAAACAAGGACTGCGATATTCAACCATGCCACTCCGATGAGTTCCCTTCTCCCGTGATTCGGCCATCATATTCAGTATTAGATAAGACTAAATTCAAGCAAACATTCGACTTGCAAGTGCCTTATTGGATCGATTCGCTCAAAGTATGTATTAAAAATCTGAAGGAAAATGAATCGTAATATACTTATCACTGGTGGAGCCGGTTTTATAGGCTCGCATGTTGTCCGTCTTTTTGTGAACAAATACCCGGGATACAATATCATCAATCTTGATAAACTGACATATGCCGGAAACCTCGCAAATCTCAAAGATATCGAGGACAGACCGAATTATAAGTTCATAAAAGCAGATATCTGCGATTATGATAGAATGAGGGAAATCATCAGCTCAAATCAAATCGACGGTATCATACATCTTGCAGCTGAAAGCCATGTGGATCGCTCGATTAAAGATCCGTTTACATTTGCACGAACAAATGTTATGGGGACGCTTTCTTTGTTGCAGGCTGCCAAAGAATATTGGGAGTCGTTACAAGAGAAATACAAGGGCAAACTATTCTATCACATTTCTACCGATGAGGTCTATGGAGCTCTTGCACTGACGCATCCTGAAGGAGTCGTGGCGCCGTTTACTACCAAAGCTTCCAGCGAAGACGACATGGCATACGGCACAGAGTTTTTCCTCGAAACAACCAAGTACAATCCACATTCACCATATTCAGCATCAAAGGCTTCGAGCGACCACTTTGTACGGGCTTATCACGACACTTACGGAATGCCAACCATAGTGACAAACTGTTCTAATAACTACGGTCCCTTTCAGTTCCCCGAAAAACTGATACCATTGTTTATAAACAATATACGGCAGGGAAAACCACTCCCCGTTTATGGTAAAGGCGAGAACGTCCGCGATTGGCTCTTTGTGGAAGATCATGCCAGAGCTATTGACCTCATCTTCCACAAGGGAAAAGTTGCCGAAACGTATAATATCGGCGGGTTCAACGAATGGAAGAATATCGACCTTATTAAAGTTATTATAAAGACAGTCGACAGATTACTTGGCAATCCGGAAGGGTACTCTGATCATCTTATTACATTCGTAACAGACCGGCTTGGCCACGACATGCGCTACGCCATCGATTCCCGTAAACTTCAGGCTGAACTTGGATGGGAACCCTCACTCCAATTCGAAGAAGGCATCGAAAAAACGGTCCGCTGGTACCTCGATAATCAAGATTGGATGGACGATATCACATCCGGTGATTATCTTACCTATTATCGAGAAATGTATAGTTTATAAATCCCGCTGACGGATAATATGACATCAAAAAGCTTAAAATCAGTCATTTTTTGGAATGCAATTTCTCAATTTGGCACTTCGGGTGTTAGCTTTTTGAGTACGATTATATTAGCTAGACTTTTGAGTCCTTCGGATTTTGGTTTACTTGGCTTGATTTCTATTTTCATAGCAATTTCCCAAATGATGATTGATGCCCAAATGGGAGGGGCTCTTTTAAGAAAGAAAGATGTTGATAAAATTGATTATTCAACATTATTTTGGTTTAATCTAGCTATTAGTATTGTACTATATTTAGTTTTATTCTTTGTTGCTCCCGTAGTTGCTGATTTCTATTCTGAACCTATTTTAAAAGGGCTTATCCGAGTGTTAGCTCTTACTTTCTTTATATTCGCCTGTAGAGTTACTCAGCGAGTAATGATTTTTAGAGAGTGTAAATTTCATATTATGGCTCTTATTAATATTTCAAGTGGATTGCTAGCATTAATAAGTGCCATTTGGTTTGCTAATAGAGGATATGGCGTTTGGTCTTTGGTTTTAATGCAGTTAGTGAATGGGTTTGCTGCCTTAATCATGATGTTTATATATAATCGATTCATACCTCTCCTAAAATTTTCAAGAGAATCTTTTCAATATCAATTTCACTTTGGTATAAATATTCTGGGAGCAGAATTTCTAAAGAGTATTGTCAATAATATTGGAACCAATATCATAGGTAAAATATCCTCTTTGCAATTTACCGGTTATTATACCCAATCATCAAAAATTACCGATTTTGTGAATGGTTGTTACACGGGAATTTTAGACCAAAGCATTTTCCCTTATATGTCACGTTTGAGCGATTTTGACAAGATTACTGGGCTATATAAAAAATTGTTTCTTTTAATTATCATTGGAACCAGTTGTGCAGTAGTGGTGCTGTACTGTTTTGCATATCAAATTGTGGAATTGATACTTGGAGTAGAATGGGTTTCCGCCACACCTGTATTTAGAGTTTTATGTATTGGAATCATTCCTATGACAGCCCAAACTATTTGCCGAAATTTGCTTAAAACGTTGGGTATAACAAGCCAGATTTTTAAAATCGAAATTTGGAAAACACTTTGCTTAGGTATTGGTTTTGCATGTTGTTTCTCATTTGGTGCGACTGCCATTATTTGGTCTATAGTACTGGTTCAATATATCAGTGCCATAATCTGGATTGGTATTTCGATACAAATGATAAAGAAAAGGGTTTATAAACCGTAAGAAATGAATCCGGCCATTCTTGTTTTAGTCTGTTTATGTATTTTGGCTTTATTCTTCCAAAAGTCTAAAATTCTAACATGCATTATTTTTTTCTTCATTTGGACTCTGGCTTGGACTCGCCTACAACCTGATTATGTTAACTATGAAATAATGTATAATTTAGAGATTAACAAGGATTTAGGTTACTATGGGCTTTCATTGTTATTTAAAAAAATCGGGTTTGACTATTTCAGTTGTCGACTGATTATATTAGCTGCTGGGTGGTCTATATATTTATGGTTTATTATAAAATTTGCGAGACGATGCAGCCTTGTGGCTGCTTTATACCTATGCACTGTGTCATTTTATGACACAGAGCAAAACCGAAATTTTTTCGGTTTTGCTCTGTGTTTAATCGGAATATCTGCGTTATTTAAGGATTACACTGTTAAGGGATTAATAAAATTTGGTTTTTGGGTCTTGCTTGGAACATCCATGCACTCAATGAACTTTTTTTTCTTTGTCTTTGGGTTACTAAATAAGAATGTTTTGAAGAGAGTCTCAAAAGTGCAACTTGTTCTAATTGCCGCATTTTTTGCTGGTGCTCTTTGGTTCTTATTTTCACAAGTAATTATTGATAAAATAGAAGCTTATGACCTTGGAGTAAGTTCGTTGACAAAAAATCTATTAATTATACTGTTTATCGTAAACATAATCTTTATAATCTTCGTTCGAAAATTCAGATTAAAAAGTTCTATAACTAAAACATTAACAATATCACAAAAAAAATATTCAATTTCAGAAAATAATATATTATATTTCAACTTAGCTCTTTTTGCATTACTTCCTGCCGCCTTCTACTCGCTTTCTGCTTTAAGAGTTTATCGTTATATGGAAATATTAAATCTTTCATATGTCACAGATAAATTGGCCTCCAAATGGCCTCTTACGAATATTGGCTTAAATTTTTTGATCATTTTATACGGAGCCTCTTTCGGAATCGTCGCTTACCTAATGCATTCTTCAAGCTATTGGGATGTTGTGTTACCTGAATTTTATGCAAATGAATTTTACGCATGGATATCTGCTTATTTACTATAAACGATCAAATATTGTTTTTCGAATATTATAAAAACAATGTTCCTACTTTTACCATTTTCCCGAAGTTATCAAAACCCATTAAATTCCTTCGGTTAATAGTTCAAAAGTTTTTACCATCCAAAAACCATTGGTTTTACACAAAACAATTTAAAAATGTTGGGAAAAACTTTAGCACTTTAATATTGTTTGACTCTCCGTTAACTGTTCCGGCTGCCAATTATATAAAAAAACGATATCCGCAATTAAGAGTAATTTATTGGTTTTGGAATCACATTTCAAATCCAAACATATTGTGTCAACTTCAGCCTAATATTGAAAAGTGGTCATACGATCCCGAGGATTGTAAACAATATGAATTAAAGTATAACCATCAGTTTTATTTCCCCGAAATTGTTAACAATACCCCTGATGAAGCGGAAACATATGATTGTATTTTCGTTGGTGCTGACAAGGGTCGTAAAGAAATTATAAATTCAACCCAAAAGTTATTAAGTGATTTAGGGCAGAAGACATTTTTCTTAATAGCTGACTCCAGTAAAGTGAGGACAAATAAGCATCGTCTTCCCTATAAGGAAGTTGCATCTTTAGTTAAGCAATCTAAATGTATAGTTGATATTCTGCCTCCACACCAAAAAGGGATGTCGCTGCGACCGCTTGAAGCCTTATATTTCGGGAAGAAACTAATAACCAACTGGAAAGAAATTAAAGATACCCCTTTATATGATAAAAGGACAGTATATATTCTTGATGTAAACACAACTAATCATTTGTCAGAGTTTCTATTAGAAAGGCAAGAACATAACTTAGCGAAATATAACGAAAATATAAAAAGATATTCATTTCAAGACTGGTTGTTAAATTTTCAAACGTCCATATGAAAATTTTATTAGTAATGTCAGCTTTCAGATTATTTTCTTATGAAGGTAATCTTTATAAAAGAGCCGGAGGAACGCTGCATTTTTATCGATATGCCCCTTTAGGCCAACTAAATTTATGTTGCACTGTCATAGAAGGTGTCCCTGAAAAAGAGACCTTTAATATAGGAGATATGAAACTATTTCCTTTAAAGCATATAAAAAATGCTAAGAATCTTTTAAAATTTAGTCGATCCAATTATAAAATGGTAAAGGAGGCAGTCGAGAAATCGGATGCAGTTATCGGATATGTTCCTTCCTCAGCAGCTTATGCCGCTTTTAATTTTGCAAAAAAACAAGGTAAACCATATTTAGCAATGGCAATTGGATGTCCTTGGGATGTTTTAACGCATCATGGTTGGAAAGGAAAGCTTATTGCTCCAATTCAGACCCTAAAAATGAAAAAAATGATGAAAAAAACAGATTTTTCAATCTACGTAACGCAAAAGTTTTTACAAAAACGTTATCCATCTAAAGGTTTAAGTGCGGGCATCTCAAATGTCATATTACATGATGTAAACAGCAATATATTGTCTCAAAGACTGGAGAAAATAACTTCTACTACCATTAACTCTTCCAATGAGATAAAGTTAGCTACTTGTGCAGCGATAAATGTAAAATACAAAGGTCAAGAAGATGTTATAAAGGCACTTTCCAAATTACAATATAAATATAATATACATTATTATTTAGCTGGAAATGGCGATGCCAGTTACCTAATGTTAATGGCTAAAAAATATAACATGACGAATAGGGTGCATTTCTTAGGAGGGTTAAAACAGGAAGATGTTTATAACTTATTTAAAAATATAGATATCTATATACATCCAAGTAAAACTGAGGGTTTGCCACGATCTGTTGTAGAAGCGATGTCTATGGCAGTACCATGTCTTGGCGCTAATGCAGGAGGAACACCTGAGTTATTACCTAAGGAATGCGTTTTTAAGAAAGGAAATATAAGTGATATAATAAAAAAAATTAATTGGATTTTGGATACGCGTGTTTTGTCAGACTTAGCTATTGTCAATTTCGAAAAATCTAAAGATTTTTTATTTGAAAAATTAGAAAAAGAAAGGAACGAGTTTATTCAAACTTGGGTTAATTCTTTTAATTGTAATTAATATGGAGCTATTGTATTTTTGAGATAGTTAAACTTGTCATGAAAAAGATAATGCTTGTTTTCGGGACTCGTCCGGAAGCCATCAAAATGGCTCCCCTAGTCAAGGAGTTCCAGAAACACCCAGAGGCGTTCGACACCGTGGTTTGCGTCACCGGACAACACCGACAGATGCTCGACCAAGTGTTGGACATCTTCGATATCAAGCCCGATTACGACCTGAACATAATGCAAGCCGGGCAAGATCTGTTTGATGTAACGGCTCGCGTCATCGTCGGCATGCGTGATGTCCTTGATCAAGCAAAACCCAACATCGTCCTGGTTCACGGTGACACTACCACATCGACAGCCGCCGCGCTCGCCGCTTTCTACCGACAGATTCCCGTGGGGCACGTCGAGGCCGGGTTACGGACACATAACATCTACAGTCCGTGGCCTGAGGAGATGAACCGACAGCTGACAGGCCGCATCGCGACACACCATTTCGCCCCCACTCCCTTAAGTCGACAAAACCTTATCGACGAAGGCGTGCCTTCGGAACGAATAACAGTTACGGGCAACACCGTCATCGACGCATTGTATTGGGTCGTTGACAAAATCAAAAACAACCCGACGCTTGACAATGAACTGAACGCTGAACTCCGAAAAGCAGGTTATGACACAGCCCGGCTCGCTAAAGGACATAACCTGGTGCTAATCACCGGTCACCGACGCGAAAACTTCGGCGAAGGGTTTATCTCCATGTGCAAGGCGATAAAAACCCTTACAGAAAAATACCCCGACATCGATTTCGTCTATCCGATGCATCTCAATCCCAATGTGCGCCGCCCCATACACGAAGTCTTTGGCGAAGATCTATCCAACCTAGGTAACATGTTCTTTATCGAACCGCTTGAATACCTGTCGTTTGTCTATTTGATGGAAAAAGCGCGCATAGTTTTGACTGATAGCGGAGGCATTCAGGAAGAAGCGCCTGGACTTGGCAAACCCGTACTTGTCATGCGAGACACTACCGAACGCCCCGAGGCACTCGAAGCCGGCACGGTACGTCTTGTCGGCACCGACTACGACCGTATTGTCAATGAAGTCTCCTCCCTCCTTGACAATCCTGAACATTACAACTGTATGTCGCAAGCCGTCAACCCTTACGGCGACGGCCACGCATGCGAAAGAATAGTAAATTCATATAAACTTTAAAGCAAAAACATGATACCAAAAAAGATACATTATTGTTGGTTTGGGGGGAATCCACTGCCTGATTCTGCCTTGAACTGTATTAATTCATGGAAAAAGTTATGCCCTGATTATGAGATCAAAGAATGGAATGAATCAAACTTTGATTTAGATACTTTCCCATATGCTAGACAAGCATATGATACACGTAAATTTGCTTTCGTGACAGACATCGTTAGATTATATGCATTATATACCGAGGGAGGTATATACATGGATACTGATGTGGAGCTTTTAAAACCATTAGATAGTATCTTAAATTTTAAAGCAATATCAGGATTTGAGACAACCAATATGGTTCCTACTGGTTTGATGGCAAGTGAAAAAAATATACCCATAATTAAGGAGTTGCTTTCAGATTATAAAGAACGATTATTTGTTAAGGAGAATGGGTCGCTGGAAACAACCACTAATGTTATATACATTACTGAATGTTTAAAAAAATACGGCCTTCAATTAAATAATCAAAAGCAAACTATAGCGGAATTTACGTTCTTGCCTTCCGAATATTTCTGTCCAAAATCTGTAAAGGATGGTAAAATTTATCTGACACCAAAAACGATAGCCATACATCATTTTGCCGGGACATGGCATCCTAAATGGCGTAATAAAGCACGCTCAATAATATTAAAAATAGGAGGATATCCTTTAAAATCGTTTTTAAGATACTTCATCCCTAAAAAAATTCTTAGAAAGTAAGTGATATCATCCTTAATAAAATCATTATGATTGATTTTTTGTCAGGTGATAGTTTCAGATTTCTATGGTTACCAATCATAACTACCGTTCTTACCCTTTGTATGAAAGTTTTTCATAAGGATCGTCTACTTAAAATGTGGACGTGGAGTGACTTTGCTGTCGCTTCAAATCTTATGGTGACCGCGGTTTTTATATTCTTGATAAAACTGTCGTTTATAGCGGCTCAAATTAAGAATAACACGCAGCTTGCAAAGGAACGAATGGATCAATTCATGTCTATGTCCATGGTATTTGTTGTATTTTTTGTTGGTATGTTACTCGTAACTTGGGTAATGCGAGAAAAAGGATGGCATAAAAACTCACATGGAGATTTATTTTACTTCTATGATAAATTATTGAAATGCGTATAGTTAATCTGCTCATAGTCGTCATAAGTGTCCTGGCTGTTTATTGTATCTGTGCTGTGGGGTTGGGGTGGTTTTGGAAGATTGGCGACTTCGCAAACGCCGAGGCGATAAATGCTGTGCTTCTCAATTTGAGCTATAGTTATATTGCCGGCGCAATATTCTATGTCTTTATCAGTTTTTTGCCTCACCTTATAATGGCACATAAGCTAAAAAAGCCTCTACAAGCGAAATTCAATAATATTCGAGACAAATTTAGCAACAGCATAAATAGCGTTTATCCCATAGAGGTGTGGAATACACGCTCTTATGACCGAAATGATATAATATCTCGCTTTAAGAGGCTTCAATCGGTGCATACGGCTTCACCGATGAGAGCTATCCACCCAGGGGTGTCTGTAATGGATCACCTAAGGGCTCAGCGCGATGCTATTTTAAAGGAGATTAGGTATACGTTGGAATACAAGGATTATTTGTCGTCCGAACAAATCATTGTCCTTGAAAAGATTCGCAACTGCGCTTATTTCCCCTTTCTTAACGCTTTTGGCAATCCGGCTCTCGACTTGCCAAATATGCGCGAATCTCTTGCCAAGGAGTTGTGCGACGCTTATGACTTGAGTCGCCTCTTGAATTGATGTTTTTATTTCGACATTATCTTATTCCATTTTCAACAATGCGGCGAAAACTTATCAGAATGACCGCGCACGACTGCACCCTCGGTCTTCTCAAAGGTCAGTTGAGATTTTTGAACCAGTCAATGGATGTCACGCTTGTGGCTAAGGACACCGGCACGCTTAAACAACTGGCGGATGCGGAAGGTGTCGCTTATCGATTACTACTATGGCAGGTACTCTTTACTTCTGGAAATTCGATAGCGGTGCTGGCTTATCTCCCGGAGTATATCTAACCGTAAAAAACAATAATTTCTAACTCTGGGCAAACGACATATGCAAATCGACCCTCGTATTGTCATCGGGGTAGATTTTACTTACTAAGATCAACATGAATATTGTCATAATCACGAGTTCGGCGAAAGCCCTGTTCAATCTCCGCAAGGAGTTAATCGAATCATGGGTTAATGCAGGTCATAAAGTAACAGCCATCGGGGATATTCCGCCAGAGAAGATTAGAGACAAATGCATCGAGCGCGGATTTGACTATAAATCGGTAAAGTTAAGCCGAAATGGTCTTAACCCTGTTGCGGATCTGAGAACACTGCGAGAACTCACTGAGCGATTAAAAGAGCTCAAGCCTGATCGTGTGTTTTGTACATTCGCCAAAGCCATCTCCTATGGGGCATGGGCAGCAAATAGAGCCGGGATATCACATGTTTATTCATTGATGAGTGGGCTCGGGTCAATTTATCGGAGCAATTCTTTGAAGATTAGAGTAATTCGATTAATAATGAACCGCCTCTACAAGAATGCGTTCAAGTGCAGTAAAAAAGTAATTTTTCAGAATAAGGATGATTTATCACTTTTCCTTCAGCTAAATTTGGTGCCAAAGGAGAAAAGTGTTATTGTCAATGGGTCCGGCGTTGATTTACAGAGATTTGAATTCAACAATCTCCCTCATTCTTCAACCTTTTTATTCGTGGGGCGTCTATTAAAAGAGAAAGGAATTTGCGAATATATAGAGGCCGCTAAAATTATAAAGAAGAAATATCCTCATACCCGATTTATTGCAGTTGGTGATATTGACACAAACCCATCATCTCTTCAAAAATCTGAGGTAAAACAGTATCAAACCGAAGGCTTGATACTGTTCGAGGGGTTTAAAAAGGATGTACGCCCTTTTATACGGCAATGCGATATTTTTGTTCTACCATCATATCATGAAGGAACGCCAAGATGTGTACTTGAAGCTATGTCAATGGGGCGCCCAATCATCACGTCGGATGCGCCAGGTTGTAGAGAGACTGTTATTGAGGGTCAAAATGGTTTTTTGATTCCAGTTGAAGATGCAAAAGCTCTTGCAGCAAAAATGGAATACCTTCTACTCAATCCAGATGTCGCCGATAAGATGGGGTGTGAATCGAGGCGAATAGCTGAATCAAAATATGACGTTGTCAAAATCAATAATGACTATGCCAACATTATGCAATTAGATTAATCCCCAATGAACATACTTATTACCGGAATCCATGGCTTCGTAGGTTCTAATCTTGTAAAAGCCTTAAAGTCTGAGTATAATATTTACGGTCTTGATATCGTCGCTCCTGAAAAAGAGGGGATAATAAAAACTTATTCATGGCAAGACCTTGAGGGAGATCAAATGCCGAAATTCGATGCAATTATTCACCTTGCTGGCAAAGCCCACGATACGAAAAACAAGTTGGCAGCAGACTTATATTTCAAAGTAAACACCGACCTTACAAAAAAGACGTTTGATTACTTTACAAAACACCCTGAGATAAAGAAATTTATATTCTTCAGTTCTGTCAAGGCGGCAATAGATAAGGTACAGGGAGATGTTTTGACCGAGGACGTTGTTCCTTGTCCTGTTGGTCCCTATGGTGAAAGTAAGGTGAAGGCAGAAGAATATATTCTGGAAAGATTAAAAAATAGTCCTGAACTATATATGGAACGCGATATTATAATTCTTCGTCCGTGTATGATTCATGGTCCGGGCAATAAGGGCAATTTAAACCTTCTATATAGCGTAATTTCAAAAGGAGTTCCATGGCCTCTGGGAGCTTTTGAAAACAGACGCACCTTCACGTCTATCGATAATCTTTCCTATGTCATAGAAAAATTACTCACAACTGATGTCCCAAGCGGAATTTACAATATGGCTGATGATGATGCATTATCGACAAACGAACTTATAAATGTGATGTGCAATGCTATGAGTAAGAAAAGCTATATATGGAAGCTGCCGAAGGGGATGATAAGGTTTGGGGCAAGGATTGGGGATATTCTGCATTTGCCACTCAATACTTTCAGACTCGATAAACTCACAGAAAACTATGTTGTGTCTAATGACAAAATAAAACGAGCATTAAACATAAAAAGTATGCCTATACAGGCTCGTGAAGGATTAACCAAAACCATTCAAAGTTTTCAATATCAACAATAGATGATTTTTGCAATTATTTTAGTTCTGCTGTTTCTTTTAGAAATAGCATACTTTCTTGTAGCAGATAGGTTTAATATTATAGACAAGCCTAATCTTCGGTCGTCGCATACGTCTGTAACGCTTCGTGGGGGTGGGATTGTATTCCTTTTAGGTGCGTGGCTTTGTGCCATGTTCTTTGGAATGACTTATCCGTGGTTTCTGCTCGGTCTGTCACTTATTTCGTTGATAAGCTTTATCGATGACATTCATTCGCTGCCGGATAGTCTGCGACTTGTCATCCAGTTCGTTGCGATGGGGCTTATGTTCTATCAGTTCGGTATTCTTAACTTGAACGATTGGTGGATGGTAATTATAGCCCTTATTGTTTCCGTTGGTATCATCAACGCCTACAATTTCATGGACGGTATCAACGGTATAACCGGAGGATATTCGATTGCCGTGTTGGTGCCTCTTTTATATTTGAATAGCAAGTTTGATTTTATAAGTCAGTCTTTTCTGTATGTAACCGGACTAAGCCTACTTGTTTTCTGTTTCTTCAATTTCCGCAAAAAGGCAAAATGCTTTGCAGGTGATGTGGGCTCGATTAGTATAGCATTTATACTCCTATTTGCCCTTGGCAGACTTATTCTGCAAACCGGTGATTTGTCATACTTATGCTTACTTGCAGTATATGGTGCCGATGCAATTCTCACAATATGCCATCGAATACAATTGCATGAAAATCTTGGCGAGGCACATCGAAAGCACGCTTATCAAATTATGGCAAACGAATTGAAGATACCGCATGTGACAGTATCTTCTTTTTATATGGTTTTGCAACTTATAATCTCTGCCGGTCTTGTTTTTCTTCCGATTAATCATTATCTGTATCTCGGCATTGTCATATTGGTTTTAGTCATAGCTTATATTCTCTTCATGAAGAGAAACTATGTTCTGCATGAGCAGTACTTGAAATCAAAAGCATTATAAATATGATACTTAATAACGAGTTGTTGGATAAAATAACAACAGACGCTGAAGCTTCTCCACGGTTGAGAATGAACTATAATTTGCATGAGAGCCTCGAGTCAAAAGCGCAACGACTACTTAACGTGTTGTTGCCGGGTACTATATTACCCGTGCATCGTCACACGCATACAGCCGAAACATATATTCTTCTTCGAGGAAAAATGTTTGTCGTATTCTATAATGATCTTGGAGAACAAATAGAGCGCTATCTTCTTGATCCACAAATTGGGAATTACGGCGTACATATTCCACAAGGACAATGGCATACAGTCGAAGTCATAGAGCCGTCCACAATATTTGAAGTCAAGGACGGTCCATATACACCTCTCCATCCGGAAGACATACTCTACTGATATTAAATAGATGTTTTTGATTACAACTGTTTTGCAGGGGACGCGGAGTAAGCGCTATCCGGATAGGCCGGGTAGGGTGTATCTGCGGATTGCCGGGCGTAGTGTGGCAACCGATGGAGGTCTGGTTAAGGAGTGCCGTACTGTTAGCACTAATATTATGCTCGCAAGCGGTGAGGCCATTGACGATGTCATTAACCGGCTGCGTCCATTTGTAATGATGCTATATTTGATTATAGAAGGACGCATTGAAAATGGGGATGAGATAAGTCTCGATGATGTCGTGGCTGATTTCCGCAGATGCATAGATGGTGAGATGTCGATGAGAAAGATAATAGACGAGGCGCAGGCCGGTTTCACTATTCGAACCGATATTGTTAGGTTGGGTAACGATTTGAAAAGACATTTCAAATTGGTTTGTCCAATAAAGCAAGACTCTGCTAACTTTCTGAATTACATCGAAATTAAGGCGCGTCAATGTGTTGAGAACGGCCAAGACAGTACCGGGCGGTCTTATATGAGCTTGAAGAACAGTCTGTCAAAATTCGTGTCGGCTAATGTTTTGCCTTTTAGTCAAATAAACAAAGATTTTGTATCACATTACAGCGACTGGCTTGAAGACAGCGGCGTACGGGCGAGCACGCAATCTTTTTATCTTAGAAATTTACGTACGATAGTGAATAGTGCCTCGGACGAAGGTTTGATTAATGTGCCGGCGAATTTTTTTCAAGGGTTGAATACGCGCGTGATTTTCAAACGGGATATAGAGGAACAGGTTATCCTTACGAAAGAGGCGCTCAAAAAAATTGCAGATGTTGATTTGTCTGACGACAAAGAGGCCGAGTTGGTGCGCGACATGTTCATGTTTGGGTTCTATTGTCGAGGTATGGAGTTGATGGAAATCATGACCTTGAAAAAATCATATATAAAGAATGGCATACTGAAGTACCGACGTCGGATGAAAGGTAACGAGCGAGTCGTTCCGTTGGATAACGCCGCATATGATATTCTGCAGCGTTACATAACATCGAACCGTAATTATATATTCCCGCTTTTAGAAAAATATATCGGATTACCGCATCATGCAATCGTACAGAAAGTCTATGCCACGATAAAGAGGGTAGGAAAGAATGTGGGATTCCCGTCGCTCACATTCACTATGAATATAAGTTGTTGGCATAATCTAATGTCGCAAATCAAGGCATCCGAAATCCTTTTCGGGACTTAGGCAAAAGACCACTTTACATTTGGTTCTCCAAGAATCAGCCACTTATCTTTAATTTTAAGTGGCTGATTCTTTTTTATTACAGTGAATTAATCCTTGACTTTATGTCAGTGCACCTGGCAATGTGGTCTGTGAGGAATTTATAGGGTTATTTTGTTGACTTTTAGCGGTTGGAGTACATCTTTTCGTAGTAGTCACGGTAGTCACCGGAGAGTATGCGGTCAGACCATTCGGTGTTATTCAGATACCAGGCAACTGTGCGCCTTATACCTTCCTCAAACTGGAAGTCTGGTTGCCACCCGAGTTCGGACTGCAGTTTACGCGAATCGATGGCATAACGCAGGTCATGCCCTGGACGATCGGTGACATAGGTGATAAGTGACTCGCTATGTCCCGGGGGATTTCCAAGCATTTCGTCGACAGTACGTATGATGGTTTTGACAAGGTCAATGTTTTTCCATTCATTTGAACCACCTATGTTATATGTGTCCCCGATTTTCCCCTTATGGAAAATAAGGTCGATAGCGCGAGCATGGTCTTCTACAAATAGCCAGTCGCGAACATTCTCTCCTTTACCGTATACAGGTAGTAGCTTTCCTTGACGTATGTTATTAATAAACAGCGGGATTAATTTCTCAGGGAACTGGTAGGGTCCGTAATTGTTGGAGCAGTTTGTTACAATTGTAGGAAGCCCGTATGTGTCGTGGTAGGCACGGACAAAATGGTCGCTGGAGGCTTTTGAAGCACTGTACGGGCTATGTGGATTATATTTTGTGGTTTCAACAAAAAACTCCTCTCCGTAGGCTTTGTGCCCGGCGGATGAACCCGGGGTAGAGAAAGGAGGATTATGGCCTTGGCAGTCGGTAATCTCTAATGCGCCATAAACTTCGTCTGTCGAGATGTGGTAAAAAAGCTTGTTGTTAAAGGAGTCAGGTGTACGAAGCCAATAATTCTTAGCCGATTCGAGGAGAGTCAAGGTGCCCATAACGTTGGTGCGCGCGAAATCAAAAGGATTCATAATGGAACGATCAACATGACTTTCGGCGGCAAGATGGATTATGCCATCAACATCATAGCGTTCCATTATGGCGCATATTTTTTCCAAGTCGCAAATGTCGGCTTTTATAAAAACATAATTGTCCCTATTTTCTATGTCGCGAAGGTTCTCCAAATTACCTGCGTAAGTTAGTTTGTCGACGTTGATGATGCGGTAGTCGGGATATTTATTCACAAAAAGACGTACAACGTGACTGCCGATAAAACCGGCTCCTCCGGTAACAATGATATTGCGAATAAACTTTTTTTCGTTTTCAACCATGGACTATTACTTATGTTGGTTATTCTCGGAGATGATTTGCATAAGATACTGGCCGTAATCGTTTTTTGCCATTGGTTCGGCGATTTCCCGTACTTTTTGTGCTGTGATCCATCCCTTACTGTAGGCTATGCCCTCTATGCAACCGACTTTCAGCCCTTGTCGGTTCTCGATCGCAGCAATATAGTCGGTAGCTTCTGAAAGAGACTGATGAGTTCCGGTATCGAGCCAAGCGAAGCCAGGACCAAGCAGCTGTATGTCGAGTCGCCCATCGTTGAGATATGCCTGATTGAGCGCCGTTATTTCCAGCTCTCCTCGAGCGGATGGTGTCAATGTCTTGGCTTTATCAGCGACATCGCCGGGATAGAAGTACAACCCAACCACTGCGTAATTTGATTTTGGTAGTTTCGGTTTCTCTTCGATAGCAACACATTGGCCGTTATCGTCTAACTGAGCAACGCCATAACGTTGCGGATCTTTCACCCAGTAGCCAAAGATGGTAGCACGATTATTACGTTCCGCATCGAAGATAGCTTTTTCGAGCATAGGCACGAAAAAACTCCCATGAAAAATATTGTCTCCCAGAATAAGACATCCGGCTTCGCCGTCAAGGAATTTCTCACCGAGGATAAAGGCCTGCGCCAAGCCATCGGGCGACGGTTGTTCAATATATGACATCCTGACACCAAAATCGCTACCGTCACCCAGCAACTCCTTGAAAAGTGGCAAATCGCGCGGGGTAGAGATGAGCAAAATTTCCCTTATGCCGGCCAGCATCAAAATAGAGAGAGGATAATAAACCATAGGTTTGTCATAGACAGGCAGCAGCTGCTTGCTTATTCCTTTGGTGATGGGATATAACCGAGTGCCGGAACCTCCGGCAAGAATGATACCTTTCATATAAAATAAGTTTATAGCCTCAAAATTACTAAAATAAATTGAATTCGCTAAAGCCCGACAATAGAATCGTGATTGATAGCAACTTTATAGTTTGCCTTGAGTCTAAAATTATACTTAATGGAAGAGAAAATATGAACTTATTTTGTTTTAAGTATGTTATAATTTGGACATAATATTTATTTTTGCAATTATTTTTGTTTAGTTCATCACATTATACGTCTATGAAGAAACTTCGTTGTACCATCCCGGGGCTTTTCGTCTTATTTGCATGCGCGGTAGTTTGTCTCAGTGTAAAAGCGTTGCCGACAGATACTGTTTATATCCCCGAACGTGCAGTCGTTCTTTATGGCGATGCCAAAAACGCCGATAGAGAGGTACTCGCCGTGTTCTATAGTCGTGAGAATCTTGCTTTCAGTGATCCTGACGCTCCACGTTTCCTACTTATGGATCGTCAAGGTAAGATAGCCTTTGGTGTGGGCGGGCAGCTGTATGGTACGGTAAATTATGATTTTGACGGTTCAATACCCGGTTCGGGTTTTAGTACATACGACATCAGTGTACCGGACAATTCCGTACAACACACCCGATTTGGAGGTGACCTCAGCCATTCAAGTCTTTTTATGAAACTTGTAGGGAAAGCTCCAAAGTTGGGGATGTATCAAGTTTATTTTCAGGCTAATTTCACCGGTAATAACGGTAAATATGGATTCATGCTCAAACAGGCCTATGTCAGCCTGGGACATTTTACAGCGGGTCTCACCAACTCGACTTTTATCGACGCTGCCACCAAAGCTCCAACAGTCGATACCGAAGGACCTTCCGGGCAAGTTTCGGCAAAAAACGTGTTGTTCCGTTATACATCACCCACATACAAAGGCTTTACCGCAGCCGCCTCGTTAGAGATTCCACAAACGACTTACACTACCAATGCCGTCACAGAAGCGTTGGCTGCGCGTTTCCCCGATATTCCGGTTTATATACAATATTCATGGAAGCCGGGACAACATGTTAGGTTATCAGGAATATTCCGTGATATGGCTTATCGCAATACACGCGTAGGCGCCAACCGGATGGCACTTGGTTGGGGTTTACAGGTAAGTGCTATAGGTGACGTATGCGCTGGCGGTATGATCCAAGCATTCGGCCATGTGGCATACGGTCAGGGCATAGCAAAGTATATCAATGATCTGGCCGGAAATGGTTACGATTTGGTCCCAACATATTTAGGCAACCGCCTGACGGCTCCAGAAATGATGGGTTGGACAGTGGGCATGTATTACAACTATTCTCCTCAATTGTTCTTTACCGCTGCCTTCAGCCGGGCACAACTGTTCAATGTCCGCAGGCTCGGTGGTGAGACATATCAGTATGGCCAATATCTCGATGTGAACGGTTTTTATAATTTTGACTCAAACTTTAGAGTAGGTGCAGAGTATCTCCATGGCTGGCGACACAACTTTGACGGAGAAGGCGGGTCGGCCAATCGTATCAATCTTTTGGTACAATATTCTTTTTGATGAACCAAATTCATTTATGGATGTTTCTATAATAGAAACACAAAAAAAATAAACCTATATTTCAATTTAATTTACTATGGATAGGAAGATATCATTTTCAGACGTGCAAAAAGCAGTCGACAACGCTTATGAAGCATATAAAAGCGTGAAAAAGGGCGAGATAGACTCTCGTGTTAAGGACTATGTTGATGCCAAGGATTTTGGTATCGCCGTTGTGTTAGCCGATGGCCGCATCGTTAAACGAGATAGCGCTGACAAGAAATTTGTCATCGGAGACATTGCACGTGTAGCTGTAGCGACCGCTTTGGCCTCTCAGTACACACCTGAGGAAATAGTCAAGAAATCAGGCACTATGCCCAAAATTAAGCACAGTGAAGATGACCATAAGATAAAACTGCATATTAACAAACATGCACTGCGTGCCACAAGTGCTATTGAACCTACCGGCGACAGCGACGGCAAGTATAATCTTCTTGTTGACACACTTATCGACCTGACGGCTGGTGAGCCAGTGCTCAACGACAAAGTATATGAAAGCCTTACAAAAGAGGCGAACGAAATCAACGTCGTAGACCGTCTTGCCGAACGCGACTATGAACTCTATGACGACCCGGAATTGGTTGTAAATGTTTATAACAAACTTCGTTCATTGCAACTAAGTTCGGTTGAAGTAGCCACTATGGGAGCGACTATAGCTGCCGACGGTGTCAACCCTGTAAGTAAAGATATTGTCTTTGATGGTAGCAAAGCTGCCACCATAACGACATTGTTGGCAACTGTAGGAAACAAACGCCGTAAACGCGCACAGTTGATGGAGGTAGGTCTGCCCGTCGTCCATTCGTTTGGTGGAGGCGTCCTGGCCGTGCTTCCCGGATTTGGAGCAATAGCTGCATACGCCCCGGCAATCTGTGACGAAGTACATGCTTCGGCAAAAGGTTATCAGGCAATAGCTTCGATAGCAAAAGAGTTACAACTTAATATCTTTGCCAGCGCTCGTGTGAGTGTGGAATAAATTGAAACTGACATAAGCTAATGAGTGTCCCCGATGAAAGGATTCCTTCCGTCGGGGACACTCATTAGTATGAAGGTTATTTTTTGTCGGGTGGAAAAGCGTTGGGGAAGTCTATGTGAATGCGTGGACGGCGCAGGGCACGTATCCAGAAGAAAACTCCGATAATAATGAAGGGTATGCTGAGCAATTGACCCATATTTAACACCATGTCAGCCTCGAAAGCTTCCTGATCGTTTTTGAGAAACTCGATGAAAAAACGAGCAGTAAAAAGTACGGTCATAAAAACCCCGAAAATCAAACCGGGTCTCTCCTCATCGTTACGTTTCCAGTACATCCACATAAGGATGACGAAAAGAGCGAGATAAGCTATCGATTCGTAGATCTGGGTAGGATGACACGGAAGACCTCGTGTAGCGGCGTCGGTTCCTTTTACAAAGATAAATGCCCATGGTACGTCGGTGGGATGACCGTATATCTCAGAGTTCATGAGGTTGCCGAAACGTATCATGGCTCCTACAAGCGCGATGGGTATGACCAGACGGTCGAATGTCCACATGGGCGACCGCTTTGAAGTGAAAAAAGAGAAACAGAAAACCCCCAGAATGACGCCTATGGTGCCACCGTGACTGGCAAGCCCACCATGCCATATTTTAAGAATCTCCACAGGATGTTGGCTATAGTATGACCATTCATAAAAAAAGCAATGACCAAGACGCGCACCTATAACAGTACCGGCAACTGTCCAGATAAGCAAGGTGCCAAGCCAACGTTCGGGGGCTCCTTCGTGTTTGAAAATTTTTGCAACTATGTTAAATCCTATCCAGAAACCGATAGCAAACATCAGCGAGTACCATCTTACCTGAATGAATGAATCTATCAGTAATGGATTTGGATCCCAAAGGACATATTGTAACATAAACGTTTTTATCTTCTATTGACGGGATGATATGCCACAAAGTTACGCATTTTTCTCGGCATTGCGACTATCACTGTTGAAAAACGTCCGAGTAACCTTTCGTACACGACCGCTTAGGGCGATGAGTGTAATCATGGTAGGGATTGCCATGAGGGCGTAGAACATGTCGCACATACCGATAGCAGCCTCAACAGGAACAACCGCAAATACAATAAGAGACAGTATATAGGCATAAGTGTACCAACGGGCTTTTTTTCGACCGAAGAGATATTCGGCACATGAAGTCCCATAATAAGAATAGGAGAACATTGAACTCAATGCGAATATGCACGCCAGTATCATAAGGAGATAGGCTCCCCCGGGTATAGCCGAATCGAATGCTCTCATCGCCACTTCCAGACCCTTGACACCCTCGACATGAGTAAAATCGCCGCACAGCAACAGCGCTATAGCTGTCAGCGTGCATACGAAACCCGAGTCTATGGCAGGGCTCAACATGGCGACCAATCCCTCCTTGACAGGCCTGGTATTCTGCGAGGCTCCATGCATTATTGATGCTGTGCCGATACCTGCGTCGTTGACCAGAGCGGCGCGTCTGGCGCCGATAATGGCAATACCGGCAAATGCTCCGAAGCCGGCTCGTAGGTTGAAAGCTTCAGTGAAGATGGACGCTATGGCACTTGGCAGTGCATGCAGATTGGTGAGGATTATATACAACACCATGATAAAGTAGACGCCTACCATAAACGGCACCACTACGGCAGAAACTTGTGCAATACGTTTAACACCTCGAAGCACTACAATAGCAACGATGAGGGCTATTGTGAGCCCTATTATGAATTTGACCATCGATGTATTGCTCAGCCCAATCGGCGAACTTATGGTTGTCAGGAAAGTATTCGAATCTATACTCTCAGCACTGGTAAAGGTTGATAATAAGCCCTCTGTCAGCTGATTGGCATTGATGATACAAAGAGTTCCGAAAAGACCCGCGACAGCGAAGAAAACTGCCAGGGGACGCCATCGTGAGCCCAAACCATGTTCGATGACATACATCATGCCTCCTTTGGGATTACCTTCGTGATCCTTACCTTTATACATGATAGCCAAAGCGCCCTCGTGATATTTGGTGGCCATACCAACCATGGCACTTATCCACATCCAGAAAATAGCCCCCGGCCCTCCCATAACCAATGCTATTGCCACACCGGCTATGTTACCGAGCCCCACGGTGGCTGCAACTACTGATACCAAAGCGGCTCCCGATGATATCTCGCCGGAGGATTTGTCACCGGTGTTTTTCTGTCTGAGAGCTTTAAGAGCCGCCGGCATCCTGAGTACTGAAACAGCTCCCGAACGGATGAACAGGTATAAGCCCCCACCTATAAGCAGAAAAAATAACGGATAACCGCATAAAAAATCAGAGACGTTTATTAAATATTTACCTAAAGTGTCGAGCATTGCTTAATGTTAAATTCGCTATTTCAACCGCGATAGTTTGCGTTTATAAATATTGGCTGATTCGAAATCCTGAAGACGCCTATATATTTCTATTAGACGGCGCAAGGGTTTCTTGGCATTAGGATTTTTGTCGTGAGCAGCCAGATAAGAATTTATGGCGCTAAAGTCATCGCCTTGATCCTGTGCTATATCTCCTTCTCCTATGTTGCCTTCCCAACTCAACGCGTCGTTGCTGTTGGCAACTTCATGAAAGAGTAGAAGAGCATCGTCCGGTTGATTGGTGCGTATAAGTATCTGAGCCTTTCCTAACAGAGCGGGCACATAACTGGGCGAGATATTAAGTGCTTTGTCATATTGCGACAAGGCCATTTCTGTTTCCCAACCTTCCGAACCAAGTTCTGCCGCTGCTTTGACATAACCACTCGCTATATCAGCAAAACGTTGTTTATCCTTCTCGATTTGTCGTTGGAGGTCGAGAATCGAACGCTTGAATTTTTCAAGTTGGTGCAACTTTGATTGTATCAATCGTTTGACAGCCGGCATTCGGGCGACCTCAGGCCGTAGTTCAAGTCCTTCGCTGTACGCTATAAAAGCCTCGGAATAATTTTTGTTGTCGAAATGAATGGCAGCCGATTTAAACAATGCATCAGCGCGAGAGTTGTCTATGGCACTTTCGATAAGTTTCGGATTGTTGAAGCGTGAAGCGAAACGAGCTATTTCGGTTTTTATGTAAATATCGCGCGGTGTTATAGGATTAGCCAAAATAATGCCTTCCAGCGAACGGCAACGACTCAACGCGACATAAGTCTGTCCTCCGGCGAAAGCTCCGCGCCCGATGTCTATTATGACTTTGTTGAAAGTAAGCCCCTGACTTTTGTGAATAGTGAGAGCCCATGCCGGCTTAAGAGGATATTGCACGAAAGCGCCCAGCTCAATCTCGTCGACCTGCCGTGTTTTTTCGTTGAAGACATATTTGACATTGACCCAACGCTCACGCTCGACGTCGAACTCCTCGCCATCTTCTGTGATGACCTGAATGAGGTCAGGAAGACATGTGGTTACTACCGCTACAGTGCCGTTAACCCAACGGTGTTCGGGGTCATTGCGTACAAAGACCACCTGAGCACCGGTTTTTAATTCCAAATTTAAATCAGTAGGAAGTGAATTTAGGGGAAATTCGTTTTCAATCTCTCCTGCAAAAACAACAGGAGGGGCCGGTAATGCGTTGAGATGTCGGTCGTTGATTGCGTCCACCATGTCGCGACGTGTCGCTATTGTCATAGTGAAGTCGCCTACCTCTGTCGCACTGACGTGTCCAGGAATGTAACGCGAGTTAAGCAAATCGATATCCTGTTGCATAGGTTTGCCGGCACGAATATTGTCCAATAATGAGATAAAACGGAGGTCAGTCTGGCGATAGACTTTAGTCAGCTCTATAGGTATCAGGTCAATTTGTTTAAAGACAAAAGCATCGAAAAAATAAAATGAGCTGTAAGCGCGCGCCAAAATATCGCGGTCATTTCCGGTGACCACGGGCTCGAGTTGAAAAACATCGCCTACAAAGAGTATTTGTTTGCCGCCAAACGGAAGACGCATATTACCGGAATAAACTCTTAATACCCGGTCTATGAAATCGATGACATCTGCGCGAACCATCGATATTTCGTCTATTATGATCAGCTCAAGCGAACGTATCAGTTTGATGTGTTGTTTTGAGTACTTCAAACGGCTGCGCAAACGTGTCACCGCAAAGTCCGGATCCTCGGGCAGTAAAGGTTTAAGCGGAATCTTAAAAAAAGAATGTAAAGTTTGTCCACCGACATTGACTGCCGCTATACCCGTTGGCGCCAGAACAACATATTTTTTTTTCGTGGTGGCAGTCAGATAGTGCAAAAAAGTAGATTTACCCGTGCCTGCTTTACCTGAGAGGAAAACAGACTGCGACGTCTCTTCGAGAAGCTGTCTTGCAGCTGCAAGCTCGCTGTTCGAATCGTCAAATTGTATGGATGTAACTTTCTTTTTTGATGACTTCATTATTTAAGAGCCGGCTCTAAAAAGCAACGGAGCGAAAAGCTGGAGATATTTACGCCAGTTTTTCCACGAATGGCCGCCATCAGATTCGTGATAGACGTATTTATAACCGTTGCTGTCAAGCAGATTGCGAAATTTCACGTTGTCGTCATAGAGAAAATCATCTTTGCCGATGCCAATCCAATAGAGTTTAGGAGCTGTTTCGAACTGCCGAGCAAGCAACTTTTCCCTATCTGCAAACAAAGCATCTGAAGCATTTGCGCGAGGATTGATTGCGGCAGAGAACAACCCTACGTAGTCGAACATGTCAGGATACAAAGCAGAGATGTTAAGAGAGTTGAAACCGCCCATGGAAAGGCCTGCGACAGCACGGCCATTTTTTGACGGAATGGTGTTGTAGACTGAATCGACAAACGATACGATGTCAGTAAACGAATGTTCGTAGGTGCCCTCCATGGTATGAGGAAGTTGGATAGTGGGTTTAACGAATCCTTCAGATGTTTCGCCGGGAGCAGCCTCCAGATCGATGTTGCCGTTTGGCATTACGACAATCATCGGTGTCACGAGTTGCTGTGCTATTAAATTGTCCATTATTTGCTGTGTTCGACCCAAGGCGAGCCACGCTTCTTCGTCACCGCCCATCCCATGCAGTAGATACAGGACAGGATATGGTTCAGAGTTGTCTGAATAACCGGCGGGAGTGTACACAGCCATGCGCCGACGACTGTCAACGGAGGGAGAGTCATACCAGACATGAGTCACACTGCCATGTGGAATGTCTTTAACCTGATAGTTCTCGGTGACATCACCCGGCACCATAAGTGTACTCCATGTGGTCGATATGTCACGTTTCGTGTAAGGATTGGACGGGTCGGCAATTTTCAGACCGTCAATGTTGAATTGATATATGTAATATTCGGGAGCGACATCACTGAGTGTCACCGACCATAGACCGGTGGTATCGGAGACTAAAGTTGCCGGACTGCCGGAGAAGTCGCCGAATACGCTCACATTCTGGGCGTTTGGAGCATATATGCTAAAAGTTACATTACCATTCTCATCTACAATAGGCGAGCTTAGACTTTTTGATGAGCTATTGAACGATTGCTGTGCTACAGTTGAGAGAGTCAACAGCAAAGTGAGTGAAAAAATTAGTGGTTTTATCATTGATTATCAGAGGTGTTGGAATTCTCGGAGGTGAAATTTGCTATTTGATTACGAGCGACGGCCAGTTTGCGCTCGAGCAGTTCGCGGTGAACGAGTGCCAGACGGTGTTGTTCTCTGACTTGTGAAAGTTGATATGTGCGCCAAATGGCGGTCAAGACCTGTTGGTTAAGATTAACCGTTATGGGGCCTTTGGTTGTTTCTATATACAGTATAGCTGGGGAAGTAGTGTCTCCAGCGATAGCTTGTGCTATAGGGTCGGCTTCGGCCGTTGTGAAACTAAACATTTCTCCAGAAGATCCTTTTACGCGTCGCGCTGAGGCATCGGATGCCATAGACGATGCACGGCGTCCGGCGATTTCGATAGTTAATCCCGTGATATCAGGCTGTCCCTTGACATGTGCCACCAATACCCACGAGCTAAGTGCGTCACCAAGACGAGGCTGTATGTTGTTACCGTTAAGGATGTTTGTTTTTTGTACTTCTTTCGCAATGATATATCCCGGTAAGCCGGTTTCGCGAACTGCTGTGAAATATTGTTTCAGAGAGTCCAACTCTTGTTGTGTCTGTTCTATTTGAGCGTCGACCAGTGGAATGGAATCGGAAATAAGACCTTCCATGGCTTTTGCCCGTGTAAGCATGGTTTTTTTGCGAAGCTTTGTTTCCGTAGGGTACTTAAGATTTAGAGTATCTATGTATTCGATGGCTTGTTTATATTCGCCACGATTCATCAAAGTGTCAATCTTACATGATAGTTCTTCGGCAAGCGAAGGTCCGAAGATAGAACCTCCCGAACAGCCGGTTGTCAACAAAGTCACTAATACAGACAAGAAGAAAAGTTTAATTTGAACGTTGGACATCTTTTACTCCTTTTACGGTTTTTATTTTTTTAATTAAATTGTTTAGAGATTGTGTATCATTAACTCCCACGACAAGAAATCCCTGGAAAAGCCCGTCATGTGAATCGATTGAAATGTTGCGAAGCGAAGTGTTGGACTCTTTCGTTATTATCGAAGTAATATTGGTGACGATGCCAATATCATCGTTTCCAAGAATGCGCAATGTGACAGCCATCTGGCCGGCGAACTTGCCGCTCCATCGGGTCTTGATTACGCGATAGGGATATTTGGCGCGTATATTTGAGGCATTGGGACAATCATTGCGATGTATCTTAACCACTCCTTCGGCTGAAATAAATCCGAAGACATCATCCCCGAAGATAGGATTGCAACATTTTGCCATTCGGTAATTAATGCCCTTGATGTCGTTGCCTATAATCAGGACATCGGAATCCGAAACCGAGTCCTCTGTATCGTCGTGAGCCGTGTTTAGCACAAACTCATCAGCTGATACGGTAACATTGTTTTCATTTTCAGGTAACATGAGGCTGACGTAGTTGTCCACCACTGTTCCCACATCCAACGTGTTGTCGCCAAGGTCACTAAAAAAACGGATAGTGTCTTTATATCCAAGTTTTTTGATGACCTTTGTCATGAGCGCTTCGTTATAATCGATTTTGCGATTTTTAAAGCGTCGTTGCAAAAGCTCTTTTCCTAAATCGGCGGCTCGGCTTTCGCTATCCTTAAGCGCAGCACGAATTTTGTTTCGGGCTTTTGATGTTATCGCAATATTCAGCCAACCTTGGTTTGGTTGTTGATTAGGCGAAGTCATTATCTCCACCGTGTCACCGCTTTCCAATTTGTAATTAATTTTACGGGCTTTACCATTGACACGGCCGCCGGTGCATTGGGCGCCGAGACCAGTGTGTATGTGAAAAGCAAAATCAAGAAGAGTGGCGCCTGCCGGAAGATTGTACAGATCGCCTTTGGGGGTAAACACAAAGACTTCGCGGTTGTACACATCCATCTTCATGTTTTTCATCAGTTCCATGGGCCCTGATTCGGCAGTTTCGAGAATGTCGCGGACATTGCTCATCCATGTGTCAAGATTAGCTTCGGCTTTGATACCTTTATACCGCCAGTGAGCCGCCAGACCTTTCTCGGCGACTTCGTCCATACGACGTGTCCTTATCTGTACTTCCACCCAGCGTTCGTCAGGTCCATAAACCGTTGTATGCAACGACTCATACCCATTGGCTTTTGGTATGGATATCCAGTCTTTCATACGAGCCGGATTGGGTCGGAACATATCTGTAATGACCGAATAGGCAAGCCAACATTCAGCCTTTTCGCGTTCGGGCACAGTGTCTATAATGATACGAATGGCAAAGAGGTCGTAAATGTGGTCAAGGTCTACACGTTGTTTCTTAATCTTGTTCCAAATAGAAAAGATCGATTTGGTGCGACCTTTGATGTCAAAGCGCAGCCCTTCGGCTTCAAGACGGGCTTTTACCGGTTCGATAAAGTTCTTGATGTATTCGTCGCGCTTTGTTTTTGTTTCGTTCAGTTTTTTTGCTATTGAGGTGTAAATTTCTCGCTCGGTGTATTTTAAGGATAGATCCTCCAGTTCGCTTTTTATTGTATAGAGACCGAGACGATGGGCTAGAGCGGCATAAAGATAGCGTGCCTCTCCGGCAACTTGTCTAACCGCGTCCTCATCAGGATGATGGTTGATTGATCTCATTAGAGCCAGTCTTCCCACTATCATTAGGATTATTACGCGGATATCTTCGGCAAATGTCAGCAAAAGACGTTTAAAATTCTCGCTCTCGACTGTTGTGTGCTTTCGATATAACTGTTGTACTTTTAACAAGCGTGACACGGTTAAAGCGATATCGTCTCCCCACTGCTTGCGGATGGATTCGATATCGTTGTCTATTTCATTTAAAGTGGTTTGTAACAAAGTAGACACGATAAGCGTCCGATCGGGAGCTACCATGTCACAAAGAATAGCTATAGTGTCAAATGCCGTTAACAAAGGATGTTGACCGAAGGCATTCCGCTCAAATCCGTTTTGCTCATGAGCCTTTATTAAAGTTCCCTTAAGAGTGCATAGATCGCCGGGTACCAACACAGGTCGTGTGGCCTTCAAAAGGTCTTTCAGTTTTTGTTTGATGTAGGTAAGTTCCTCGGAGTTGAGTTTGTTGTCAGGCATTTATTTGGTTGCTTTGAGTTCCTATTTGTCAATCTTGTATATCGAAACCGGCGCGGCGCACAGCTTCGGCTACCTTTTCCGAGGATGCTTCGCCTGTTACTACAGCGGTGCCGTTTGCCAAGTTGACTTCGACATCCTGTACACCTTCTACTTCCGAAATTGCTTTGATGACCGAAGCACGACAATGTGCGCAGTTCATGCCGATGACCTTTAATGTCATTGTGTTTTCGTGTGACATGTGATGATGTTTGTGATTATTGATTAATAAAGTGCGGACAGCTGATGCAATCAACAGCAATAAGAGGAGGATGGAACACGAGGTCTCGAACCATCCTAACTGCGAGTGTCCGCAATGATCAGCCGGTGTGCGTTTGAGGTCAAACCATTCGACAGGTAATAAGTAATCTATAATAAGCCCGAACGCAATGGCTGTTATTACCACAGAGGCAACGTATATGGCAGTGGCTTTACGACCCTGAGTTCGATTTAGAATCAGGATTGAGGCGAAGTTGGCGGCCGGACCGGCCATGAGAAGTACGAAAGCAACACCCGGTGTAAGACCCTTAAGCATCAGCGACATGGCGATAGGTATTGAACCTGTCGCGCATATATACATTGGAATGGCAATAAGTACCACTACAATCATGGCTACAAGAGGATATTGTCTAAGACCTACAAAAAGCGAATCAGGGACAAATACAGTTATGAGTGCGGCGATAATCAACCCGATGACGAGCCATTTACCCATACTGTCTATCATATCTCCAAAGCCATATTTAAAGGCCGACCGCATCTTGTGATGAAAACGAACATGTTTTGCTGGGGTTCGTGTGGAACAAACGGAAGAAGAATCTGTTGACAAGGGCTGATCTTCCGAAGAGAGAGCAGCGGACGTTTGTTTGTCAGGATCCAGACGTCCAACGGCAAAGCCTCCGAAAACGGCGCCCACCAGAGCGGCAACAGGGCGTATAATGGCAAATGCCAATCCAAGCAGAGAGTATGTTGCAGCGATAGAGTCAACGCCCGTTTGAGGTGTAGCGATTAAAAAAGAAGTGGTAGCGGCCTTTGAAGCTCCCTGACGCCTTAATGAGACAGCAGTCGGTAAAACACCGCACGAACACAGTGGCAAAGGTATGCCTATTGCGGCAGCCTTTATGACTGGCTTGAGCCCATTTCCTGAAAGATGACGTGTTAGGGTAGCCTCATTGACAAAAACATGTAAGAGTCCCGCAATAAAAAATCCTAACAAGATGTATGGAGACATCTCGTTAAGAATATTTATTAGAGAGTTGAAGAATGAGGACAAGTCCATAGTCTATATTAACTTAACCTTCGAAAATTGGTTTTAATGAGTCAATCGCCTTGAGGTCGTTCATGCTTGTAGTGACAGGAACGACGGAAATATAACCGTTGCGCAGATAATATTCGTCGGTGTCGGTGGCAAGAGGTTCAGCATCGACAAAATTGCCCGCCAGCATAAAGAATTCGCGTCCTGTAGGGTCGTTATAAGTTTTGTATTCTTCGCTCCAATGCCCGGAGGTGGCTCGGCATACTTTAACTCCCTTGGGTATGATATGTGCCGGCATGTTGATGTTGAGGCATGTCGCAGTTGGTAACGGATGGTTGATTGTCTGTGCTATGAGTTCTGTGACAAACGGGCGGCACATACTGAAATCGGCTTGCAATGAATGACTGAGCAAGGAGAATCCGACCGATTGTATGCCATTCATGCACCCTTCGAGTACAGCACCCATTGTGCCGGAATACACAATAGCACATCCGGAGTTAGATCCGTGATTAATGCCTGAAAGTAAAAGGTCGGGATACTTGTTACGAAAAAGTACATGCAATGCTATCTTTACACAGTCGACAGGTGTCCCGTTGACGGTGAAAAGTCGCGCTCCGTTATACTCCTCGCATGGAGTGAGGCGTAATGGTTTGTCGACAGTGATGGCAGAAGACTGACCTGACTGAGGAAGAAGCGGTGCCACAACGGTGATGTTCCCAAAGTCTCTCGCGCAGTCTATGAGTGCCTTAATTCCCGGGGCGTTTATTGAGTCATCGTTTGTGATAAGAATTTCCATGAGACGGCATATATTAATGATTCCCTAATAGTCGGTTGTACTCCTCCGGGTTATGGATGAGCCGCAGAGCTTCTCTAAATACTGGGTTAAGATGATTGACAGCGCGACTGTAAACGCCATTTTCGTATAGGTCGCGTTCAATGAGACCTTTGATGATTGATTCGATGAGCACTCGCGAAGTGTCGAACCCTTCTTGTTTGAATGGTACTTCCTCGTTTTCGCCTGTTTGAATTAATTCATCCAGAATGTCTTGTGTGATAACGAATTTGTCAGCAAAATCATCCTCGGTCGGAAACTGTTTGAGCAGACGTTCCCTATTGCTCTCAAGATATTTTAAGGCAAATGTGTTAAAAACGCCCTTTGCCATCAGGTCACGGTAATAGGTAGAGTACTGCGTGGTGTCGAGTGGTACAAAGACATCGGGCATAATGCCTCCTCCACCGTATACGGTACGTCCGTTTCGAAGCGTCTTATAAGGATGACTGGTGTCCAGTTTGACCGAATCGGCGCTGAACAGTTCGCCGGATTCATAGCGCGTGAGCATGTCAAGCTGATACTCCTCGGAGTGGCCTTTCTCATATTCTTTCTGTATGAGACGACCAGAGGGGATGTAATATCTGGCTGTGGTAAGTCGTATCATCGAACCGTCCGGGAAAGGAATAGGTGTCTGTACAAGACCTTTACCAAATGTACGGCGACCTACGATGAGGGCTCTGTCGTAGTCTTGCATGGCACCAGAGAATATCTCGCTTGCGCTGGCTGAATATTGGTTCACCATGACTACGATGCGTTCAATATCGTCATTATTGTTCTTTTCGGAGACATTGAAGTGACGGTCGGGGACGGCTCTTCCTTTTGTGGAGACAACAAGGTCGCCGGGTTTAAGGAACTGCGAGGCCATACCGTGAGCGGCACCGAGGTAACCGCCTCCATTATCTTCAAGGTCTATAATGAGGTTTTTCATCCCCTGTTTCTTTAGTTTGGCAATAGCTTCGGCCACTTCGTCGGGCGTAGACTCGGCAAACCGGCTAACACGTATATAACCCGTTGTGGGGTCTGCCATGTACACAGCATCGACACTGTAGATAGGTATATCGTCACGGGTAAGAGTAAAGTCAATCATTTGTTCGCCACGTTTAACTTTCAGGGCGACTTTTGTGCCTTTTGGACCACGAAGTGTTTTAAGGACTTCGCTATTGACCATCTTAGGATGAGTGAACAGGGTGTCATTCACATAAATAATGCGGTCGCCGGGACGTAATCCCGCACGTTCTGAAGGACCGCCGACAGTTGTTTGTACTACATAAACAGTGTCCTTGACAATTGAAAACTGTATGCCGATACCTGAGAATTTGCCGTCAAGCGGTTGTGTGAGTTCTTTCGTCTCCTCGGCATCGGTATATGACGAGTGAGGATCCAGAGTCTTGAGCATCGCCACTATAGCCTCGGTAGTGAGAGTATCGGCATTGACTTCGTCAACATAAGCCTGGTCAATGGCATTGATGGCATAAAAAAGTTTCTCGTAGGGATTGGCGGCATCCGAGCGACCACATCCCAGCAATATCAAAGCTGGTAAAAGTAATTTTATAAGATTCTTCATATCGTAAAAAATGCAGCCGGAATATTAAATATCCGGTAATTGTGTTTCATATAAGTTAAGGCAGCATGTCTGACACATCGGCACCGTAGCTTTGCAGCTCGCGTACCACCGACGACGAAATAGCCCCATGTTCGGGTAGTGAAAAAAGTAATACTGTCTCTACTCCAGCCAAGCGCCGGTTTACATCGGCCATGTTGCGTTCATACTCATAGTCGGCCACACTACGCACACCTCTCAAAAAGAAGTGAATGTCAAGTTGACGAGCCAAATCTACCATCAGCCCCGGCCATACTATTACACTAACGTGAGAATTGCCTGAATATTGCTGTAAGATATTGGCAGCTTGAGTCACGGCATCCGAGTGATGCTTGTGAGCGTTAACTCCTATGGCGATGACGATATGGTCGAAAAGCGCCAGTCCGCGTTCTACTATGGATGCATGCCCCACAGTAAACGGATTGAACGACCCGGCAAAGATAGCGCTTCGTTTACCTTTATGAATGTGGATGTCAGGACTGATCGATTTGGCTGTCATCTTCAATTACAAGATTATCGATAATGAAATTTTGTCTTTCGGGGGTGTTCTTTCCCATATAAAAATCAAGAAGCCTCGATGAGTGGTCGTCTTTACGGAGGGTTACGGTGTCAACACGCATGTTTTTTCCGATAAACCCTTTGAATTCCTCAGGTGATATTTCGCCCAAACCTTTAAAACGGGTTATCTCGGCGTTTGCTCCGAAGCGGGCTATGGCATCAAGACGTTCGCGGTCGGAATAACAGTAGACTGTATCGTCGTCCGATGCATCATTGTTCTTTTTGGCGCCGCGCCTCGCAGTCTTTTTATTGCGGACGCGGAAAAGCGGAGTCTGCAGAACATATACATGACCGCGTTTTATCAGTTCGGGAAAGAACTGAAGGAAGAATGTTATCATAAGGAGGCGTATATGCATCCCGTCAACATCGGCATCGGTGGCTATGATGATTTTGTTGTAACGCAAATCGTCAATCGTCTCTTCGATGTTTAGAGCCGCCTGTAGTGCATTGAATTCATCGTTTTCATAAACGACCTTTTTGGTGAGACCATACGTGTTCAACGGTTTGCCTCTGAGAGAAAACACTGCCTGCGTCTTGACATCTCGTATCTTCGTAATCGAGCCTGCCGCCGAGTTACCCTCAGTTATAAAAATTGATGTCTGCAACTTTTCCTCTTCGTCACCTTTAAGATCGTTGAAGTGGGTCGTGCAGTCCAAAAGTTTTTTATTGTGGACGTTAACTTTTTTTGCTCGTTCGCGAGCTTTTTTAGTTACGCCGGCCATTTCTTTTCGCTCTTTCTCACTTTCTTGTATTTTTTTTACAAGAATCTCGGCTGTTTCGGGATTGCGGTGCAGATAGTTGTCAAGCTCCCGTTTAATAAAGTCCCCGATGAACTTAGCGACTGTCGGTCCGTCGGGACCAACGTCTCGCGAACCGAGTTTGGTTTTTGTCTGACTTTCGAAAACCGGATCTTCAACACGAACGGACACAGCAGCTATAATGCCGTTGCGAATGTCCGAATATTCAAAGTTCTTGTTGGCGTATTCTTTTATGGTGCGTGACACGCTTTCTTTAAAAGCGGACAGATGTGTACCTCCCTGGGTGGTATGCTGGCCATTGACAAAAGAATAGTATTCTTCACCGTATTGATTGGCATGAGTTATAGCAACTTCAATATCTTCGCCGCGGAGATGAATGACGGGGTATAAGGGGTCTTTTGTCATATTCTCTCGCAACAGGTCGAGCAATCCTTGTCGGCTAACATACACTTTGCCGTTGTAAACGACTTTCAGACCGGTGTTAAGGAAGGTATAGTTGCGAAGCATTGTGAGAACATGGTCTTCTCGAAAATGGTAACCTTCGAAAACCGTATTGTCCGGAACAAAACAAACAAAAGTGCCGTTTTCGGCATCAGTAGGTGTTTCTGGTGTCTCTTCCACAAGCTCGCCGCGTTCGAAACGCGCGCTTTTGGTCATACCGTCGCGGTAAGAAGTTATCTCGAAACTACTGCTGAGAGCATTGACAGCCTTTATGCCCACCCCGTTAAGACCGACAGATTTTTTGTAACCGGATTGACCGTACTTGCCACCGGTATTGATTTTGCTGGCAACGTCAACCAGTTTTCCCAGAGGGACACCTCGCCCAAAATCGCGTACTTCGACTCGGCCGTCAACTATATCAACGGTTATTTGTTTTCCGAACCCCATTGTGTACTCATCAATAGAGTTGTCGATTACTTCCTTGAGTAGAACATATATGCCGTCATCGGCGGCTTCACCATCACCCAATTTTCCGATATACATGCCGGGTCGCAGACGGATGTGTTTTTTCCATTCAAGAGTCTGTATATCGTCCTCGGTGTAATTTATCGAATTCTCGACGGTTTCTTCGGTATTTATTTTTTTGGTGTTATCTTCTTTATCGTTTAGTGTCATAAAGTTGAATCGCTAAAGCGGTGTTGATTACAGGTGCATTTATTCAGCCGGACGCAGCTCGTCAAGAATGGCTTTAAGTTCGGCATCAGTTGCCGTTAGACGTTCGCGACAAAGGCGGATAAGATGTGAGGCTCGTTTGGTTTTCTCTACCATATTGTCAATGTCACAGTTGTCAGCCTGAAGCTCTTTCAAGATAGTTTCAAGTTCGGCTATCGCTTTGTTATATGAAAACTGCTCTTCCATAAAAGGATATAATTTATCTATTTTGTTACGGAGTGTAAGGTGCCTTGAGTCAGGCGAGTGATTATCTCGGTTCCTTGAGGTATTTTGTTTGCGTCTCGCACTATTGTGCCGTCGTTTAACATTGTGACAGAGAAACCTCTGGCTATTACAGCATCCGGGGACAGAGCTTTCATAAGCGCCTCAATCTGCGAAATTTTTTGAGTAGCTTTCTCCAGGTTTCTATCGACCGCTGTAACTACGTAAGAGGAGAGGCGATCCAACACAGCCTGACGCGTTATTATACCACGTATCAGGCAACCGGGTACTGTAGCTTCGGCCTGAGCGAGCATTTCGCGGTTTGCGGCAATCTGTTGCGAAGCGAGCTGATAAATCTTGTCAGCGCATCTGCCCAGCGCATTCATCAATCGGCTAACTCGGTCTATAAGCCATTCCGCAGCGGCTGTCGGTGTCTTCACTCGCAGCATGGCAACATGATCAAGAACACTGGTGTCCCGCTCATGTCCAATGCCGATAATGACGGGCAATGGGAAACGTGCAATTGCAGCGGCTAATTCATAATTATCGAAGGCAGCCAAATCGGTGGTGGCTCCTCCGCCGCGGATAATTACTACAACATCATACTGGCCGACTTTTTGTGATATGGCGGAAAGTGCGTTGAGAACCGTTGGTACAGTTCGTTCGCCTTGCATGACTGCATCGTAAAGATCGACCGAAAAACGTAAACGTGCCGTATTGTTGCACAGATGAGTTATGAAATCGCCAAAACCAGCAGCTCCCTGCGCAGAAATAACGGCCACTCGGTTTGGGGCGAGGGCAACTTGCAGTTGTTTATTCAGTTCCAATATGCCCTCGGTTGAGAGACGTTGCAAAATCTCAGCCCGCAGTCTCATGGCATCGCCGAGGGTATAAGCCGGATCTATTTCAGTGATGTTAATCGCCATCCCATAAGAAGGATGGTATGAGGCTGTTACACAAGCCCGTATCTTAATTCCGGAAGCAAGATCCGCTTGGGTGGCCGAACGAAAGGAGCCATTTATACGACGAAAATTCGATGCCCAGATAGTGGCGCGTATCTTGGATATGGTTGAGCCTTCGGCATTTTTTTCAATGAGTTCCAGATAACAATGTCCTCCGGATACTCGCAGGTCGGAAGTTTCGCCTATAACCCAGACATTGCGCACATCCGGAGCAGCTGCAATAGCATCGCTCAGACGACGGTTTAATTCTAAAACTGTAATGGAGCCGGTATCAACCATTATCGTAAGTTATTTAACAAAACGTTTACCGTTCCATCTATAGGTTATTGACGGCAAAAAAGCGTTTGTTATCGACGAATCCACACCGGGTGTCAGTATGGAGGTGTTGCTAAAGGTAATATTGCCTGTTTCAGTATCAACTGTGGCATGAGATGTAACAAATGGTATGGCGGCAAGGAGCGCTGTCTCGGAGATGTCCTTCAAGGCATCCTTTTTTAGCCAATCCATATATGTCGGTTCGTCGATATTGACAGTCGAGAAGGAATCACTCCTGAAGGCTTTTACTATACTCTCGTTGTTCATCGAAGCAAAAGAGGCAATTGAAAAGATAATTGGATTTTTATCTTCTCCAGCCAAAAAAACTTCTATCATTCCGTTTTCAGTCTGAGGATAGACTATACGGGCATAGTTTTCGGTGAGCGAATCTATGGCCATATACGTGCCATGTTCCGAATCAGGGACAAAGGGATGATCCGATGCGGTATTTTCCAGCATGGCAATACGGACATCGTGTGAAATGTCGAAAAACACTTTGTCAGCCTCGGGATTATCCGTGGAGATTATGTCAATGATATTGAAGCCAAAAGTAAGTTCCGCAAAGGATATAAAACTCACTATAAGCGCAAATATTCTGTTCATTATTTAAAGCTCTGTTTATTTGTGCAAATATAGTGAAAAAGCATGACCCGAACAAAAAGCGTACATGAATGTTATAATTGATAAAAGGACAAAATAATTACTAAACATCACTATTATGGCACACAACAACGATAATGAGAAAAAAGACTCTAAGTGGGGAACCTATTGGGTAGCCGGTTTTATAGTGGCAATCATTTGTGTGGGCATACTTATCTACATCGGATGGTTTGATAACAAGACCCATGTTGATAGCCCCAACGGTGACAATGTGACGGCAACCTATGAGATAGACACACCGCAACCCCAGGCGCCCGGTGAAAACGATTGGAACAATCCCGACGAAAGTTCATTACAAGAAATCATCGTAGACCATGCGGCCGGAACCGACACTGTGCCAATGCCGCAGTGAAGTGTTCACCCCATGTCCGGTGCACTTGAGCGATAGTAAATATTGTTGGATAGATAAGATTGTTAAGTCTATCCGGCTCTAAATATCATATCAGGCTAATTCGCCCATGTAATTAGACTGTTTGTCGGTGTAGCGGTGACTTTTAAAGTCACCGTTGCGTTTTCTATCACAGGTATATTGTGGTCGACATGACCAATGGGGACGTTGAAAGCTACCGGGAAAGAATACGGAGCAACCATCTCCCAAATCATCTCTTCCATGGTATCATACGATTTGTCGGGCGTGTAGCGTGTGAACTGTCCAACTATCAGTCCTCCCAATTTTTCGAGTACTCCGCTAAGTTGTAGTTGGTAGAGCATTCGTTCTATCTTATATATAGGCTCAGATATGTCTTCGATGAAAAGAATGATTCCTGGCTTAAATATATCGTATGGGGTGCCTATAAGGCCGTTCAGTACCGCGAAGTTGCCGCCTATCAGCCTTCCTGAGGCGGTACCCGGGCGGTCATATCGCGTGCATGACGGGAAGGTTACAACGGGTCGTTCTCCGCGTAGTATTCTGAAAAGCATAGCATTATCTTCATCGTCGGCGCCATGTCTGATGTGGTCGCACATTGAAGCGTGGATAGAGGCAATTCCTTTCTTAGCTGTCAAAGCGTGCAAAGCCGAGATGTCACTGTACCCGATAATCCATTTCGGGTCTCGGGTCATGTCAATGGTATCCAGTTGCTCCAATATATGTACGACACCATATCCACCGCGGCTGCACAGAACGGCTCTAATTTCGGGGTCGGTAAGTGCCGCTGTCATGTCGCCCAGACGCTCATCGTCCGACGCCGAATATATGCCGTGCTCGCCAAGAGCGTGAGGCATGATACGTACTTTCCATCCTTGTTGCTCAAGGACTCTTCGAGCTTCAAACACTTTCAATGGATCGACCGACCCGGCTGGCGAGCAGATAGCGATAGTGTCACCGTCTGCAAGTGGTTGAGGATATATGATTTTAGAGTTATCCAATGTTGTTTTATTCTGTCGTTAAATTGTTGTTAAAAACAGTCGTCTCAAAGTTGACCTTGTTCGATGAGTGTGGCTACACGGTCTATGATAGCGTCATCTTTATTTTTTTTCGGATCGAATTTGCCTTTCAGACTCACACCGAAAAGTTTTCCGAATCCCTGCCAGAAAAGGGCGCGTGCACTGCCTAAAAAAGCCTTTACTATCTGGTACGATGTCTGGTCGGTTTCGCGTTGTATCAGTTTGATAAGCATATTGGCCTGGTTTTTAGAAAGTTTGCGCAGTATGGGCTTATATTGATCAAAAAGTTCTTTCTCCATGGCTTTCAGATAGTCCTCGCGCTCTTTTTGTGTAGGAAACGTCTCTATATATTCGTAGGTCTCGATCAGAGTTTCCTTTATCATTTTGGCGTATGGTAAAGTGGTGCGAACACGAGAGACTGTCTGCCAATAAAAATTCTCTTCCTTTTTGTTTTTGAATTTTAGTTGTGGATATACAGTTATGGGCTTTAAATACAAGCGTAACATGCTGTCCCCATACTCGTCCGTCACCCAGTTATAACCTACGTAAATGGATTTGTGGGATGGTTGCCATAAATCCACATCGGAAGTATTGTCCGCCATAACGGAGACAAGGGTGATTCCGAAGAAAAAAAGGAGAGGGATATATCGGAACAGCATTTTCATATCCGGGAAGAACTCATTCGGCGTGCTGCGGATTTAGTGGAGGATAATCGACAGTGTAATGCAAACCGCGAGATTCGCGACGTTCCTTTGCCTGGCGCATGATGAGGTAACCGACGTTGATAACATTGCGCAGCTCGCATATTTCGCGTGATGCCTTTGACCGCTTAAATAATTTTTCTGTTTCTTCATACAGTATGTCAAGTCGGTTCCACGCTCTGTCCAGTCGCAGATTGCTGCGCACAATGCCGACATAGGTGCCCATTATCTGATTTACTTCTTTAAGCGACTGCCGGATAAGCACCATCTCTTCCGGGTGGCTTGTCCCCTCGTCATTCCAGTCAGGTACATCGGTGCGTAAATCATAATGCCCGATATTTTCTGTGGCGTGTTTGGCTGCGGCATCTGCGTATACGACCGCCTCGATAAGCGAGTTGGAAGCGAGTCGATTGCCTCCATGTAGTCCGGTGCACGAACACTCTCCCAGAGCGTAAAGATGTTTTATTGACGACTCGCCGTTAAGATCCACCTTAATGCCGCCGCATAGATAATGAGCCGCGGGAGCAACGGGTATATAATCTTTCGTTATGTCAATGCCCAGCTCAAGACATTTTTTGTAAATATTCGGGAAATGATGCTTGGTTTCTTCAGCGTCCTTATGTGTTACATCGAGATACACATGGTCGTCTCCATGAATTTTCATCTCGTTGTCAATGGCTCTGGCGACGATGTCGCGTGGGGCGAGCGAAAGTCTGGGGTCATAACGGTGCATGAATTCCTCTCCTTTCTTGTTTCGGAGTACTGCGCCATAACCGCGCATAGCCTCGGTGATAAGAAAGGAAGGACGATCGCCGGGGTGGTAGAGGGCAGTGGGGTGGAATTGAATGAATTCCATGTCTGAAATCTGACCTTTTGCACGATAAACCATAGCTATGCCGTCACCAGTGGCTACCAACGGATTGGTAGTTGTATGATAGACAGCGCCTACTCCCCCCGTAGCCATAACAGTTACGCGAGAGATAAATTTTTCAACATTACCGGTCTCTTCATTCAGAATATACGCTCCGTAACACGTTATATCGGGGGTACGGCGACTTACAATACGTCCCAAGTGGTGCTGGGTGATGATTTCAATAGCAAAATGGTGTTCAAAGATGTCAATGTTGCTGTCAGCTTTGACAGACTCTATCAGACCTCGTTGAATCTCAAAGCCGGTGTTGTCCGCATGGTGAAGAATACGAAACTCCGAGTGTCCTCCTTCACGATGAAGGTCAAAATTTCCGTCTTCGTTTTTATCGAAATGGACGCCCCAGCCTATAAGATTGCGAATTCCTTCCGGAGCGCCTTTCACTACCATCTCGACAGCCTTTGGGTCGCTGAGATAATCGCCTGCTACCATGGTGTCCTTGATGTGTTTTTCGAAATCATCGACTTCGAGATTAGTCACCGATGCCACTCCTCCCTGAGCCAGTGCGGTATTGGCTTCGTCAAGCGTGGTTTTGCATATAAGGGCAACCTTTCCGTGGCGGCCCGCTTTCAATGCAAAGGTCATGCCGGCAATGCCGGAGCCTATCACCAAAAAATCATATTTATAGGTTTTCGGCTTGGATTTCGATGCCCGTGATTTCTTATCAGAGGTGTTTTTCAGTTCAGTAGCCATTGCTGTTTTGTATTAAAAAGATAATCGCAGAGAGCGCTTCACATTGAACGTGTCATGTAATGGCTCATTTTACGACTATATTCACAATCTTATTGGGTACTACTATGATTTTCACTATCTCTTTGCCGTCGAGCCATTTAGCCGCACCTTCGTGACCGAGCGCCATACGTTCCACGTCGGCTTTGTCCGTGCCTGCAGCGACAGTGAGCATGAAGCGTGTCTTTCCGTTGAAGGACACGGCATAATTGACGGTATCCTCTTTTAGGTGTTTTTCGTCAAATTCAGGCCAATGGGCATCATTGATAGTGGTGGAATTGCCTATCGCCGAATGCCAGAGCTCTTCAGTGATATGGGGAGCGAACGGCGCAAGCAGCACAAGTAAATCGGCAAGGACGGCGCGTGACGTGCATTTCTGTGCGGTAAGCTCGTTGACACATATCATAAAGGCCGCTATCGACGTGTTGAACGAGAAAGACTCGATGTCCTGGGTGACTTTTTTGATGAGTTTGTGAATGCTCTTAAGGTTATCGGCTGTGGGAGCCTCGTCAGTGACGAGCAACGTGTCGCCTTTCCAGAAAAGGTTCCAAAGTTTTTTCAGGAAACGGTTGACCCCGTCTATGCCGTTGGTGTCCCATGGTTTGCTCTGTTCCAACGGACCGAGGAACATCTCGTAGAGGCGGAGAGTGTCGGCGCCGTACCGTTCGACAATGTCGTCGGGATTGACAACGTTGAACATGGACTTGGACATTTTCTCAACAGCATAACCGCAGACATATTTGCCATCTTCAAGTACAAACTCGGCAGTGGCGAACTCGGGTCTCCATGCCTTGAATCTGTCTGTGTCAAGAATGTCGTTGGTCACAATATTGACATCGACATGAATGGGCGTTACGTCATATTGATCTTTAAGGCCGTAGCTCACAAATGTGTTGGTGTCCTTGATACGGTAAACAAAGTTAGAGCGTCCCTGAATCATACCCTGATTAATGAGCTTGCGGAAAGGCTCGTCCTCTACCACAATACCTAAGTCGTACAGGAATTTGTTCCAGAAACGGCTGTAAATAAGATGACCCGTGGCATGTTCGGTGCCACCTATATATAGGTCGACGTTACGCCAATATTCGTCAGCTTCTTTGCTTACCAAAGCGTTGCTGTTGTGCGGATCCATGTAGCGTAAATAGTAAGCTGAAGAACCAGCGAAGCCGGGCATCGTGTTCAATTCCAGTTGATATCCTTCGTCAGTCGTCCAGTTTTTAGCTCGTCCCAGAGGAGGCTCGCCAGTCTCAGTAGGCAGGTAGGCGTCAATCTCGGGAAGTTGAAGGGGCAACTTGTCATCGTCAAGCATACAGGGTATGCCATCCTTGTAATATACCGGGAAAGGCTCGCCCCAATAACGTTGACGACTGAATATGGCGTCGCGCAAACGGTAGTTGGTTTTTACTTTGCCTATGCCCTTGGCTTCAATAAATTGTTTGGTCTTTTTTATGGCGTCTTTTACTTCCAGGCCGTCCAAACTCAGTTCGGGACCGGTAGAATTCATCATCTTGCCTTCTTTGGCATCGAAAGACTCCTCGCTCACATCGGCACCCTCAATAAGAGGAATTATGGGCAAATCGAATTTGCGCGCAAATGCATAGTCACGGCTATCGTGCGCCGGTACGGCCATAATAGCACCCGTGCCATAGCCTGCCAAGACATAGTCGCTGACATAAACTGGTATTTTTTTGCCGGACAATGGATTGATGGCATAGGCTCCGGTAAACACCCCTGTGACTTTCTTGTCAATCATGCGTTCGCGCTCTGTCTTGTGTTTGGTAGCCTCAAGATACTCGTTAACAGCATCTCTGCGGTCGGGGGTGGTGATTATGTCAACGTACTTACTTTCGGGGGCAAGCACCATAAAGGTTACTCCGAAAACGGTGTCTGCTCGAGTGGTAAATATTTCGAGTTGTACATCGTCACGACCGTCAATGGCGAAACGCATTTCGGCGCCTTCGCTTTTGCCAATCCAATTGCGCTGGGTCTCTTTGAGCGAATCTGTCCAGTCGAGCGACTCGAGTCCTTTTAGAAGGCGTTCGGCGTAAGCTGAGACGCGCAGACACCATTGATACATAAGTTTCTGTTCGACAGGATAGCCTCCGCGCAGCGATACCCCCTCGCTGACTTCGTCATTGGCAAGTACCGTGCCAAGTTGCGGACACCAGTTCACCATCGTATTGCCCAGGTAGGCTATGCGATAGTTCATCAACACATCGCTTTTGGTCTTTGCATCATAATCTTTCCATTCCTGGGCGGTAAAAGAAAGATCCTTCGAACCGTAAGCTGAAAGATTGTCCGTTCCTTGTTTTTCGAAATGGGCAATCAGTTCGGATATGGGACGCGCAGAGTCAGCTTTGGTGTCATAGTAACTTTCGAACATGCGTTTAAACGCCCACTGGGTCCACTTATAGTATTCCGGGTCGCATGTCTTAAGTTCTCTATCCCAATCGTAGGAGAACCCTATTTTGTCAAGCTGACTGCGATACCTCGCAATGTTTTGACGTGTGGTCACTTCGGGATGTTGTCCCGTCTGTATTGCGTATTGTTCAGCCGGCAACCCGTATGCGTCGTAACCCATGGGATGCAACACGTTGAAACCGCGAAGCCGTTTGTAGCGACTGAAGATATCGCTGGCAATGTAACCGAGAGGATGTCCCACGTGCAGACCGGCTCCCGAAGGGTAGGGGAACATATCCAGCACATAGAATTTAGGTTTTGAGGGATTGATTTCGGTTTTGTAAACTTTATTTTTGCGCCAGTCTTCCTGCCAGCGGTTCTCGATTTCTTTATGATTGTATTCCATTGATTTGTAATTTATTCGGAAAGTTATTTTGTAGCTGGTGTTATGGGTGAAATATATTCTTTGTCATGTACGGAGTTAATATGCAATAGGTATTGAGCCCTTGTATCATGAGAGAGCCAGCATGCGATCTATCGGAAGACGAGCCTGCCGGGCTACCTCCGGGTCGATTTCGATGCGTGGCGCGAGGTCTCGCAGACAGTCACGCAGTTTCTCAAGTGTGTTAAGCTTCATGAAACTGCAGTCGTTGCATCCGCATGTCGTGAAGTCGTCGGGAGGAGCGGGAATGAATGTCTTGTCGGGGCATCGGCGCTTCATCTCATGGATAATTCCGCTCTCTGTAGCCACGATGAATGTGTCGGCGTCTGTCTCGACGGCATATTCCAAAAGGACAGCCGTGCTACCCACTTTATCGGCTATGAGGGTAAGAGGTCGCTTGCATTCGGGATGAACAAGAATCTTTGCGTGGGGATGCTCTTTTTTCAGTTCAAGGATTTTTTCAACCGAAAACTTTTCGTGCACATGACATGCTCCGTCCCACAGCACCATATTACGTCCGGTGACCGAATTGATATAGTTGCCCAAATTACGGTCGGGACCGAATATTATCTTTTCGTCCGGTGGCAGAGACTCAACAATCTTACGGGCGTTTCCCGACGTGACCACGATGTCGGTCAGCGTCTTGACCGCAGCCGATGTGTTGACATAGCTTATCACTGTATGGTCGGGATGTTGTTTGATGAATTCGGCGAAACTATCGGCCGGACACGAGTCGGACAACGAGCATCCGGCGTTAAGATCCGGCACAAGCACGATTTTATCGGGACACAAAATCTTTACTGTTTCGCCCATAAAATGTACGCCGCACATGACAATGACCGGATTGTCGAGCGTCGAGGCTATGCGGGCAAGCGCCAACGAATCGCCAATGTGGTCGGCAATGTCCTGTATGTCGCCTTGTTGGTAATAGTGGGCGAGTATGACAGCGTTACGCTCGGCTTTAAGCTGTTTTATTTCATTGATAACATCTTGATTCATAATTTAGTAGGTTAAAATATGACAAAATGTCGTTGTAACGGTTCATTTAACCCACAAATTTACACATAAATTTTTACAAACCAAAAACCACACTCGACGCCCGTCTGATTCCTATTTTTCAAGTCGTTTTGTTATAAAATTTTGCGATAAATAAAATTATTTTTACCTTTGCAATAGTGAGGACGAAAAGTGTCCATACTTAAATCATCTTATTCAGAAACCATAACATACGTGCCGATGAATTAACCAAAAAATCTTTCATTAAAACGACATATTAAGGAAAAAGCGTTTTTGCTTAAAATCTGGTCCTTGAAACTACCACTTTCAAAACCAACCAAGAGTAAAGCAAGAATGCTCACGTCAGATACAGGCGTGGGCTTTACTCATTTATTTGGTTGGTAGGCTGTGGTAGGCCGCAAGGACTGATAATGAGAGTTGTCCACGTTTTTTGTGCGCATATACGAACGGGAAATATCTCTCAGCGACAACCCGGCAAAAAGTTTTTCCATTGTTAGATCTATAATCTAAAACAAATTAACCAATTAAATCAATAAACAATGAGAAAACTAATTGTAAGTTTATTAGGTGCTTTATCTTCCATCATGGCTACAGCGGTTGTGACTGATGGAACTAATTATCAAACAATTAAAACATCAAAAAACATCAAATAATTATTATAACCCATCATTAATCAAGACGGATTATTATGAAGAAGTATGCTCTTTCAATTTTGGCTTCGTTGTGCTGTCTTGTGGTTAGCGCTGGTATCAACGACGCAATGCCACGTACTGTAGCCAAGACCCGGGGAAACTATGTCCCCGGCCAAGTTATTGTTAAATTTAAGGACAATAGCACTTTGTCAATAAATGCCCCTCAACCTTCAAAGGTACGCGCGACAGGTGTGCAGACTGTCGATCGTATTTTCCAGGAAATAGGTGTAAATGAGATTTCTGAATTGATGCCGCTTACCGGACGAATGACATTTGCCAAAGCCGCACGTGCTTATAATGGAAAAGAAATTAAGGCAAAGCCAATGGAAAAAGCCTATCTTTTGAAGTTGGACGATGCAGACATTAATGTTATGCAAGTTGTTGAATTGCTCAAACAGTCCGGCGAGGTTGAATACGCGGAGCCTAACTACACTGTTTATACCCTTGCGGGCGAAATAACCGGCACTCCTAATGATACGTATTATAGCCTCCAATATGGTTTAAATGCCATTAACATGCCTCAACTTTGGGCTAAACCGGTTATTCAGAAAGACGGACCCATTATCGCCATACTCGATACAGGTGTGGATATTACACACCCTGATCTTGAGGATAATATTTGGATAAACATGTCTGAAGCCGACGGGGCGTCGTTCTACGATGACGATCGCAACGGCTTTGTAGACGACATACACGGATGGGATTTTGTTAACCAGACCGGAGACATCTACGATTATAACGGTCACGGCACACACTGCGCAGGTATAGCCGCCGCTTGCGGTTTTAACGGCAAAGGTATCGTGGGCGCAAATCCCGACGCGCGCATAATGCCTCTGACTGTCATGCAAAGCAACGGCACGGGCGATATTGCCACTATCATTAAGGCTCTTGACTACGCTACTGCCAATGGCGCCGACATCATCAGCATGAGTCTCGGGTCGTATTCATCGTCAATGGCTTTTGAAGAAGCGCTTGGACGCGCTTATCAGAAAGCCGTCATCGTGGCCGCCGCAGGTAACGACGGTTATTGTCTCAACCATAAACATCTCGAAATGGGTCAGCTGCAACCAATGCCCATGTTCCCGGCTGCGTACAGTTTTGTGCTTGGCGTTCAAGCATCGGCTCAGGGTGGTGGACTGGCGGCATTTTCGAACTATGATGACAACGGCGCCACATTCTCGGATTACGGCGAAGAAAAACTTTACAACTACGAACTCACCGTTCCAGGCGCCTCTATCATGAGTACATATCCCGGTGGTGGTTACAAAGAACTGAATGGCACATCGATGGCTACACCTCTTGTGGCAGGAGCAGTTTCGCGTCTTCTGCAGTGCAAGGAATATCTGAACAAGGAAGAGCTGTTTGGCGACTTAATACATTCAGTAACCAATATAGGAAACCTCGATATTTTTGCTGCATATAACATTACAGACAAAGATCGCAAGCCCGAACTTCAGTTCGTTACCGTCGAAATGGTGGATGCTGACGGTGACGGCCGTGCCGATGCCGGCGAATCTGTCTCTTTCTATCCTGTTATTCGCAACTCGTGGGGCAATGTGTCAAATATCACATTCACGGTCGAAAGCACTGAAACTGTAAACAACACCTTTACCATCCAGCAGGGTACAGCTGAATTTGGTGTCAACTTAGCATCGTACGGCAAAGCGAGAGCGCTCAATCCTGTCAAAATAAAGTTTAACGATAATGTCGTTGACGGTCGAATCGTGCTTCTCAAATTCACCGCACGGGCAGCAAACGCACAGCCAGTTGAGCAAATACTCGATGTAATGGTCGAAAATGCCGTTGAGCTATCGGGCATTCTCAAAAATGACATGACCCTTACTCCTGATCAGCACTACGTTGTCACAGGTACTTTCGCCGTCCCCGAAGGAATTACTTTAACTATCAAACCCGGAACTACATTAAAATTTAGAGACAATTCACGATTTAAGGTTGAAGGGCAAATAATAGCAAACGGAGAGCCCGGTAATATGATTAAATTTACAAAGGCTGATCTTTCCACAGGCGCAATTTATCCTATTAGTTTTGGAAATAACCGGGTGTCTTATTGCGAATTCTATGATTTGTATATAAATGAGGGATTTGGAACAGGCAATTTTAGTATTGATGCTAATGAGCTTTCCCATTGCATATATAGAGACGTAACTTCATTCTATTCTATCACTAACTCACATTGGAAACAGTCTTCCATATATAATCAAAAAGGAACCTTTGGTCTTCATACAGACGGAACCTTTGAGTTTTCTAATGTTGTTAATAATATGGAGTTAAATCGAAATGGCTATTTCATTCACCTCGGAGACAACGACTATTATTATCCAAGCGGAGTTTCCGCCAAAATAAAAGGGAATAATATTTTTAACAATTCTTCCTTAGATAATGACAAACTGTCTTTTATGGCTAATTCTCTATCCGCTCAAATTTATCATTCCGACATACCGTCTTATCTTGGTACAGCTAAAGAGGCTATCGCTCGTGAACGAGTTGTGGATATTAACCATCCGCTTACCGGCCCGGTATTCAGTACTTTTGCCGAATACGATTTCTCGAATCTACCAAGTCGTCCATACGCCGAGGCTCCCGGTATTGTCTGGAAAGTGCTTGTGAATGGCACTGATGCACAGGATGAATTCGACGAACTGCCTCCTCTCGGAGTTGGACGTCACAGATTTGATGTTTACTTTAACCGTCCGATGAACAAGGACGTAACTCCGACCCTGGCAATGGGTGTACGTGTTCCCTATACTCAGACCGCCATCGGTGAAAGCGGTAAATGGAATGCCGACGGAACAGTCTATACGGCCTATCTCACCATTTCGGGTAAGAGCAATATCGATGGTTTGAACCGTATTTACGTCGCCGGTGCTCAAGACGATGAATATTTCGAAATACCTATTGAAAACTCTCGTTTCAACGTGCTTGTACAGGCAGCAGGATCTCTTTCCTCAGGCTTTATGGCTGAGCCAGGACTGGGTCGCGTGACGCTCACATGGGATAATCGTGAAGAAGACAATATCGACGATATTCTCGGTTTCAACATGTACCGCTACGAAATCGACGCTGACGGGAACATGACTGATACAATATGCATCAACCGACAGTTAATAGAGCCAAAGGGTGAAATGGAACTTACTGACTATGATGTGGTTCCGCGTCACACATACGCTTATTTCTACAAGACGATGCGCACCGACATGTCTGAAACATCTCCATCAAAAACAGTGGCGGTGACACCGCTTACTGCAACACGTGGCGATGCCAACGGATCGGGCAGCGTTGACGTCGCCGATGTTATCACCACGGTTAACTACGCTTCTGGTATGGCTCCCCAACCCTTTATCTTCGAAGCTGCCGACATGAACTCTGACTTGGCTATAGACATTCTTGACGTGGTTGGTATTATACGTGCCATTCTATATCCGGGCGCTACGACTTCCTCATTAATGGCCGAAGCAACCGCTACATATTTTGTTGAAGAAGACGGCACAATATATATCGATTCGCCGGTGGCACTCTCAGGCATACAGTTCAACGCAAGGCTTGATGGCGACGGTTCAATAAGCGGTCTCGAAGCACTCAAAGGATTCGAGCAAACCGGAGCTTGGCTAAATGATGAGAACTATATCTTCATGGCCTATAACATGACCGGCAAGACTGTCGAAGCCGGCTTGAACGCTATAGCCCGAATTAACAGTGGTGAAATAGACGAAATAATACTCAGCGACACAATGGGTAATAATGTTCAGGCTCTTCGTGGAAATGGGACTTCAAGCATTGAAAATGTAATCATTGGTAAGGTTGACGATAACCACATCAAAGGTGTATATACAGTAACAGGTATCAAACTGGCCGAAGACGCATCTTCGCTTCAAAATCTGCCTGCCGGAGTCTACATTGTTAACGGCAAAAAAGTTGTGAAATGAGAATTAGAATCTTTTATTTGGCAGTCTTGCTTTCGGTGTCCCTCTTTGGGACACTGAAAGTGGATGCTGTCAACATAGTCACATTAAGTGATGTGCAAGGCAAACCTGAAGGTGTAGTGGATGTTTCAGTCAGTCTTACCTCCGAGCAAGCTATTTATGCCATTCAGGTTTCGATGGATTTGAAAGATGCTGCTATGGCAATCATTGGTTCTGCACAGACTAAAGATCGCGCGTCATCTCTTTCAGCATCGTGTGGCACAAAAGACGGCATCACAAATCTGTTGATTTATTCGCCGAATATGACTCCGATAAATCCGGGAACCGGCGAAATAGCCACATTTTCATTGCAACTTGGTAAATTACCGACATCTTGTATCCCCACAATCAAAGTGATGGCAACGGATGTTAACGGCAATACTATTGATTGTGATGGAAAAGGTATGACCGTTCAGGTTCTCGGTGCTACGGCACAATATCTCAACGGACCGGTTTATGATTTTGGCGCCGTACCCATTAATGGCAAGTATGAAAAGTCCATAACAGTATTTAATAGTGGAACATCACCCCTGATTATCGAAAATATCCAATTCTCACAGTCGGAGTTCATCTGTGCGTCCGAACTTCCGCTGACTGTTCCGTCAAATGCAACGGGCATAATGAAAGTGGCGTTTTCCCCGACAAAACGAGGAGATTTAAGTGCTACAATGAGTATTGTCTGCAATAGTTCGATACCTGACAACATATTGATACTCTCAGCACAACCCTTTGCGGTAAACGAGGTACATGTTGGGAGCGTGTCAGGAGTTTCAGATTCGGAAGTTACAATACCGATTACTGTCAACAATATGGACGATGTTACCGGTTTCACTTTTGAATTTGACTTACCCGAACAGTTGAAATATGTCGATGGCTCTTTTGAATTGTCCGACCGCAAATTGGATCATAGTGTGTCTGCTTCAATGAATGGAAACAGACTTATTGCCACGGCTTATTCACTTACCGATAGTCCTTTTAAAGGGACTGATGGCCAGATAGCATCGTTTCGTGTGAAATTGAACGGCCGTAACGCGGTTAATCTCAAACCTGCCAAAGCGGTTTTGTCGAGTTTAATAGACAATAAAGTGACCGACGTGACTTCTGCGGTCTATGGAGGCACTGTTTCAATCCAATATCCCGTCATTTCAACAGTCTCCGAGTTGACATTGGGACGTACTCCCATTACAGAGAACGCGAAAGGGTCGTTTGTTGTTTCCAACTACGGATCCGCACCATTGATTATCGATCGCATTGTTATCGACAACTTAGATTTCGAATGTAATGTGGACACTCCATTTGAAGTTGAACCATGGGGTAGCAAGGAAGTGACTATGACACTTTCCTCATTATCCGAGGGTATTTTGGATGGTATAATATCGGTTTATAGCAACGATCCTGACAATAGGCTAGTAAGTATTTCTGTAAAAGGCGAAAGATACGCGCCAAATTCCATTGGATTTAAGTCGCATAACGCCACTCTTAGTTCAGGTATTGCAGAATTCGAACTTGTTCTTGATAATTATGACACTGTTTGTGGATTACAGTTTGATGTATCATATCAGCCTTGTTTTGAACCTTCAGAACCAATTGTTTGCGGAAAGGCGGAAGGTTTCACTTGGACTGCCAATCAAATTGATACGCAAACCACTCGTTATTTCATGTACTCACTGAAAGGTGAAAGCTTAGGAAGCGACAAAAGTGTAATTGCAAAGATACCGTTTACTTTCACCGATGATGTTCCTGAGGGTAGATATGCTTTTATTATTGACAACGTCAAGATAAGTGACTCGAACTTGATAAATAGAGCATCAGACAAATCTGCACAGATTTTCTATCTTGAGGTAGTGTCTGTTATCTCCGGTGATTTGAACAGTGATGGAGTTGTCAATACCGTTGACCTGGAGATGATGATAGGTTATATCGCATCGTCGGGTTGTTCGAACATTAATACCGCAGCGGCTGATATGAACAACGACGGTCAAATAAACAGCGTCGATCTCGAAATACTTATCAACCAAATATCAAACAATTAAAAAATAAACAATTATGAAAAAAACAATCCTTTTAGCACTTCCGCTCATGGCACTCAGCGCACTGTCCATGTCGGGTAAAGAACTTGACTCAGAGGGTAAGGCAAATTACCTGTATATCGACAACGGAGGCTCTGATCCCACCTGTGTCCTTATGGGTTCGGATAACCGTGGCACTGTAACTGTGTATATGGACAATGAGACCGCCGACCTTAACAGTTTCATCATGGACTTTTATCTGCCGGAAGGTTTCTCGATAGCCAAAAACGCTCGCGGTGTGTATATGGTTACGTTCAACAACGGTGACGACACCAAGACTTATAACCATGCAGCTACTGTAGGCAATAACAATGGCTACTATCGCATAGTCGGCACATCGACATCAGGCGCCACCATTCTTACCGGTGACGACTGGTTGATGACGGTCACCCTGGAAGCCGACGCCACAGTGGCACGCGACAAGGTGTATACTGTAGAGGTTAAGGACATCGAGTTCGCCTCGCAAAGCAACACGGTTAACCCCCATTACTTCCCCGACATGGAATTCACCATCAAGTTTGACGTAACCGACAGTGTGAACGATATCACAACCGTAAAGGACGACGAAACGAAGGAAATTTATGACCTTCAAGGACGTAAACTCAAAGAGATATCTCAGCCGGGTCTTTACATAGTAAGTGGCGAAAAAGTGTACGTAAAATAAGTATATCTAATTCGATTGACAAGGTCGGCTGCCGTCAGAAAAGGGCAGCCGACCTTGTTGTATGTATATATACTGCTTTTAGTGTTGAAATTATGCTTCACGCAAGGGTTTTGAGGCATTGCGTGTCGGCCGGAGAGTGAATGTCATCCAATGTGTTAGTTCGTATGTTTGCATCCTGAAAAGGATAGAAACATATGAATTTATTTCAGCCGGAAGGTATTATCGAGGGGGTTAAATGTGATGTTTCTGTCGGCGAAAACTTTAAAGAGTCTTTCGTTGGCTTCGTTGGAGCCGGCTTTGTTGATAGCGACCGGGGTGTCATCGGCAGGTATGATGGTCAGTATGTTGTCGGCCATCTCTAAAGCGGTTTCGGTGTCGTGGGTGGATAATAGTACGGTGATTCCGTGATCGTCGGTAAGTCGTCTGACCAGGTTGAAAACGGATAGCTTGCTTGCCACGTCAAGAAAGTTGGTGGGCTCGTCAAGCATCAACACCGGAGTATTCTGCGCAAGAGCTCTGGCTATCATTGCTTTTTGTCTCTCGCCGTCGCTTATGTCCGAAAGGAAACAATCCGCTTTGTGGCTTATGCCGACTTGTTCCATGGCGTTTGACACTATTTGCATGTCGTCTTTAGATAGTCTACCTAACAGCCCTGTATACGGGTGTCTTCCCATGGATACTGTCTCTTTTACCGTCAGCCCACCTGAGATAATGCGTTCGGTGTATACCAGACTTATCATGCGGGCTTTTTCCTTTTGATTTAACGATGAAATGTCTTTGCTGTCGATATACACTGTGCCTTGCACGGGTTCGAGGTTGCCGGTAATGGTTTGTAGCAATGTGGATTTGCCCGATCCGTTGGCGCCGATAATCACATTGAATGTGCCGGATTCTATTTTGAGCGAGAATGGTTTGAAGAGAGGTTTGTGCTTGTATCCTATCGACAAGTCATCCAACGCTATAGCTGCCTTGAGAGAAGATTGTTCAGACCGGTTCATGTCAATTGAAATAACTGATGCGACGTCGGTTAAGGATTATATACATAACGACGGGTACTCCGATGACCGAAGTTATGGCGTTTATCGGCAACATCCCTTTGTCGCCTGCAATTGTCGATATCCAAAGGGTGAGCACACCGGTGAGTGCGCCGATAACAATAACTCCGGGAACCAAGAGACGGTGGTTAGATGTCCTGAATAAGAGACGGGCTATATGGGGCACGACGAGACCGAGGAAACCGATGGGACCGCAAAACGCTGTTGTGACAGCGGTGAGAACGCCGGCCAGTAATAAAAAAAGATTGCGGGACAGTCGTATGTTGGTGCCGATATCCGACGCGTATTTTTCGCCCAGCAAAAATGCGTTAAGGGGTTTGGTCATGAAAAATGTCGAGCCAATGAAAATCAATGTCATACAAGCATAAAGGGGCAGAGTTTCTCTGTCTACGCCACTAAAGTTGCCCAATCCCCAGATGACAAAGCTATGGACGCCTTCCTGTGTGGCGTAGAAATTGAGGATGGAGATTACAGATGAGGCCAGATAGCTGACCATTATGCCGACAATCAACAGCATCATTGCCGATTTGACAAGCGAAGAGAACGCAAGTAAAATACCAATTACGGCGAGAGCCCCCAATGTGGCGCCAATAATAGCCGATGTGTTTGTGGAGAAAGCGAATTGCGGCACTGCGAGCAACATGATTGCAACGCCCAGACTGGCTCCGGTGGAAACTCCAAGCACGGAAGGTCCGGCCAGTGGATTGGCAAACGTGGTCTGAAGTAAAAGACCGCTGACTGACAACGCAGCTCCGGTGAGCAACGCAGTGACGGTCATTGGCATGCGTAGCTCAGTGATGATATTGGCCCAAACGGGATTGGCACTTTCGTCACCGAAGAGTGCTTTACATATTTCTTGAAAAGGTATGTCGACCGTACCTGTAAAAAGACACAGTAAACACAGGGTCACGGTGACCAGAATCAAGACTATGAAGATTGTTATACTGCGACGCAAGACGCTGATATGAAAGAAAGCGAGGATTTAGTTTGTATGGTTGTATCCTTTTCTGTATGTAAACCTACAATCTTAAATGTTTGCATTTGAACTACTTTCGGTGTCAATATTGTCCAAATGGCGGCTGATATGACTAAACACATGGTCGACACTACCGCTTCCCGGCACGGGATGAAATTTGTTTTGCTTGTGATAGTATTCGCGCAACGGTTGAGTCTGAGAGTGATAAACGTTCAAACGTTCTTTAATGGTGTCGGGGTTGTCATCGGCGCGTCCTGTATCGCGACCGCGTTTAAGCATGCGCTCTATCAATTCGGTATCCTCTACCTCAAGACCGACGACCGCATGTACCTCGGTGCCTCTCTCTTTTAATAAGCGTGTAAGTTCTTCCGCTTGAGGGATAGTGCGGGGAAAACCATCGAAAATGATGCCGCGGCTAACTTCGTCGGGATGGCTGTCTATTTCGTCGGCAAGAACTTTGACCATAAGATCATCAGGGATGAGATGTCCCTGCGAAATATATTTGTCGGCGAGTTTACCAAGTTGGGTTCCGCGTGCTATCTGATCGCGCAAAACTTCGCCGGTCGAAATATGATATAGTCCGTAACGGTCTATTATCCTTTCACTCTGTGTGCCCTTGCCACTGCCTGGAGCGCCGAATATAACGAGATTTAGCATGTTTTGATTTTTCTTCGATAGCTGTTAATTGTCTGGTGAACTTGTGTAGGATATCCTTAAGTGTTAAGATTTCAGTACATAGATGTCTTTCAGGTTGCGAGCCAAACCATCCAAATCGAGTCCGTAGCCGATAATGAATTTTTTTGGTATCTCGAAGCCCACATAGTCCGGTTTTATGGGTCTTTGGAGCGCTTCGGGTTTAAATAACAATGTGGCTATCTTTATGTCGGCGGGATTCTGTTCTTTCAACACCTTAAGCAGGTTGTGCATGGTATTGCCGGTATCAACAATATCTTCGACAACAATGACATGGCGGTCGGTTATGTTTGTCGATAACCCCAATACCTGTTTAATTTCGCCGGTCGAGCCTGTCCCTTCATAGCTTTTAAGACGAATGAAAGCTATTTCGGCTTCGCCATCGAACTCACGGAAGAGATCGGATGCAAAGGGAAAAGCTCCCGTGAGCACACAAAGAAACAGAGGTTTGGTGTGTTTGTAATCATGACTGATTTGTTTGCCCAATTGCTCTATGCGGTTTGCAATTGTTTCGCGGCTCAGATAGGGCTCGAAGGTTAAACCTTCGAAAACGATATCCTCGGTGTTAGGTCGGGTATGTTCCATTCCTGATGTGCTCAAATGCGGTTAGCTGCTGATTTAATAGCACTTAGCCTATAAATGCGTTTTAAAAGAAAATTTGTGCAAATTTACACAAATTTTCTTTAACGCATATTGTTAAAAATATGTAAAAATGATAATTTTATTGCATGCCTGAAACAGGGATTCCGGGATGTATCTTGGTAACCAGACCTTGTAAAACCTTGCCGGGACCGAGCTCGATAAAATTGTCAGCACCGTCTTTAATCATGTTTTCCACCGAACGAGTCCATCGAACCGGCGCGGTGAGTTGAGCGATGAGGTTTGCCTTTATTTCCTCGGGGTCTGTGTGAGGCAGTGCGTCAACATTTTGATATACGGGGCAAACTGGTTTATGGAAAGGAGTTTCCTTAATTGCTTTAGCCAGCTTTTCGCGAGCTGGTTCCATACAGGGGCTGTGGAATCCGCCACCGACGTTTAGTTTGAGCGCTCTTTTCGCACCGGCGGCTTTCAAGGCGTCACAAGCTTTTTCTATGGCTGCGTTCTCTCCTGAAATTACCAACTGACCGGGGCAATTATAGTTGGCACAAACAACAACTCCGTCAATTTCTTTGCAAACCTCTTCCACTTTCTCGTCCGGTAAGCCAAGTACGGCAGCCATTGTAGACGGATTGAGCTCGCAAGCTTCCTGCATGGCGTGAGCGCGTGCCGATACGAGGCGAAGTCCATCCTCGAAACTTAGGGCACCTGCTGCCACCAAGGCCGAAAATTCACCCAGCGAATGACCTGCCACCATGTCGGGTTGAAATTCGACACCCAATGACTTGGCGAGAACAACGGAATGAATGAAGATAGCAGGCTGGGTGACCGCTGTCTGGCGCAAATCTTCGTCTGTTCCATTGAACATAAGGTCAGTGATTCTGAAGCCTAAAATATCGTTAGCCTGCTCCATAAGGGCGTGAACTTCCGGATTATTGTCATATTGAGCTTTGCCCATTCCAACGAACTGGGCGCCTTGACCGGGAAATACGTAAGCTGTCATTTGGAATAATCGTTTAAGTGTTGTAAAAAGCGAATGTTAGTACGAAAGACACAATAAAATGTGTTTGAATAGCGTATTTAGAATGCAAAGGTACTTATTTTTCAGAAAATATTAGTACTTTTGAAAAATGATAAAAAATGAATATTAATCAAAATCATTTTAAATATGATTATTACTAATTTTATCCCATTGTTTCTCGGAATGAAAGGATGGCAATTAATCATAGTTATTCTGTTGATTATATTGCTGTTCGGCGCCAACAGAATTCCTTCTATTATGAAGAATCTCGGCAAAAGCGTTCATTCCTTCAAACAGGGAGTTGCCGAGGCTGAGGCCGAAATGAAGAAGCCGGTAAAGGTAGAGAAGGACGATACAGAAGCTAAGGATAAAGACAAAGAATAAACCGCATAAAACACATCCGTTAGTTACATCCGAATGCCATCCGATAAGGATAATGCCAAGCAGATGACGTTTTGGGAACACTTCGAAGAACTTCGGGGTGTGATATTTCGTATAGTCATACTTGTTGTGGCGCTTGCTGTCGTAGCCTTCTGTATAATGCGACCTTTTTTCGATTATGTCATCCTTGCGCCGTGTCACGAAGATTTTCCCACTTACACGCTACTCGGTTTTATTAAGGGAGACGGTGATTTCTTGCCGGATATGAGTGCGTCGGGTTTCGATGTGTCGCTGATGACTATTAATTTGGGCAGTCAGTTCATGACACATATGAGCGCATCGTTATGGTTGGCTTTTACGGTGGCTTTTCCCCTAATAATATGGTTGCTATGGCGCTTTGTGTCTCCCGCTTTGTATGAGAAAGAAAGACAGGGTGCCAGATCTGCGTTTTTGGGCGGATTGATTCTGTTTTATACCGGGGTGGTTGTAGGTTATTATTTAGTTTTTCCGATTGCTTTGAGGTTTCTGAGTTCCTATCAGTTGAGCCCTGACATTGCAGTTAATCTAACATTGGACTCATATATGGATACATTTTATATGATACTGTTGGCCATGGGTGTAGTGTTCGAGATACCACTGTTGTCGTGGATGTTGGGTAAAATAGGGCTTCTAAACCGACGGTTCTTTAAAAAATATCGCAGACACGCTATTGTGATCTGTGCGGCGTTGGCCGCTATAATAACTCCTACCAGCGATGCCTTCACTCTCGCTGTGGTATTCATCCCTATATACGGTCTGTGGGAATTCAGCGCTTTTCTGGTTCCTCCTGCAGGAGATAAGATAAACTTGGAACAAACATCGTGAAAGATTGAAATAGAATGAGTTTACGTTGGTTCATAATAGTTATTGTCACTGCTTTGACGTCAGGCGGATATGTTGCCTCGGCAACAGGCGCCGAAATGGTGTCAAATGAGGGGCAGACTCTTGAAATCAACGTGAGTATGAAAGGAAGCGGTTCGTCTGGCGATTGGGCACCCTACTTATTAGGGTCTAACACCCGTGGGCAGCACGCCATGAAAGGCTATGCCGGTATAGACGGTTTTGCCTATGCAGACTACGACCTTGGCAGACGCTTTTCGTGGACAGCCGGGGTTGAAGTGGCTGCCGCTTGGCAAGCATCCGCCTCTTATAAGAAATATCTTGCTGAAGAGGCTGAGTGGATAGAAAGGAATTGGCATCCTTCGTACGCCACTGTTTATCAACTCTGGGGTGGAGTTAAATTTCGCGGAGTAATGCTTTGGGCAGGTATGCGCGACCGCGTTTCCTCGATAGTCGATGACAGGCTCTCTTCAGGCGATGTGGTTCTCAGTACAAATGCACGCGCTATCCCTCGTGTGGAAGCCGGCTTTGTTGATTTTCAAAATATACCCTTTACAAACGGATGGGCGCAAATCAACGGATGCATATCCTACGGTAAGTATACCAGCAACGGTTCATTGGAGGGGAGATATAATTATTGGAACAGTCATATAACGCTCGGTCAGCTTTTCGCTTATAAGAACATTTATTTCCGGAGTCGACAGGATATGCCTCTTGCCGTTACGATAGGAGTTCAGGTGGGAGGCGAATATGGCGGTACGACTTATTGGTATTCGGAGGGTAAGCAGATTCGCTTGATAAAAAATAACGCAAATCTGCGTTCTCTTTGGGAAATGTTTTTCCCCACTTCGCGATACAGTGACGGCTTTATGGAAGGTAACCATGTGGGCTCGTGGGATTTTCTCGGTCGTTATCGTTTCAAAAACAATATCGAATTGGGTGCTTATTTCCAATGGCTGTGGGAAGACGGCTCGGGTATGGCGAAACGAAATCGTACAGACGGACTGTGGGGATTGTCACTGACAATGCCGGGGTCATATCCTGCTCTTAAAAAGGTGATTGTGGAGTATATAGACTTTCGTGATCAGAGCGGACCTATTCACTGGGCGCCATCCGATGCGCCGGGAACAACGATAGGCACTGAAGCTACCGGTGGTGATAACGATTACAATAGCTCCGGATTCAATGCCTGGTCGAACTATGGTTTAGGCTTAGGGTCTTCATTTCCCAAAGCCCCCCTCTATAACTCAGATGGCAATATTCAGTTCAAACATAACCGCACTCATGGTGTTCAAATTGGAGCGGAAGGATTTATAAGCAGTAAGGTTGAGTGGCTTTTCAAATTCAGTTATGGTGTAGCTTGGGGTACGGGTCGAATACCTTATGCCGTGGGACTGAAAAACACCTCCGGCTTGGTGGAAGTATCATGGCATGCGGATAAATTACTACAAGGACTATCCGTCGGAGCTACAATGGCATTTGACTCAGGCTCTTTGCGTGGTGACAATGTGGGAGGCATGCTGAACATTAAATATGCTACCAGTTTTGACGTTGGCCAAGATATCCGGAATAAGAAAAAGTCAAAAAGCATTAGACAATGGAAAAGCATAAGATATTTTTAATAGCTCTGACTTTTGTATCGTTAGCGCTGACCGGTTGCCGAATGAATAACGGCGATATAGGTGAGTTGTACGGAATATGGGTTGTCACCGAAGTTACAGTTGACGGTGAAATCTACGAAGGATGGCGTTCCGATGGCTGGAATGACACTTTTTTTCAATTTCAGAACAACATTTGTTTTGTAACGCGCACCAATGAACTGTATGATCAAGAAACGCAGACCGGCACCTGGGAATGGATAGAGGATAAAAAACTTATTGCGCTAAATTTTACACATACTGATAACCAGTTCCCCGATAACATACCAGGAGGATTCCTTTATGGCTCGCCCACTTGGCTTTTGTTGACAGAGAGCCGGGTGTATAACTTCGATGTTACGTGGGACGGGAAACGTAGTTTTGTCTGGACCACAGTTAATAGCGACGGACAGATTTTAACATATACGATGAAGAAAACCTATTAAGCAACTGTGCTATGATTGATAAATCGAAACCGGTATTGGTGACCGGAGCTGATGGTTTTATTGGTTCGCATCTTACGGAGGGTTTGCTCAAACAGGGATATAAAGTTCGAGCTCTCGCATTGTATAACTCATTCGGATCCTGGGGATGGCTTGATACAGTCCCGGCGGACGATAATCTTGAGATAATAATGGGCGATGTCCGAGATTCGGATTTCTGCAAGTCTCTTTGTAAAGATATAGGAACTGTTTTTCATCTCGCCGCCCTCATTGCCATACCCTATAGCTATGTGGCTCCCGACAGTTATGTTGATACAAATATTCGTGGGATCCTCAATATGCTTCAGGCATCGCGTGACAATGCTGTGGACCGTATCATCGTGACCTCGACAAGCGAGGTATATGGGACGGCGCAATATGTACCTATAGATGAAAAACATCCACGTCAGCCTCAATCTCCCTATTCAGCTACCAAGATAGGCGCCGACGCTCTTGCTAAAAGTTTCTACAACGCGTTTGATACTCCCGTGGTTATTGCCCGTCCTTTCAACACATACGGTCCGCGGCAAAGCGCAAGAGCCATTATACCAACTATTATAGGACAGATTGCTTCCGGCGAACGGACTATTAAGGTTGGCGACCTTTCGCCTACACGCGATTTTAATTTTGTCGACGATACAGTGCGCGGTTTCGTGGCGTTAGCTCAAGCATCCGCTCAACAGGTGGTAGGAAAAGAAATAAATATATGTTCGGGCACCGAAGCGTCAATGCAACAAACACTGGAAACAATAGCCCGTCTTATGGATGCACAGGTCGACTGGCAAACGGAGCCTCAACGATTAAGACCGACAAAAAGCGAAGTTCACAGACTCGTAGGCGATAACACCTTGATTACCTCCATTACCGATTGGCGCCCTCAAGTCTCTTTGGAAAAAGGCCTCAAAAAAACCATAGAGTGGTTTACAGATCCTTCCAATCTGAGTAAATACAAAACTACAATATACAACACCTGATAATTATTATGGCACGACCGATTGCAATAGGCGGTGGAGCACATGCCCGTTCTCTATTATCAATGGCTCCTTCAGAATGCCGACCTACGAGCTATGTGTCACCCACACCTTCCCTTCCGCTCGATTGGTTAGGCGATGACGCACAGTTTCTCGCCGATGACGGTCATCGTGACGATCCTGTCATAATAACCTTTGTGAGCCATCGCGACTGTTCTATGACAACCCGTCGCAAGATTATCGAAAAATATGCGACTCGAGATTTCGCAACGATAATATCGCAAGACGCACTAATCGCCCCGGATACTCTCATAGGCAACGGAACCATGATTTTTCCGCGCACTTTCGTCAACACAGGCGCTGCTATAGGTAATCACTGCATCATTAATACGGGAGCGATTATAGAACACGATGTGAGTATCGGAGACAATACATTTGTGGGACCCGGTGCGATAATTTGCGGAGGAGTGAACATAGGAGCCGATGTGTTTGTGGGCGCGGGAGCTTGCATAAAGAACGGAATTAGTATAACAGACGGATGTGTGATAGGAGCCGGTGCCGTAGTTGTTAAAGACATATCGAAAACCGGGGTCTATGTTGGCAATCCTGCGAAATTAAAATGCGAGAAATGAGGACTCTTGTAATAGCTGAGGCCGGCGTCAATCATAACGGCAGCTTTGATTTGGCAGTAGAAATGATACATGCTGCAAAACGAGTAGGTGCCGATATAATCAAATTTCAGACATTCGAGGCCACCGATATAGTGACAGCCGACGCTCCAAAGGCACAATACCAAAAAGCCAATGATGACGCGACATCACAATTGCAAATGTTGCGACGTCTTGAGCTAACCCGGCAAAATTTTGTTGATTTAAAACGTGAATGTGAATGTGCGGGTATAGAGTTTATGTCCACCCCCTTTTCCATTAAAGCCGCGAAGTTCCTTGCAGAAATAGGTATGCGAAGGTGGAAAATCGCATCCGGAGAAATAACGAATTTGCCTCTGTTGGAGTTTGTGGCAAGCGTTGCCGACAATGTTATTTTATCCACAGGAATGTCAACCGAGGGCGAAATAGAAACCGCTTTGGAAGTGTTGCTTAAGGGCGGATTGTCTCTTGACAGGATAACGCTGTTACATTGCACAACAGCTTATCCCACACCTCTCAATAACGTTAATTTGCGAGCCATGGATGCACTGCGAAAGTTCGGGGTTGCACATATTGGATACAGCGACCACACAAAAGGGACGCTTATTGCTGTGGCAGCCGTCGCCGCCGGGGCTACCGTGGTTGAAAAACATTTCACACTGGATGTCAATATGCCCGGTCCAGACCATAAGGCGTCGATAACTCCCGAAGAATTTGTCGAGATGGTGGCTCATATCCGGGATGTTGAGTTGGCATTGGGCGATGGGTTAAAAAGACCAAACGACAGTGAAATCGATAATATCTCTGTGGCTCGTAAATCCATTGTGGCAGCGGCTGGTATTAAGGCAGGTGATATATTCAGTGCCGAAAACTTGACGATCAAGCGCCCCGGAACCGGAATATCTCCCATGATGTGGCACCGACTGCTGGGAAGGGTTTCCAAATCTGATTATAAACGCGACCAGTTAATAGATAATAAAGAACTTATATGAAACCGGAACTGATTCTGCTAAATATATCCGGTCCCGACAAGACCGGAATAACTGCTAGTCTTACTGAAATACTTGCCAATTACGATGCTACAATTCTGGACATAGGTCAAGCTGATATCCATCACACGTTGTCTCTTGGCATTCTTATCAAGACAGACAGCGAGCGTAGCGGCAAGATAATAAAAGAATTACTCCTTAAAACGCGCGACCTTCAGGTACAGGTGTCGTTTGACGTAGTTACCGAAGAGGCTTACAATGACTGGGTAAGCCGACAAGGCAAGGGGCGTTATATAGTCACCATGTTAGGTAGACAGATAACAGCAAGACAGATTTCGGAAGTGGCTAAGATAATAACTACTCAAGGACTAAATATCGAAACCATAACGCGACTGACCGGACGAATACCTCTTGATGAGTCTGAACAGCCTGCAGCTAAGGCTTGTATTGAAATGTTGGTTCGCGGTACACCGCAAAACCGCGAAAACATGCAGGCACGTTTCATGCAATTGGCGGCAAAACTTAATTTTGACATCTCTTTTCAGGAAGACACCATGTACCGTCGCAGTCGCCGGTTGGTATGTTTCGATATGGACTCTACGCTTATCGGCACTGAAGTCATTGACGAACTTGCGGACAGAGCCGGAGTTGGGGAACAGGTGAGAGCGATTACCGAAGCAGCCATGCGAGGCGAAATTGACTTTAAAGAAAGTTTTACCCGTCGAGTAGCTTTATTAAAAGGTCTTGATGTCTCAGTCATGAAAGAGATAGCCGAAAACCTCCCCATCACTGAGGGCGTAGAAAGACTAATGACGGTACTTAAGCGCTCCGGTTATAAAACCGCCATTCTTTCCGGTGGATTTACATATTTTGGCGAGTATCTTAAGCAACGTTTTGGTATTGACTATGTATATGCCAATGAGCTTGAAGTGGGTCCGGACGGCAAATTGACGGGGAGGTATCTCGGGGATATCGTTGATGGAGAAAGGAAAAAGGAATTGCTAAAAATAATTGCGCAGGTTGAAAATATAAATATAGCGCAGACAATAGCTGTCGGTGATGGGGCCAACGACCTCCCGATGTTGTCTACGGCCGGTTTGGGCATAGCCTTTCACGCCAAGCCTAAGGTCAAGGCGGAGGCGGGTCAAAGCATATCGACGATTGGTATTGACGGCGTCCTATACTTTTTAGGTTTCAAAGACTCGTATATCCAGACTTGATATATGCAGTTGTTTGCTGTATTTCAGTCAATTTTTGTAAATTTGCAGAGAAGCAATTGCGTATTTAACTGTTTTTGTTTTTCCTACATGAAAAAATCCTCATTATGCTTTCTGGTCGGAACGGTTTTAACAACTGCAACTTTAGCTGCGCAATCCACTGATTCTACTTTGACTCAAGTAGGGTATAACGATGATGTCAACAGCGCATCCCACCCTTATGATAACGATACGTTGACATATCAGAATCCCGTTATTAGAAAAAGTGTTCCCGATCCGACAGTGTTACGTGCCGAAGATGGGTATTATTATTTATATGCCACCGAAAGCGTTACCCGAAACGTACCAATATATCGCTCGCCCGACATGGTAGACTGGCAACTTGTGGGTACTGTGTTTACCGATGAAAACCGTCCGACATTTGTAGAGAGTTTACCTAAGTCCTCCGCTCGCATATGGGCGCCTGATATCAATTATGTAGATGGTAAGTATTACCTTTATTATTCTATGTCGCGCTGGGGCTCTGAATGGGAATGTGGAATAGGTGTCGCAACAGCGGATAGCCCGACAGGGCCTTTTCTAAATCATGGAAAGATGTTTATATCAAGTGACTTTGGAACACAAAATTCTATAGATCCGTTCTTTATTGAGGACAACGGACGCAAGTATCTTTTTTGGGGCTCTTTCCGAGGTATATGGGGCGCTGAACTGACCGACGACGGTCTGGCCGTGCGTCCCGAAACTATACGCCAAATTGTGGGTACACTGACAGAAGGCACATATATCCTACCTAAAGAAGGTTACTATTATCTTATTGGATCGGCCGGTTCGTGTTGTGAAGGTGCGAATTCGACTTATCATCTTGTCATGGCTCGCTCGGAGAATCTGTTCGGCCCATATGTTGACATGTCCGGAGAGCCGGCTCTTGATAATCATTTTTCCCCGCTTCTGTACCGCAGCGATAAAGTTATAGGTCCGGGACATAACGCCGAATTTATGCAGGATGATGCCGGGCAATGGTGGATTATCTATCACGGTTTCTTAGCCGATAACGAGGGTGAAGGAAGAGTCGGATTTCTTGACAGGGTGTTTTGGTCTGAAAACGGGTGGCCTTATATTCTCGATATGCGTCCTTCCGAAAGCGCACCTAAGCCCATAATAAAACAATCGGCAGCCATTATGCCATAGATGTTTCAACTTTTTTGGTCATTGATGCCCACAAAGTACTTCAAGCAAGAGTTATAGCAGTTAACAATCATTTATATACCTGATAATGAAAAATTTAATATCGACAAGCAGGCGTTTTACAGCCAAACTTTTTATAAGTATCTTTTTGTTACTTTTCATGTTTCCGACCATAACAGTTAAAGGCGGTGTTTTGATAACAGATGCCGAGAGCGGAGAACCATTGCCGCGTGCTTCTATTTTCGACAACAAAGGTCTGTTTATCGGGATATCCACTGATAATGGCGAAGTGCCGGAAAATATACCTGCTGATTCATACCCATTGAGTATCAGATATATTGGTTATGATCAAGCTTCGGTTGACTCTCCAGATGCAGGGACAGTTAGTTTAACTGAATCGTCTTACGAATTGCCTGAGATTGTAGTGAATAACGTTGACCATAATCTTTTGCATATTATTGCCTATGTACGCGTGTTCTCTTCGGGAGTGAACTCCACAGATACACTGAACTATTTTACCGAACGTATCGTTGATTTCATGATACCGCTTGATAAAAAGGCAAAATACAAGGGATGGAAGAATTCGCGCGTATTGGCTGAACGAGCATATCAGCATAAAAAGAGAAACAACAAATATGAACAGATAGACACTCTTATTTATATCGAAAACCGCAAATCGAATGGTACTTCATACAATTTAGCGGAAAAATTTATTATCCCCGAAGCTTTGCTTGCCGGAGACACGTCCCAGGTAGTTATAGACGGAAAATATTGGCCTAAAGATACATGGAATGTTATAGGTGACAGTTATTTCTTGTTGCGTGATAATCTTGCCGATAGCAAAGATCATAAAAAATCGCCGGCCATTCTCAAGATGCTCGGGATGACAGCCGATATGACGAAGTACGATGAGTTCTATAAGTTTACACCTGATAGCAAAGGGAGCATACGAGCCGACCGTATAGCCCAGGCGGCCTATATGTTTGATATCATTATGAGAGGTAAGCTAATAAAATGGGCATCAGGTCAAGGTGATCCCATTACCATGAGTAGTTACGGTGAGTTGTTTGTTATCGACCGGGAGTACCTTACGGCAGATCAGGCAAAAGAGCTCAAGAAAGACCCACCGGTAATAGATGCGGCTACATTTAAGGCTCCTGATCACGTTCCCGCCATTCCAGAAAAGACTCAACTATTGAAAGAAGCGGTTATTAAGGCGCATCCTTCCGCCCATTAATAGATGCTTAAGACGCATTTATGCGAGGTCGATTTATTGTATCATTATTCCTGTTGTTTTGCGGATTTGTTTTTATTAATAGACTATCCGCCGGGACGCGAGATACTGATAGGGTAAGTGTTGGACGGCTCGAGTTTGCAGAAATTCCGCCTGTACCTACACCGCAATTGCCTGATAGCGTTGATGTCGCAAGACTGAATCATAAGGCATTCTGGCGAGCATCTGCCGAGGTGGTTGGCTTTAATCTTGCCTTATGGTCGTTCGATAGATATATCCGTCACGGTGAATACTCGTACATCTCCTGGAATACTATAAAGGAGAATTTCAGACACGGCTTCGAATGGGATAACGACCAATTGCTTACAAACATCTTTGCCCATCCCTACAATGGCTCCTTGTACTATAACGCTGCTCGTAGCAACGGATATAATTTCTGGCAGTCATCGTTGTTTACTATCGGTGGCAGCGCCATGTGGGAAATGTTTATGGAACGCGAGTATCCATCAACAAACGATATCATAGCTACTCCCGTTGGAGGAACTGCTCTTGGCGAAGTACTGTATCGTTTGTCCGACCTTGTCATTGATGACCGAACTGAAGGTTGGGAGAGAGCGGGTCGTGAAGTTGCAGCTTTTGTTCTATCGCCAATGAGGGGACTGACTCGTGTAGTAACCGGTAGGGCATGGATGCAACGTGATACTCCGGGTCGACGTTTCGGGATTCCTCCCGTAAATCTTTCTTTCTCCTTGGGAGCCCGGTTGTTACTTTTCCATGATTATAAACAATATGTAAAAGGGGGAATGACGGGACGCGTCAGCATAGAATATGGTGATAGATTTGCCAAGCGTACAGTCCAGCCGTATGACTACTTTACATTTCTGCTTGACTTCGATGTCATGAAAGGACAACCGTTATTGAGTAGGCTTGAAATACATGGACGTCTATTGTCAAAAGAGATTTATGACAGTCCTAAAAGTCACGTTTCAGTCGGTATGTACCAACATTTTGATTTCATGGACTCAGACACAATATCACCACAGACTAAGTCCAATAAACTCTTCGAATGTCTTGTGCCTTACAAACTTGGAGTACCCGCGAGTCTCGGGGCAGGCATAACCGGTCGTTATACAGAATCGGGTGTCTGGCACATAGAGGGCAACGCGCATGTCAACGCAGTGTTTCTTGGCGGGATACTCACTGATTTTTATCGTAATGACGAACGTAACTATAATTGGGGAACCGGATTTTCGGTCAAAGGAGGCGCCAGTTGTTTTAACCGACCTTTGGGACTGAACATGGGTGCCAATATTCGTTTCTATAAAATTTACACGCTAAAAGGCTGCGATTTGGACTATTTGGAATACCCTGACCTATTGGAGCCAAATAGGCAGGGTGACAAGTGCAATACTGGCTTTTTTACTCTTAATTTCCATTGCAACTGCAGGTTGTGGCACAACTTATACGCAACTTTTAATCTGGATTGGTATAAGCGGCGTTCGCATTATCTTGAATTGAATCTTAAGGACGCGAACGAATATTACTTGGCCAGTTCTCCTATATTCAAATCCAATCAATTGGGTCTGAAAATGATGTTGACATATAATCTTTAACATTTATTGTCGCACCGGCTCTAAGTACTGCCGAAATCCGTTAATCCGTGTGTCTTCGTCTAATCAAAGCGAGGGAAATTTCATATCCGCTAAGACAGCTGATTACCGATGCTAAACCTACGGTAAGCCATGACAGAACCTTATATTCGGTTGCTTCGTCGGGTATTATCCCTGAATGAAAGTCAGCAGGAATTAAGTTGCCCAGAAAGTCTATAATATAAGGTGTGAATAAGGAAGCTATTCCGCCGGCGATAAAGCTAACGGCTATCGCTATCAAAGCGGCACAGCGGCTTTGGCGACGCATCCGACGGCTTTGCTCTCGGATAAGTTCAACAGAGTCAAGCTTATACTCCAGTGCTTTCATAAAAGCAAAATCGTCCGGCATTTGCGGCTCATAATTTTTGAACAGGTCTTTTATCGGGTCTTTATCCATAGTCGGGTAGGGCTATTGTTGATTCTCAATAATGAGACGCAGATGACGGCGTCCTCTCGAAAGGTGTTGTTTGGCAGCGTCGGTCGATATGTTCAGAGTCTTTGCTATTTCCTTCAAAGTGTAGTCTTCCAGATAGAACAGCAGGATAGCTGTGCGTTCGTTTGCGGATAGCGACTCAAGTGCCTTGTAAAGATTATCATACTCGAATGCATTATCGGCATTGTCTTTAGCCGGAAGGTTAGTGAGAGTATCGGTACTGACATGATACCTTGCGGAACGCGTATGGTTGATGAAGGTATTATATGCAATACGATAAAGCCAATTAATGGCTTTGTCAGGGTCTTTTAGCATGTCGAGGGACACATATGCCTTCATATATGTCTCCTGGGCTATATCATCGGCAAGTGCGCAGTCGCCGCAGCATAGAGCAGCCAAAAACCGTCTCAGCGATTTTCGGCTTTGCTCCACAAGGGCTATGAACTGCTGTCGCGTCATTTTTTATCCCCGTTGATATCATTTTTTTTGCGTGTCACAAAATACACTATCAGATAACTTAGACCGATAGCCAGGGATAGGAATCCAAAAAATATAAGTCCAAAAACATCCTCAACATCGTGAGCCTTGGCATAGCTGAGTATCCATAACGCAGAAACAATCAAGCCCACGCCTATCAACGAGAAAATGCAACCTCTGAGCAAACGCAGGTTTAGAATCTCCCACGGCGATTTCTGTGGTTTGCGCAAGGCCTCTGTAAGGTGTTCGGTGTCTATATCATTGCCCGACTCAATAGCCTTTATTATGATTTGCGCTCTTTTATTGTCATTGTTCATAATGGTGTAACAAATAATCCAAACTATTGAGACGGGCAATACGACGCATATAAAAATCGGTACTAAAACAGTGTGCAGTATCATAATCGAATTTTTTAAATGTTATGGTAAAAATGTGCTTTTTGAGAGACTCTCGTTTTATAGACACATCAAAGGTACGAAAGGTGACAGACGGCCACAAAAAAATAAAGCGAACTAAGGCGTTTGTCCTAATTCGCTTTTTTTGTGGCGGAGGCAGGACTTGAACCTGCGACCTCCGGGTTATGAGCCCGACGAGCTACCA
>JAFLTY010000060.1 GCA_022509065.1 Muribaculaceae bacterium
ACGTGTACATCAAACCGCACGACACCACACCCTATACCACGGAGGGCAATCGGAATTGAGGAAGCCGATTGCCCTCCTTTTTTATCGTCCTTCACATTGCCTTTAGATGCATTAGCACATCATGCGTGCTCCACCATAAATAAAAATTAATTAGTAATTTTGCAAAAAAAATTAGCAATGATAACTAAATTAGTTTTAGTAGCCTTAGGGAGCGGATTAGGCGGCGTATGCCGTTGGTTGCTGAGTAAATCGGTGCATGTTTCGTGGCTTAGCGTATTTCCATGGGGGACATTTGTGGTAAATATACTGGGCTGTCTGGCTATAGGCCTCATTTACGGTTTAATTGATAGAGGTGTTTCCTTAAGCGAAAATATGAGACTATTTCTCACAGTTGGCTTTTGTGGAGGGTTTACCACATTTTCAACATTTATGCACGAGAACTACCTTCTTTTCAATACCCCACAATTTATAACCATAGCTCTCTATGCCGGCTTGAGTTTCTTTGTAGGCCTGCTGTTTGTTTACCTTGGCTATCTCATAACTTCCTTCTAATCAACCCCGTAATACACATTTCACTGAAGCGTCCCTTTAGCCGAATCGTTAAAGAAACAACCTCGAACGTGCATAACGTATTATGGTTCGATGAAGGTGTCCTGACCGTATTAGAATTAGGTGGTTTAAGTTTGTCAAATAATTACGTCATCCTTGCCCACCGTCAAAAAAAATGATTATTTTTGTATTTGAACTGTGGAAGGAGCTGACGATGATCCGTCAAATGTAAGAAAACTCGTGTCAACACTTTATCAGTACTTCCTTCTTGTCACAAAAGATTTCTCTGCCAAGCAAAGCGCGATTAAACACGATGAGGTCGCTTGTCAGCACCATAACGAAGTTTTTGTTTATAGTTACAAGCAAAAAAATTCGGTTCATCGACCTAATGAAATAACAATATGAAAGAAGGTTTTGAAAACGATAACAGATTGCCTATAAATGAAGTAATCCTCCCATTATTCAATCAAGCTTCAACAGTCATTGAACAGGCTCGTTCCACGGCTTATCGTCAAATTAATGAGACCCTTGTTCGCCGCAATTGGGAGTTAGGTAGGATGATTGCTGAAAAAGAACTCCACGGCGATGGCCGAGCTAAATATGGCGCAACAATTATCCAAGAACTCTCCAAACGATTGACCATCGCTTATGGCAAAGGATTCACAAAAAGGAATTTATACAACTTCCTTTCTTTCTATAAAGCTTACAAATCTTTGTTTTTAATTGAAAATGGAATTGTGCAATCAGCGATTGCACAATCTAAACTCATCTTGCCGTGGACTCATTATTTAGTTCTACTTCAAGAACTTAACAATGACGCACGGCAGTGGTACGAACAGGAGGCTGCCGAGCAGAATTGGAGTGTTCGAACTCTCCAACGCAACATCAGCTCGCAATACTATTTCCGACGCCTCGCTTCGCAACGCAAGGAATTGGTTGATGATGAAATGTTACAACTCACCAAGCCGTTGCAAACCAACGATCCGACCGAGTTTATCAAAAATCCGGTTATCGGCGAGTTCCTGGGCTTTACTGCCGACTCGTCGTTCCGCGAGTCTGACCTTGAACAATCTATTATCGACAATCTCGAAAAATTCATGCTCGAATTAGGGAAGGGATTTGCGTTTGTTGCTCGTCAACAACATATTCACACCGAAAAAGAGGATTATTATATAGACCTCGTTTTTTATAATATTTATTTAAAATGTTACGTCCTTATCGACCTTAAAACGTCCAAAATACGGCATCAGGACGTCGGTCAGATGGATATGTATGTTAGGATGTACGATGAATTTAAACGTATTGAGGGCGACAATCCGACAATAGGAATTTTGCTTTGCGACGACACCGACGAGGATATAGCTCGTTTCTCTGTGTTACATGACAACGAGCAACTTTTCGCATCGAAGTACTTATTGTATCTCCCGACCCCTGAACAGCTACGCGCCGAAATTGAGCGACAAAAAAGTATCTTTTATCTCGAACAAAACCACAGCAAGAAATAATAAATGAGCTTGCCTGATTTACAAGTCAAACCGCAGTTCGACAGCTTTGGCAGACGGCGTGCTAATAGAGTATATTAGAGTATTGCCTTGAAGTTATATCTATCATATTATTGAGTTTAGACATATTCAAAAAACATTAAATAAATACATGTTTGGTATGGTGATGGGGAAGAAAGGCACACCCTGTACCACGTTTATGGGGATGTGGCACAGGGTGTGAATATATGAGCGGAGGTTCCTAATCTCGCCTTGACAACAAGTTAGGTTAGTCGATGATGTCGAAGCCGGTGTATCGGCGTAGGCACTCGGGGACGACTATTCCGGCGGGTGTCTGGTTGTTTTCGAGCAGGGCTGCCATTATGCGCGGCAGTGCGAGTGCCGAGCCGTTGAGTGTGTGACACAGGTGTGTTTTTTTGTCGTCGCCGCGATAACGACATTTCAGACGATTGGCCTGGTAGGTCTCGAAGTTGGACACCGATGAGACTTCGAGCCAGCGTTGCTGGGCGCCCGAATAGACCTCGAAGTCGAAGGTTATTGCCGACGTGAAGCTCATATCGCCTCCGCACAGGCGCAGGATGTGCCAAGGCAATCCGAGTTTATCGAGGAGTCCTTGTACATGATCTTTCATCTCTTCGAGAGCGGCGTAGGAGTCTTCGGGGCGCTCAATGCGGACTATCTCTACTTTGTCGAACTGGTGCAGGCGGTTAAGACCACGCACATCCTTGCCGTAGCTGCCGGCTTCGCGACGGAAACATGCCGAATAAGCGCAGTTTTTGATGGGGAGCTTTTCTGTGGGAATAATCACATCGCGGTAGAGGTTTGTGACGGGGACTTCGGCGGTGGGTATCAGGTAAAGGTTGTCTTCGGACACAAAATACATCTGGCCTTCCTTGTCGGGTAACTGTCCCGTACCGTACCCCGATGCCTCGTTGACAACATAGGGTGGTTGTATCTCAAGGTATCCGGCTTCGACGGCACTGTCGAGGAAGAACTGTATGAGGGCTCTTTGCAGACGTGCTCCCTTACCGATATAAACGGGGAATCCGGCACCGGTGATTTTTACACCCAGGTCAAAGTCAATAAGGTTGTATTTTTTAGCCAAATCCCAGTGAGGCAGCGCGTCGGCTCCCAGATCGGGCATTTTACCTCCTTCTTTCTCGACGACATTATCGGCGGCTGTTTTGCCTTCGGGTACACCGCTGTAAGGGACGTTGGGCACAGACAGCAGGATGTTGCGTATCTCTGTTTCGGTGCGTGCCAACTCATCGGCCTTTGCCTTCTGCTCCTCTTTAAGGGTAGCCACTATGGCTTTTATCTTTTCGGCCTCTTCTTTCTGACCCTGTTTCATGAGGGCACCGATTTTTGCGGCGTGATTCTTGAGTTCGGAAGCCATGTTGTCGGTGGCCAGTTGCAACTGACGACGCTCATTGTCCAGATTGATAACATCGTTGATGGGTTTTGTGCCGTCAAAACCTTTTATCGCCAGGCGACGAACAATCTCTTCGGGATTCTCTTTTATCTGCTGTATTGTTAACATAACTAACGGCGTTTAAATATGCTGAAAAATGGTTTTGTACAAAGAATTATGCGAGAAGAGCCTTTACCCTTGCGCTGATGTCGCGTCCATCGGCACGACCGGCAAGTTTTTTTGTGGCAACGCCCATCACTTTGCCCATATCGGCGGGAGTTGTTGCACCTACCTCGGCAATGATGGCTTTCAGTTCGCTGTCAAGTTCTTCAGCGCTAAGTTTCTTTGGAAGGTATTCCTCAATGACCGCCATTTCGGCCAGTTCGTTGGCAGCCAGTTCGGGACGGTTGTTGTCCTCGTATATCTTTGCGCTTTCACGACGCTGCTTGGCCAGTTTGACAAGTATCTTTACTGCTGCCTCATCGGTGAGTTCGCCATTGGCGCCCGGAGCGGTCTTTGCTTCCAGAAATTCTTTCTTAATGCCGCGCAAAGCTTCGAGACGTACTTTCTCGCGAGCCTTCATGGCGGTCTTTATATCTTCGCTGATTTGATCAAAAAGGTTCATAACGGTTTGTATTGAGTGTTAATTACGATTCTTTTTTCTTCCATCCCCTCGAACGCATTATGGGTTCGGAGGATTTTGGCAACGATGGTTCGCGATAAACAATAGATTTGAGCGCGTTCGGATTTCGACGAGCCGCCAACGGGTTGTCGGGCGATGCCTGAATGGGGTCGGCAAAGATATCCGAGGGCAGTTTCTTTTTGTCGTCGGTCGCACGGAACGGTCTCCGTTCTGGTTTTCTTCCGGGAACGGCAGGCTTTCCGGCGGAACGTCGCGGCTTGGTGTCACGTTGACGCGCCGGTTTCTCATCGAGCCATTTTATACGGCCACCGGCGGCGCGGAACTCACGTTTCTTGCCGGCAAATATCACATATTGGCGCAACTCGCAGTCAAGCGACCCGTTGAGCAAAGCGATTTTTTGAGATGGAGCGAGCCCGATATTTTGGAAAAAGGTGTCTTTAAGACTTATTATCCACGCTGTCCACCCTGTGAACACGTTTTTGAGCTGATTACCGATTATCGAATAAAGCTCTTCCATCTTAGGCGCCGATATACGTTCGCCGTAAGGTGGATTTGTCACCATAATGCCGCCCTGCGCAGGAGCTTTGGTCCATTCGGACATCTTGCGTACTTCTACCTTTACATAGTTACTCACCCCGGCAGCCTTAAGATTGCGTCTGGTCACTTCGACGGCCGACGGCAATATATCGGCTCCTAGTATCATGTTGTGGGGCACGCGCTCCCCATCCTCATTGTTCCACAGCTTTTCGAACAGTTGCTCGTCATAATCGGGCCAGTGTTGAAAGGCGTATTTGCGACGGAAGACACCCGGGTTTATGTTGGCGGCTATAAGCGCTGCTTCCACCAAAAAGGTACCGGAGCCGCACATGGGGTCAAGGAATGGTTGAGTGCCGTCGTAACCGGCTATGAGCAATATGCCGGCGGCAAGCACCTCGTTTATGGGTGCTTCGGTAGTGGCCACACGCCACCCGCGCTTATGCAACGACTCGCCCGACGAGTCAAGCGACAGTGTCACCTCGTCGCGGTCGATGTGCACGTTTATCATCAGGTCGGCGTCTGTCAGCCGCACGCTGGGACGCTCGTCGTAACGGTCACGAAACCAGTCGGCTATAGCGTCCTTCACCCTATAGGTGGCAAAACGCGAGTGAGTGAAAGTGTCGCTATTCATCACCATATCGATTGCGAACGTTGAGTTCACCGTCATAATAGTCGACCAGTCGAACTCTTTAAGTTTTTCGTACATCGATTCGGGATTATCGGCCCGGAATGAATAGAAGGGCTTGAGGACGCGAAGCGCGGTGCGAAGGCAAAGATTTGCCCGGTAGAGCGTCTCGAGATCGCCCTCGAAAGACACCATACGACGACCCGGAACCACATTTTCGGCTCCCATCTTTCGTAACTCGTCGGCAAGCACGCTTTCGAGCCCTTTCATGGTCTTTGCGACCATGCTAAACGTGGAATTCATAGAAATTATGTCAGTTTGCTCAATGCGTCGGCCTTTCGTTTTTGACACACTCGACGCACGACTGTGATATTTGCCACAAAATTATAAATTTTTTGCCAATTCACCCCCACTTCTCAAAGATATTTAGAGCCGTGTCTGAGAAATCTCTTTTCTGCTCTTTTTTTGCCGGAGTAACACATATATTGTGTATCTTTGCTCCGAGGTTATGTGATGATAACTCATAATTGCAACACAAAGTTACGTAATCTCAGGGAGACTTCGGTCTCCTTTTTTGTGTCGCAGGCTGAAGCTCAATAAATTTCATTAAGACGAGTGGCGCTCATCGGGGGCTTGCGCAGCCCCCAGGCCACTTGGCCTTCCCCTGCGGAGGTGTGAGGAGAATTGCCGTTGCACTTCTTATTGGAATTTTTGATTATAATTTTATTGGAATTTTTATTATAATATTATTATTATGCCAAAAACTTTTTGTATATTTGCAACGTTAAACAGTTCAAGACCTATTTCAGGCACCATTACCAATAACATTTATCTTTTAATTAACCTTACAATATGGAAACAAGAATCACAAAAGTAGGTACATCGGTCGGAGTTATCATTCCCCGGTATATCGCCGCAGAAGGCGGATTTTTCAAAGGTTCGCCTGTCAACATCGAATACAAAGACGACAAAATCACAATCAGCAAATTACACAAACCACGAATCGGTTGGGCCGAGGCCTTTGCAAACTATGCAAAAGAAGGTGAAGATGCAATGCTGCTGCCCGACTACATTGACAATGAAGCCATGGACCTGATTTAAGCCTTGAACTGTTTAACGAGAATCATAAATAAAAAATTTAAAATATAATCTATGAAAAAATTCAACATTTATTTAGTAAATCTCGACCCCACAATCGGGTCAGAGATCAGCAAGACAAGACCTTGCATTGTAGTCTCGCCAGACGAGATGAACAGCTCGTTAAGCACTGTTGTGGTTGTTCCTTTAACTTCGACCCCTCCAAGAACCCTTCCAACGAGGATATTAATAAAACCTTCCTCGCTCAATAAATTAAGGAACGAAAGCTATGCAGTTCTTGACCAGCTCAAGACCATAGACAAAAGGAGGATAATCGAGGATTGGGGAGAAATCTCTGAATCAGAAAAACTGGACATCACAGACACACTTTTGGAGATGTTCAGTTATTAAAAATCAAGACACAAAAGTCGAGGCAGCCGTTCACCTTCCGGTTGCTTTTTTATTCCAATAATATACGATTGGAATAATCGAGTAGGTAGGGAAACAAAATAAGTTTTCCTGCCTATTTTGTTTCCTTC
>JAFLTY010000061.1 GCA_022509065.1 Muribaculaceae bacterium
CGACCTCCACGTCCCGAACGTGGCGCGCTGCCAACTGTGCTACACCCCGATTGGCTTTGCCTTTATTTTTTCGGGTGCAAATTTACTCATTTTTTTTTATTTCACAAATCTTTTGTGATTTCGCGTGACCTTTTCCGACACGTCGCGCTTTCAGATGAAGCCAGTCGCGTTTTCAGATGAAATAAAGGAGGGCGGCAAAGAGTAAAAAGACGAGTAATAGGACAGCGGCCGCGATAATGGCTGTAATTGCCAGGTTGCGACATCCGCCCGGCGGTACCCTTAACCCAATGGCAGAAAGAACCAGGCCGGCCAAGGTGCAACCCAGAGACAACCACTCGTTCACCATCATGGTGAGCCATCCGCATAACACCAAGAGGGCTCCGATGATAGCTGCCACGCGGTGACCTGCATAAGGGCGATGTCCTCCCTCATTGGCATCGTTGACGTTTGTGAGGTCGTTGTCAGGGGTATGTTGCGTAGCTGTGGTCTCCTCTATGTTATCTGTTACATTCATTTGGCAATAATATTATTTGACTGGGAAAACAAACAAAAGTTTAACCGTATTGAACACGTTGTCTTATTTGCGACCGAAATCGGCCGGAATTTCGCCCCATTGATCAGTATCCCATTTCAATATGGGGTTAGGGACGTGATGTGAGGCTACCCAGCGGTCGGCTCGTTCGAGAAGCTCCATGATAGGGCGATTTTCGGGAGTTGGAATCACTTTAGTCTTACTGTGTCGATTCCTAAACCAACTCAAGGCGGTGCGCGAATCGGAATAGATAGGAGTCATGGTGTCGCCGTTTTTAGACAGGAGCGCAGCCGCGTGAATCAGTGCAAGGTACTCACCGATGTTGTTCGAGCCGCCCTGCAACGGACCCACATGAAATATCTGTTTTCCGCTACCGACCATCACTCCTCGATATTCGACGGGACCGGGGTTGTGAGAACAAGCTGCATCAACGGCTATAGCGTCCAGACGAATGCCCGGAATCGACTCGTAATTGTCAATCTTGACCGCACGTTGTCCAAGTGCTCTGTAAAGCCCCATGTACTCCGACGGGTCTCCGCGATAGGCTTCGGTCGCTTCCTCGAGATCGGCGAACGCCTTATATCGTGCGCCGGCATAACCGCTAATCTGCTCCTGTGCCTCAACCCAACTGTCATATATGCCTGGCGAATGCCCAGCCCATACAACATAATATTTTCTTTTTACGGGAGCCATGACTACGAGAAAGATAACAGCAGGCTGATATCCACGCACTTGACACCGAGTATCTCAGCCGCATGAGGATGTACAATACGGCCGCCGAACATCATGACGGCGCCACGAAGGCCGCTGTCCGTCTTAAACACGTTCATCAAGCCGGCTCCGCTCCTAAACAGACGGTCGAAAACCGGTACTATGTCGTTAGTGGCCGCCATGGCCGCTGTGCGGGGCACCGCGTTGCCCGGATTAATGAAGCAGACACGCGAGCTGACAATATCGACCTCCTGGAACGATTTCGAAACATCGAGACACCTTAGGGTGGGGAACACTGCCGAATGTCCTTTGCGGTCGTTGAGATCCATAATGACGGCACCTTGTTTCAGGTTGTCAATCATCACGTTATCAAACGCAAACGGCTGGTTTAGCCGCGTGGCGATAATGATGTCCGCCGATATCAGGGCGTGGCTGAGGACAGCCGGGTGCAGCGTGGAGCCGATGACAGCCGCGCCAAGTTCCGAGATGGCAGTGCGCAGACAGTACTGGTCGTTGTCGAATAGACGCACTATGGAGCCAAGGCCAATGGCCGAGCGAGCAGCCGCGAGCGCTGACATGCCCGTACCCAGAATGACCACCTCGCAGGGGTTGACACCCGCCACGCCGCCCAGCAGAATGCCCTTGCCGCCTGCCGCTGTCGAAAGGTATGACGACGCGATAGTTATGGCGGCGCGACCCGACACCTCGCCTAAGATATCGGCCAAAGGTCGTTTGCCATGGAAATCGCGCACATAGTCGAGAGCTATCACCGTTATCGATTTGCTCAGCATTATGCCGGCAGTCTCTATATCGATGTCGCGGTTTCGCATCAGCGTCAAAAGTACAGCCCGATGTTTCATCAACGAGGCTTCTTTGGCGGTGAGCTGACCGGGATACAGCACCACGTCGCACTGCAACGTGTCGCGACGCGACACTATATTGGCTCCTGCCGCGGCATAGCGCGAATCGGTGTAATTGATTATCTCACCTACACCTTTTTCGACACACACCTCAATATCGCGGCTGTCGAGAAGGTGCGCTCCTTCGGGCGTCAGCAAAGTCGGCGGGTAATGAGGCCATCGTCCCACAGGTATGCCCAAGGTGAAACGGCGCCGCCTCTCTTTGATGATGATGGTCTGCTCCTGTATGTCAGGTCGATGAATGGTCATAGAGTAAAAATATGTTCACGACGAAAGATTATTTTACCGGATTCAGGTTGAATCGGGCGATGAAACGCTCGACTGTGCCGTCAATCTGTGCTTGCGTCTCAAGGAGTGTCGAATCGAAATCGAAAGCTGCCAACGAGTAATACGGCTCGCGTTTGTTCAGCATCTCTCTCACCATTGCTTTTAGCGTAGCCTCGTCCTTACCAGCCACCATGGGACGCTTCGCGCCTCCTTCAATCAGACGCTCGACTATGCGGTCGACATCGGTACGCAAATGCACTGTCAGGCCGACACTGTTCAGCCTCGCCATCACGCCGGCCACGCAAGGGGTGCCTCCGCCGAGCGCAATGACGGCGTTTGTGGTGGCGTGATTATTGATGAGCTCGTCAAGGGCTTTTTGTTCGATGGCACGGAATGAGGCCTCGCCGTCACGAGCAAAAATATCGGCTATTGAACATCCTTGGCGAGCCTCGATATACTCGTCCAGGTCAACGAATTCGCACCCCAACTTGTCAGCAAGCGCCCGACCGAGAGTAGTCTTGCCCGAACACATATATCCGACAAGGAATATGGGTACGCGCGCGCCTGCTGTCTGCGTCATCGGCTATAGGGTGGGATGATTACTTCTTTTCGTCGTTCTGCTTGGCTAACAAATCGCGTATCTCGGTGAGCAGTTCTTCGGTTGTCGGGCCGGCAGGTGCGGGAGCTGCCTCCTCGGCTTCTTTCTTACGGCGAAGATTTTGCATCACTCTGATTGCCAAGAATATGCAGAACGCTATTATAACGAAGTCAACGATAGTCTGTACGAAGGTGCCCCACGAAACAACGACTTCGGGAGTCACTATCTCTTCGCCGTTCATAACGGCGTCTTTAATGACAAACTTGTAATCGGTAAAGTTGGTGCCTCCGGTCAGCACACCGATGCCGGGCATGATGATGTCATTGACAAGCGATGTGATGATTTTGCCGAACGCGCCGCCGATGATAACACCGACTGCCATATCGACTACGTTGCCGCGCATTGCGAAATCACGAAAATCTTTTAAGAATTTTCCCATAGTGTTTTATTTTTTAAAGTTTATTCTGGATTGATTGGTTATTGATTGTCAGTATTTTGTGTCATGATAAATCGTAGCCGTCAGTTACTCAGTCATATAGTTTCGGACGCAGGCGGCGTGTACGTTCTACGGCCATCTCGTGCTTCCACTCGTCAATCTTGGCCTCATGACCCGACAGCAGCACGGGAGGCACTTCCCAACCGTTGTACACGGCGGGACGCGTATATACCGGCGGCTCCAACAAACCGTCCTGGAACGAATCCGACAGGGCGCTTTGCTCATCGCCGATAGCTCCCGGCAACAACCGCACTATGGCGTCGGTAATGATGACGGCCGGTATCTCGCCCCCGGTCAGGACATAATCGCCTACCGATATCTCGCGGGTAACGAGATGCTCGCGTATGCGGTAGTCGACACCTTTGTAGTGACCGCACAGAATGATGATGTTTTGGGCAAGTGACAGCTCGTTGGCCATGGGCTGGGTAAGGATGTCGCCGTCGGGAGCCGTAAATATCACCTCGTCATAGTGACGTTGGCTTTTTAGCGCGGTGATACAGCGGTCGACAGGCTCTATCTTGATGACCATGCCGGCATCGCCTCCGAAAGGATAATCGTCGACTTTGCGATGCTTGTCCGTCGAGTAGTCACGAAGGTTGTGCACCACGATATCAACCAGACCTTTGTCCACGGCTCGTTTGATGATTGAGTGACCGAATGGCGACTCAAACATCTCAGGAAGCACTGTGATGATATCGATGCGCATGCAAAAACGTGATTTTGTTAACTGTTAACATTGCAAAATTAAACAAATTCCACGAACCACGCAAACATTTCACAAATGAGGGCGGCAGCCCATAAACTTTTTCTGTTAAAAAGAACAAAATGCGCTTCAACACTAACTATTTTGTTTAACTTTGTGACGTAATGTACGACAGCCTTCAGACAGCCCTCACATCGCCGTGGCTCTACTATGTATTGATGGGTATATACGTCTTTACCATAGTGGTGACATTGGGTGTTGTCATTTCGGAAAACCGCAATCCTGTCAAATCGCTCGCCTGGGTCACCGTTCTGCTCACGCTGCCCCTCATCGGCATCATCCTATACATGTTTTTTGGGCGCAGTATCAAAAATACACGCATGATAACGCGCCGCAACCGCAAGAAACTCAAACGGTTGGAGCGCGGCCACCAGGTTGATATACGCCGGTTGCCATTGTCCGACGAGTCCAAGAGTCAGATAAAACTGGGTCGGTCGCTCACCGGGTCTTTCTATTACCCCGACAACGAGGTGGTGACCTTCACGTCCGGTAAAGCCAAATTCGACGCTTTGATGGACGACCTGCGAAACGCCAAGTCGTCTATCAGTCTGCAATATTACATCTTTGAAGACGACAAAATAGGGCGCCAGATTGCCGACATCCTCATGCAGAAAGCGCGCCAGGGAGTTGCCGTAAGGGTGATATACGACCACGTGGGCTCTTTTCATGTGCGCAAAAAATTCTTTAAGAAAATGCGCGAGGCCGGCGTTCTGGTCTATCCTTTCTTCAAAGTTAATTTCCCCTTGCTCGGATACCGACTTAACTGGCGCAACCACCGAAAACTGGTTGTCATCGACGGAAAGATAGGGTATATAGGAGGTATGAACATAGCCGACCGTTATATAGACGGAGGCAAATTCAATCATTGGCGCGACACGCATTTGCGCATCACAGGTCCCGGTGTCGCCGCGCTTCAGTACAGTTTTGGCGTCGACTGGAACTTTATGGGGCAGCCGGTCTTGGAGAACGAGCATATAGAACCTGACACCCGGGACGACAATAACAAAGTTGGTATTCAGCTCATCACCTCCGGCCCCACAAACCAGTGGAGCAATATCGAGCTGATGTTTCACCGCGCCATTTCAAACGCCCGCGAACGCGTTTACGTGCAGACTCCTTATTTCCTGCCTACCGAAGGGCTGCTCAAGGCTCTCGTGGCAGTGGCAATGGCTAACATCGATGTGCGCATAATGATTCCCATGCATCCCGACAGCGCCATTCTGCGGTACGCCTCGTTCTCCTACGTCACCGAGTGTCTTCGTGCCGGCATAAAGATTTATCTGTACAAGCCCGGAATGCTGCATTCAAAAGTCATGATAGTCGACAACGAGCTGGCTTCGATAGGTTCCACCAATTTCGATTTCAGAAGTTTCGAACACAATTTCGAGGCTAATCTCTTCGTCTTTTCGCGCGAGTTCAACGAGAAACAGGCCGAGATATTCCTTAACGACCAACGTCTCTGCGAACGCGTCCTCCCCAACCAATGGCGCAAGAGACCATTACTGAAAAAATGGGCGGAATCGATACTGCGACTTCTCTCCCCAATCCTGTAACAAAGCAACAGAACCCGATATGGAAAATCCAAACGTAACCGAAAACAGACAGCGTTTTATAGATATACTGACCTCGACGGGACGCGAAAATATGGACTACGTCATCGAAGACCTCGACGCCCTGGGTTTCTTTGAGGCGCCGGCCTCGGTGAAGAACCATAACAATTATCCCGGAGGCCTTGTCCAACACAGTCTCAACGTCTACGACATGGCCATGTCACTGCGTCAGGCAGCCATCAGCCTGCGCCCGGACATGGAACAGCTGTTGCCCGAGGGCTCTGTCGCCATAGCCGCGCTGCTTCACGACGTCTGTAAGGCCGACATCTATCGCAAGGTGCAAAAAGCCCGAAAGAATGAGGTAGGGCAGTATGAGAAGTTTGACGAATACAGCGTGTCATACGAGAATTTCCCGGTAGGGCACGGCGAAAAATCGGTCATCATGCTGTTGCGCAGCGGTCTCGACCTCGAAGACGAGGAGATTTTCGCCATACGCTGGCACATGGGTGCCTGGAGCCTTAACCCCAACAGCGTCGAGGACGAGCGCTCATATCGCGACGCACACAAGCGTACCCCCCTGGTGTCGCTTATTCAATCGGCCGACTCGCTGGCCGCACAAATCCTCGAACGTGACGTCGCCACAGTCTAAACACCTGCTTCTCGGCTCTTATACCCTAATAATCAGGTAGTAGACATTCGAAAAGTCATCTCTGCACATACGTCATGGCGCCCGTATAAAGGCGAAATTTTGAAAATTTGGGTCGAGGAATTAAAAATTTAATATAAAAAACTTGTCAGTTTAAAAAAAATGCCTACCTTTGCATCGCAAACGGCCGGAGGGTCGGTTTTTTTGAATTGTTTTGCGAAAATAGCTCAGTTGGTAGAGCACGACCTTGCCAAGGTCGGGGTCGCGGGTTCGAGTCCCGTTTTTCGCTCCAAC
>JAFLTY010000062.1:0-2016 GCA_022509065.1 Muribaculaceae bacterium
CCTCGCAGCACTCGCACCTGAAACGAGCGCGTCTACCATTCCGCCACCTGGGCCGGGGTCTTGTGGGTGAAAGGCTTGTCGATACCGCTTAGGGTGAGCCGTTTACCCGTATTTTGTGTTGCAAATTTACCGGATTATTTTTTTTTAGCCAAATTTTTAGCGTACTTTTCGCCATGAAATTTTTAGCGTATAGTGCTGGCGTTTCAATCGCCCGCACATATAATATTGATTATTAAAATTATAGCTAAGTCGTAAATATTGTTGATATAATATGTGCATAAAGACCCGAAGCGTAATGTTTCGGGTCAGGAGGGTAATTTTAGGTAATAGATGATGTGTTGCAGTCTAACTCAACACATTGATATCAAAACATTGTTGTTTTGAGAGGTAAGAGAGATTATATTTTTTTGAAATATTTGTCCGCCAGTTTATCGACGGCGGTCATATTAACGCTGCCTTTGCCGTCAGAGCTTATGTCGATGAAGTCTTTAACGGGGTAATAGTCAAAATCTTGGCTTGCCTGAAAGTCGGTGGCGCTTTCATCGGCGTCACCATGAGCTGCGGCGGCTTCTTCGACTGCCTCGTCGGAGTATTCTATGTCTTCTTGAAAGGCGTAACCGTTTTCTATTTCGACGAGTAATAGTGCCGGGTTGACGCGTAGCTGGGCATTGCCATCAAACTCATAAAAGTCTGATATATAGTCATTGACAAGGTCAATGACGGAATTTGTGAATTCGGTGCGTTTCATAGTGTATTCCTTAATTTTTGTCTATAAAACGCTTACGGTGAGTTTTTTGTTCACCTTAGAAATGTGCGACTGAAAGTGCCCAACAGCATAAAGAAGAAGATTAAAATGGTATTAAACCACGCAAATGTCAGTAATTTCCGCCACCATTTTTTGACGTGGAATACCTTGAATACTATGATATTTCCCCATATCCAATAACATAACAGGAATAACATCATTCCTATCAGCCAGCCGTCAACTTGCGCTTTTTCGAGCAAAATGAATATGAGTGCGAATATAGATATAGGTATGGTGATATAGAGTGCTGCAGAGATGTATTCGTAGACATTGAACCGTCTGCTTCCGAAAGGCAGGAAGGCGATAAAAACGGAGAGGGATATTGGGATGGAGACAAGCAGATATCTGGCTAATTGTGATGAATTGAAAAATTTTGATACAAGGGTGGGAGAGTCGTTTGACACATTTATGCTTGGAGTCACATCCAATCCCAATAATTCGGTAAGAACGGCCTCGATAATGGCGCAAAGAAAAAATATTTGGATGGCCAGCGTGAAGGGTGGTGTATATGTGGCATGGCGTCCTCTCAGGTAATCGCGTACCACTACCCAAGGACGAGTCAGGAGTGTCCATGTAGTGACAAAGAGACCGGGCGACAGACGTGTTACGCTAGCCATGAACGTTTTACCGAATGTTTTGCTATTTAGGCGTTTAGGCGTAGATGTTGACTGCCCGCATTCGGGGCAGTACTTACTTGTGCAATTTGTGCCGCAATTTAGGCATACACACCCTTCGGTATATTCTATTTTTGTCTGTTCGTCTGTCTCTTTGTCACTCATTGGCTGTTATTTTTTCTTGGACACTATATCGCGTGTGTCGCGAGCTATCATCAGTTCTTCATCGGTAGGAACGACGACCACTTTGACGCGGCTGTCAGGCGCCGATATCACTGCTTCCTGTCCACGAACATCTTTGTTGATGGCGGAATCAAGTTTGACACCCATGAATTCCAAGGGACGGCATACGGTTTCGCGAAGACCTACTTGATTTTCGCCTACGCCTCCCGTAAACACTATTATGTCGACACCGCCCATCTCGGCTGCATAGGCTCCAATGGTCTTAATGATGCGGTGTTCATACATGTCCAGAGCCAGCTTGGCACGTTCATCGCCGGCTTGTATAGCAGCTTCTATCTCGCGCATATCGCTTGATTTACCACTGATGCCCAGCACACCGCTTTCCTTGTTTATTATTGTCTGAACCTGTTCGGG
>JAFLTY010000062.1:2116-6624 GCA_022509065.1 Muribaculaceae bacterium
TGAAAACCGTAACGGCGCACTCCGTCCTCGGTGTAGAACTTATAGGGAAGCGGATACATAAAGCTTTTCGCTGGCATTGTCTGATGAAAAGCAGTATCAAAAACGCCTACTTGTGGAACATCGGGCAATAATTGTTCCATTACTTCGACTCCTATCATATTGGCGGGATTGTGCAAAGGAGCGAGGTCGTAACATTCACGCACTTTGTCTTTTACGTCCTTGTCTATCAGTACGGAGCAACTGAATTTCTCTCCGCCATGTACCAAGCGGTGACCTACCGCGTCAATCTCGGCATAATCTGTGATACAGCCTTCCAGAGGGTCGATGAGCATTTTCAGAACGGCTTCTATGGCACCCCGGTGGTCGGTATTGCCCAATTCGACGATGGCTTTAGATCCGTCTTTCTTTTTGTATTTAAGGAAGCCGTCCGCAAGACCGATTTTTTCCACACCGCCTTCGGCAAGTGCGGTTTCGGTATCTGTGTCTATAAATTTATATTTTACAGAGCTGCTTCCGCAGTTCAAAACAAGGATTTTCATACAGATAAGTGTTTTATGTTATTGTTATTTATTCATTTTCAAACCGATGGCCTGGTTGCAGGTTATAATCACAGTCTTATAAATATCCTCGGGGAAACAACCTCGCGACAAGTCATTGACAGGCGCGGCGAGACCCTGCAAAATGGGACCGACAGCCTCGATACCAGCCAGGCGTTGAACCAGTTTGTAAGCTATGTTGCCGACTTCGAGTGAAGGGAACACCAGGACGTTTGCGCGTCCGTTCAGAGGCGAATTGGGCGCTTTTGTCGAGGCAACACCCGGAACAAGTGCTGCATCAGCTTGTAACTCGCCGTCGATGATGAGCGATGGTGCCATTTTTTTTGCGATATCCTGAGCTTGTATCACCTTGTCCACACGCTCGTGATTAGCACTTCCTTTTGTAGAGAAAGTAAGGAGGGCAACCCGAGGCGTAATACCGGCGATGTCGCGTGCTGTATCGGCTGCCGAGACGGCTATCTGAGCGAGCTCTTCGGCGGTAGGATCGGGTAGGACGGCACAATCCGCAAACACAAGCACGCCGTCACTGCCAAAAGGCGAGCCTTTGGGCAAAAGCATGACAAAAGCTCCTGAAACAACACTTATGCCCGGACGTGTTTTTATAATCTGGAAAGCGGCGCGCAACACGTTCGCGGTGGTGTTCATCGCTCCGGCTACCTGTCCGTCCGCGTCTCCCGACTTGACCATCAGACAACCCAGGTAAAGAGGATTGGCCGTCATCAATCGGGCTTCCTCCATAGTGATACCTTTCGATTTACGTAATTCGTAATAGAGAGGGGCATAACGGTCAATCACTGCCTCATCGGACGGATTGACTATCCTTGCCTTATTTATATGGCTGAGGTTTAGCTCTTTGGCAAGATGAAAAATCTCTTCGGGGTCGCCGATAAGTATAATTTCAGCTAATTCGTCTTTAAGCAGCTTGTCGGCGGCTGTCAATGTGCGCGATTCAGTGCCTTCAGGCAATACTATGCGTTGGCGATATGTATGCGCGCGTTCGGTAAGTTTGTCAAATAGTGACATTGTTGTTAGTTTTTATTTTATTATTTTGTTAGCTTGGCAGTTAGGCTTCAAAATTTATTTTTGTCAAATAAATCTTTTATAAGTGGAAGAACCGGCTTTCACAATCTTTATGGATGGTGTGTTATCGCGGTAATCTCTCAAAACGCCTTGATAAATAAGACGTCCGGTAATGTCGTAAATTTCTACGAAACTGTCCTGTGAGAGGCTGTTTTCGCCGAAGATAGTATCGTTAACTCCATCGTTAAAGTTCTCACCAATGATATTGGTGAATTCTTTCCATTGAAAGGCTGTTTTATAATCGTTTAACGAATTGGCAGGCACTATAAGCTGACAAGTGTTGTAATCGGTGCTGTCAAAAACTTCAGCCAGACAAGTCGGAGGCACTGTAGCTTTGCTGATTATTTTATTGAGAAACCAGTTAGAGGCGAAAGTCTCAGCTTCTATTGTCTTCAAACCTGCTCCAAGAGTAACTTCCTGCATACTGATAATGCCATAGAAGGCTCCTTCGCAGAGCGTTTCGGCGGTATTTCCAACCACGGCGTTTACAATGTTGCTGCAATGTCCAAAGGAGTAGTCTCCAATTGTCTGAACATGGTTCAGAGTAACTGTCGTGAGAGTCTCGTTATTATAGAAAGCATAGGGATTGATGTTTCGCACCTTGTAATCGGTAGTACCCGACTTGACTGTTTGGGGAATATCCACTGACGTAAGGTTGTCAAGATAAGAGCAGTCAATGATATCTACATATTCTGAATCCTGTCCCACAGGTACATAAACAATTCCGTCAACAACAAATCTGTCTTCGAGCAAGGGATAAACCATACAGTTCTCGGGGAAATTAGTCGACAGCGTGTATTGAGCTCCTGCCGTCACATTCTCGATGCCCTCGGGAGGTGTTTGTCCAAGCCATATAGCCTTAGCCAGGCTACTATAATAGAACGGCATCTGCCCGATAGACTGGATATTTTTACCGAAAGTGGCTGTTCTTATTTTTGTCGAGGCAAATGCTAACGCTCCTATTTCGGTAACTGAGTCGGGCAGGCGTATCTCTTGCAACGGAGTGTACATAAAGGCAGCCTGTCCTATTGAGGTCACACCCTCTGGAATTGTTATCTCTGTCAGTTTGGAACAGGAGGCGAAAGCCGAACCATCGATACGTTTAATATTTTTAGGAAGGTCTATGGAAGCAAGATTTATACACCCGTTAAAGAGAGATCCGTAAATTTCGTCAATTTGTGAAGGTAGTTGCACCGATTTGAGGTTTTCACAGTTTTGAAATACAGACGCCCCTATATAGGTCACTGTCTCGGGAATGACGACACTCTCCAAGGCTGTCGAGCTAAAGGCTAAGTGATCGATTGATTTCAGATGGTCAGACCATGTGACATTCTTAAGTTGGGTGCAAAAGTCAAACATGCCGAAAGGTATGTCGGTCAACGCATCCCCAAGGTTAGCGCTCTCCATGTTAACACAGCCTGAAAAGATGTATTCGCCGAGATCGTTAGCTTTGGGAGGCAATGTTATGGACTGAAGTCCGCACGATTCAAAGGCATAGTCGCCGATGGTTTTTAAACTGGAGGGCAAGTCGATGTTTGTCAGATTGTAACAAAAACCGAAGGCATCCCTTTCAATTTTTTCAACAGGCTCTGAGATGATGACACGTTCAAGATCGCCGCATTCAAAAAAAGCAAAACGAGGAATAGAAGTTACATCTCCACGTACTTCAACGTCCGTCAGATTAGTACCGAAAGCCGGACCTATGCTTACGGTATCGTCGTCATCATCATCGTCGTCGTCACCTATACCGTCATATCCTTTCAATATCCAATTGCGTCCGATATACAAATGTCTAAGCGCCGATTCCTCGAATGGGGTGGAGTAAGACGCATATAATTTTAAGGTCTTCGTCGATTCGTTGACGTGACAGCTTACCAATGCCACACATCCGCTATATGCATACGGATGTATGATTTCGACCGACGAGGGTACAATCACGTTTGTCAAGGAAGTACATCCGGCGAATGCCCATTCACCTATCTTATAAAGATTGCTCGGAAGCGTTTCTGTGATAAACGACGTGCAATTCTGGAAAGCTGCTTTCTCGATTTTTCTTAACTCAGCCGGCCAGTTGACAATACGCAACGAAGAGCAGCCATAAAAAGCTTCTTCTCCGATAGTTGTTACCGTTGGCGGCATATCTACGTTTTCAAGGCTTATACACTCGTAAAAAGTCTTCTCGTCTATTTTCGTGAAGGGTGCCTTATATATCACGGATTTCAAGCCGGTACAGCCCATGAAGTTTGCTGAATTCATAATGGTTGCGGGCAACGTGACACTTGTTATGTCGGGATTGTATTCAAAGCCCAAGGCTCCCACTACGGTATAGGTGTCTCCGTCGTATTCCGAAATTACAGTTTCGGGCACAACAATATCTCCTGAAAAGCTATTGTCAGCTATAAGGAAAGCCTCGTGCGTTTCACTATCGTAGCTGAAGACCCAACCATTATATGGTTCTCCACTATGAGCTATTAGACAGCTTGATAAAGCTGATATAAAACAAAATGTCTTGAATGGTAATGATAGCTTGCTCATATTGTTAAGATTTGGTTAATGAGGGTTTTGGTCTCACCGATTAGATGTAGACTCCCTAACGGTAAGTGCGTATACTGCAAAATTAATCAATATTTTTCAAACTGAGCCTTTATCGGCAAAAATTTGTAACTTTGCGAGCGCCCGGTCAATCCAAGCAGTTGAAATGTATCGATAATCTAATTCTAAAATAAGAACAGTCATGGTTATAGTCCCCGGAATTATCAGTGGTCTTATCGCAGGTTATATAGCGAGTTTATTACAGAAAGGACGGGGCAGCGGTTGTCTGCTCAACCTCATACTCGGTGTCGTTGGCGGTATTTTCGGCAGTTGGCTTTT
>JAFLTY010000063.1 GCA_022509065.1 Muribaculaceae bacterium
AGAGCGTCGGATTGTGGTTCCGAAGGTCGTGGGTTCGACCCCCACTGTTCACCCTTCTTTTTGATAATACGTCCTTTTGGTTAACCTTGAGGACGTTTTTTTATTAAGAGCCGGTTCGACAACGGATTACATTTTTCATTCAACAATGAATCTGGAAATAAAAATATTGCTTGACGAAGAGGCGACAAGAATTAACCGCCCGGATTTCATAGACAATGATCCTGTCCAATTTCCACGGCGTTTTAATGATATACGAGACATTGAAATCACCTCGTTTTTAGTATCGTCCATAGCCTGGGGCAACCGTAAAATGATACTGCGCGATGCCGAAAAAATGCTCGCTTTAATGGAGGCAAATCCTTATGCTTATGTTATGGATAATGGGTACGAGGAACTACCTGATGGTCAGAATATTCATCGCACCTTCTTCACGCAAGACTTTAAATATTTTTTAAGAGGATTACACGCTGTTTACACCAGATATAATTCGGTGGACGAATTGAACTCCCATCTGTCAAAAATCGGCGACAATGACGCTCCTTGGAAACTTGTGGAGCACCTAAACAGATTGTTTGCAGATGCAAATGCCGGTGGTGTGAATAATCGCTGTTTTCCGCAGAATGTACAAGTATCGGCCTTAAAGCGTGTCAATATGGCATTACGCTGGCTCGTTCGTGACGACGGCATTGTCGATATGGGAGTTTGGCGCTCCATGCGTCCGGCACAACTGTACATTCCGCTTGATGTGCATGTCGGTAATGTTTCACGAGGTCTCGAGATATTAACTCGCCGTAGTAACGACCGGAAGGCCGTTGTAGAATTGACCAATCATCTGCGCGAAATACGTCCCGAGGATCCAGTGTTTTATGACTACGCTCTTTTCGGACTTGGTGTAAGTGGTCGTGCAAAAGAAATTTTTCAGGATTTTTGAAGTTTTTATTTGGTTTCCACAACCTAAATATGTAAATTTGTGGTCAATATTAACCAATCTGTCATAACAGGCAAACCTGTTATCGTTTTTTCACGTATGAAAGTAAGACTTTTCAAATACATTTCCGTCACTACCACTGCGGCTTTGTGTTATTTCGTTGCATCAGCTTCAAATTCCTCTGATATGGAAAACCCATCAAATCCTTTTTTCTCTCCTTTCACAACCCTTCACCAGACACCTCCTTTCAGTAAAATAGACAACAGCCACTGGATGCCGGCTGTTGACCGTGGCCTCGCCGAAGCTAACCGAGAAATTGAAGCTATTGTCGATAACCCTGAGGCTCCCACATTCAGAAACACCATAGTTGCGTTACAAACCGCGGGGAGCGACCTTGACAGGGTGTTGAATGTTTTTTATCCGCTGCTATCGGCTAACAGCGATGATGAGATGATGGAACAATCCATTGAGATAGGCAGCAAGCTTAGTGATTACTCGACATCGATTATTTTGAACGAAAGACTTTGGCAAAGAGTAAAACAGGTCTATGACCAGCGTCTTTCTCTGAATCTTAATACAGAAGACAGCATGTTGCTTCAGAAAACCTACGACATGTTCGCACTTTCAGGAGCAACACTACAAGGTGAAGACCGCGAAGAATACAAACGTCTTTCAAGTCGCTTGTCTGAACTCACGACACGTTTTGGCCAGAATGTCCTTAAAGAGCTGAACACATACCAGATATGGCTCAAGGAAGAAGATTTGGACGGTCTTCCAACCAGCAGTATTGAAGCGGCGGCTCAGGCAGCTAAAGACGCCGGACGCGAGGGAGAATATCTGTTTACTTTGGATCAGCCGGTTTATATGGCGTTCATGAAATACAGCGGCCGTCGCGATTTGCGAGAAAAAATGTATCGCCTTTATAACGGCAGGAATATTACGGGAGAGTTCAGCAATATAGAGATATTAAAAGAGATAGCTGACACACGTCGTCAGTTAGCCAATCTTTTAGGCAAAAAAAATTACGCAGAATACTCTCTGACGAATACCATGGCAAAAAATCCCGAAGCGGTATATGATCTGCTTGGGAAACTGCGCGAAGCCTACAAACCCGCTCTCGATGCCGAAATGGAGCAACTGACCGCTTTCGCTTCGCAGCTCGAAGGTGAATCTGTTCATATAATGCCTTGGGATTACAGTTATTATTCAAACAAACACCGCGCGGCTCAGTATGATTTTGACGAGGAGGCGCTCCGTCCTTATTTCGAACTCAACAACACCATAAACGGAGTGTTCGGTCTTGCGACTAAACTTTATGGTCTGACCTTTACTGAAAACCCCGATATCGAAGTTTATCATCCCGATGTTAAAGCATTTGAAGTCAACGATAAAGATGGCTCGTATCTCGGAGTCATTTACACCGACTTCTTCCCCCGAGCAAGCAAACGCCCCGGAGCTTGGATGACCGGTTTTAAAGATCAGTATATCACCGACGATGGCGTAAACTCTCGCCCGCATGTCTCCATTGTGATGAACTTCACCAAGCCGACACCTGACACCCCTTCGCTGCTTACTCCTTATGAAGTCGAGACTTTCCTCCATGAGTTCGGTCATAGCCTACATGGACTACTCGCAAACACCAAATATGCGTCAATGTCCGGCACCTCGGTGTATCGCGATTTTGTTGAATTGCCTTCGCAGTTCAACGAAAACTACCTCACCGAACGGGAATTTCTTGATGGTTTCGCACGCCATTATATCACAGGCGAACCCATTCCCGAAGAATTAATAAAGGGACTCATCGAATCAGCTCGCTATGGAGCGGCTTACCAGTGCATGCGTCAACTCATGTTCGGTTATCTTGACATGGCTTATTATACCGCCACAGAACCCATCGCAGATCCTGTTGAATTCGAAAAAAGCGCAACAAGCCTTGTTCAGATTTTCGAACCTGTCGAAAATTGCCTCGTCGCTCCGCAATTCAGTCATATCTTTTCCGGCGGTTATGCAGCTGGATATTACAGCTACAAATGGGCTGAAGTACTTGATGCAGACGCCTTCTCTGTATTCAAGAAAAACGGCATTTTTGACAGTAAGACGGCACAGTCCTTCCGCGATAATATATTGTCACGGGGCGGTACAGAAAATCCGGCCGAGCTTTACAGCCGTTTCCGTGGCGGCCAACCAACCATCGACGCTCTATTGGTAAGAGATGGAATAAAAAACTGAAACTGACTTATACCCTCTTCCCCAACAAGAATTGCAAATCTGACATAGTCTGCTGACAGACTGACTCATATTAACAAACTACTACCAACAAAGTTATGAAACAAGGTATACGTAAATATATCCAACGATCACGACTTTTACGATGGTTCACAAAGTCTCCGATGCCATCTTTCATAGTGCTGTACGTCGACATCTTGATTGCCCTGGTGGCGACATTCATGGTATTTTATTCCAATCCAGACACAACTCCTTATGAAAACGGAGACTTGATCTTTACACCCTGGGCAAAAGCTTTGGTTTTCACATTCCTGCTTTCTTTGTCCATGATGTTGTTCAAAACATATAAATCCATTGTACGACTATCGGCTTTCGAAGATACATACCGTATTTTCAGCGCTATTTTTACTGCAGCCATTTTCGCTCTGGCATGCGATTGGATAACAAGCATACCTCTTAAGTTCCATTATTTCGGTTCATGGAACGTTCTTTGCATCAGTTTCATCACTTTTGCATTCATGGTAGCGGTACGTATAATCGTCAAATATATCTACACCGCAAGTTCGGTTACTAACAACAAACGTAAACGCGTTGTCGTTCTTGGGTCGGCGATTAACTCTTACGCACTTGCCACCGCGTTGAAAAATGAGACGGACGGACAGTTCGAACCCGTTTTGCTGTTAAGCATTGCCGAAAAAGGAGCAGACAAGCTTGCAGGCACACTCCCCATACGTCAATATGATCCGGAAACTATCGAGAAGGTCTTCAAGAAATTCAACAGTGACACGCTGATATTTTTGTCCACACAAATGGAGTTTATACGCAATGGCGCCAGCGACGTTTTCCTGCGTAACGGCATAAAATTACTCATGCTCAATCAAGTAGAGGAATTTTCGGTCGACAGTAAAGACAGCGAACCCGTGATCTCGCCGCATGTCCAGGATATCCGCATTGAAGACTTGCTGGGTCGCGCCCCCATAGTGACCGAGAAAAACCACATAAAAGACCGCATTATGGGTCATACTGTCATGATTACCGGAGCGGCCGGGTCAATAGGTAGTGAGATAGTTCGACAGGTTGCTTCGTTCGGTGCCGGCATGATTATACTTGTCGACCAGGCTGAAACGCCCATGCATGACATGCAACTCGAAATGAACAAAAATTTTCCGGACATAGATATCAAGCTGTGCATCGCCGACGTTGTCAACAAAGACCGTATGGAAAGCTTGTTTGTGCAGTATCGTCCTGATATAGTGTACCATGCCGCGGCCTATAAACACGTACCAATGATGGAATGTAACCCTGGTGAAGCGGCCAACACAAACATCATAGGCACCAAAAATCTGGCCGACCTTTCCATGAAATATAACGTGGAGAAATTTGTCATGGTATCGACGGACAAAGCTGTCAATCCTACCAATGTCATGGGAGCCTCCAAACGTGTGGCCGAGATATACGTTCAGTCATTGGCACGTCAACAAAAAAGAAATGCCAGCGACACATACACCCGATTCATTACCACTCGTTTTGGCAACGTATTGGGAAGTAACGGTTCTGTGATACCACTCTTCCGCCGACAAATTGAAGCAGGCGGTCCCGTCACCGTGACCCATCGCGACATCATACGTTATTTCATGACAATACCCGAAGCATGTTCACTGGTACTCGAAGCCGGATGCATGGGACGAGGAGGAGAGATATACATATTCGATATGGGCAGTCCCGTAAAAATCTACGATTTGGCGTCCAGAATGATATCATTGGCCGGCTTGCGTCCTAACATAGATATACAGATAGTCGAAACCGGTCTTAGACCTGGAGAGAAACTGTACGAGGAACTCCTAAACGACCGAGAGCAGACCATGGCTACCCACCATAAGAAAATCATGGTGGCAAAAGTGCGCGAATATGCCTACGAACAAGTATGCGACCATTTGGAACATCTTAAGTCGGCCATCTTAAGCAATGACATTCACGAAATCGTTGCAGAGATAAAACGCATCGTACCCGAATTTAAATCGCAGAACAGCCAATGGGGAGATATTGACAAAGAACTCACTCCCGAAGAAAAAATGCACGAAATAGGGACAAAAACATCCAACTATACAAACAATTAAGCACCATTCTCATGAAGATCAAAAGATATTGCTCTTGCCTGTGCGCGATAGTCATCACATCATTTTGCGCATCAGCCCAATTAGATTTAGGCAACCTTCTTAACTCAGGACTCCAGACCATACAGAACGCAACGGCTTCAACAAAATTCGATGTCAAAGACCTCGTGGGTACCTGGATATACACCTCTCCCGCTGTCAGCATGAAAGGCGACAATGCCTTGGCAAACATCGGCGGAGCAGCAGCCGCTACCACGATAGAGAACAAACTCTCACCGTATTACCAGAAACTTGGTCTGCAAAACACCAAACTGACCGTCAACAACGATCTCACATTCACTATGAATGCGGGAGCAGCCAAACTGAGCGGCACCATAGAGAAATCGGGCGACAACCTCGTTTTTAACTTCTCTGCATTCGGCAAAATTACTATCGGAAAAGTAGATTGCTTAGCCACAAAATCAGGTTCAACGCTTAATCTCACATTCGATTCATCCAAACTCCTTTCAATCATTAAAAAAGTAAGTTCGCTCGCATCAAACACCTCCATTTCTTCAATAAGTTCCCTACTCTCCAATTACGACGGACTTTACCTCGGCGCCAAGATGAAAAAAACATCTTAAGCTCCAAACAACAAGCGTCTTTAAATTAGACCAAATCCACCCCAAGGGCCCATTTTGGTCTTTTTTCGCTTGTCAAGTCAAAAAGTAAATTAAAAAATTTTGTAGTTACAAAAAAACTGCATAAATTTGCACTCGCAAACCGGACAACTGCCTTGTGGTGTAATGGTAGCACGTCGGATTCTGGTTCCGCCTGTGAGGGTTCGAATCCTTCCAAGGCAAC
>JAFLTY010000064.1 GCA_022509065.1 Muribaculaceae bacterium
GTTGCTGCCACTTCGCTGTTATAACATGTCACACACACGGGGTTCGTCGGAGGCTTACGAAAAAGCGCCGAACTTCGCAGTCCGGCGCCTCCTATATAAAGATTAGGTTTGTATACTCGTATGTATTGATTTTGTATTAATATTAATTTGTCGGAGGGTTCGTATCTATGTCTTTGTAAATGATTTTTTCTTCTGAGTCATATTTTTCAGTCACTTTAATCCCATAGAACCTAATCTGGCTCCGTTCATCAGTACGTCTTGCACCGACATTATATGTAGTATTACCTATTCCAGTGGGATTTAATACGTAATCTCTCTTTGTTGTTGCCATCCAACCAGTATTACCACTTACATATAATTCTCGGTTATTAGTTGTTCCATTTTCGTTATCTGAAACAGTTATACGAATCTCCTTAGACGTTAATGTACCCTCAATACTTGCCGGTTTCTTTGTATTTATGGTAAAGGTGAATTTGTCATCACCTTGATCATAACGAGAAAGGAAGTACCTATCTCCATCGCTGTCTCTATCACTTATGAAACATCTTGTTGACCAGGCTGCGTTGTTACTTCCGGACATTGTCATTGAATATCCTGTGATTTGACCCGGATCTATATTCTCAACAGTAGTAACACCGTCTTTTGTAACGGTTTTGGTCGCTATTACATCTATCTTACCTACAACGCTTGTAGAGAAATTTCGGGATTTATCACAATTTTCTGCGGCATAATCCCATGACGAGTCATTGAAATCCCAGGTATTGACGATTTCGATATGATATCTCTCAGTTCTGTCAACAATTTTCCCCTTAACTCGAGTAAACTTATAGTCCGCATCGTTGAATGCCGGATTATGAAGCCTTACTGTCGTCACAATACTCTTCACATTGTCGGGATAATCTTCCATTGAAGTCGTGGTCAGGAAGCGGGCGCGTATGATACGGCTTGATGGAGTAGAGGTTCCATTCGGAGCATATTCGCTCCAAAGCACGGTCTTCTTATATTGGATACGAAGGTCGTTAACGCCCTGGTCATTCTTGAACAGCGATTCTCCATTTTGTACCGAAGCATTACCTGCACCGGCATTTTCAATATTCTGGCGATCGGATTCTATAATAAATTCGAGCGGGAACATAGATTCCGGCAGACCGGCCGGTAGTTCAAAGAATAGAGTTAGAGCATCGCCTTTCGCCCCACCTATATAAATTTCACCTTCATCATCGGGGGTGGTTCCCGGAGCAGGATTCCAGTCTGGGAATACATTATCGTTGGCCCACTCACCGGGATAAATCCTCACGCGCTCGTAGTCCCACGGATTACGAACTACGAAGTTGATGGTACGGCTCAAGCCTACGCTTTTGGTTTTTGTGCCGTCGGCATTTTCGTACTCTTGCGGAGGTGTATAAAGTATTACCTTTTGTTCCTTAATCTCATCAGTTGGGTCTATAAACTTGAGTCTAAGTCTTTTCCATGCCAAACCTGTTCTTTGGTCGATGGTATCAAGAGAATTGACAATTCCAGAGTCAGTGATATCATCGGTTATAACATACTCGTCACCGTCCTTAAATATAAGGGAGGTAATCACAGCCGATGAATTTGTTTTGGTAGTAGTGATTCCTACACCTGCATTATTCGGGTCGGTAAGCGCATTCCATATCACTTTGTCATTTCGAACTTGGTTAGCTTTATTGTTTACGATATCCTCGAGGTAGCGGAACATCAGCACAACCTCCTGGTCTTTCTGTGTGACAACATACGTAACAAAGTTTACATACAGCATGTCGACACCGTCGCTTATCTGCAGCATGCTGCGGGTCGTCACATCGCCGCTGACATTGTTGAATGCCGGACCTGAAGCCGCATCACTCGGTGTGGGATATCCTGCAGCTGTAACATCCGTGATGACAATATTATACTCTATGTTTCTCATCACGTTGTATTCCGATACCAGTCCGGTAGTTGTATTGCGGTAGGCCAGCGACACCTTGTAATAACCGCGGACTCCTCGATAATCTCCGTAAATCAAGATATAAAGCGGATTAATGCTCGACACCTTGCGGTCATAGAGATATTTATCGCCGGCACCCCATTCATTTCCGCTTTCTGAAGGCGACGAACCTTTTGACGACACTTCGTCGAGAGTATTCTGCAATTGAGCGCCTGAATACGACACACCGGGATATCCCTGTGCAACGAGATCCTCGTACGAACTTATAGTACCGCCAGGTTTAACATAAGTGGGATACACGATGTCGTTTCTGCCTATAGGAGAGAACCAGGGAGTGACGCTGCCACCGTCGAGGTCGTTAACCAAAGTCCATCCCACAATACTAAAAGTTCCCTTTTGCTGGAGTTCGTCGCTAAGTCTCATTGTAACTTTTGCGAAGTTTCGCACCAGTTTGACCAATTCGAACTGAGGCCTAACCCGGCCTTCGGTACCAACTACGTCTTCCAATCCGGAGTCGTCAGAGTTATCGACTGAGCATATAATAGGGCATCCAAGATCGATGCGCTGCCAGTAGGCGTCCTGTTTTCCGGACACTGCAAGTTTTGGCATAACTATATCTTCAAGGCCATAACCCACCGCGTCTATCTCGTCTGCAAAATCGCCGTAAGTGTCTTTTAAGGCCACGATATGAACAATCGCATTGTTATCCGTCTGCGGCAGGTAGGCTGTAAATTTGATGTGGTTCGTTAGGCCCAGATGTGTGTCGCCGTCAGCACCGTCGGCAAGCTCTGTGTCAGCCGCCGGTATGTGGATAGTCTGTTTCAGGCTGTTTCCATCGAAAACAAACAGAAATATGTCTAGTTCTTCGAGTTTAGGGTCGAAGCCATCATCGATTGCGCGCGATGTGACAGTAGACATATCCGGGAATGCGAGAGTTATTTCTATTCCGTCCTCAAAGGTGCCACTTGGAATGTATGGCTGATTCTGGCTGAACTCCACCTCATCGACACATGAGAACATCATGCAGAGCACACAAGACAGAATTCCGTATTTTAGTATTGACTTCATATTTTCTTTTCTCGTTTTGATGTTCTACAATTAGTGATTCATTGTGGTTTTCCTGATGAAGTTTTCAACAGTAGGCGCGTCGGACGATTTGTCAAGAAGCGGGTTCTCTTTAGGACGATCGCCCCAATGGAATTTCTTCCAGTTTGCATGGGTTCCATCGGGGTCCGGAATCTTGTTATAAGAGGCCCCCTTGGCATCGACTTGTTCCCAGTACCAATTGTCGTAAACACAGCGCGTATAACCTGCTCCTGCTGTTGTAAGATCCCCATCTGAATTAACTTTGCCTTGCGCACTCCAATTAGTGCTTCCTCCGAAAACATCAAGAATAACATCCGTTTTCTGTAGTTGTTTCACAAATTTAATTTCTGATTGGGTGGGTAATCTCCAACGCCCTGCAGGGTATCCCCATTGCTGGTAAGCTGCGCAACGACGGCGCGCTGTTTGTTTGGTTTCGTCTCCTCCAGCAGCGTAAGCATGGTAAGAAACTACTGTGAATTTAGGAGCGATTATATTACTTTTCTCCTGAGATTCATTCGTCGGATAATAATAGGATAAAGTACGATGATACTGAGGGGTATTTGGAGCATCGGACCAATAATCCTCTCTTACATCCCATGTGCCATTTAACCATTCTATAGTCCAGTCAGGATATGAGTCCTCTCGGGGATAGTATTCCCATATAGTGTTTAAACCGTTACCATATTGATGTCTATTACCTGATGAACCGCCACTACGCTGAGTTCCATCATACGGGCCTCCATTATTACCATTGGACCAACGAGTCAAATTGTCTGCAACGTCAGTCATTTTGCCGTCAGCAAGTTCGTTGTTGATATATAGAGTTCTTGGGTCATCCAAAACCCAACCCCATTCTTTTTTATCGTCTTCGCTAAGAGTGGTCACAGTAAAAGTTAAAAGAGCACGAGAGTCTCGCTCATTCCCTTGCACACCTGAAACTTCTTTGCAGCCTCCTGTATTAGCGTCGGATGTTCCATATCCATTTACGAGTATCCATCCGTCATGGTCGTTAATGCCACCGCTTTCATCGATTTTTTCAGATGATAGATAGATTGAAGGAAAGAATCGAAGTATTACGGTTTCTTTATAAGGAGTATCATCAGGCTTGTCTGAATGTCTTAATGTAATCTCAACCTCAAATCTTGCGTATAATTTTTTTGTTCCGGTTACAACATATTTTTTATGTGTGTATGTTCCATGAATTTCGTCATTTCTTATTTCATTATATACTCTATCGTCATTGCTACTTGCTGCATCATAAAATAAATTTTGTCTTCTAGTTCCCGCGACGGCTGAAACTGCAAGATTAAACAAACCATCAAACATATTATGAGTAAATGTGAATGTGTTGTCAGCATTATTTATGCTGTAATTATATAATTTGCCTTTGGCCTTAGTAGTTCCATAGTTTGTATCATCGTCTATTTCAATGGCATTTTCATAGCCATAATCATTGTTTACTCCGTAAACCCATAATTTACAATCTATAATTTCGCACGGGTGTGTCGAACTGAAAGGTACGGTATAAGAAGTTTCGTTATTGACTGTGAAATCTGTTTGGTTTAGGATGAGGAAGCGGATGTCGTGGAGGCCGACTTCGGTATCGGCCACAGTACCCCACCCTAGAATGGCACATTCGGTATCGACGGGCATGGGCAATTCGGGAGTAGTTGACCCCTTCATGCCTATGTGGGCGGTGAGATAATAGAACATATTGGATACGAGTTCACCATTGCCATCTTTGTCTACTACATCTACAGGTATGCTGTAGTAGGTGGGTTCATATATTGTATTTCCGTTCTCCTTTTTTTCCCATGGAATAACAATCGTTAGCATGGGTTTGTGGGTTTCGGTCATGCTTTCAGTCCAAGTTGTCGGATACGTGTAATGCGGAATTGAGTTGAAATATGGATGTTCCGTATCCGCATCCTCGCCGCCTTTGAGCTTATTTTCGCCGAACTCGATGGCTCGGGCATAAATATAATCGGAGTTGTCGTCAACCTTGTTACCCGTCGTTGAAATACTGAAATAATCGCTGTTTTCGGGGTTTTCAGAGTCGTCTGTGAGGGTCAATTTTGAGACATCACCGTCGAGGCGGGCTGTGCGCACGCCGTTGCTGAAATAGAGGCGCATATTCTCCGTATCAGGTATCCATGTGCCGCTGTCGTCGGTTACTGATTGGTCGACATTGAGCGCCACGCTGATTTTGGCAGCCACACGGCGGAGTTTAAGATTTACTTTAGTCCCGTTTTCAACGTCGGCTTTAATATCGACGTTACCCTCTCTTTGAGTGAAGTTTGTCATTACAAACGACTGAGGAGCGTCTTCTCCGCGAAATGCGCGATGGTTGCTGTCTTTTTGGCCGGAGTATTCAGCCCGGACTTGATCGGCTTTCAAAGTAGATAATGAGGGAATGAGCATTGTTTTGCCCTTATCATCGTATTTGGAACCACAGTTGAGCACGGCAAAGATCTTAAACGTTTTTGTGCCGTCCTTATATCCGTCGCCAAGTTCATTGAAGTCAATGGCAACAGAAGAACCGGTGTCGGTATTTCTATGATAGTGATAAAAAGCCGGGGTGTCTTCCGTCGCCTCATTATCGTAGAAAAAAAGGTCGACCTCGGTAATAGCGCTTTCGTTGTTAAAATCTCCTCCTATGCCTCGCGATAATATGGCACCATTGATATTGAAGTCGATTGTCAACAGCCCTTTTTGCAATTCGTCTCCTTTGTAAGGATTTTCAATATCGTCGGCACAACTTGTCATTGCCAAACCAAGCGCGAGGGCGCTTAGACATAGAAATGAATGTATATTGAATTTCTTCATGGGTTTCATGATTGGAAATGTGGTTTGCTTTAAGTCTT
>JAFLTY010000065.1 GCA_022509065.1 Muribaculaceae bacterium
AATATTTCTTTCTTGTTTCTTTCAGACTTTCAGAAACGTGACTTTCAAAATGGTCATTAAGGAAGCTATTGATGGCATAGAAAGTGCGTACATCGAGGCACATTGAGTGTCTAAAAGATGTCAAAAAAGGGGGTAGTGTTTAATTTTCACTTGGTTATTTGCCGAAAGTATTGTACTTTTGTATTGACAGATAAAAAAGTGAGGGGATTTTCTTTTTGCATTGCGGCTCAGAAACATTCCGTTATATGAAGGAAATTCCCGTTATAAGCAAGATAAAATCAAATCCATTTCTCCATGAAGATTCTCAGAACGACATTGACCGGTATAGCGTTGTGTGCCATTGCGACAGGCGTCGAAGCCAAACTCGCACGGCCGGGTTTTTTCACCGTAACCCAACCAGATGGTTCATCAATAGAAATTCAAAAAATAGGGGACGAGTGCCTCCATTTTGTGACTGATAAGGATGGTAACCTGCTGTCAGAGGACGAAACCGGCTTTTATACTTACGCAGTTGTCAATCAAGCCGGTATTATCGAATCGACAGGAGTGAAGGCCTCGGCGATAGCCAATCCGCAAGTTACTAAAGTCAATATACAGGATATAGACATCAATGCGCTGTCACAGAAACGCAATGTTGCCGAACGTCGTTTGAGGACATTCAAACCATTCGAGTCAACACCCTCGGCAGTTGCAGGCATGAGCCGCGCCCCACAGACCGGTAAGGGACTGGCGTCATCGACTTTCCCGGTAAAAGGTAGTCCTAAAGCTCTTGTTATCCTCGTGGAGTTTTCCGATATATCGTTTACGCTCTCCGACCCCAAACAATATTTTACGGACTTAATGACAAAACCGGGTTTTAGTGAATACGGTGGGACGGGGAGTTCGCTTGACTACTTCACCGATCAGTCTCACGGTCAGTTCACTCCTCAGTTTGATGTGTATGGTCCCGTGAAATTGAGCCATCCTGAATCGTATTACGGCCAAAATGACATATACGGCAACGACAAACAACCGTGGCTCATGGTAGGGCAGGCGGTTCAGGCTCTTGACAGCGAGGTCGATTTCAGTCAGTATGATACAGACAAAGACGGGCTCATCGATAATGTATATATCTTTTATGCCGGAGTGGGTGAAGCATCCTATGGTGCTCCGTCGACAACTATTTGGCCTCATTCTTATGATGTCCGTTACGCATATCTAAATGTGATGGTTGACGGCGTTAAACTTGCTCACTATGCGTGCTCCAACGAATGGGAAAGCAATCGTCCTGATGGTATAGGTACGTTTGTACACGAATTCTCGCATGTCATGGGCTTCCCCGACCTGTACGCCACCGATTACAATCACCAGAACACGCCGGGCGACTATGACGTGCTTGACTCCGGTAACTATAACAACAATAGTTGTACACCACCCTCGTACGGCGCTTACGAACTTAACGCCATGGGATGGAACGAGCCAATCATGCTCTCGGGAGACATGACAGTGTCGCTTGACGAGATATCGACAGGTCAGTTCGGTTTGGTTGCAACGGCCTCGGATGACGAGTTTTTTCTTTTCGAAAACCGGCAACAAAAAGGGTGGGATAAATTTATTCCCGGTCATGGCATGCTTATTTGGCATATAGATTATCAGGAAAATCTTTTCGAATCGAACGAGCCTAACGACAACCGCAACCACATGTGTATTGCTATCGAGAAGGCTAACGGACGCGAGGCCAACACCAGTAGAGCGAACACCGCCGGATGGCCTTTTCCCGGTACGTCAGCCAAGACATCCTTCACCGCGCAAACGTCGCCTGCAATGGTTACTTGGGGTGGTGTCGCAATAGATGAGCCAATTACCAATATAAGAGAAGAGAACGGTATAATAACTTTCGATGTCGGTGCAGGTGCACGTATCTTCCCTCCCGTTGTTTTTGTTGACCTGCCCGGTTCAGGAGATCGTTTTTTCCATGCTCACTGGGACGCGGTTGAGGATGCCACTGACTATCTGGTGACTGTCTATGTTGACGAAGGTAATGTGCAAGGTACGGTGACAAATTCTTTTGACAACTCGCAGATTGGCGATGGGTGGACGACTGAGGGCGCGACATTTACTTTTTATACCACTTCTTCCAATTCAGGCTTGGGTTTGCCGTCAATAAAATTCAGCTCTTTGGGTCAGACACTTGTCTCCCCTCGTTTTGAAAGCGTCGTGTCGTCCATAAAATTCTGGGCGAAGGGTCTGACTACTACCGACGAAACTGTTATCTCCGTTGAGGGCAATGTCAATGACCAATGGGTTAATATTCTTAATTATGTGCCGAAAAACCGAGAAGAAGAAACGGTGTCAATTACCAACATTCCGGCCGATGTCTATCAGATACGTTTTGTATATAGTTCGGTGAAAGGAAATGTGGCCGTTGATGACATTAGCATTACTTATGGAGGAGGTATAGTAACTCTTCCGGACTACAATTCAGTTTCGACAGGAGGTGCCAACAATATCACCGTTGATAAACTTGAATCCGGAAAAACCGATTACATAATCTCTGTGCGGTCTACTGACGGCGTATACACCTCGCAACCCTCCAATCCCGTTAATGTGTCAGTAGGTGCTATGGCCGGTGTTGACAACATAAGTATTGATGCCACGGGCAATGAAGAAACGCAATACTTCAATATGCTGGGTATGCCTGTCGTCCAACCTGTTCCCGGTACTCTGGTGATTGAACGCCGGGGCAATGTTGCACGCAAAATCATAGTAAAGGAGTGAATTACTTAAACGGGTTAAAAACATAAAACGCAAGAAATAATGAAGAAGAAAATCTTTGCAACAACCCTGGTGGCTTTAACGACATCTTCACTTTGGGCAGTCAACGATGAACAAAAGACTGATACCGATTCATTGGCCGGTTTCCGGTTCAAGGATATATACACCATAAAAACAACGTCTGTCAAAGACCAGAACAAATCGGGCACATGTTGGTGTTTCTCGGGGACATCGTTTATCGAAGACGAAATAATGCGTCAAGGCGGCGACTCGCTTGACCTCAGCGAAATGTTCACCGTTCGCAAATGTTATGAGGAAAAAGGCGATCGATATGTTCGTATGTATGGTAGTGCAAACTTCAGCCCCGGCGGTGCCGTTACCGATGTCGCTCATGTGTGGCGTAAATACGGAGTGGTTCCCGAAGAGGCTTATCCCGGTCTCAACTACGGAGAGAAAAAACACGTTCACGGCGAACTTCATGGCGTTTTACAGGGTGTTGTTAACGCTGTTGCCAAAAAGTCCGATAAAAAAATCACAACGGCGTGGAAACCTGCTTTCAACGGTGTATTGGATGCCTACCTGGGTGTTGTCCCCGAAACATTCACATACAACGGAAAGACTTATACTCCGCGCTCGTTTGCCGAGTCTTTGCCCTTTAATCCCGATGACTATGTCGTGTTGACGTCATTTTCACACCATCCTTTCTATGAGAGTTTTGTTCTCGAAATCCCTGATAACTGGACTTGGGACAGATATATGAATGTACCCCTCGACGAACTGAAGGCTGTCGTGGATAACGCCATAGCTAATGGTTATCCCGTTCTTTGGGCTGCCGATATCAGTGAGAAAGGCTTTAAATGGAAAGAAGGCGTCGCCCTCATGCCAAAAATTAAAGATGAAGCCGATATGGAAGGTACAGAGCTTGCCCGTTGGGTCAAACTAAGTGATAAAGACAAGGAGGATGAGGCTTATAAATTCAACGGCCCTACGACCGAAATAGTAGTCACGCAGGAAAGTCGTCAGGCCGATTTCGACTCTCAGCTTACAACCGATGACCATGGTATGGAGATTATCGGGATTGCCGAAGACCAGAACGGGAACCGTTTTTATAAAGTTAAGAACTCTTGGGATGACAATCAGGTCTACGATGGCTTTATATATGTAAGCGAACCTTATTTCCTCGCTAAAACAATGAGTCTTCTGGTTCATAAGGACGCTGTTCCGAAAGACATCGCTACTAAAATCTCAAAGTAAACACTAATTGGCCAATGAAACGCATTGGCATACTGTCTGACACCCATTGTATCGACGACCCGGCCATCGAACGTCATCTCGCAGGGATGGACGAGATATGGCACGCCGGCGACATAGGCGATGTCGACACATATAAACGTCTCGCTAACATAGCCCCTGTGTTCCGTGCTGTTTGCGGAAACATAGACGGGGCTATGTTGCGTCGCGTATGTCCCGAACTTCTTGTTTTCGAGACTGAGGGAGTTAAGGTGCTTATGACTCATATTGGGGGTTATCCCGGAAAATACTCACCCGGAATAAAATCTTTGTTGTCGCAACATCGTCCGAAGATTTTTGTAAGCGGACACAGCCATATCCTTCGCGTCATGCCCGACCCGACACTCGATTTACTTCACATCAATCCCGGAGCGGCAGGCAATCAAGGTTGGCAGACGGTTCGGACTTTGGTAAGGTTAACCCTTGATAACGGTATGCCTCGCGATCTCGAAGTTGTACATCTTTCCAAACCTCGATTAAATTGTTTTGGTATATGAAAATTAAAAATATAATAACGGCCATGCTTTGTGTCACAGCCTTACTGACGGCATGTAAACCCACAGAAAAAAACTATCGCGAAGCATATCAGAAAGCTGTCGCCGATAATGACCGCGAAGTCACTGACTTCGAAAATACCATTTATAACAGGTACCGTTCGCAAGCGCGCGATGTTGCCATGAAGGTTGGCAACGATACCGTCAATACGCGGATGATAAGGGTAAAAGTGACCCCTGAGGGAGGTGGTATAAACGAATGGTTGCATAAGTACAGTGTTGTAGTCGGGGAATTTAAGCAGCGGTTCAACGCCAACTCTTTGAGAAGTCGTTATGTAGACGAAGGTTATCCTCGAGCTTTCCTTGTCGAAAATGCCGAACCCTACTATTATGTTCTCGTTGGCTCATCAGACAATCTCAAGGATATGGTGGCTCTTTGCGATAGCGTGGCGCGAACATCTAAGTTACCCATGAAAGCCGGATTCCCATATATCCTGCAGTCACCTGACAGATAAGGAATATTTAGAGCCGACTCGCGTTATATGTGTACGTTGGATAACGGAAAAGCATATACTAAAGAATTAACTTATCCATAGTTCGAAGCAGGTAAGCTTTATACATAGTGCTGAACTTTTACGACACACAGAAGGTCAAAGCTCACATGACCTCCACTCCAATAACGCGCCTCATCCGTTAACTGAAATAGGTAGGAGCCTCATACAAAAAAGATGTCAGGCACTTCCTCTGAGTAAAGATATGACAAAAACAGCCGTCAATCAAGACGGCTGTTTCCAATAGCAATTGTCGTTCTATCTATCGGCTTTTACTTTGCCAATGTGGTGTTATTGGTTTGGTAAAAGACAGTGGGTATCGGTTTAGTAGTTCCACTGGCAGGCAACCATCGAGAGGTTGGGACAAGCCATTGTGCGGAGGTCAACAATCTGATTGAAGCGGCAGTTGACGTAGGTGA
>JAFLTY010000066.1 GCA_022509065.1 Muribaculaceae bacterium
TCGCTGCCGTAGGGCTGACAAAAGAGGCAGCTTTGCTACCGTTAGACGACAAAGTGGGTAACTTCGCAGCCATAGGATGGCAAAGCGGTGTAGCTTCGCTGCCGTAGGGGTGACAAGGGAAGGTGGCTATTGGAAGAAGGAGAGGAGGCGTTCGTCTGTAAGCTTAAAGATGACTTTAAGGCCGTCAGGGGTATAGGCAGGGCTTGGGAGTCGGAAAAGCGATGATACGATATAGTCCATTTCCGCTACGCTTAGCTGTTGGCCGGCTCGCAAAGCGGCCGATCGTGCCATGGTCAGCAATAGTTGCTTAAGCGTCTCGTCCTCGACATCATTACCGGTTTCAGAAAGGTCGTTGAGCACTTTGCGTAATACCTCGGCAGGGTTTTGAGACCCTAATGTGGCAGGGACTCCGCTCAGGACTACACTGCCTTTATCATCAGTGGCTATGCGGAAGCCTATTTTCTCTATTAACTCGATGGACGAATCCAACATGACGCGTTCCTGAGCGTCAAGTTCTAAAGCATCGCTGAACATAAGAGCCTGCGAGGCCACTTCGCCCTGTTGTATCTGTCCCAGCATAGAGTTAAACAGGATATTGACATGGGCGCGGTGCTGATCAATGAAATACAATCCGTCACGTGTCTCTGTGACTATGTATTTCCCCCGGTACTGTGTCAATTTTGTCGATGTTGACTGCTCGTCACCGGTGTCAGTGGCCAATGGCAATGTGTCGGGAACGTTGTTTTCAACGATTTCGTCGTTGCCTTTGTTATTCTGAAGCGATTTATAGAAATTCTCCCATCCGTTTACCGCCCTATTCTTTTCACGTTGCGATACACCCGAACTATGAAGTGAGTTGTAGGTTTTATTTTTGTTCCAATCGACATAATCTCCAAAGTCAATCTTCTTTTCCGGGAGACGGTCGTCGGATTGCAGCTTAAAGGGATTGTAACTGTCAACGGGATTCAGCGAATCCAGGTTGGGAGGTGTAGATCCTTCAACGAGGGGAGGTATATCGGGAGCACCTGCGTTGTTGAATTCGATGGTCGATGTCACGTTATGTCGTCCAAGAGCTTCGCGAACCGATGCTGTTAGTATCTGCCAGATGGATTGTTCGTCCTCAAACTTTATTTCATGCTTTTGAGGATGGATATTGACGTCCAGACGATCAGGAGCCACACGGAAATTAATAAAATAATGTGGCTGCGCGTCCTTGGCTATAAGGTTCTCGTAACACGAAAGGATGGCCTTATGGAAATAGGGATGACGCATGTTTCGTCCGTTCACAAACAAAAACTGTCTGTGTCCGCGTTGCCGGGCTCCTGCGGGTATGCTGACAAAACCGTCTATCGACACCAGGGAGGTCTCGGTCTGCACCGGTATGAGGTTATCGCTTATCGTCTTGCCATAAAGAGCGCGTATGCGTTCCTTCAATCCGCCGCGGCTAAGGGCGTGAAGCAACGCCCCGTTCGATGAGAACTTAAAAGCGACGTTGGTGTTGACGAGGGCGAGTCTTTCGAACTCGCTTATGATGTGGCCGAGTTCTATGCTGTCTTTCTTAAGGAATCGACGTCGCGCCACAAAGTTGTAAAAAAGGTTTTTCACCTTGATACTCGTGCCTTTGGCTGCAGTTGTCTGCTCCTGACTGTCGACATGCGAAGCGCGTATAATAAGTTTTGAACCAAGCTCATCGCACTGACGTCGAGATATGACTTCGAGCTCGGACACAGCGGCAATCGAAGGCAGTGCCTCTCCGCGAAACCCCATTGTATGCAGGCTGAAGAGGTCGTCGGCGCACCGTATCTTCGATGTGGCATGTCGTTCGAAGGCCATGCGAGCATCAGTAGACGACATCCCCGTACCGTCATCGACGACCTGAATAAGTGTCTTGCCGGCGTCTTTGACGATAATCTCGATGGTTGTAGCACCGGCATCTACACTGTTCTCGACCAACTCCTTGATGACGGAAGCAGGGCGCTGAATAACCTCTCCGGCGGCTATCTGGTTAGCCACCGAATCGGGTAATAGCCTGATTATATCGCCTTCAGAGTTATCGATACTCATCGAATGTGTTATAAAACTTAAGCCTCGGTCTTTTCGATGTCCACTTGGCGACCCATCTGAACCACTCCGGTCAGATCAAGGTTCTTATCAAACATCATTATGTCGGCGTCCTTTCCGGGAGCCAAAGAGCCTTTCTTGTCATAGACTCCCATAATTCTCGCCGGGGTTTCGGAGGCCATCCGGGCGACATCTTCCAACGGGATGCCTGCTTTCTGAACAGCTGTTTTAATGAGTCTGTCCATGGTGGCAATCGAACCGGCAATGGCCGAGCGGTCAGCTAACTTGCACACGCCGTCTTCGATGATGACGCGAGGGTCGAAAGCGGTATTGCAGTCACTGGCGGCGCATGCCAAAGCATCGGTAATAAGCGCTGTGCGTTCCACGCCTTTGGTTTTCCATATCAGGCGCAGCATTACCGGCGGAACATGAATTCCGTCAGCTATCATCTCAACGGTGATACCGTCGATGAGATAAACCGACTCTACGGTGCCCTCGTGTTTGTATTCGCCCTCTTTATGGTTGCCGGTCATTGCGTTATAGAAATGTGTCGCGTGATTGAATCCCGCTTCGTAGCCTTTCTTGACATCCTCCCAACCTGCAGCGGTATGTGCCAACGATGCCACTATGCCTTTTGAACGCAGGTATTTGGCGAACTCGCATGATCCTTCCAGTTCGGGAGCAGCATCCCAGCGTTTAATACAACTGAACTCCTCGATCAGAGGAACGTATTCTTCGGGCTTGGCGGTTTTTATATTCTCCGGCAGTTGACCTCCGGCCATTTTGGGATTGAAATAAGGACCTTCGAGATGCAAGCCGAGTATGCCGTTCATCGGGTCTTCCATCAGTTTCTGACATGTTGCCGCAGCCTCGCGTATCATGGGCACCGTTGATGAGGATAACGTGGGGAAGATAGATGTCGTGCCATGCTTACGATGTGCTTCGACGGCAGTCAGGAACGCGTCTTCAGTACATTCCATAAAGTCGCGGCCGCCTCCACCATGTACATGAATCTCAACCCCGCCGGGCAACACATAGTCGCCGTGGGCATCGATGACTTTTTCAACACCATCCACTACGTTGGAATGATTCAGAATGTCCTTGATACGGGTACCATCGATAAGAACGCTACCGTTTTCCACCCATCCGTGAGGAGTGAGTATCTTGCCGTTTATTATTTGTGTAAGCATGGTAAAAAATGACTTGGTGTTTAACTAAACTAAATGTCGGGGGACATTTTGTCTCCCCGATACAAAGGTAATACTTTTTTTGCAAATTGCGTCGGGTATTTATCGTCGACCCGGCTCTTATTTCGCGTTCTGCCAAATTCTCCACGCTTGTTCGGCCTGGAGATGCAACATTTTCAATCCGTTCGATGTCATTGCGCCCATTTCGGCGCATTGGTTCATGAATTTTGTTTGTGTTGGATTATACACCAAGTCGAAACACACATGATTCGAGGTCAATGCGCTATAAGACATTATCGGAGCTGCATCGACATAGGGATACATTCCCAGAGGCGTAGTGTTGACAATTACAGTATGTTCTCCAATTATAGCCGGTGTGAGGTCGGAATATGTCAGACCGTTCGCAATTTGTTTTCTCGAAACAACGGTCGCTTCGATACCCAGTTCCTTGAGTCCGGCCAAAACAGCCTTCGACGCCCCACCGGTTCCAAACACCAACGCTTTTTTATGATTGTAATGTGCAAGCATAGGACGTAGGCTCTCGGTAAAACCATACACATCGGTGTTAAAACCGCGCAACTTGCCTCCGTTTTCTATCCTTACCACATTGACTGCTCCAATTTCGGCGGCTACCTCATCCAGACTGTCCAGATAAGGCAAAATCTGCTCTTTGTAGGGTATTGTGACATTGAAGCCTCTAAGGTTGTCATTATGTTCGATAACCTGTCTTATCAGCGCGATATCGTCAAGCTCGAAATTCTCGTAGCCGGCGTTGATTCCCTCACCCAAGAATTTGTGGGTGAAATAGGATTTTGAGAAAGAATGGCCCAGCGGATAACCCACAAGGCCATAAAGATCTTTCAGCGCGTGCATTTATATAGAGTAATGTTACCGAACTTTGGAGCCGAATCGGTTCTTATTTATCTCTGACAAGTGTTACGAGGACTTTGCCGGTCGAATCAACAAGACAGGCTTCGTCTTTGTTACCTTTTTGCTTGGCGCCGGTAGTCTGTTCGAGAGCGACTAAGAATTTGCGTTGCTGGTCAAGATTAGGACACATACGCATGGTCACGGCCATGTTGGTAAGGCTGATATTGTTTGCTTTGACCGGATCGATGTAAATGTTGCCGTTAAACGAGTTGCACCCTGTGTTGCCATGCACCTTGCGTTCAGCCATATCAAAAAATATCGTCATGTCCTGGGATGAGAACGTCTCGCCGTCAATTTCGACAACTTTCCAGTTACCGTTCAAAAAGTCCAGACCGGGACGGCGCAATGTCATTGCCCGCTGTCCTGCCGCATTAATCAGATAAAGATATTCGGTGCCGGACTCAACCTTTGTTTCGACGGTTATTCCGCTCTCGTCAGACAAAACACGTGTAATCTGAGCCTCGTAAGGGACATCGCCACAATAGCGCATGGTTGTTATTACATTATGAAAGACGAGCTTTCCTTGAGCATCGAAAGAAAACTGACCGTTTACCACATTACAACCATTCGAGGCATAAAAATATGACTCCGAAGCGTCGAAATGCACATAGGGATAATCCTCCTCCTTTTCAACTTTCAAATCACCGACACTATCAATTATCCACTCGCCTTCAATCATCTGGCCTAACGAATTATCTTTAGCCTCGCTCGAGCGAGAAGAATTGTCCGATGTGCCCACAACTACTCCCGATTTATCGGCCTCAGTGGCTTTAGGAGACTTCTTAAACAAGTTTATGCCGCACGATGACACGGTAAGCATCAATACAAATATTCCGGAAACTAAACTGATTTTTTTAAGCATATAAGATAAGATTAAATGACATATTAGAATATTCATCCACAGGATATACTTATTAGATAGCCTTGCTGTGATAAGGTTTAATCGTCAAATGATTTTTACATACAATCGAACCCGGTTTCCCAGCGGCAGGGGTTATCTTTGCTGATGGTTATGTTGCGGAGCATAACACAGTGATGTCGCTAAAGCGTTCTCTCGTAACCTTTCGTGTCATCAGCGCCCGGCTCAACGCCGCG
>JAFLTY010000067.1 GCA_022509065.1 Muribaculaceae bacterium
AAGACTTAAAGCAAACCACATTTCCAATCATGAAACCCATGAAGAAATTCAATATCAGCTTATACATCTGCACGATGGTTTTAGGGATGGCTCTGACGGGCTGTACCGACGAGCTTGACGGCCCGCTTGCAGGGACCGGAGCGCGAAAAGGCTATCTGACACTCAATTTCAATATCAACGGGGGTACGCTGTCGCGTGCCACGGTAGCAGGCGAACCGCAGAACAACGAGGACGCGCTGATGGAGGTTGACCTGTTCTTTTACCAGAACGCAGCCGGTGAAACGGACCGCGCGGTTTATCACTACCACAACGATGTTGACGAAGGCGACGAGATAAGTATAAGTTTCCGCGATCTGCCGGCGTCGATAACGGGCGACAATCTGTTCAAGATAATAGCCGTTACGAACTGCGGGAGCGATTTTGAAAACGTGACTTCGCTACCGACGCTTAAGGACCTGAAGGAGCATGTAGTGAAAGCCGGTATTGAAGGTAAGGCGAATACGAATCACCGTGCATTCCGTGGCGAAGATGCTCCGCAGGCGTTCGTGATGACGAACTTCACGCAGATTGACGGCGGGAATTCGACCCTGAAGGTCGACGAGGAGAACGGGACAGTGGCCACGATAGCGCTTAGACGCGTGGCGGCAAAAATCCGCGTAGCGCTCAATATCGACGAAACGGTTACGGACGAAGAAGGAACGTGGACACCGGACAAGACCAACATGCGCCTTTACTTCAGCAACGGTGTTCGCACGGCGCGGCTTGACGGGTCGCTTGCTGAAGAGGATATTGTGCTGAATGACGATGACTATTTCAGTATTTCGACTACCGGTAACAAGGTTGACGATGAATCGGACTACAACTATTCGCGCGAGTTCAAAAAGCACGACCCGAACACACTGCACGGCGGTAGCGATACGGAACATATTTTCTACAACGATCTTCCACATTACACGTATCCGACCAAATGGACCGAAAGCATGACGGATACGCGCAAGCCGATGCTGACGATTGTGATACCGTGGCGCAAGACAGACGGTAACGGGACGGTTTATCAGCCGACTTATTACAGCGTGCCGGTGAACAGCACCGACGAAGACGGTAACGGGACGATTGATTCGAATACTTATTATTACCTGACGACGCACATCGGGATGAAGGGCTCGACAACGCCTGAGGTTCCGATGAAGGTTGATGCTGAATGCTCGATACTCGGCTGGGGCACGGCAGCGACGACGGAGGTTAACCTGAGCCCGATACGATTCCTGATATTCAATCAGACGGAGTATATAATCAATAATGAAAAGTCGTGGACGGTGCCGTATATGACAACCCACCCTTGTACGGTGAAGAGTTGTAAGATATGGATATACGGCTATAATGAATATGATGGCGGTGATGAGACTGCAGTTGTTATTGATGACGATACGAGATATGGGTCGACATATTCAGCGACAGCAAAAGCAAAAGGTCAGATATACGACTATGTGTTGAATAACCGTGATAATACGCTAACGTTCACACACAATATGTTTGATGCTGTATTCAAGTTGCAAAGAGGTAGAGAAGCCACCAATTTGTTTAATGAGTCTACGTCTAACAATGGTAGATATAACACGATTGTCACGGAAACGTTGAAGGACGGCTCAACGCGAACATATACGCATAAAACAGTAGTTATCAACAACAGACAAAAAGCTTATACCCGATTTAAGGTAGAACTGACTGTGGTTCACACAGACAAACAGAATGAGCCCCAGACGCCCTACCAAGAAACCATTATACTAAATTTCTTCCCATCAATTTATATAACAGCGGAAAGTGTTGACGAAACCAGCGGCGCACTAAGAACAAAGGATGGATACATTTTGGTAAATGGCTATGGCTATTCTAACGCTGACACCGGCGGTCTTAAAAATGTACAAGGAAATGGTGATGCCGGAGCAGGTGATAAACAAAAGGCTCTCTTAACTTTTACGGTTACTCAGCTTAACCCGGATGATAAAACAAAATGGGGTTGGATTATTGATGACCCCCGCACTATGAACATCAATAATGATTTGGATGGAGGTAATACCACCTTATTACAAGATGTGGAAATTCTGACCCCGTGGGTAAACGGAAACCTCGGAGGTCCTTACGATGGGACGCAGTTAAGCGGTGCACGAAGAACGAGCGACTCTGACAGACATAAGTATGGGTCGGGATTACAAACTATGTGGACTTTCTTTGAAGGTCCCACACCATGGACCATAGACTGGACCGGTGGCACATGGGATGCAAGCACGGATATATGGAGCGATGATCCTTCGAGTCCACAATATCATCGGACACTCAAATATTACTATCCGGCGAGTGAATCAATGGAAAAGATGAATGTTATAGCGCCAAAATATACAATTGTAACTAATCATGCTTATGCAGCCGATGGTAACGAAAACAAAAACACTGCGCGTCGACGTTGTGCAGCTTACCAGCAATACGGATACCCGGCCGGACGTTGGAGACTTCCGACTCAGGCAGAAATAAAATTTGTGAAACAATTAGTTGACCAACACACGATTATCAATGTGTTTGGCGGTAGTAATAACTGGAGTGCACAAGGTCGAGTAGACAGTGACGGAGATTTGCATTCATCAGGTACAGGATATACACGCTGCGTGTATGACAATTGGTATTGGGAACAGGTAGACGCGAACGGAACGTCATACAATAAGATACCAGATCCAGACGGAAGTCACGCAAACTGGAAGAAGTTCTATTGGGGTGACCGTCCAAAGGAAAACCCGTTGACGGACAAATCTCCGGATGCACCGACTGTTGAGAACTTTATAAAGAAAGCGACAAGAAATCATTAATGTAGAACATCAAAACGAGAAATGAAAATATGAAAAAGATACTGAAATACGGTCTGATGGCATGTGTTCTCGGCATGATGTTCTCATGTGCAGACGAGCTTAAACTGAGTCAAAGCGCTCCCTACAATCCGGGTGCGACTTTTGCCGACGGAATAGAGATAAAGCTTGGTTTCCCGGAGATGCAGAAGGCGACGACGTCGCGTGCGATGGACGTTGACGAGCCTGCCCTTGAAGACCTTGACGTGTTCCTGTTTGTGTTTGACGGTAACAGTCTTAAACAGACTATTCACATACCGGCAGCTGACACAGAGCTTGCCGACGATGCCGAGGGCGACACACATCCGAGCCTAACGAACCACATCAAATTCACAGTCTATCTGCCGCAGACGGACAACAACGCTGTTATTCACATAGTGGCCCTTGATGATGCCCGCGGCGAATTTGCACAGCAGATTGACGCGGTGGGTTACGGGCTTGAGGACGCCATAATGCCGAAATTCAATGTCAGCGGTGACCAGGACGCTTACTGGCAGCGGATTGACTTGGGTTGCCCGATTATCTGTAGTGTAGACAACAACGAGGACGAGAACCTTGAGACTGTTAAAGGGACGGAAACCACTGTGAGGCCACAGCTTGAGTTGGTTCAGATGGTTAGGAATTTTGCGTGCGTAAAACTGACGATAGCACCGGAGGTGAATAACTTTACGGTTCTGGGATGGACGGTTGTGAACGACCTTGACGGAGGAAGCGTGACGCCGTGGTACTCGCCGACAGGGGTGAATGACATTCTTTATCCGAATTTTGTGGTTGACGACAAAACGAACGGCGGGAAGAAGATTGCGGACTACGACGATTTGGTTGCTCAGGGATATCCGGGCGTTTCGTACAGCGGAGCCAATCTTCGCCACAAGCTTGAGGATGTTGGCGGCACGAATGCGTCGGCAGGAAACAACTGGTACAAGAAAGACGAAAAGATTTATCTTTATGACCGCAAGGTTTCGAGCGTGAATCCGCTGTACCTGTTGATTTACGGTTCGCTGAACAACAATCCGGGATACTACAAGGTATCGCTGTCGAACCGCAACACGACGACCGGGCTTGTGACGGAATACAATGTTCTGCGTAACATTCAATACACGATTCATATAACGGGTGTTACGGCCCCGGGTTACGAGACCCCTGAAGATGCAGCAAAAGGCCCGGCATTCAACAATATCAGCGGCGACGTGACGACACGCAGCATGCTGCAGATAAGCGACGGTGTGGATATGCTTTTTGTGAACTTCGTGACTTATGTTGTTACGCAGAAGGACCAGGAGGTGCAGTTCATGTACCGCTATCTGGAAAACATTCTGGTTAGTAGCGGTACGCTGAACAATGACTTTGTGGAATGGAACGCTGTTAAGGACTCGAACCCAGCCGTCGATGGACACGGTGGACATTTCAGCACGCTTGCCGAAGCAGTGGGGCTTAAAACGCAGTTCCATGACCCGAACGCCGTTGTGACAGAAATAGGTATAAAAACCGGTATGAACTCATACGGGAGAGAAACATATACTTGGTATCAAGATATGGCAGACCAGAACCTGGTTCCTTACGATACGACTGACACGAGGACGCACCTTGTGTGGAAGACTATGAAGCTGAGGTTCGTTGAACCGACCGAGGAACTGAAGGAACAGAAGTTTGTGGTTTACACACCGCCGCAGACGTTTGACGACGGGACCACGAGCGTAGGGTTGAGCCGAATCATAAATCTGGTTGTCCGCGTTCCGTGGGACTACGAGCGCGTGAGGATTTATCCCGGAGCTTGGGATGCTGATTATAGTGAGTTCCCGGTATGGACTCCGGACCCGAACAGGACTCCGGACAATGAAGGTGAAATTTATGTGGGCCCAAATGCAGGAAATGAGCTGGCACTGTTCTTTGAACTACCCGCCGGTCTGCCACAGTCCATGTTCCCGATGGAGTTCGTGATTGAATCGGACCGTCAGAATATAGAAAACTCACCAAAGGATAATGCTGCGGTTCAAAACGGAGAATCGCTGTTTAAGAACGATAAGGGTGTAAACGACCTTCGAATTCAATATGTTAAGACGGTGCTTTGGGACGAATATGCACCCGACGGTGAGAAATCAACAAAGAAATCTCGTGTTGTTCGCGTTCGCTTCCTGACAACGACGAATATGAGCGATTATCCGAATAATATTGACAATATTGTTACTACGGTGAGGATTCATAACCAGGCTTTCAATGATGTGGATTATAAGTTTACACGAAAGAAGGGTCAGGC
>JAFLTY010000068.1 GCA_022509065.1 Muribaculaceae bacterium
CTCCTCTTTCAAGAATGAAAATCTTGCGTCCTAGCCGATAGACGAATGGGCCGTTAAGGGCGTTGATATACCCCAAAAGCGCTTGCAAAGATAAATACTTTTTTTTTATGAAGCAAATTTTAAGATAAAAATTCGTGTTTTTGAGCCATTTTTGCTAATTTTATGCCTCTTTATGACCAATAAAAAAAGTGGCTAATAACTAATATTGAGTAATTATCAACCGGGATGCTAATAAAGATAAGAGCAGTTGCGTTGCGTACTGTACCTCATAACGACAAGGCTTCCATACTGACTGTCTGGAGTGCTGAAAAGGGTCGGTTGGCTTTATTACTTTCGGCCGGCAATACGGCTGAAAGCAGGCGACGTAGGGCACTGACCATGCCGATGTCTTTGTTTGAAGGTGTTGTGAATTTGCGACATGATAGCAATATTAACCGGTTGCATGAAATAAAAGCTTGGTCACCGGACGGTTTTTCGGCCGATGTTTCTTTCCATCCCATACGATCGACAGTAGCACTTTTCTTGTCTGAGGTGCTTAATGTGGTTACACGCGAGGAGGATGCCGACCCGGCTTTATGGAAGCTTATTACAGAGACAGTTCCTGTAATAGCTCGTGGCGATTCGGGTGTATTGGCTAATTTGCCGGTGTCATTTCTTGTCCGCGTGGCTCAGGTTCTGGGTATCGCTCCTGATATGGAAAGAGTGAAAAAGGGTCTATATTTTGACATGGTAGAAGGTGTGTTTAGAAATACTTTACCAACTCATAACTTTGCTCTAAGCGCAGCGGAAACTAAGTTAATGTTATTGATGGCACACGCTTCGCATGGTTATGATAAATTAGGTCACATAAAATTGAATCGAAAGGAAAGAGCTCTTTTTCTTGAAAAAGCCATTCAATATTTCACATTGCATCATTATCCGGTTAACAAACTGAAATCACTGGAAATATTAAGAACTGTCTTCGACTGAATAAAACTACCGGCTCTTAAAGAAATTCTCCATGCAGTTAATACCGGCTAAATAAAGGAGAAATAGATTTTAGATGGTTTAGTTGTAAGAATCATAGTTTTTTATATATTTATAAAGAAATAAAGGTGTAAAAAAAAGCGGAGAATTTTTTCTCCGCCTTTTTTGAGTATTTAGCTACGTTATTTTTATGCGTCTTTGTTGGCTGCTTCTATATCAGCTACTTCGGGATCGATACCCCACTGTTGTATGGATAGACGTTTGTAGTTGTTATAGCGCCATTTTGCGTTTGCCTGAGCTGCAGCAAAAAGTTCGGCAGCTTCTTCGGGATACTGTTTTTTCACAGTAGCGTAGCGCACTTCGCCCATAAGGAAGTCTTCAAACTTGGTCCAGTCGGGTTCTTTGCTGTCGAGGGTGAACGGATTCTTGCCTTCTTGTTCAGCAGCGGGATTATAACGCCACAGTTGCCAGTAACCGCATTCAACGGCACGACGTTCTTCTTCTTGGCTGCGACCCATACCGCTCTTGATACCGTGGTTGATACAGGGTGAATAAGCAATGATGAGCGAAGGACCGTCGTATGCCTCGGCTTCGCGAATAGCTTTGAGTGTTTGTGCCTGATCGGCTCCCATAGCCACTTGCGCAACATATACATAACCGTAAGTGGAAGCTATCAGACCAAGGTCTTTTTTGCGTATGCGTTTACCGGCAGCGGCAAATTTTGCGATAGCGCCAACGGGGGTAGCCTTTGATGCCTGACCGCCTGTGTTAGAATATACCTCGGTGTCAAGCACAATGACATTGATGTTCTTGCCCGAAGCGAGTACGTGGTCAAGACCGCCGAACCCTATGTCGTAAGCGGCACCGTCACCGGCAATAATCCACTGGCTGCGTTCGGCTATGAAACCTTTGAGTTCCACGACGGTCTTACATAGGTCGCAACCGCAAGCCTGACAGAGAGGAACAATTTTTTCGGCGACTTCGCGTGTAATGGCGGGATTATGTTTGTTTTCGAGCCATGTGCGAGCCAGTTGTTTCATCTCGTCGCCACATTTGTCGCAAGCCTGCATGGCGTTGAAGGTGTCTTCGAGACGGTCGCGCATTTTTTCGGTGGCTATCTTCATACCAAGGCCGAATTCGGCGAAATCTTCGAACAACGAGTTAGCCCATGCCGGACCGTAACCCTTGGCGTTTGTTGTGTAAGGAGTAGAAGGTACCGAACCGGAGTAGATGGAAGAACAACCGGTGGCATTGGCAACCATTTCGTGGTCACCGAAGAGCTGGCTGATAAGTTTAACGTATGGTGTTTCGCCGCAACCCGAGCAAGCGCCTGAAAATTCGAACAAGGGTTGTGCGAACTGGCTGTTTTTGGGATTAAGTTTGATGTCAACGAGGTCTTGTTTGCTCGATACGTGGTCAACGCAGTAATCCCATTCTTTCTGTACCTCGAGTTGTGTTTCGAGAGGCTTCATTTCGAGAGCTTTCACACCTTTCTTGCCGGGACAAACGTCCACGCAGTTGCCGCAACCCAGACAGTCGAGGACGTCGACGGCCTGCACGAAGCGTGTGTCGGCCATTGTCTTGCCAATGGTGGCCAGTGTACGCTCTTCGCCGAAAGGAGCGTTGGCCATTTCGGCTGTTGTCAACACGAAGGGACGAATAGCGGCATGGGGACATACATAAGCGCATTTGTTACACTGTATGCAGTTTTCGGGCAACCATTCGGGAACGAAAGCGGCTACACCGCGTTTTTCGTAACGGGCTGTCGACTGTTGCCATGTGCCATCGGCTATGTCGGCAAAGTCCTTGACAGTGAGGAGGTCGCCGTCCTGGGCATTGATGGGACGAACCAAGCGGTTGATGAATTCGGGGTCGTTATTGGCCGCTTTATGTTCTTCGGTAAGATTTGCCCATTCCGGATCGACGGTAAGCTTTTTATATTCGCCACCGCGATCGACTGCCGCGAAGTTCTTATCCACAACGTCCTGGCCTTTTTTGCCGTAAGATTTGACGATGAATTTTTTCATCTGTTCAACGGCCAGGTCAACGGGTATCACTTCGGTGATACGGAAGAAAGCGCTCTGCAATATGGTATTGGTACGGTTGCCCAGACCGAGCTCTTGTGCTATCTTAGTTGCGTTGATGTAATAAACTGTGATGTTGTTTTTTGCCAGATAGCGCTTAACGTTAGCGGGCAGGTTTTTGGCCAGTTCTTCGCCTTCCCATATTGTGTTGAGAAGGAAAGTTCCGTTTTTGCGCAGCCCGCGGGTAACATCATACAGGTGCAAGTAAGCCTGAACATGGCAAGCCACGAAATTGGGGGTGTTCACCAGATAGGTCGAACGAATGGGTTCGTCACCGAAGCGCAGGTGCGAACACGTAAAGCCGCCCGATTTCTTTGAATCGTATGCGAAGTAGGCCTGACAGTATTTGTTGGTGTTGTCACCGATAATCTTGATAGAGTTTTTATTTGCGCCTACTGTACCGTCAGCGCCAAGGCCATAGAATTTGGCTTCGTATATCGAAGCGCCACCGAGAGGGAGTTCTTCGGGCAGAGGCAGCGAGGTGAAAGTAACGTTGTCCACTATGCCAACGGTGAAATGGTCTTTCGGAGTGGGGAGCGCGAGGTTTTCAAACACACCGATGATTTGAGCCGGAGTGGTGTCTTTCGATGCAAGACCATAACGACCACCAACGATGAGAGGAGCGTTTTCTTTACCATAGAAAGCGTCTTTGACATCAAGATAGAGAGGTTCGCCTGCTGCTCCGGGTTCTTTTGTGCGGTCGAGCACAGCAATACGTTTGACAGACGCGGGTATAGCTGCCAACAGGTGCTTAACCGAGAAGGGACGGTAGAGATGAACGGCTACCAGACCTACTTTCTCGCCTTTAGCAACAAGATGGTCGATGGCTTCCTGTGCAGCCTGGGTTACCGAGCCCATGGCTATGATAACGCGGTCGGCATCTTTGGCACCGTAATAGTTGAAAAGATGATATTCGCGGCCGGTTATTTTAGATACTGCCGCCATGTATTCCTCGACAATTTCGGGAACAGCTTCATAGTATTTGTTGCAAGCTTCGCGGTGTTGGAAGAAAACGTCGCCGTTTTCAGCCATGCCACGAGCGACGGGAGCATCGGGGGTGAGCGCCCGGCTGCGGAATTCGGCAAGTGCCTTACGGTCGACAAGGGCAGTAAGAGCGTCGCCGTCAATCTCTTCGATCTTTTGAATTTCGTGGCTTGTACGGAAGCCGTCAAAGAAGTTAAGGAAAGGCACGCGGCTCTTTATTGTTGACAGGTGAGCCACACCGGCCAAATCCATGACTTCCTGAACGGAACCTTCGGCCAACATGGCAAAACCGGTCTGACGGCAAGACATGACATCCTGATGGTCGCCGAAAATAGACAAAGCGTGGCTGGCTATTGTTCGCGCCGAAACATGGAATACGGTGGGAAGAAGCTCGCCCGCTATTTTATACATATTGGGTATCATAAGCAGCAAACCCTGCGATGCTGTGTATGTGGTGGTAAGGGCACCGGCTTGCAGCGAGCCGTGAACAGCTCCCGCAGCTCCGCCTTCCGATTGCATTTCCTGCACTAATACGGGTTCGCCAAACATGTTCTTACGACCTGCAGCGCTCCAGTCATCGACAAATTCAGCCATGGTTGACGAAGGAGTGATGGGATAAATGGCCGCTACTTCGGTAAACATATAGCTCACATGAGCGGCAGCCTGATTACCATCGCAAGTCAAGAATTTCTTTTCTTTGCTCATAATGTTTTGTATTACGCTATTAATTAGAGGGTTATTAATTTTTATCGATTGTTATAAAAAACACATTTAGAAGAGTGACAATGTAATGCCAATCTTCAAGCCGTTTTACGGAACAAAGTTACAAAAAAAATTATAATGATAATCCCGAATCTTCCCCCAAATATAATTTTTCAATCTGAAAGTCTGAAAGAAACAGAAAAGAAATATTTGTAAAGTTTTAGGAAGATGTGTATATTTGTGAATAATTATATA
>JAFLTY010000069.1 GCA_022509065.1 Muribaculaceae bacterium
CAGCGTAACTCTTACCAGTACATCTGGCGTTGGCCCTCGTTCTACGAAAACTACGGTTATGCCACATATAACGACGAAACCAAAGGTTTCCGTAACGACGCCTTCATCCGCATGCAGAGCCAGAACGACCACACAGTCACCAACGACCTGCGTCTCCAGGCTTATATGGACGCCACTCTTTTTAAAGGTCTCGTCCTGCACGCCGACTACACATACGCTCTGCGTAACTGCAACAACGAATATTCGGCAATACCTTTGAACCTGTGGGATACTTGGAGCCCCGGCGCAAACAAATTTGCCACTTACACTAACTGGTCACAGGCCACTTCGTATGTTAACGACTGGAACTACCGTGACTACATGTGGACAGCAAACGTATTCGCTACCTACAGCAAGACATTCGCTGAAGCACACAACCTGAAAGTTATGTTGGGTTGGACAGCTGAAAAAGAAGACTATCGCAGATTCAACGTACGCCGCACCGGTCTTACCGACTTCAACCTTCCCAACCTCAACCTTACCGACGGAACAACCTACACCACAAGCGCCGACTACTGGCACCGCGCAACAACAGGTTTCTTCGGCCGTATCAACTACGACTACAAAGGCCGTTACCTCGTTGAAGTCAACGGACGTTACGACGGTTCGACCCGCTTCCCCGCAGCCGACCAGTGGGCATTCTTCCCCTCGTTCTCAGCAGGATGGCGTCTTTCTGAGGAAAGCTTCTGGCAGCCCATCAAGTCATGGTGGAGCAACGCCAAGATCCGCGGTTCGTACGGTACCGTAGGTAACGAAGCAGTGGGCAGCAACCGCTTCCTCTCTGTTGTAAACGCAGTTGCCGCAGGCAGTGTTTACTGGTTGAACGGCACCCAGAAGATGACCATGTTCGGCATGCCTTCGCTCGTGCCCGCGTCACTGACATGGGAACGCATCGAAACAGGCGACGTTGGTGTTGACCTCGGCTTCCTTGACAACAGCCTCAACTTCACATTCGACTGGTTCAACCGCGACACCAAAGACATGCTCTCGCCCGGCGCAGCTCTGCCTCAGGTGCTCGGTACATCAGCTCCTTATCAGAACACAGGTACTCTCCGCACTCGCGGTTGGGAACTCGGCATCAGCTACAACCACAGCTTCGGTGACGCCGACGTTTATGCAAGCTTCAACCTTGCTGACGCTCGCTCGAAAGTCGTTAAATGGACAGGCAACGACGCCGGTATCATCTATACATACCTGCCCGCAGGTAGCAGCTATTACGAAGGCCAGTACTTCGGTGACATCTGGGGTCTCGAAACAGACCGCTACTTCACTGTTGACGACTTCAACGGTCAGAACCCTGACGGTAGCTGGAACTACAAGGAAGGCGTAGCCGACCAGACAGGTCTGCAGTCAGGCTCGTTCCGCTTCGGCCCCGGTGACGTCAAGTATAAAGACCTCAACGGCGACGGCAAGATTGACGGTGGCGCTGGCACTCTCGAAGACCATGGTGACCTCAAGGTTATCGGTAACGCTATGCCTCGCTTCGAATACAGCTTCCGCATCGGCGGTGCTTGGAAAGGCTTCGACATCGACCTCTTCTTCCAGGGCGTCGGCAAACGCGACATGTGGGCAACCGGTTCGACCGTCATTCCTATGTCACAGTCAGGTCTCGGCACATTCACCAACCAGTGGGGCAACTACAACCTTGTCAAATATGACAGCAGCGGTATGCTCATTAGCGCCGAAGTCAACCAGGACAACATGTATCCCCGTATGTACTCGGGCGTTGGTGCCGGCGGTAAAATACCTAACTTAGGTAACGGTACCTGGAATTACTATCCCCAGACCCGCTATCTGATGAACATGGCTTACCTCCGTCTGAAGAACCTCACCGTAGGTTACACACTTCCCACACAGATCACACAGAAGGCTCTTATCCAGAAAGCTCGTCTGTACTTCACAGCTGAAAACCTCGGTTTCCTTTACAACGGTGTCAAGAAATATCAGCTCGACCCCGAACAGGTTTCGGCAGCCGGCTATTCGACAATCGGTCGTGACGGCGGCGCTGGTCTCGGTACATTCGGCCGCGTAGCTCCCATGCAGCAGACATTGTCTTTCGGTATCCAGGTGACTCTCTAATCTTTTAAACTCTATTTAAGAATATGAACAAACATATTATATTAGGCGCCATTGTTGCCATGGGTCTCGCAACTGTTAGTTGTGACGACTTCCTGAACGACAACCGTTTCCCGATGTCGCAGCAAACCGTCAACGCCGAGTTCTGGAGTAATTCGGTGAACGTGCAGAACCAGATAAACTACTTCTATCAGGACTATCTGGGTTATGGTAACGGTACAGGTTCAGGTGCTTTCTACTTCACCACACTCAACGACGACCAGTGCGGACGTAACAGCTTCACCAACTGGAAGAACACCAACACTTCTCCCTCGTCATCAAACTGGAGCAGTCCTTACACTGAAATCCGTCGCGCCTTCCAAGTTATCGAAGGTCTGAGCTCACAAACCAAAATAGAAGGTGCGGAACTCAACAACTATGTTGGTCTGTGCTACCTGCACATCGCCCGTCAGTACTACGCACTTGTGCGCTGCTACGGTGACGTTCCCTTGGTAAAACAGCTTCTGGACACAGAAAGCCCCGAACTCTACGGTCCCCGCGTGAACCGCAACGATGTTATCGACTACGCTATCGAATGTGTCGACAAAGCCATCGCCAACATCTCGAAACAGAGCAGCAAGACCGAATTCAGCAAAGACCTTGCTTCGGCCGTTAAGGTAGAAATCTGTCTGTACGAAGGCGCTTACGCCAAGTACCACAAGAACGACGCCTCACGTTCGAACAAGTACTATCAGCTGGCCGCCCAGACAGGTGAGGCTCTCGCATCGAGCTATCCCATCTGCAACGACTACACATCGCTCTACAAATCGTTGCGCGTTGCCGGCCAGGGCTACAACGGCCTGACCAACAACAGCGAGGTTATCTTCATGAAAGCCTACGAACAGGGCGTGTTCATGCACTCCATCATGGACTATAGCTGTGCTTCGGACGGTATCGCCGGTCTGACAAAGAGCGCTTTCGACGCTTATGTCTTCAAAGACGGTCTGCCCAAATCGAAAACCAGCTACAACAACACCGATCAGGGTGTGCCCGATGCAGCAGCGAAAGAACTCTCTATCGCCAACCTGCTTGAAGTACGCGACCAGCGTCTGGCCATGACCACCTACGACCACGTATTCTTCCCCGGCATGGCATGGACAGGTCCCAACACCTCGGCCATGTGGTCGATGACAGGTTACGGTGTCAGCAAGTATGACAACTTCGAAACTTCGGTTTCGGACGCCACAACAGCCAACAAGGGTTACACCTGCGCTCCCCTGTTCTGGGGTGCACGCCTCAACCTGGCTATCCTCGAGGCTAAAGCCGAACTGGGTACACTCACCGACGCCGACCTGGCCAAATACATGAAACCCCTGTGGGATCGCGCCGGCATCGAGGTTACTCCCACCGTTGCTTTCCTCTCGGGCATCAACGACCCGGCCAACAACATGAACGTAAGCAGCCTTATCTGGGAAATCCGTCGCTGCCGTCGTTGCGAACTCATCATGGACGACGACATCCGTTACTGGGACCTCGTTCGCTGGCATCAGCTCCAGCTGCTTGACACCCAGCAGAACCCCGACATCCTGCTCGGCGCATACGTTGCCAACGCTCCCGTTCAGTGCGGTGCAACCACTGGCGACTACGCTAACTGCTCGTACAACGGCAACCAGCGTATCTTCGACAACAAACAGTACCTCTTCCCGATTCCCACAGGTCAGATTCAGCTCAACGAAGCTCTGACCCAGAATCCCGGCTGGTAATCACCTTGTAAATAAAACGGTCGAAATCTGACCGTTAACACATGATAAGAAGGCTGCCTGATTTTTACGTCAGGCAGCTTTTTTTTGTGGGTTGTCAGTTCGGAATGCTTCCCTTGTCGTTCGCATGACTGCATGTCAATTCACTCTCGCATCTCATACATTATACTTTTTTTTAAAAAATATATGTTAAAAATATCGCCTGTATGTTGATTTTTTTAAAATTTTATTACATTTGTGGCGTAAAAAACAAAAAGTTGTATCTCAATATCAAGTTTCAAGGCGAAGTTGGGTTTTACGACCCAACAACGCCTCGAACGAGAAACTTCTTTAAAACATAAGGAAATCATCTACTTATCCACGCATAATTAACTATTTACCTAATAATTTAAACCATGGACTAAGGACGCTCCCCTTTGCAGGTTGCGCGTTCTCCGTTCAATTAACAATCAATTATTAACCTTATGAGAAAACAATTATTTGTTGCTCTGCTTCTGACTTGCGGATTGCCTTTCGGCGGACAGGTTTACGCCC
>JAFLTY010000007.1 GCA_022509065.1 Muribaculaceae bacterium
AAAAAGTCTTGATGTTGGAATCCAACAACTTTTACGGAAAGTTCGAGTTTAAACCATTGGAACCGGGCTATGGCATCACCGTGGGCAACGCCCTCCGACGCGTTCTGTTGTCGTCGTTGGAAGGCTATGCAATCGCATCGATCAACATCGATGGCGTCAAGCACGAATTCGATACCATACCAGGCGTTAAGGAAGATGTTACCAACATTATCCTTAATCTGAAAAAGGTTGATCTCAAGCAGACCGTCGAAGATACCGATTTCGAAAAAGCCACCATCAAAGTATCGGGGGTGGAAGAGTTTACGGCCGGTGACTTGGGCAAGGCTCTTAGCGGCTTTGAGGTACTCAACCCCAAACTTGTCATTTGTCATTTGGATCCCGATGCAAGTTTCAACATCACATTGACCATCAATAAAGGTCGCGGCTGGGTTCCCGCCGAAGAAAACGATGTTCCGGCAGACGATATCAACACGCTTGCTATCGACTCGATATACACGCCGATAAAGAATGTCAAGTACACCGTTGAAAACTTCCGCGTCGACCAGAAAACCGACTACGATAAGCTCACCATCGAAATCACCACCAACGGTTCGATACAGCCTAAGGAGGCACTCAAGGAAGCGTCAAAAATCCTCATCCATCATTTCATGCTCTTCAGCGATGAAAAGATGACCATAGAGGAAAATCAAAAAGGCGACAACGACGAATTTGACGAAGAAGTGTTGCACATGCGTCAACTCCTCAAAACCAAACTCGTTGACATGAACCTCTCTGTACGCGCCCTCAACTGCCTTAAGAGCGCTGAAGTAGAAACCCTCGGAGAATTGGTTGAATATAACAAAAACGACCTGCTCAAATTCCGCAACTTCGGTAGAAAATCGCTTACCGAACTCGACGAATTCCTGAACGAGTTAAATCTTTCGTTCGGAATGGATACTTCAAGATATAAATTAGATAAAGAGTAAAGAGACATAAACAACGATGAGACACGCAAAAAAATTCAATCATCTCAGCCGTAAAAAAGCGCATCGCGACTCCCTCCTGGCTAACATGACCGTTTCGCTGATATTGAAGAAACGCATTTTTACGACTCTTGCCAAAGCCAAAGCGCTGAGAGTATATGCTGAACCGCTAATCAACCGTGCCAAAGAAGACACCATGACCAACCGTCGTGTTGTATTCTCGTATCTTCAGAACAAAGAGGCCATCAAAGAACTCTTTAATGATGTGGCACAGAAAATAGCAGACCGCCCCGGTGGCTATACACGCATCCTTAAGACAGGTAATCGTCTGGGTGACAATGCCAAGACATGCTTTATCGAGCTTGTAGACTATAACGAAGCAATGTTGAAAGACACCAAGGCTTCGAAAGCAAAAGCAACACGCCGTTCGCGCCGTTCGAAAGCCAAAGAAGAAGTGGCACGCGCCGTTGAAGCTCCTACTGCCGCTGAAAAAGAACTTCCCGCAGCCGAGCCTGAAACCCCGGCTACCGAAGCTCCTGCCGCAGAATAAAGCATTTTATTCAACAATAAAGAATCAGACAGACGCACTCCCGAAAAGGAGCGCGTCTGTCTGATTAAAGTTAGTATTCAAAGTTGTGAGAAATTCGAGTTGAAACGATTAAATAAAAAACTGCACCTATCGTCAAAAAACAGCAACTCAATATTATTTGAACGAAAAATTCCACGCGAAAAATTAAAATCACGTTCTCGGCTTATTACATCCTCAAGCGTGATATTTGTTTTTGTTGTTTGAGGGAAAATGACTAACTTTGCGGTAACAAAACGACACTAATTTAAACTCTTATACTAACTTAATTTCAAAAACACGAAATTATGAGAATTGAAAAAATTATCGGACGCGAAGTGCTTGACTCGCGCGGCAATCCCACAGTAGAAGTTGATGTAATCCTGGAATCCGGCGCAAGAGGTCGCGCTTCGGTACCTTCGGGCGCATCGACAGGCGTAAACGAGGCTCTCGAACTACGTGACGGTGACAAAGGTCGCTATTTAGGTAAAGGCGTTCAAAAAGCAGTTGCCAACGTGAACGGACCTATTGCTGACGCACTTGTCGGCATGAGTGCTCTCGACCAGATTGCCATTGACGAAACAATGCTCAAACTGGATGGCACCGACACAAAGTCAAAACTTGGCGCCAACGCTATCCTCGGTGTATCGCTTGCTGTAGCCAAAGCCGCTGCAGACTATCTCGATCTTCCTCTTTATAAATATATCGGTGGATGCAACACATATGTTTTGCCCGTTCCGATGATGAATATCATCAACGGTGGCGCACACAGTGACGCTCCCATCTGTTTCCAGGAATTTATGATTCGTCCCATCGGTGCTGAATCTTTCAAAGAAGGCATTCGTATGGGTACCGAAGTTTTCCATAATCTTAAGAAAGTTCTTCACGACCGCGGTCTCAGCACAGCAGTCGGTGACGAAGGTGGATTCGCACCCGCACTCAATGGCACTGAAGATGCCCTCGAGGTTATCCTTAAGGCTATAGAATTGGCCGGTTATGTTCCCGGTAAAGACGTTACCATCGGTCTTGACTGCGCATCATCCGAATTCTATAAAGACGGCGTATATGACTATACTTGGAAACAAGGTGCCGACGCTCCCAAATACACATCGCAACAACAGGCCGAGTATCTCAAGGAACTCGTCGAAAAATATCCCATCGACAGCATTGAGGACGGTATGGCAGAAGGCGACTGGGAAGGTTGGAAGATTCTCACAGACCTCATCGGTAAGAATTGCCAGTTGGTAGGTGATGACCTTTTCGTTACCAATGTCAAATATCTGAAACGTGGTATCGAAGAAGGATGTGCCAACTCTATCCTTGTGAAGGTTAATCAGATTGGCTCGCTTACCGAAACACTGCGTGCAGTCGAACTTGCTCAGCGTAATAATTACACCGCTGTCATCTCGCACCGTTCAGGTGAAACCGAAGACGCCACAATAGCTGACATCGCGGTAGCTACCAACGCAGGTCAGATCAAAACCGGTTCGGCAAGCCGTTCCGACCGTATGGCCAAATATAACCAGCTGCTTCGTATCGAAGAAGAACTTGGCACAGCTGCTCAGTATGGTTACGGTAAGAAATCGAAACGTTAATATTCTACTTTAAAATATCATCGGCGCCTCTGAATAAAAAATCCCAGAGGCGCCGATGTTTTGTCTAAAAGTCAACGCTTTTCTCTCAAAAAGTAGACATGTTAATCGTTTAGACGGAAAACGCGCAAACCTGTCAAGTGTTTGTTGCGTTTCATGAATTCCGCCAAAGGAACAGAAGTCACGGTTACTTTGCCTACAGAGCTGGACGCATGCATCAGATAAGGTTCGTCATCAATGAGAACGACAATTCCCATGTGATAGACATCAAGATTTTTCAAATTTGATGTGAGTGCTACCAGGTCGCCGGTCTTAAATGCCTTTTTAGTGGCTTTGTCGCCAAGGTCTATCGTTTTGATGTAAGGATAACGGTGATTTCGGAATCCGTTTTCAATCTCGCATATACGCTCATACTCTGTCGAATCGGATAAAGCGGTGTAATTGTCACGGTTTGATGTCATGTAATTGATGGTCTTTACGACATAATTCACCTTGGGAAAGGTAGGAGTGACGTCTTTCATATTCCCGCGGTACGCGTTGTCAATTATCCAGTTCGAAATGTAATGCAACCTGGAGGCATAGCCATCCATATGGCCGTTGCGGTAGCGGATTTTTTCCAGGTTATGTACAAAATCGCGCCATGAGTTGCGTCCTTCGCCGATAGTAAGAGCAAGCGCGGCTACCGTCTCGACAAAAGTGGTGCAGTCGAGTTCTTCAACATTTACCGTCAGTACCTCCGGCATCCCCGAATCGACTTCGAGAGTATGTCCAACGTATGGAGTATCGATAAACATGCGGCCTATCATCTCGATGCGCTCGCCCGGAGTGCCGGGATCATTGGCGGTAACCGTATTCAATATCTCCGTGATGCGAAGAGTGTCTGTCCCTTCGTTATGAAACCGTATGTTCTGGCTAACTGTGGGAAGATTACAGCTAAGTGCCAACAGAATGGTTATATAAAGTACTTTTTTCATGCGCGTTGTTGTTTAAGAAGCTTAAAAGATGATTATGAAAGCAAAATTACAATTTTTTTTGAATATAAATGAAAAATATAAAGGCATAAAATATCAAACCGAACATGAACCGAATACGTAAAATTGACGGCAGATCCAATCCCAAAACAAATAAAAAATCACCAAAGGCATAGGAACTTTTAGGTGAGTTGTCCCTAAGTAACGGAAATTGAAAGAAAGCTGGTTAAGTTAATTTTGATAACTAAAAATAAGTTAATATTCGCTAAAATAATCAAAAGAATAGATGCTTTAAGTCAAAATATCTTGCTATTCACAGAAATAATGCTAAATTTGTACTAATTAAAACGGGCAAGACATCCAGTGGGTGTCTGCTTATTTTATCCTTGTCAGGGTAACACGCTGACAGTCAATGATTAGTATAACCAATCAATACCATCGAAATCAGACATCCCTCATTTTAAATAGTTAAGCCGTAATACAGGGTACATCATTTAGGAATACGCCTCTTTTTCGGCATCAGGATCAATCACGACTCTCTCTGTTGCGCCGGCCGCCGCGCGTCAAAAGACGGCAAAACCAACTAAAACCAATCAAAACCAAGAGAAAATTAACCTTGAATAAAAACCAATCAAAAGTAATTATGAAAAAACAGCTATTACTACTGTTGTTTTCCCTGCTGGCGATGACCGGTTGGTCTCGAATCGTCACAGGTACGGTCACAGATGCTTCTGATGGAGACGAACCGCTCATGGGCGTTTCGGTCACTCTGAAAGGCAAGACTGTGGGCGTTTCGACCGACATCGACGGTAAGTATTCGATCGATGTGCCCAATGACAAAGCCGTTCTGGTATTCTCTTTCGTGGGAATGAAGACGCACAGCGAAACCGTGGGAAGCCGCGATGTCGTTAACGTTTCGATGAGCAGCGACGCCGAATTGCTCGGCGAAGTTGTGGTCACCGCCATGGGACAGAGCCAATCAAAAGCAAAACTTACTTATTCGGTACAAGACCTAAAGGCCGACGAAGTGCTTGCCGGTGGATCGGCCAACTTTGCCAACGACCTTCAAGGTAAAGTGTCGGGTCTACAGGTATCTAACTCCGGTGGTTCGCCCAACTCGGCGTCACAGATTATCATTCGAGCCATCTCATCGGTGAATAACGCTCAGAGTAACGAACCGCTTTTCGTTATTGACGGTATGCCGGTACGAGGCGGAGCGTCATCGATAGCCGATATCAACACCAACGATATCGAGTCGATGTCGGTACTGAAAGGCGCGGCTGCTTCGGCTCTCTACGGTCAGGAAGGTGCTAACGGTGTAATCCTTATCACCACAAAGAGCGGTAAGGATGGCCAGCTCACTATCACAGCCAACGGCGGATGGGAGTTCAGCAATGTGCTTCGTCTCCCGAAATTGCAACGTGAGTATATCGGAGGTGCCAACGGACTTTATACCACCAACGCAACAGGCGGTTGGGGACCCCGTCTTGAATCGACCGACCAGGTTTACGATAATGTCGGCGAGTTTCTCGGCACCGGTTTCATGCAAAAATACGACCTGTCTCTCTCAGGTGGTAACGAAAGATTCTCGGCTTATGCTTCGGCCAACCTTATGGACAACACCGGTGTAGTTCCCAACGACTATAAGAAACGTATCGGTGTATTCGTAAAGGGTGAATTCAATCCTTCGAAAGCCATGAAGATAATGTTGTCGACCAACTTTATCGACACGAAGAGCCGTGGTTTCGGTAACTCGATGTCCACTATCTATGGATGGGCCATTAACCGTAACATGGCCGACTATGAACTGGCTAACGGGCTTCCTAACTGGAGCAACCGCTATGACAACTGGGACGAGCTTACCAACGACCAACGTGTTGGCGCTACTGTGTCACCCTATTACGGACGTTATAATGACCGTTCGAGCACCGAAAGCAGCCGTGTCATCATCAACGGCCAGATACAATGGGAACCGGTCAAAAATTTGACCTTCACCGGTAAACTGGCGTATGACAAAGGATGGTCGTCCTACGAGTCGGCCACAGTTCCGCGTTACTCGACAAACGCTGACGAGTTCATATGGGATGATGTTTACGATTCAGATGGTAATGTCACAGGTAAGACTTTCCCCTCGGCTATTAAAGAAGCGTACGACCAGCGCATGGGTGCATATTCGTTCACCCCGTCACGCAGCGAACGTTTCACCGCTCAATTACTCGGTAACTATTATTGGAACATCAACGAGAACTTTAATCTGAATTTCTTCCTTGGTGCCGAGTATTCACAGACCTCAAGCTATTCGGCGGGTATGGGTGGTTATCACTTCATGCTCGAAGGTGACTTCATTTCGATGAACAACCTTGACAATACCTACCTCCACTATGGCAGCGGTGACTATCAGGTTTACCTGAATCACTCTAAACGTAACAAATTCGGTTACTTCGGTGAAATCCGTTTTGACTATCAGTCAATCATTATGGCGTCTGTAACCGGACGTCTGGACGGTTCGTCTACCCTTAAGCAGATGACCGCCACTTATTTCTATCCCTCGTTCACCGGTGCTATCAACTTTGTACGCTTGTTTAACATACCTCGCAATGTGATGAGCTTCGGTAAGATTCGCGGTAACTGGGCGAAAGTAGGTAAAGATGCTCCCGCTAACCAGTTCTCTGACAACTACAAACAGTGGTCAACATTCCCCGACCAAGGTTTCGGTGTAAACCCGACCATATCGAAAGCTATCACCCTTCAGCCTGAAATGACAAAATCGTGGGAAGTAGGTGCCGAGCTCCGTTTCTTCAACGACCGCACACGTCTTGATGTCGCATGGTACAACACCACAGTTGATAACCAGATAGTAACAGTGCGCGTGTCGCCTTCATCGGGTACCATCCTTCAGACACGTAACGAAGGTTGTATCGAGAACAAGGGTCTTGAAGTGACAGCCAGCCAGGATATTCTCCAACTCAAAGACTTCACCTGGACAGCAAACGTCAACTTCTCGTTTAACCGCGGACGCGTTGTTTCGCTTCCCGAAGATGTCAGCGAAATCACAGGTACTCAGTACGGTGATATCTTCCCGTCGGCTTACGCCGGAGGCTCGACCACCGGTTTGTCCGGTATCGATTACCTGCGTAACGAATACGGTCAAATACTTATAGACGAAAGCGGTCTTCCCCGTATATCGCCTAAAAAAGACACTTATATCGGTAACCGTGAACCCAGCTGTCTGCTTGGTGTCGGTTCGACATTCACATGGAAAAACCTCGGCGTATCGTTCCTCTTTGACGGCCGTTTCGGAGGTGATGTCGCAAACATAACAGGCCGCAGCTTGACCAGCAACGGTATGAGCGCACAGTTACTGCCTTACCGCAATCACAAGGTCATCTTCAAAGGTGTTGTCGAACAGCCCGACGGTACTTATGTCGAAAACACAACTCCCGTCATCTTCGACCAGACAACATTCAACAACTATTATTACAACGTTTCGTCCAACTATATCGAGGACGGTTCATATTGTCGTCTTAGCTTCGTAACCGTATCGTACGACTTCACCAGCCTGATGCGTTCGCTGGGTAGCCGCAACCCCGTCAAGGGTCTTAAGTGTTCGGTAACAGGCCGCAACCTGTTCCTGCTCACCAAGTACTCAGGTTCTGACCCACAGATCATGCCTTCAGCTGCCAACGGTACCGGCGGTATGGGTATAGACAACTTCTCGGTTCCCTCGATGCGTAGCTTCAACTTCAATCTAAACGTTACTTTCTAAGCTCTCACTCATCAAAATACCATCATTAACCATGACTATATTCAATATCAATAAGATAAAATCACTGGCTTTGGCTGCACTGGTGGGTGTGGCAATGACAAGCTGTGATGATGTTCTGTACGAGAATGTCAATCCCGACGTGGCGCACCGCAACACATGCGAACTGGGACTTCCGGTATTGGTTTTCTATGCCGGCCAGACTGTTTACGACCATGCCGAATACAACGTCTATCTGTCACAGTGCCTTACCACCATGGGCAAAAGTCAGACAGGTACATACGCCTACAAGAGCGGATGGCAGTTCCTGACCATGAACCGTCACCCACAGTGGCGTCGTCACTTCTATGACATAGGTGTCAACGGCAAGGAAATGATTGAGAATTCGCGCGAAATCAACTCGCCCAATTTCGAACTCATAGCTCGAACCATCCAGTTGATGTCGACCCAGCTCACCACCGACACCTTCGGTGAGATGCCCCGCAGCGAGGCTTATCAGTCCAACTCGCCCCACTATGACAGCCAACCCTCGATCTACGAGTGGATGTTCCAGGAAGCCGAGGATTTAATCGCCATGTACGAAGATCCCGAAATAGTGAACTGCCCCACAAACCAGACCATTACACCGAAGATGGATCGCGTTTACGGTGGCGACCTCAACAAATGGAAAGGTCTTGTATATGCCGTGAAGGCTCGTCTCCTTCTCCGCAACATCCCCAATGTCGACACATCATCAGGCATTTGCCAGAAAATTATCGACACAGCTCAGAAAGCTATCGACTGCTGGCGCTCGGGAGACCTTCTTTACGGCTCGTGGTTCGGTAATGAACCTCGTTACAACTTTGACGGCGGCACAGGCGAATCGTCGGCACAGTGGAGTTCGGCACAGCCCATCATCAACGCATGGGAATCCCGCGCCAACCTCCTGTCGTCGGCTGTTCCCTCCAAGTTCTTCATCGAAGACTGCATGGGCGTTATCGATCCAGGTGACGAATTAAAACAGGGATTTTGGGACACAGGTAACGGTTACGGAGCAGATCCCCGTCTGATGCTTATCCTTAAACCTCAGAACGGTCCTGTTTCAGCATCTAAAGCTACCCAATCCCGTGTGATGATTCGTTATCTTGAGAATAACATAGGCGCCGGTTCAACATTCAAACAGACGAACTTCCCTGATTTATATGCTGGCGCTTACGCAGGCGGTACGGACGCTTATACCGCAATCTTCACCATGGAAGAGCTTTACTTTATACAGGCTGAGGCTTACTATTGGATGAACAACAAGGTGAAAGCTTGCGAACTTGCAAAAGAAGCAACCCAATGGAACATACAACGTCACCTTGACCGGTTCCTTATGGAGAGCGGCGGATCATATCCCGATAAAGAAAATAAACCCGGCAATGCCAGCGCTCAGAGTCGTTACGAACGCCAGGTTAACGCATTCCTTGACAACGTGACAGAAAGCAGAACAAAAGCCGCTGAAGAAATCGGCAATAAACACTGGTTCTTCTCGCCCGAAAACTTCAACCTGAGCGACCTCATGATACAGAAATACATATCAATGTATCTGCAGCCCGAACAGTGGACAGACATGCGTCGTTATCACTATTCGAACAACCGTAACGGTTATGGCATAGGTTCAAGCAAGGAAATAGTTTATCCCACACTTCGTCGCCCCTACAACCTCTATCAGGCACAATGGGTTGACGGTCTTACCGATGCTGAAAAAGAAAACACATGGGTTCAGCGCCTCAATCCCGACCCCGAAACCGAGCCTAAGTACAACAAGGCCGAGCTCGAACGTCTGGGCGCTTACAACGACCACATGTGGTTGCGCAAACCAATGATATGGGCGCACGCCGAAGGTCAAGTTCGCTCTCTTACCGAAGAAACCGAACTCTAACCGCAGCAAACGTATAATGTTATAAACTTGAAAACCACAACCAACAAAACAAATTCTGAAAAATGAAAAAATCCAATATATTGCTCGCTTTAGCAGCCGCAGCTGTAATAACCCTGCCTGCGTGCAGCACCCGCGACACCTTAGAGGAAGTGTTGATAGTTGGCCAGGAAGTGCCTACGTGCTCGTGGGAAGTCGGTTCGACAGTATGTAAAGCCGGAGAATCTTTCTCATTCCATGGTAAGTACAACATTCCCGAAGGGCGCAAAGGCAACTATTGCGAAGTATGGTACAGAGTGATGCGAGAAGAGAGCGCTGCCGCAACAGTAGGTCTCACAGGCTCATCGCTCAGTTATACCAAAACATTTGCCTCTAACGACACTATGCGCGCCTATCAGCCCATAGCCCGTTACGATCACTCGCAGGCCGAGTGGACCAACCACATGTTTGAAATAGACGGTGAAGTTGAAGTTTCCCGCACACTCTCGCCCGTGTCATGGGTAGAAGTGGAAAATTGGGATGCCGATCGTTATAACTCATACTATCCCGCCAACTTCGCGGCTGAGTTCACTGCCGAAGTCATCAATTACCTGACTAAGGACTCGACATACTATAACGCTTTGCGTACAGTGTATATCAATCATCCTTTCACCAACGAACAGTTCGCGGAGGTTAACCAAAAATACACTTTAAATTTCCCCACTGATTTCGATTTGACTCAGGACGACCAGGCAGCCGGTGACAAATCGAAAGCATGGTTCTCGACCACCACGCCTTCTGACGAGGCTATTGTAGGTTATTACTATACCACAGTTGAAAACGGTCACACAATCATTCACGAAGTCGGTAAGGATGTCAACCTTGAAGACGGTAAAAATTACTATCCCGTCTATGATTCGGCTCCCTGGGTGTTCTGTCGCTATAACGACGACCTCGGTTCAATAATCAGCACAGTACGCGCAGAGTATATACCCGCATTCAAGGATCTACTCGCTACTATCACCTTCTCCGAATGGATTTACGACGGAGCAAACAAAGTGTATAAAGTGGATTTCTCACGCAAATACAGCCTTCAGAGCCAGTTCCGCGTGTATGACAGCGAAGGCGAGGAAGGTATTGCGTCGGATGTCCGCGAAATCTCAGTCAACTAATAATTCGAATCCCGTATAAACCGATTAATTCTCTTTGAAAAATGAAAAAATTAAATAAAATAGCTTTATTCGGCGTCTCGGCGTTGGCCATGGCGGGACTCGTATCGTGTGGCGACGACATACCCACCGAACAGTACTTCGAAGGCGCGGATGTTGATTTCAACTACTGCGTGGACGGAGACGAATACAGCCTTGACTACTACGTGGTGTCGACTATCCAGTTCAATAACACATCGGCCAAATCAGGCAATGTGACGTGGGATTTTGGTGACGGTACGACATCTAACGAGCCCAACCCGAAACACCAGTACGAATCGGCCGGTATTTACCGCGTTTCCCTTACAGTTGCCGGAGCAGGCACACGGACATATCCCATCATGATATATGACATCACTCCGACATTGTCCGTCGATACTCAGTCAACCGACATCGTTGAGTTCAACAGCACCGAAATCACTTTCAAAATCGAACTCCCCAATCCTGAAAACAAGATTGTACGTTATGTATGGAGTTTCCCGGAAGGCACCACCGATATAGACGGTAACGTCATGACTACTTTCGAAAGCTTTTCGGATGCATCGGGCAATGTAAACTATCCGCCCGCCGTTAAGTTCGGTAATATAGGTTCACAGCGTGTTGAGATAGCAAGCTACTTTGACACAGAAGGCGCAAACCGTCGTCTTGAAGACTCTTATCTTAATGTACAGGTGGGTAGTAACGAACCCGCACCTACCATTTACTACGCACAACGTGGCGGCAATATCAAGGCACTCAAGCTTCTTGACCCCGATAAGCTCCCCGCAGGAACCAAAATTTACCCCTTCGACATGGGTGTATCGGCCGGCAATATGATGATGAACATCGTCTATGCTGACGTTCCTAACAGCGAAGGTGTAAACGAAGGTTGGATTTACCTCCTCGATGCCGGTAAACAGTACTATTACATCAATGATGAAGACGGCGTTCTTGGTGACGGCGCAATCAGTGTGATGCGTGTGGACGGTACCGGTGTAAATAATGTAATATCGAATGTCGGCGGTGCTGCGTTCAACGATCCCTTCCAAGGTTTCGTTTACAGCGGTTATCTTTACTACAGTGACCGTAACACCGGTGTGTCGCGCATATTGCTGACAGCTCGCGGCGAAGTACAAGGTAAGAACAGTGACAACAACCGCAACGAATATGTATGGATCAACCAGCGTGTTCCTTACTACAACCGCGGTATCGCTTATGGTGCTATCCACACCGCTCTTGTACGCGACTCGAAAGGTGTATGGTGGTGGCCCAAGACCTACAACGCAAACGGTATCTTCCGTTTCAAAGACTCTGACATTTACAACACTCAGACCGAAGCTGAAAAAGCAGCGCTGCCTTATCCGGTTGTAATGAACGGCCTTAAACTGAAAGCTTTCGCTATTGACGAAAAACGCAACGCCATGTACATGTGGCGCCTCAGCACAAGCCCCGGATTTGCGGCTTATCCGTTGCCCGGAGACGCTGACTCCGGTAAAGAAGCGGAACCCACCGCATTCCTGTCGATGGATGCCGATCCTATCAATACTACCGATTCTGAAGGCGTTTATACCACACAGATGGCAGTCGACAGCGAATCGGGACGCGTATTCTTCTGTTTCCGTCCTACAGCAAGCGACTCTTCTGGTCTTCCCGCCGGTATCACATATTATGACCCCGAAACCCAGAAGTGTTACCACTATGGCGATACCAACGACCTCGGCCTCGGTATCTGTATAAATCCGAACAAAACAAAATTGTTCTAAGTTAAGTACCGCATGTATTCAGTAATGAGGACTTTGACTCTAAAAATCTGAATACCATCGTATAGTAGGGACGCACGTCAGTGCGTCCTTACATTATTATAATAATTCTACTGCAAAAAGCTAAATATAATTATGAAACCCTTTACAAAAACGCTTTTGTCCACTGTCTTGGGCGTTATGATGTTTCCTGTCACGTCAGTATTCGCCGATGCTCCGACACGCGAACATCGCTCAATATGGATGACCCCTTTCCTGTCGAATAACTGGCCTTCGTCGGCAATCACCGAAAGCAACGCAAAACAGGTACAGAATATCCTGGTGAACCGCCTTAAGAAATTCAAAGACCAAAATATAAACGTAATATATTACCATGCCCGCTCGATGTGCGACGCCACTTACGATTCGGCTTACGAACCATGGTCGCGTACAGTAAGCGGCACACGTGGAGTTGCACCTGCTTTCGATCCATTCGGGTTTTTAGTAGAACAGGCTCACGAATACGGTATTGAGGTTTACGCCTGGATAAACCCATATCGGTATTGTTCGACAAGCAAATATGGCGAAGGCGAACTTAACTACGAGAATTCTCATCCCGATTGGTTAATTTCCCAATCAAACGAAACCATACTAAATCCTGGTCTTGAGGAAGTAAAACAGCGTATAGTCGATGTCATTCTTGACATATTGAGCAAATATGATGTTGACGGTATTATTTTCGATGACTATTTCTATACCAGCGGAACGCCCATGAATCTTGATGCTGACTTATACGCAGATTATAAAGCTTCGGGTGGCAACCTGTCACAAGCCGACTGGCGAAGAGCCAATGTCAACGACATGGTGCAGCGCGTTCATGACGCTATCAAACAGGCTAAACCATGGGTAGCATTCGGTATCAGTCCAGCCGGTGTAGCATCGCCTCCCACAGTCACTTCCGAATACGGGCTACAGCCTGTTCCGGGTGGTGGCGACTGGCAGTATAACGGCATCTATTCCGACCCGTTGGCTTGGCTGAAAGCCGGAACCATCGACTTTATCTCACCACAGATTTATTGGCCTAACCGTTTCGATGTTTTGAGCGAGTGGTGGTCGAATGCCGCTGTTAAGTATAATCGTCATTTCTATCCTTCGGTGACGCTAAGCAGTATCAGCACCTACAAATATAGCGAGTTTGCGCGCGAAATAGATTATAACCGTTTGGTATCTCCTGCAGGGAGCCCCGGTTTTGTTTTCTTCCAGTACTCGGATTTTGTCAACTATTATGAGCGTTGGAACAACAAATCCACTGATTTCGGCACTATCCTCTCCGAAGATGTCTTCAATACCAAGGCTCTTACACCGATACGCCTCTGGGAAAAGACCCCCGACCCCGACATGGTGTCCAATGTCGTGCTTGACAGTGACTCATTGAAATGGGATGCTACCCCTGCCGGCCGTTACGCCGTTTACAGAAAACCTGTCACCCAAACAACCGGTGCACTGGTTCTTGACGGTATATCCTACCGCAACGCATACGTTTTGCCGAAAGATGCCGCTGATTATGACTGGTTTGTCGCCGCTTACGACCGTTATGGCAAAACATCCACTCCATTGGGAGTAGGCGCTTCACCGCAGACTGGTACAGCACCTGTGCTGTTATATCCGGCCGAGGGCGAAAATCCCGTCGACTTGTTTGAGTTTAAGTGGGAGCACGATTCGTATCTGAATCGATATACCGTTGAGCTGGCCGTTGACGCTGATTTCGAAAGCATTCTCGGAATCATGGAAGTCGAAGGCCATACGGCTTCACTATCGGGGATGCCTTCGCTAACACGTGGAGAAAAATATTATTGGCGAGTCAAGGCTACCGATATAAACCGCGAACACCCGGTGAGTGCTTCAAGTTGGTTTATTGCACCCAAGATAGCTTTTACATCTGAAAACCACGATTTGGATATACGACACACCTTCGAATGGACCGCAGCTGTCGATGGTGCAGAATATATTTTCGAGATTTCGCGTAATGCGGATATGACATCTCCCATACTGCATGAAGTTGTTTCAACGACGTCATTCACCACACCATCGCATGTATTGGCCACCGGCCGTCAGTATTATGCCCGTGTCACGGCATCGATTGGAACAGCCTCTTCCTCATCCGAAATCATGCCTTTCACTACGGTCAATAAAGACGACTATGAAGCCCCCGTTATGCTGAATCCGGCCGAAGACGGCTTGACACTTCACAGCAACGAGGTTATCAGCATAGCACCGTGGGAGGGCATGTCGTCGGTTACTGTCCAGATTGCAGAGACTACCGAATTCCCAACGCGTAGCAGCTATAGTTACACACTCTCTGATTATGCGACATCGACACCCGAACTCGGAACCATTAAGATAACTTCGAAGGCTTTGGTTGACGGTAAAACATATTATGTTCGAGCTCGAGGCACATATAGCCTCACCACCACGGATGCTCCTGTCTACACCGACTATTCACCGGTACGGTCGTTTGTCTATTCGTCCGAAGCTGGTGTTGGCGATGTTGTCGCTGAGGAGAATGCGGTATGGATTGACGCTGACCTCATGCTCCATGTCAATGATTCTGTCAAGTCAGTAGCTGTCTACACCATCGCTGGAGTCAAACTGGCTGAGTACAATTGCGATGGCGTTAATCAAATCAGCCTCGAAAGTCTTGAACCCGGTGCATACGTCATTTCGGCAGGCTCTCACACACTAAAACTCGTTAAATAAGTGTTGTTAAGCCTTATTAAGGTTAATTAACATATCGGGGGGGGGGAATTTTAATAAAATCTTTAAATTTGCACAGAAGTTTTTAAATTTTTATCTCACCCTCATTATAATCACCAATTTTTTACGATTATATATTAATAAGTAGTTATTCTGTATAATTTCATAATGTAATAATGTTGGTAGTCCTCCGGATGGTTAGTGATAATCAAATCCGGAGGTTTTTTTGTGATTAGCCATTATAGGCGAACCCAAAATTCTTTCATACATTTGTAGGAGAAACGATATTATTGTCAAACTTACTCTTGATGACATGAAGAAATCTATTTGTCTGGCCGTTCTGGGCACGGCAATTCTTAGCTTTGCGAGCGAGCCGGTGCGTTATGGCACGGGTCTTCCTGCGACCGGGTCGGATGCGCCGATTCATACAGTGTTTACCAATCCCGGCGAAGACTGCACGACTCAGATGAACCTAAGTTTTGCGTCCACACCGGGCATCGAGTGTCGTGTAATATACTCGGACGGCGTTGAAACGTGTACGGTCAACTCGACAGGTACGCTTTGTCTCACTTTTGACTCCATCAACTCCAAATTGATGGACAATACCGATGTGACAGAGCGTCATGTCTTTGACAAGCACCGCGTTGAGCTCAGCGGTTTGAAACCTGACACTGAATACACATACACTGTACTTCCCGTCGAGAGCTCCGGAAACGCCGATGTGCAAACCTATCGTTTTCGTACAGCAGGGAGCGATTCATGGAAAGCGGCCGTTATTAGTGACTTCCATCATTATTCGCCACTATGGAGACGTCTTGACGCGGCCATGGGGATGATTGATGTGCTTGACAGTGTCTCGGGAGGCTTCGATTGGGTATTGACCCCTGGCGACCAATGCGCATGGGGAGGCAGCTACAACTACTGGACTGAACTGTCCGAGCAGCCCGCTTATCGCAACTATATGTGGGCAGGCGTTGAAGGCAATCACGACCACATGACACGCGACAATGATAAATCAGATGCGTTTTTCCGTGACACCCACGCCAATCCTCTCAACGGATACACCGGTCAGGAAGGTGTTGCTTACTGGTTCAAATACGGCGATGTGTTGTTTTTTATGCTAAATAACGAAGCAATGCGCACAAAAGAAAGCTTGGAACCGGTTTTTGAATGGATGAAAGGTGTTGTTGCCGACCATCCCTCGAAATATGTGGTAGTTGTCGAACATTATGAATGGCTCATCGGAACCAACGGTGCCAACAGTCAGCTCGATCGGTTTTATGAGCTGTTCGACAGTATTGGCGTCGATCTGGCCATCTCGGGCAACAATCATGCTTATTTGCGAACTCCGGCTTTACGTAATCGTGTTCCGGTCAGTGCCCGTCAAGGCACATTCTATGTTGTTTGTCCGTCAAGCGATGACAGCCGCGGTCGCGATCTCAAGCCTGTGGAGGCTAACGATGATATCATCTCAATGCGTTGGAGCGAGGGTGCACATACCGTTGGTGGCATGATAATGGATGTCAATCCGCAACGCATCGTCATGACCCTTTACGACCGTTATGGTACTGTCTGCGACTCCTTCACCGTCCCGGCCAAACCTTAATGTAGACCGGCTCTAACTAACAGCCGCAGGGAGTTTCCGGCGCCGAACCATCGTTTACAAACGGTTTGTTCGCGCCAGCGACAGAAAAGTCACCGAGGCGGGTGTGCAAGCGGCCAGTATAGTTTTTAGGGCGCTGAACATTGTCGCTCCGGTGGTGATTACATCGTCAAGCAAAGCTATGTTTTTCCCGTCGAGTTGTTCGGGATGACGTACACTGAAAATGTCACGGACGTTGTCGGCTCGCTCGTCACGATTCTTTGAGGTCTGTGTCGAATGTGATTTTTTCGCGTAAAGGTTGTGACCTATTTTTATGCCGGTCATGTCTGCTATACCCAGCGCTATCTCATGCGACTGATTATAGCCTCGCGCCACATATTTGCTCCAATGCAGCGGTATGGGTAATATCACGTCAATACCGAGCTCTTCGGGATGTTTGTAATCGGTGAATTCGCGTCCCAATTTTCTGGCCAGTTTCTTTCGGTCGTTATATTTAATATGGTGAATAAGACGGTGTGAGGGGTCATCGTGACTATAGACGAACCACGATCTTACCCTTATCGACGACCCCGGCGTGCCTATATATGTCAGCATCGTGTCATTATGAATGACAGGCAACTTCATCAGACATTTCAGACATAATACGTCCTCATGCTTTTGCAAGGCATTATCACACAAAGCGCATTGAACCGGCCATATTGTATGTGACGCGCGACGAAGCATGCGCCCGAGCCTCAGACTCAGAGTGTGGAGGCGAGATACGGTGGCCGGTTTCATTTTGCGTTAGGGGATATATTAGGTTGATATTTGGTGTTTAGGCCTTTTTTGTCGAAATTTGTCGATGTCTTATGGAACTTTTCATATCACATATTGTCTTGCGGGTTGCGTGGTCGGCAACCTACACATATATACTCCTGCTTTTTGCGGCTGCTGCTTTCGTTGCTTTTGTATGCCGACCCAAAGGACGTGGCGAGGCCGTCAAGCGACTCTTCGCCGGTGAGCTCTTGCCGGTCGATGGCTCTCATGAAGTCGTGTCTGAACCCTCAATCTCAGTTCGGTGCCTCGAAGGAGGCAAAGTGCTGTTCGAAAGGTTAGGTGTCGACGGCCTAACCTCGTCGGGAGCTGTCTCGCTGGCTGTCACCTTTGTCGGGAAGGATGTAGAGATAGTCGAGCGCGTCATGCCGGGTTACCCCTCGGACATTCCGATGGCCGGCGCCTCTTTTGTCATCGATATGACAGGTCACGAATGGAGACATATCAGGTGGAGTAACGAAGACAACGGACTTTGGTGCGCTTTCACCCTCCATGTGCGTCCGGGCATTCATTTCGACGTGACGCTTAAAAGGTGACCGGATTGCCCAGCACTTTAAGGAAGAATGTGGCTATCTGAACGTAGATGATGAGACCGACAAGGTCGTTGGATATCTGGATAAACGGGCCTGTCGCCAAGGCGGGATTGATGTGCAATTTTTCCAATGTAAGGGGCACCACGGTGCCGAGAATTGTGGCGAACATCACGACAAAGAACAGCGAGACGGCCACCGATATGGTGACGGCGAACTCACCCGGAAGCATCAACAGGTTGTATATGAACACCACGCCGGACAGCACGGTTGCGTTGAGCAAACCTATGACGACTTCTTTGCCAAGCTGTCTCGAAAACTCCTTCACCTCCAGGGTGCCGTTGGCCAGCGATTGTACCACTATAGCCGAGGCCTGAACGCCTACATTACCGCCGGTACCACCGATGATGGGGATAAACAGCGCCAACGCGGTCACTACCTGGAGTTTCTCTTCGAACGAGCCGAGGATTAGCGAAGCCACTATACCAGAAAATATGCCGATAAGTAGCCACGGTATGCGCGCCTTGGTCTGTGCGAATATGGAGTCGTCGGCGTCAACGTCGCTCGAAAGACCCGATGCCAACTGGTAGTCACGTTCGCTCGATTCGCGCACATGGTCCATGACGTCGTCAACGGTGATGCGTCCCAAAAGACGCCCTATAGAGTCGATCACAGGCATGGCGACAAGGTCGTATTTCTCGAAATCGAGCGCTACCTCATCTATTGGCGTGTCCACTTTGACGCTCACAGGGTCTTCCTCCATGACATGGCGTATCTTTGACACCGAGGGGTGGGTGATAAGTTTGGTGAGTGGCAGTATACCTTTGAGTTTGTTGTCATCGTCGACAACATACACATAATATATCTCGTCCATCTCCTCGGCCTGCAGTCGCATCTGCTTGATGCATTCGGGCATCGACCAGTTCTCGTTGACCACGAGCATTTCGGTGCCCATCAGACCGCCCGCGGTATCTTCGTCGTACTTGAGTAGGTCGATAATGTCGCCGGCCTGTTCCACATCGTCGATATGAGCCAGGATAGCTTCGCGCTCGTCTTCGTCAAGTTGTTGTATAAGGTCGACGGCATCGTCGGTGTCCAGGTGGTCTATCTGCTTGGCTATCTCTTCCGCGGGCATCGCGCTGAGCAGTTTCAAACGATCTTCTTCGTCGAGCTCCATCAGCACGTCGGCTGCCGTATCCTCATCCAGGAGACGGTATAAGTACTCGGCCTCCTCCAGGTCGAGGTTTTGATACAACTCGGCGATATCGGCGGGATGGAGAGTGGCCAACTCCGCGCGGGCCTCTTCGGCGCGGTTGTCGTTTATTATCTTGCGGATATGCTCCAGATATTCGTCGTTGTATTCTTTCATGACACCGTTCGTTTTATGCGTTGATAATTGGTGTTAATCGGCGTTTGGAGCCGATAGGGTGTTTCGGCGCGCTTCGGCCACCATGTTGGTGAGTCGGATGAATTGGTCAACCGACAGCTGTTCGGGTCGCAGAGCCAGCAGTGCCTCGTCGGCGATGAACTGCCCTTGTGGCATGAGTGATTTCAGCGAGTTGCGCAGCGTTTTGCGGCGCATGCCGAAAGTTGTCTTGACAACAGTCTTGAACAAGCCCTCGTCACAACCCAAGTCGGTCACTTTGTTGCGTGTCAGGCGTATGACCCCCGACTTAACCTTTGGCGGTGGATTGAAAACGTTCTCGCTCACCGTAAACAGATATTCCACGTCGTACCACGCTTGCAACAGAACGCTCAGTATGCCGCGGGCTTTAGTGCCCGGCGACGCGGCAAGGCGTTCGGCTACCTCGCGCTGCAACATGCCCGAACAGACCGGCACCCTGTCTTTAACCTCGAGAAGACGGAAAAAAATCTGCGAAGATATATTATAAGGATAGTTGCCTATTATCGCGAAGTCCTTTCCGTCGAACAGGGTGTCCAGGCGCATACGCAGGAAGTCGTCGGCTATGATGCGTCCCTCGAGGCTTGGAAAATGTTCCGTGAGATATTCCACACTCTCGTTGTCAATCTCAACAACCTTGACATTATGACCCTCATCCAATAGAAAACGAGTCAGCACCCCCATGCCCGGGCCTATTTCGAGTACAGGAAGCCCGACATAGCCGTCCAAAGTTTCCGCTATGCGGCGAGCAACTGACATATCGGTCAGAAAATGTTGTCCTAAGGCTTTCTTGGGTCTTACCCGACCGTTTGCGTTCATTGTGTTCGAGGGTTAACTGGTTGGTGATTGCGGCTTGTCACATCAGGCATGCAAATTTACGCAAAAAGTTTCACATATAGATATAGGGAGTGGCGATGCCGTGTTATACTACATTATTGTGCATAATTTGTACCTCGTACTTAGTGGTGGAGAAGACCTGTTGTAATGTTAGTTAAACTTTGTTAAATATCAAGGCTCTACGGAGCATTTTGCCGTTCATTTTATCAAAAATTCATAATTTTGAGCCGTGTAACCCTCAAAAAAGCTAATTCCACGGCCTCCGCGGTCGTGAATTTATGCGTATAATAAATTATAAAATTGAGCCAACACCGTGATAGACACCTCATTATAAGGTAATATCGTATTACATTGAGAAAAATATATCATTAATAATTTTATTAACTAATCAATTACTAATTAAATGAAAGTTTCTTTTCGCAACTTAGCGCTTGCAGCTGTCATGACAGTTGCAGGTAGTGTAGTAGCACAGGAAGCCACCCCCACTTTGGTACAGAAGTGGAGCTACCAGAACGTTGCCGGTCCCGGTAAGAATGACTCTCGTTTTGGTACAGGCGTTGACGGTGCTATTTACTACAACGACAAAGCTAACGCTAAAGTAATGAAAATCAGTGCCGACGGCACCGTTGCTGAATACGCTGCGGTTGCAGGTCTTGGCACAGGTATCACAAGCGACGATGCAGGTAACATCATCGTCAATGTTGGTTTCCCCAACGCTGAATCAGGTTACCACTTTGTTATCATACCCGCTGACGGCAGCGCTCAGGTTGACCTTCAGCTCACAATGCCCGAAGGCGTAGAAGCCAAACGCGTTGACCAGGTTGGCCGTGTGGTAGGTAACGTTCTCAGCGACGAAGGCGGTTACTTCTTCCTTGGCGAAAACGAGGCAACAGAAATTGTTCTCGTTCAGGTTAAGAACGGCGTTCAGGTAACTGACGAACTCGGTTATTACACAACTGATGGATACGCTGGCCCAGCTTTAGGCACTTCAACTATTGTGCAGCCTTTATATTCGGCTACTGAACTTGCTGACATGGGTGATGATGCTGTCAACGGTTGTGCAGTTCGTATCCGCAATGGTGCGAATTATGCCGTTTGGATCTATGACAGTGCTGAAGGTGAGTTCGTTGCTCTTCCCAATAAAGGCAATGCAAACTCTCAGGAAGGTTTCGACGTGTTCTTCCTTAACGATGTTCTCTATCAGGTGATTCCCGCTAAACTGTCATCGGCAGCTAACTACTCGAACGAATACCAGATTTTCACCGAAGACGGTACTCTTGTAGAAAGCATTGAACTTCCCGGCGGTGACGGTTCACAGAGCTTTGGCTCGGTTGTAGCTCGCAAAGTCAGCGACGACACCGTACAGCTTTATTTCTACTTCAGCGCAGGCACAGGTATCGGCGCCGCTATGTACGAATATACTACTGCTCCCGTAGAACCCGCAGCTCTCTCTATCCAGAGCGCTATCGCTACCAACGTTGCTTACAATGCAGCTGAGGTAACCGTTGAGTACACCGAAGGTGTTGTTCCCGAAGGTTACAGCCTGCAGCTCGAACTCATCGAGAACATTGGCAGCCGTCCCGTTCAGTATTTCGAAGCTACCGGTAGCCCCCTCACTGTCAACCTTACAAACCTGACAGCTGAAAAACACTACCAGTACTACGCTATCATCAACCTCCTCAATGCCGAAGGTACTGTAATGAATCAGTCCAACCTGGTCATTGTTGAGTTCACAACTCCCGAAGTTCCCCCCACACCCGAACTCGTTCTCGAAAAAGTTGACGTAACCAACATCACATCGACAACAGCCGATTTCGTTGCTACATACACAACACAATATGTGCCCGAAGGCGCTGTACTGACAATTGAGTACACCGACGCCGCTACACGTACCCTCACCAGCTATCCCGCAGAAGATAGCCCCATGACAACACCTGTCAGTGGTCTCCAGCCCGCTACAACTTATCAGTATATGGCTGTTCTTAACCTCGCTGACGCTGACGGCAACACCATAGCTCGTTCGAACATCGTTTACTTCGAATTCACTACCGAAGGTATCGAACTGTACCTCAACCCCGTTATTGTTGAAAACATCAAGGATACATCGGTCGACTTCGTTATCAGCTACACCGCAACAGGTGTTCCCGAAAACACTACACTGTCAGTCGAAGTAACAGAGTATAACACTCGCGTTCCCGAAAACTATCCCGCAGAAGAAAGCCCCATGACAATCGGTATCGACGGTCTTACCGGTGCCACCGCTTATGAATACATGGTTGTTCTCCGCCTCAGAGACGCTGATGGCAACATCATCGCTTCTTCGAACATCCAATACGTAAACTTCAAGACCACTGAACAGCTCGCAACCAAGAGCGAATTTGCTTACGGTCTGAACGCCGAAGGTTTCAACGGTCAGTATGTATTCTCGTTCTACAGCACCGGTGCCGCAGCAAGCGCTGACCTCGTGCTCACAAACGTCATCACCGGCGAAACTATCGAAACAGTTCTCGGAACAGTTGAAGAAGGCTACAACAGCTACACCTACGATGCAGCTGACCTTGGTGGCGACAAATACAACTGGGCAATCCGCATCCACAACTATCCTATCGTTGAAGACGCAGTCAGCGAAACAGTCAATGTTGGTGGCTCTCGCGCAGGTATCGCTACATTTGTTGATCCCGAATTCCCCGACACATACGGTTTCGTAGCTATCGGTCGCACTCAGAACGGTGGTATCGACGTTTACAACCCCATGGGCGAACTCGTTCAGAGCGCAGTTCACGCAGGTTGTGAAGTTCTCGGCAACACCAACACATCAAGCCCGATGGACGCTACACAGCGCGGCAACGAAGTTTACCTCGCTTCTTGGGGTGACGCTTCGTACGGCGTTGTAGCTTACGACATCACTACTCCCGAAGTTGCTCCTTACAGCGTATTCGACGGCACAAAAGCTGCCAGCGGTCTCATCACCAACGCCGCAGGCGAAGCTGTCGGCTCAGGCACACCTTGCGTAGGTCTCTGGGGTCAGGGCGCTCAGACAACTATCATCACTTTTGACGAAGATGCCTTTGGCAACAAGCTCACTCAGAACGTAATCGGTACAAACAAGACTACCTCTAATCCCGCTTCGCTCATCGGTAACGGTTTCAACGCTCAGCTCCTTAATACAAACGTAGGCGTGAAAGGCGTTAAGAACGGTATCTTTGTAACTCAGTGTCGTGCTAACGGTATGGAAGCTGTTACTTCAGGTCTCCGTTACATCACTATGCCCGAAGGCGAAAGCATTTGGAGCGCAGACATGGAAGCAGAAAATTATCCCAACCTGATTCCTTCGACACTTGCAGGTGTTGACGTTAACACAACCGGCGAACTTCTCGCTCTCTCGACTTATGACGGTATCAATGTTTACCTCCTCAGCTGGAACGAAGACGGTACACCCGCTCTCGAACCTTACAAATCGATTGCTTATCCGTTCGGTCGTGTTTCAACTCGTGTGAACGTTAAGTTCGACGCAGGTAACAACATCCACGCTGTTAGCCAGACTAACGGTTACTTCAAGGTTGTTCTCGCCGACGAAGAATCTATCACTGTTACTCCCGCTTCGTCGTTGAGCTTCATCCTCAGCACAACTGGTGTTGAAGACATCACAGTCGAAGGTTACGACAGCAACGCTGTTTACTACAACCTGAACGGTGTACGCCTCCAGAGCGAACAGCTCACCCCCGGCGTTTACGTGAAAGTTGTTGACGGCAAAGCTACCAAAGTTGTCGTTAAATAAGTTACCACGTTAGTTATTCGTCTTTGACTCTTGATTTAAAGAGCGAAAAGACATAACAACACAGATATTGAAAAGAGGCGTGCCAATCAGGTGCGCCTCTTTTTTTCGATTTTAAAAAATATTTTGTAATTTTGTGGTGTAAAACACAGCACATAAGGTACAATAAACGAAATAGATAATTAACCCCAATAAAAACAAACAAAACAAACGAATCATGACAAAAATTGGTATTAACGGTTTTGGCCGTATCGGTCGCTTCGTGTTCCGCGCATCAACCAAACGCGATGACATCGAAGTAGTAGCTATCAACGACCTTCTGCCTGTTGACTACATGGCTTACATGCTCAAATATGACACCATGCACGGCCATTTCGAAGGCACAGTAGACTATGACGTTGAAAAGAGCCTTCTTATCGTCAATGGTAAACCCATCCGCGTAACCGCATGCCGCGACCCGAAAGAAATCGGCTGGGGTGCAGTAGGCGCTGAATATGTTGTTGAATCAACCGGTCTTTTCCTGACCAAAGAAAAAGCACAGGCTCACATCGATGCAGGTGCGAAATATGTCGTTATGTCGGCTCCCTCGAAAGACGATACCCCCATGTTTGTATGCGGTGTTAACGACGACACTTACGTGAAAGGTACACAGTTCGTTTCTAACGCATCTTGCACAACAAACTGTCTTGCACCCATCGCAAAGGTTCTGCACGAAAAATTCGGCATCGTAGAAGGCCTCATGACCACCGTACACTCAACCACAGCTACTCAGAAAACCGTTGACGGTCCCTCGATGAAGGACTGGCGTGGCGGTCGTGCCGCTTCGGGCAACATCATACCCTCGAGCACAGGTGCTGCTAAGGCTGTAGGTAAAGTTATTCCCGAACTCAACGGCAAACTCACCGGCATGTCGATGCGTGTTCCCACTCTCGACGTTTCGGTTGTTGACCTCACCGTCAACCTTGCCAAACCCGCTACTTACGATGAAATATGCGCCGCTATGAAGGAAGCTTCGGAAGGCAGCCTGAAAGGTGTTCTCGGTTACACTGAAGACGATGTCGTATCGAGCGACTTCCTCGGTGACACCCGCACTTCGATCTTCGACAAGAAAGCAGGTATCCAGCTTACTCCCACTTTCGTTAAGGTCGTATCGTGGTACGATAACGAAATCGGTTATTCAAACAAAGTTCTTGACCTCATCGCCAAGATGGTTAAGATCAACAAATAATAATTAACCCTGACACGGGGTTATCCCCACAAATAAAACAGTTAAAATAGCATGGAAGAGTCTGAGTGCACCTCAGGCTCTTTTCATATAGATAAGGTGGAAGTCTACGTCTCTAATACCATGGTGAGAAAAAGCAACAACAGCAACGTTATGGGGAAGCCGCGGTCAATTATATTAACGGGAGCTTAATAATAAGATAATTGTGTCAAAAGGTTAAAAAAACAGCCATTTAGTTTGATTCTAAACGGCTGGTTATCTTGGTGGTATATGAGCTTTCTTATATCGACCTCACGTTATTTATAATCTTCTCTGCTTTAATCCGCTTTATATTATTCTATTTTCTTAGGAGGCCATTGTCCTTAGAATTATCTTGAGAATTGTTCCCTGAAAGATACTTTTGACAGCTTTCCAGATATTTGCCATAAGGATATGCATATAATATTAACAAAATCCGAAAAAACGATTTCTCTGAGAGTTCAAAACTATCTGGAATTATTGCTATTACAAGTATAGCAGCGGCCAAGGTCAAAAGTAGCCACATCCCGATTTTTTTTGTTGATGGAGCCTGGATAAAAATAATTCCTATAACAACTGAAAAAATTAAGGTTATAAAACTTGTTAGAAAGCCTACTTCCTCATTAATAAATCCTACAAGTAGATTAATTGCCAAAATTCCCGCATAACATGCCAAAAACTGATATGACGGTTTTTTAATGCCATCTTTGCGAATCTTGTACGCTATGAGCGAAATAAATCCTATTTCGGCTATTGTGGCCAGTATATCGCCTATGACCTCAATGCTTTCGGTCGAAAAGTCGTAGTTATTCGATATTACATATGTTATGATTGTCATCAAAACTCCGATAAGTCCGCCATAGAACAATACGTTTAGCCAGCCTTTCGAAAAGGTTGTGCCTTCAATAATTATCATTTCATTAATTTTGTCTTCCATAGCGCTTATAATTAGTTTGATAATGCAGACCATTCGACATCGTCTTCATGGATATATCCAATTTTTCCATTGACTTTTACCATATACCATCCTTTATCATAGCCAAGGCATGGAATACTTTCATTAATATATCCAGGCCAATATTCTATTTGGCCAACAGGTTTGCTCGATTCAGAAGGCTCCCGCCTAACAATTATATTTTTATCATAATCTAAATATCCCTGGCCATCCTCAGCGCTAATCGTCACTAAGTGGTGGCCATTTATAGGCACTTCTCCACTGTCTTGACTAAATACAGTATATGTTGATGCATTTGTGGATACATATTCTCCTACAATTTCGCCATCTGAATCGACAACGACGGTGCATGAATGGGGAGATTCATTAGAAAAGACTTCAGTATAGTCCTCTTCGTAACTATAACCATAATCATAATCATAATCATTGTCATTGTCATCAGTAGATATTAAGATACATGCTACAACGATAGCGAGAAAAGCAATGATTCCGATAATAATGAAAATAGACTTGTTTTTAGATCGGGATGTTTCTTCAGACATAATGTACAAAGATTGTGATGAAGAAATATCGTTTTTAGTCGCAGTTTGAGAAGTGGATTGAGGTATTCCTGTGATAATGCCTTTAAGTTGTTCGCCTGACATTTCTGAGTAATTACCAAGTACTTTCATCTTAGTCTTTTCAGCCAGTACATCATTGATTTGATCCACTAAATCTTTCGCTGATAAATCCGACCCTATTTCGGTTGCTTGGCTGAACAAGCCGGTAATGAAATTAAGTATTTTAGTCTTTTTAGATTCTCCTACGAATTCGCCTCGTAAAAGAATATTGAAAATATCTTCATATTCATCTTCTTCAAGCACGCCATCAGCTTTGCTAAAGCTTATTTGTTGTCCGTCATTCGACTCAAGAGTGTAGATAAACACATCGCCGCCTCGGTCACCTTTATAAAGGTTATATCCAAACTTTGTTTCCCATAGTGGAGCTTCATACTCCAATCCTGTGCGTGTTTTTACTTAAATTATTCCATCTTTGTATCGAAATTCATCGATAACATTTTTTTTTCGGAAATTACTTGCTGCAAGAATATACCAATTGTAGCCCAAAGCAGTATATTTACGAGGTGTATTCAGATCATACTCATTATCTTCACGAACATATGTTCTTGTTTCTCGCCCATCTAAGCCTACACCCGCCTTTTTCAACCACAGGGCATCTATTATAAACAGGAATAGGCCTCCAAGCATTAGAAAGAGTACCCACTCATTGCCAGAGCCGGATAAATGTAACAAGGACATAATTACCAATGGTACGAAACATATAGCTAAAGCGACAATCCACAAGTATTTCTGGATAAAAACAGCTAACCAATGAGGTAATTTGGATGGTTTTCGGGATAATTCTTCCATGTCTTTAAAATATTATATTTATGGTTATTAATGAGATTTATTTAACTCCTTGTCTTTTATTTCATTATATTGTATTTGGAATTTTTATATGCGGCATAAACTTCTTCGGGCATATTATTTGGTAAGGTGATGTCTTATACAACGATTGTACCGGTAGAAAATCATGACAATTTGCAAAAAACTCTTCATTTCTATTTTGGGTTTATCAATTCCTAAAGAAACTGTTAGAATGGGACATAAAAAAGGTGTAGGAACTCTATCTTTGTTTTATCCAACTAATAGGCTTCTCGCATTGCCTTTTCCACGGATAAAACAATAGCCCCACACCGATTAGCTATATAGACTGTCTTTTGCGACAGCATACATGCTATCAATGCGGTGCTATTGCCAATCTTACCTTTGTGGAAAAATAAATTTTGCGAGAATTTATTAGTTAAAGATAAAATTTCAATAACACCTTAATATTAAAATGTCTTGATTCACACAGCCAACACTTTGACCATTCCGTGAATCATTGGCAAAAATAATAAAAAAATGATTAATGTAGGGCTGAATTCAGAACAAATTTTTAAAATTCTATTATTTGTCACGACGATTGTGAGGACAACGAAGCCAAAAATCATTTCCGGCTTCTTTGCGAGGTACGATAAATTCGTCCATCAGGAGTCTTCGTTTACCCGCCCTGAACCGTCCATGGTAAAAGATTCAGGAAAAACGACCCGCTACCCCGAAACAAAGCGGAGGGGACGATTGCTGTTCTGCTGCCTGACAGGGAAAGGCCATGTTTCGGCCACGCCGTTTTTACCTTATTTTTCTGAATGACTATCAACTTTTCCAGATATGGGAGGCTTCAGTCAAGGAGGGCTGGGAGCGTCGGATGAGGCCAATAGAGGATTGTGCGTATAGGGAATTTTGTGAGGGTGCGATATGAACACATCTTGGTGATATGGTATGCGCCTCATGACAACGATGTGCCAATCACACATTGTGTATATATACGAAAGTAGGAGATAAACCTACGATTAGTGTTTATCTCCTACTCGATTTGAATTGTTCCGCTAAATAACGGAACACGGGTGGGATGCCTTATTTATGCTTTAACAGCTTTCTTGGAGCGAGCGTTGTTGACGTAGTAGGCAACGGGAGTGGCAATCCAGATAGTGGCGAATGTGCCAAGGATTACACCGAATATCATTGCGAATACGAACGAACGGATGGCGTCTGTACCAAGGAAGAAGATACACAGCAGTACGAGCAGAGTCGATGCCGAGGTCATGATGGTACGGCCGAGTGTTGCGTTGAGCGAACGGTTGATAGTCTCGCCGAAGGGCTGTTTGGGATACAGACCGACGTTTTCGCGTACACGGTCAAAGACCACCACGGTATCGTTAATCTGATAACCGATAACGGTAAGTATAGCGGCTATAAACGATTGGTCGATCTCCATGGAGAAGGGCAGGAAGCCCCAGCATATCGAGTAGAAGCCCACAATCGAGAAGGCTGTGAAGGCAACTGCCGACAAAGCGCCGAGAGAGTAAGCAATGGTTTTGAATCGCAGCAAGATGTAAAGGAACATTGCGATGAGAGCCAATGTAACGGCGATATAAGCGTCGGTACGCATGTCGTCGGCCACTGTGGGACCAACTTTTTGCGACGAAACGATGCCGTGGTTTTCGTCACTGGCTTTGAACTGTTCGTATGTGATGTCACCGATATAACCGTTGTTGCCAAGCACGCGGTACATCTTGGTTACGATTTCATCCTCGACAGCCTGTGCGTCGCCTTCTTCACTTATCTTATAGTTGGTCGACACGCGAATCTGGTTGGAGCTTTCGATGGTGATGACAGATACTGTAGCATCGGGGAACTCGGGAGCCAACAGACTGCGAACTTCTTCGGTATTGGCCGGTTTGTCGAGCATGACAACATAGTTGCGACCACCAGAGAAATCGATACCCTGATTAAGGCTGCGGGTAACGAGCGAGAGTATGAAGATGACGATGAGGGCGATAACAACGACACCTGCGGCGCGACGCTGACCAAGGAAGTTAATCTTGGTGTTGCTGAACATTTTGCGCGACAGAGGAGTGGAGAATGTTATCTGGTTCATCACTTTTGTCTTGCCAATCCAAAGGAAGAACAGACGGCTCAGGTAAACAGCTGTGAAGAACGAGCAGATGATACCGATGATAAGTGTGGTTGCGAAGCCTTGGATAGGACCGGTACCGAATTTCAAAAGGATGAAACCGGTGATGATAGATGTGATGTTAGAGTCGAAGATTGCCGAGAATGCGTTGGAGTAACCGTCGGACAATGCGGTGCGGCTGTTCTTGCCCTGGCGCATCTCTTCCTTGGCGCGTTCAAAGATGAGTACGTTGGCGTCGACTGCCATACCCAGTGACAATACGATACCGCAGATACCCGACAGTGTGAGTACGGCCTGGAAAGAGGCAAGGATGCCGAAGGTGAAGAACAGGTTGAAGATGAGGCAGAGGTTTGCAATCAGACCGGGGATAACACCGTAGAAAGCAATCATGAATATCATCAACAGGATGAGAGCCACTACGAACGACACCAGACCGGCGTTGATGGCCTGTTGACCCAGTGACGGACCGATGACCATATCGCTGATGATGTGAACGCGTGCTTTCATCTTACCTGCTTTGAGAACGTTGGCAAGGTCTTTGGCTTCGTCGACGGTGAAGTTACCGGTTATTGACGAACGGCCGCCGGTGATTGCCTCGTTGACGTTGGGAGCCGAATAGACCTGGTCGTCAAGAACGACAGCCACGGCGCGGTTGACATTGGCACCGGTGAGGTCGGCCCACTGACGGGCGCCTTCGCTGTTCATCTGCATAGATACTTCCTGACCGCCAAAGCCTTTGCTGGCAAAGTCGGCGCGGGCGTTGGTAACAACCTCGCCGTCCATAGCGGCACCGCCGTTGGTGGTGCGCAAAGCGTAGGCGGCATAGCCCAGTTTGTGTTCGTTACCCTGTTCGTCAGTGAACGTTTCGGGTTTGACACCCCAACGCAGAATGAAATCGGTGGGTAATATTGAACGAACAGCTGTCTGGCTCATCAAGGTGTCAACGCGGTGCATGTCGGTGACATTGGGAACGTAACCGATAATTACGTAGTTGGGATTGGTGTTCCAGCTGGCAAGCATCGAGCGGTACTGAGCCAAACCGGGTGTTGATTCGGGCAGCGAAGCTACCTGTTGCAAAGCGCCTTCGATTTCGCTCTTGCGATAGGTGGTGTAGAACTCGAGGGCAGCCTGACGCTGAAGGAGCTCGCGAACGCGTTCGTGGTCTTTGACACCGGGAAGTTCAAGGAGAATCTGACCGTCCTTGCCTTCGAGCACCTGGATGTTGGGCGAAACGACACCGAACTGGTCGATACGGCTGCGGAGTGTCTGAGTGGCGCTGGTGTTAACAACGTCGTTAATTTCGTTACGCAGAGCGGAGATGGCCTGGTCGCGGCTCATTCCCGAGGTAACGGGGGTGAACACGACCGAAAGGTCTGCACCGGGGTTAAGAACCTCGTATTCTTCGATAAATGTGGGAACAAACTGCTCGCTGTTCTTGTCACCGACTTTTGCAATGGTGTTTTCGAGAGCCTGTTCGAAATTTTTGTCGTCTTTAACTTTCGATGCCTGACGGAGAAGGTCAGCCAAGTCGACCTGCAGGATGACGTTCATACCGCCTTTGAGGTCGAGACCGAGGTTTACACCCCATTTCTTTACGTCGTTAAGATTCCATCCTAAATAAACGCTTTCCTCGCCCACCGAGTCCATATAGGCCTTGTAGGCATCGTTATAGGCTTGGTCGGCCGATTTGCCCGTCACGTTGCTCGACGCGAGCTTGGCGTAATTCTCTGCTTCGGTTTCGTAGCTGCTGTTTACAAATGTGAACGACAGATAGAAAGCGCAGACAAGTACCAGAAGTACGGCAATGATACCGGCCAGGATACTGCCTAATTTTCCTTTGCTTTGCATGTTTTAAAATTATGGTTAAATTGGTTTATATAAAATTTCGAAAACAGGTGGATGAAGTGATGTCTCAACCATTGATTGTTATTTTTGTGACAGTCAGTAATTTACCGACAGAACAACACCACACCTTACAATAGGGCGTGGGAAATAACGTGCAAATATACAATTTTTTTCGTAAACAGCCTCAATTTCCCCCACATTTCACAACATCCTGCTGTCTCCAGGCTGGTCAGGAGCAGGTTCCTTAAAACCTATCGGACATGGTAAGTCGCAAAAAAACCATAGGCTACTCCATTGCTTTTGGGGCAGCCTATGGTTTGATTATGTAATCCACATTTTATTTGTCACACATCGTCATGACATGTTCGACATGCTCACAATGTCAGATGTTGATTTAAGTGACGGTGTGTGAACGGAAGGGGTTATTCTTCGTTGAGCGATTTGCCTTTCTGAGATTTTTTCTTTTCGAGCTGACGTTCGATAGCCAGAATGCATGTGTCGACGGCCTCCTCGAAAGTGTCGGCGACTTTATTGCTGACCATTTCGTATGAACCCGGCATGGTAACGGCGAGGGTAGCCTCTTTGTTCATTGCTGTCTCGGGTTTTATTACTTTAAGGGTTACTTCGAATGTAGCAAGATCGGGATAATGGCGTGCAAGGCGCTCGGCTTTTTTGTTGATAAAGTCAGTGAGACGTTCAGCGATGTCGAAATGCAGTGCTTTGATGTTTACTGTCATGGCTTTGCTCCTTTCTTTGTTATTGGGTGAATATTAGCGGTAAGAGATTGTCTTCAAACCGAGTTGAAATTTTAAGGCTCCAACAAAATCCAGCTTGTACTGAGGTTTGTTTATAAGCCAACATTATATATGGGGATATTTAATCCTGTAAATATTTAATTTTCAAGGTGTCAAATGCAGCTATCTGTATTTTGCGGGGACAGTTTATTGATAACTGTTTAAATTTATCGGTAAATTTACAAAAAAATACTTTATAAATCAAACAACGGTTTTCAGTCTTTGGTTTTGTCCTCGTGTCTTGCACGTGGGTGAGCTTTGTTGTAGCTGTCGTGGAGTTCGGCAACCGAGACGTGGGTGTAAATCTGAGTGGTCGCCAACGATTCGTGACCCAGGAGTTTACGTACGCTTGTCAGGTCGGCGCCACCGTTCAGCATGTCTGTGGCAAAAGTGTGACGCAGCACGTGCGGCGATCGTTTTGGCGAGGATACATTGCCGTCCAGTGTGCCGCGCACTATGCGGTAAACTTTGTTGTAATTGACCGGAGTGCCTTCCTCGTCCAATAGAAAAGGGCTACCGGCGACAAAAGGTCGAGGACGGATGTCAAGATATTTGGATATGATGTCGCCAAGAGCCGGAGCAAAGGGGATAATTCTTTCTTTATTACGCTTGCCGAGTACTTTCAGCTCGCCACGCTCGCAGTCCACGCGGTCGTCAGTAAGAGCCACAAGCTCGGATGCGCGCATGCCGCTTTGATAGAGGAGGTTGAGAATAAGGTCGGTAAGCACTCCTTTGTAGTCGGTTTCGTTACAAGCTTCATTGTCCAGGGTGTCCAGGATATTGTTTATCTCGCCTGCGTCGATGAATTTGGGGAGAGGTTTTTCGCGCCGGTTTATTTTTATGGCGGTCACAGGATTTGTTTTGACGCCATGACGTTTTATCATGAAACGATAAAGAGCTCTCACCGAAGAAAGCTTACGCTTTATGGACGATGTTGACATGCCTTGTTTACCAAGCCAAGCCACCCATGCGCGTGTGTCGTTGGTGGTGACCGTCATTGGGTCGAAATCCTTTAGGTCGGTAACCTGCGGAGCCACGAAAGAGCGCCACTGTTCGATGTCGTTGCGATAGGCGGCGACGGTGTGTTCCGAGAAAGCAAGCTCATCGGTGATATAGTTAAAGAAAGCGGACAGTATATCCATGGTTAGGATAGATAAAGGATTTTGTCGGTGTGTATCAGCCTATGCCTAAGGCTTGGGAGTGAGAGTTACCAAAGGAACGAGCATTTCTTCCATCGAGATGCCTCCGTGTTGCAAGGTGTTGGAATAGTGCTGCACATAATAGTTGTAGTTGTTCGGGTAGGCAAAGAAATCGTGGCCGAACGCGAAAATATAGGTCGACGATATGTTTGGTGAGGGCAGTCCGTAAGCCGACGGCTGTTTTATTTCGAAAACGCGACGATTGTCATAAGCAAGGTTCTTACCTACTTTATAGCGTAGATTGGTGTTTGTGTTCTTGTCACCGACCACTTTGATGGGGTTGTTTACCCTTATGGTTCCGTGGTCGGTCGTGAGCACTACCCGGGCACCTGAAGCGGCAATGCGTCTGAACAACTCGAGAGTGCCGGAATGTTTGAACCACGATTCGGTCAGAGAGCGGTATGCGGCGTCCGACGGTGCGAGTTCGCGTATCATTTTCATTTCGGTACGCGCGTGACTCAGCATATCTATGAAGTTGAGGACAATTATATTGAGGTCGTTAACCAACAGCTGGTTGAAATCGCGTAGCAGTTTGTCTCCGGCTACCGAATCATTGATTTTGTTGTACGAGAAACGCCATTTTAGCCTGTAGCGGTTCAGCATGGTCTCGACAAGAGGACTCTCGTTCAGGTTTTTGCCTTCCTCCGAATCCTCGTCCACCCATAAGTCGGGAAACATCCCGGCAATATCCACAGGCATGAGGCCGGAGAATATCGAGTTACGGGCATATTGTGTCACAGTTGGCAGGATGGCTGTATAGAGTTGTTCGTCGAAAGTGAAAAGTTCGGCCAGATGAGGCTGAATTACACGCCATTGATCGAGTCGAAAATTATCTATCAGTATGAAAAATGTTTTGCGCCCGTCGCCTAACAAGGGGAAGACAGTATCGGGGAAAATACGAGGCGACATGAGGGGGGTGTCGGGGGCGGCCTCCGAGCGCGGAATAACAGCGTTCTCGAGCCAGCGAAGGTAGTTGCGGCGTACAAATTTACCAAAGGCCTGATTGGCTTCGTCATGTTGCATCTCGAGCAACTGATCCATATTGGTATCGGTGCCGGACAGTTGCAGCTCCCAGTAAACCAATTTGCTGTAAAGTTTATACCAATCGTCAGGAGTCGTAGCGTCGTTTATCTCACTGCTGAGGTTGGGGAATTCGCGACGGTAGGTATCGGTTGTCTGTTGCGAAACAAGGGCTTCAGAATGCAGATGTTTTTTGAGGGCGAGGAGTATCTGATTGGGATTGACGGGTTTGATGAGATAGTCGGCTATTTTGTTCCCGACTGCCTGATTCATTATGTTCTCCTCTTCGCTCTTGGTAATCATGATGATGGGAATATGCGGAGCGGTCTGCTTGATGAGTTGTAAAGTTTCAAGCCCCGTCAAACCGGGCATATTCTCGTCAAGGATGATAAGGTCGAAGGGTGTTTTCTCGACCATATCGAGAGCGTCGCGGCCGTTGCTGGCCGTGGTTATCCGGTAGCCTTTCTTTTCAAGGAAAAGTATATGGGGTTTTAGGAGATCTATTTCGTCGTCAGTCCAAAGAATATTGAATTGCTGCATACGGTATGGAATTAAGCGGTGAGAGCCCTGATATAGTGGTTTTTATATAGATTTTAATCGAAAAGAGGATCATCTCCTTCGCTGCCCGGGTCGTAATCGGGAGTCTTGACTGGTGCAGGCGTCGGTTTAGCCGGAGTCTCAGTCTTATTTGGTTTGGCCGGAGATTGTTTTGGCTGTGTTTTTGCAGCCGGAGTGGTTGTTTGATTAGTTGCAGGAGAAGGAGTGGTTACCGAAGGAGTTACCCCGGGCGAAACGGCAGATTTCGGTTGTTCGGAGCCAATAGATTGGTTTGGAGTAACGTTTTGTTGCGCGTCTGTTGTCGGCGGCTCATCTTCGAGAGTGGCCTTGACGTTTTCAGCCTCGTTGAGGTTTACCTCGGTTTGTAACAGAGATTCTTCGGCTTCAACAGCCTTTTCGTCTGCGTGGTATTGTTCTTCCTCTTCCTCAATATCACGTAAATCCTCGATGTCTTCGTACGGCAATACACCTTCTTGAGCGTCATGGAAGTCCTGTTCCTCAAGGAAGCGGAAATAAGTTTCGAGCGAAGCTCCTGTGCGTAACATCTCGTTGAAGTTAGCAACGCTGATAACAACCGGACGAACTCCTGCCGGCAGATGGAATGTAGATGATTCGGCCATGACGCGCCTATAGTTGTTAAGTTCGTTCATGTTCTCGAACTCTTTGACGGCTATCATTCCCAAAATACCGAAATTCATAAGTTCCAGGTCGAAATCTTTTACGACAAACGAGTTGAAGTTATGTCGGGCGATTTCGTATAACAACGCGTTGCGGTCGACTCTGTCGGTGGGGAACACGAAAACGAGAAGTTGTGGACTGGTTTCGTCTAAAGTGAACTTAAGATCCTCGATGTCACCCTGTATGCTGTCGTTTGACAATGAGATATCCCACAGCATGCCCCGCATATTTCCTCCGGCAAGCCCGGCGCTCAGTTGACGACCTTTGGCCATCCCTTTAAGCCATTCGGACGCTATAGGGGTGATGTCAGTGTCAGGATAACGCTCAAGCATTTCACGCAAAGTGGCGTTGAATTTTTCCGGATTTTGTTCTGTGGCATAGGCCAAGGCATCAAGGAACATAAACTTAGGAATCAGAGGCGAAAGCGGATATCGTTCGTTCATTTCCTTATAGCCGGCATGTACCTGTGCGTTATTGTTGTTGAGGTACGCCTCATAGGTATATTCATATAGACCGTTCTGAACCGCATCCATCTTCTTCAGGTTTTCCAAATAATTGGGATCCTGCATGGCGACACCATAGTTCGAGTCTGCAAAGTCGGTCAGAATAAGTTTTCGCCAGTAGTCGGCCTCGGTGCGGTTGCCGGTACGTTCCGCCATAAGGTACATATTATAATATACCTCAAGACGATACGTGTTGTCGGGATAATCGGTAAGCAGTCGGCCGAACTCTTTTCGCGATGCCTCGAAGTCTTCAAGTCTATCCTTGAGAATTACACCCATATTGTAAAGGCCATCCTGAATAATCTCGTGAGATGTGGCTTTGTCCTGTTCTGTTACCGGAATTTGTTTTAAGTAATATTCGCGATAATGGGGGTCGTTCTCGCGCATCTGAGCGTCGGCGTCTATCGGTTCACTGTTTTCATCGTTGCTTTCCGTCTCCTCGGTGTTTTCGCTATCTTCATCGTCACCGCTGTCACCAAAGTCAAGGGTGTTGAAAGTCGCTTTGTTACGACGACGCCAGTCGTCCTCAAGTTTACGCGAACCCCATCGCCGTTGGAATTCGGTCTTACCTGCGTTACGGGTGGCCGTGTTGTAAAAATACCACGAGCCATCGCTGTTAAGTGTGAAAGTATTAGCCTGCGCGGCGTTACCATTGTTTTTCAACCCATTGCCCGCGGCGCTTTGCTGTGCCAGATATTCGGCTCGCCGAGCTTCTTCCTCCTCTTCTTTTTCTTTCTTTTTAAGGTCTTCGATTATCTTGTCGATGACTTTGAGGCGTTGTTCCTCGGGCATTTCGGAAAGACGTAGCAGCGAATCCTGAAGGTTGACATTCTGACTATATACAGCAAGTTCGTCAAGCACATCGCTTCGAAGGCGCAAAGTCTTTATGTCGGGATAATCGTCAGGAAGTTGAGGCACACCTTCCGAGTAGTTAGGCTGTGCCTTTTCATAGTTACGTTTGTCATAATACAAATTTGCGAGTGCTGTCTGGGCAATTGCTTTTTCGATGCCGTTGCGGGTAGATTTCTTTACGGCCTCTTCATAGCTTTCGATAGCCTGTGCTGTGTCTTTCCGGGACAAATACAGGTTGCCGATGGCATAATAAATCTGATCTTCATATTCTTTGTTGCGATCATATCGAGTCATGCGTTTGAGCGCCTTGACCTCGTCCTCGATGTTTGCGCCCGAAAACACTTCGCTTTGTTTAATGCGGGCATTAAACTTGGTGCGGTATGTGGCGTTTGATGAACCGACCACTTTACCGAAAGCCTGATAAGCTGCCTGATTACGTCCCAGCGATGCGTTGAGCTGCCCAAGTAGGAACCACAAACGTGTCTTCTGGATACCGGAAGCAAGCGATATAGCCTTTTCGAGATAAGGTATCGCACGTTCGTTATCGTTCTGATGTATATATAGTTCGGCGTAATCAAGGTTGTAGAGGTAGCGCAGGTCGGAATTTGTGAGTTCATCCTCTTTTATGCGCGAAATAATGTTTTCGGCTTCGAAGTTCCAGTCAAGAGCCAAATACGACCTTGCTTGCCATAGTTTGGCCTCGGTAACTGTTGTGGGTAACCAATAAAATTTACGCGATATATAAAAAAAGGTCGAAGCTGCACCGGGGAAATCGCCATTCATATACTGGCTTCGTCCCATCATCATCCACGCGTTATGCAGGAACGGATTGTACTCGTCGCGCTTCATCCACGCCTTGTAATCGGGGTCGTTACTTTTACCTCGTTTTTTCTCGGGCTTTTTTGTGATGGAGCGAAGCTGAATGGCTTTCTGAGCTTTCTCAATGGATCGGTCAAAGTTGCCTGAAGGCTGAGGCATTTTTTCGTGAGCACGAGCCTCCACAGGATGCATTAGTAGACGTGCAGTATAATCGTCCTCATACCCCTCCTCAAGCTTTTCAAGAGTCTCGTCGTAATGCTTGTCACCGTTGTAATAGATATTGTACCGCGTTATAAAAGCTGTGTACTGACGTGCAGCCGCTGTGTTTTTCTTGCGAGCGTTACATGACGGAAGAGCCACGGCAAGAACCGAGGCAATAACCGCCATGACGACAATACGCAATACCTTGCCAGATTGCCGACGGGACGGCCGGTTGAAATATTTTATGAAAGAGCCGACCATCTTGTTGTATTATTAACGGCGACCCCTGATTTTTATTGCACCGAAGGCACCCGTCGGGTGCCTTCGTAACATGAAGCGAAAATTTAATACGGTATCATTCCCTGATACTTTAAAATCTGACAGAAAGCCTCTCTAACGCTATTTCGGGGTTGCTTTTCAACAACCGGATAAATCGAATTTCATATTCGGCCGATTGCGTTACGACCTTTCATACATATATAACGTTATCGACTCTATTAAGTTCATTGCCTGCAACCAAACCATTGGATCTTGAGTAAGTTCCATGTCATGTATCCATTATGGTTTGACTATTTATGAATGGTGTTGCCAAGTCAAAACAGTATATCCCACCAGAATGAAGAGAGTGATAAAATTAGCTTAGATTCTTCAAAATACGGCAGAGACTTCTTTGAAGAGGTAATGGCGAATGGTACCTCCTGTATCTTTTAATGAGAGTGTTCCGTCGCAGTCAACACCTATAAGGGTAGCTTCGAAATCAGTATCGCTGGCTGTATCGTGCCATGTGTATGTCCGACCGTCATGACGCCACAACAGAGTGTTATATAGATAGGTCAGTTCGTCCGGTTCGGGATCATAGACATAGCTTTCATACATATCCAGTATGGCCTGGACAATATTGTCAAGCAATTGTTTGAGATTTGTCTCTTTTCCGATGACGTGCACAAGAGACACTGGGTTAGGAGCATCGCTTTCAAAGTGTTGTTGGTTGACATTTATGCCGATGCCTATCACTGACTTCTCGATGCAAGAGGAAGAAAGCGTGTTTTCGATAAGGATGCCGGCGACTTTTCGGTCGTCTATATAAATATCGTTGGGCCATTTGATGGATACACGTGCGGTTGTCTCAATGTGTTTCTTAAGAGCGTTGACAATACCAACGGACACAAGCATGGATAGTTCGAACTGTCGTGCCGGGGCAAACATGCGTGGATAGAGAACAAGCGAAAAAGTGAGGTTTTGACCCGGATGGCTTTCCCACGAATTCCCCCGTTGGCCTCGTCCGCTTGTCTGGTTATCAGTCACTATGACAAGTGGAGTAGAATCATCGGGATTTATGGAAAGGTTGCGGGCATAAGTGTTTGTGGAATCTGCCGAGGGTAGTTCTATAAGGGTGTAACGTGCCATGATTGACAAGCTTATGGGTTTGAAATCATTTTAAGAGTGCGACTACCGTCTTCGTTGACTGTGATATACACGTCGACTGTGTCCTTTGGCAGGATGTCATTGACAATGTCAGGCCATTCTATAAGGCAAAGCGCCCCGGAGTCAAAATAGTCCTCTATGCCCATATCGTAGGCTTCCTCCGGTTTTTCGAGTCGATACAAATCGAAATGGTAGATCAGTTCAGCTGTAGTGTCCGAGCGATATTCGTTGACAAGCGAGAAAGAGGGGGAGTTGGCGATGTCTTCCTCCACGCCAAGGACACGAGCCAAAGCGTTGATAAAAGTTGTTTTTCCGGCACCCATTTCACCGTGAAAAGCAAATACTGTAGAGTCTCCCATTTCAGAGGCAAATTCAGTGGCGGCGCGGGTAAGGTCGTCTGTGTTGGCGATGTTTATTGTTTTTTCCATTTATGTTGTTTGTAAGTTATTGATTGGTTAGGATATAATGCGGTTTAATAATTTTGCTGGTTATCAAAGGACAAGCGAAGCGAACAAATTGTCAAACGTTTTGTCAAGGTCGTGCGTCAAACCGGCATGCGGTCGAGATGTCTGAATGCAAGCTGACCGGACGGCTGTCAGCCACCTGAAGCGTTCGTGAGGTTCAAGTTGGGCTATGACTCCTCCATTTCTCACATCTCCATTGGACACCAACTCGAAACCGGTGAGTTGGTTATTTAACGGAACGATATCCGCCGAAGGATAGAGGGCGGACAGGCGTTCTAAGTTGATATCGAAACGTGCTCGTATCCATCTTAAGCGTTTACACATCATGATGAGACCTATGTTTAGACGCTCGCCGCGCTCTATGCTCGGTATATACCGCACCACAGCATACTCATATAGGTGTAAAACATCCTTATCCGAAGAGTTGGTTGCGGACTTCGATTGCATGATTAGTAAAATTTTTTGAGTTTTCGAAACGTGTTCGCAGGAATGTCTTGTACACCTGCCGGCGCTCTTCGACGCTTATGTCGCTGTCGGGTTCGTCAAGCCATTCATCGGGCACCATGTCGACAATGGCATTAAGATCGTCTACAGAAATAGATCGATGCATAGAGTCGTCAACTTCGCCAAGTAAGGCGGCATCGCGTAATAACGCGTGGTCTTTGACATAAGGAAAATCGGAAAGCATGGCTTTTTCCCATCCTTTCCAGGAGTGATGAAAATACAGCGACGCGCCGTGATCAATCAGCCAGAGTTCTTTGTTCCACAACAGCATGTTGGTGTTACGTGCCGTCCGGTCGATGTTGGTTAACAGAGCATCTACCCATACTATAATAGATGCTGTGAGAGTATCGGTATGATTTGCTGCGACATCCCATGTCAAGGCGCCGTTAAGGAAATGTAAACCCAAATTAAGCCCGCGGCTGGCTTGCAATAGGTCTTGAATTTCCTCGTCGCCTTCAGTGCGTCCGAAATCTTCGTCAAGATCAAGAAATACGACTTCCGGGACGTTCAATCCTGCCAAACGCGCTATTTCGGCGCCGATGAGTTCGGCCACCAACACTTTTTTCCCATGACCTGACCCTCGAAACTTAACTACATAACGAAAACCGTCATCGGCTTCGGCGAGAGCCGGTAACGATCCTCCCTCGCGAAGAGGGGTAATGTAACGGGTAACTCGTTGCTGTCGTATGGGTGAACTATTACTCATCGGCAATCATTTTTAAAAAGGTATCTTCGTCAATGATTGGAATACCTAATTTTTGTGCTTTTTCGAGTTTGGCCGGTCCCATGTTGTCACCGGCAAGTACATAGTCGGTTTTCTTTGATATAGAACCAACGTTTTTACCGCCGTGGGCTTCAATCATTTTCTTGTACTCGTCGCGGCTGTGATGAGAGAAGACCCCACTAATGATTATTGATTTGCCGTTTAGTCTGTCAGACAGTACCTGAGCTTTTTCGGCTTCGAACTGTAAACCGGCAGCGCGAAGGCGTTCGATATTCTGGCGGTTTATCGGAACGTTGAAATACTCAATAATGCTTTCCGCAATGTGCGGTCCTACATCCTCGATGGATTCGAGTTCAGTTTGTGACATGTTCATCAAACGATCCATGCTCCCTGCTGTGGTGGCGATTTTTTTTGCAGTGGTCTCTCCGACACCCGGAATGGATAGAGCATAGACTACTCGGTCAAATGGCACATGACGGCTGTCTTCAATACCCTGCATGATGCGTTCGGCACTTTTTTCACCGAAACGCTCTAAATCTTTTAGTTTGTCGATTGTAAGGTCGTAAATATCGCCAATGTTTGTTACCAACCCTGTCGAGTAAAGAATCTTGGATGTTTCCTCACCAATGCCGTCGATATTCATCATGCGTCGTCCGACGAAATGTTCGACACGACCGGTTATCTGAGGAGGACATCCCCATTTGTTGGGACAGAACCAGGCTGCTTCACCTTCCTGACGCACAAGAGGTGCGCCGCATTCAGGACAGTGACTGACGAAACGAACTGTTTTGGCATCAGGCAAACGTTCGGCGGTGTTTACCCCCACTATTTTGGGGATTATCTCTCCCCCCTTTTCAACATACAGCATATCTCCTTCGTGTATATCGAAAGTGCGCATAATGTCTTCGTTGTGCAGACTTGCGCGCTTGACTACTGTGCCCGAAAGCAGAACGGGTTCGAGATTAGCTACGGGAGTGACATAGCCCATACGCCCCACGTCGAAAGAAACGAAGCGCAGACGCGTCTCGGCACGCTCTGCCTTAAATTTATACGCTATGGCCCAACGGGGTGATTTGGCAGTGAAACCCAGGTTGAGTTGTTGACGCAAGGAGTTTACTTTGAAAACGAGGCCGTCGGTGGCTACGGGTAGCTCTTTTCGTGCTGTATCCCAGTGGTTTATATACTTGTCAACCTTAGTTATATCATAAAGTTTGGTCATAGCGTCACTGACCTTGAAACCCCACCTGCGGGCTTCCATCATGTTGTCATAATGATTGTCTGCGGGAAGATTATCACCCAGCAGATAATAAAAATATGCATCTAGACCGCGACGTGCCACTTCGGCCGGATTGAGAAGTTTTAAAGTACCAGAGGCAGCGTTGCGAGGATTAGCAAAAATGGGTTCTTCATTAAATTCGCGTTCGGCATTCAAGCGGTCAAATTCTTTCCATGGCAAAACAATCTCTCCTCTAATCTCAAAGAAATCGGGCCAACCGGTTCCATGGAGAACCAGAGGAATGGATTTTATGGTCTTGACATTATCTGTCACAACATCGCCTTTTTCACCATCGCCTCTCGTAACAGCTCTAATGAGACGCCCATGCTCGTAAATCAGAGATATTGATGTGCCGTCAAACTTCATCTCGCCTACAATGACAGGACGCTCTCCCTCAAGTGATGTCTGAACACGTTCAACCCATTGGTCAACTTCTTCAACCGAATAAGTATTGGCCAATGACAGCATGCGGTAGATGTGCCCGGTCTGTTCAAAACCCTTGGTAAGGTCACTGCCCACGCGGTGGGTGGGCGACAGCGGGTCGTCGTATTGAGGATGGTTGATTTCGAGCGTTTCGAGCTCTTTCATCATGTCATCGAACTGGCGGTCGGATATTGTAGGAGAATTAAGTACATAATAGTTGTGATTGTGAGTGTTAAGGGCACTGCGCAACTCTTCTATTCGTTGTTTTACATCACTCATAGATATGCCTTTTTATTAACGATTGAAACTTTTATGGCTAACAGCCTATATGGCAAAAAAGTTTATATTGGACAGCAAATCAGAATTAATTGTTATCAATAGAAGTAATGGAATTCCGATATCTGATTATTCGAGCAGGATTACCTCCCACTACCGCATAGGGAGGAACTTCTTTTGTAACCACAGATCCGGCTCCTATTATTGCACCTTTACCAATTTTATAGTTTTTGGCGATGATTATAACCCTTCTTCCTATCCAAACATCATCCTCTATAGTCAGAGTTGTCTTAGGAAGGCTCCCTTGCTCGCACATGGGAATATCGAGTCGGTCACATTTGTGACCTCCTCCAATAACAAGAACCTCCTCAGCTGTCATGACATATTTTCCGATATCAAGAATGGCTGAACGCAATTGGAAATAATTACCCAGACTGGAACCATAGTCAATTTTGACTGTGTCCAATTGTCCTAAATAAACTTTATAACCAATGTTAATACCTTTTGCGAATTTTTGCGAGTTGTATGTACGTAAGAAAGAGCGTCGAAGATTGCGGCTCAGTTTACCAATTACCGGAGTATCCGTACTTGGGAGATATCTTATAAAAGCATAATATGTAAAAATGAAAAAATATTTACGTAAGTTTGTTAATATCATTTTGTTGATAGATTGTTAGTTATGCCGTGGAAGGATAGGGATTATTTTTTCGTACTTTTTCGAGGCGATAAAAGGACTGTTGTGATAGAATTAGAGTGGATTAAAAAATCAAGCAGCAACCAGGATTAATAAAATCAGGAAGGCTTCCACAAAGATAAGCAATAAATTTGAAAATGTTGAAGAGCACGGATGTAAACATACAGATGCATTCGTTTTACTGAGTAGCGAAAATTTTGTAATTTTGTGGCAAATAAAAACCAAGGCTTTAAGAGATTCATTGAATCGCGATGCAAAGACAAAACCCGATAAAAACATCAAAGGATTCCGCGTCAGCGCTTAGAGTGTATCGAAACGCGGTATGGATACTCCTGTGTATGTTTATTGTGGGCGGTTGTGCGTCAATAGGTCGCCCGGGAGGAGGTCCGCGTGATGAGAAACCTCCGGTTTTCGTGCGATCCAATCCTATGCCGGGCGAACTCAATGTTAAGAGACAGCGCATAGACGTTTTTTTTGACGAGAACGTTCAACTTGACGACGCTTTCAACAAAGTGATAGTATCACCGTCCCAAACTTCGGCACCGGTCGTGCGCTCACTTGGACATCGCGTAAGTGTTGAATTGCGTGACACACTGGTTCCCAATGTCACTTATACTATTGATTTTGGAGATGCTATCAAAGACCTTAACGAAGGAAATGTCCTTGATGGTTTCGCGTTGGATTTTGCCACAGGCGACGTTATCGATTCTTTGCGCATATCGGGTGTGTTGGTAGAAAGCCGTACCCTTGAGCCGGCACAAGGCATGTTGGTCGGTGTATATTCGACGATGGAAGACAGTGCTCTGACCACTCTTCCCTTAGAGCGTGTCGCCCGTACTAATAGCCGCGGTCAATTCACTATACGAGGCCTCAAGGATACTGAGTATCGCGTCTTCGCCATCAATGACATTAACCGTGACAACAAGTGGGATAAAACCGAAGGAGTGGCTTTTTTCGACCATACCGTAGTACCCTCCGTTGAGTCGATAGAGGTTAACGACACCTTGCGAACGGTCGAAGGACAAGACTCTATTGTTACTCGTCCCGGTGTGGCTTACCTGCCTGCAGATGTTTTGTTGACGTGGTTCAACGAGGACGTTACTACCCACTACCTCATGGAGAATTCACGTCCGGCGCGAAACCGTGTCAATATCATCCTGTCGGCACCCTACGACACCCTGGCGACTGCAAGGATTGTCAACACACCAGGTTTTGAAGATGTTGAATGGCGCGATGTGGCTCTTACTGATGCAAGCCCCGGCAACGATACGATTACATGGTGGTTGACAGACAAGAATCTCATCAACACCGATTCGCTTAGTCTTGCCGTGACCTATCCGGCTATGGACAGCTTGCAGAATGTCTATATGAAGACAGACACCATGCGTTTCTTCTATCGACCCACAAGCGCCGAAATAAAAGCTGCCAAAGAACTTGAAAAATTGCGCGAACAAGGTGCCGATACGATAGCTCCCCCTCAGACATTTATGGAATTGCGCTTGGTTACAGGAAACACCCTCGATGTTTACAATCCATTATGGTTCGAATCAACGACTCCTTGGGCGACAGTGGATTCAACAAAAATCAGGCTGACAATGGCTGTAGACTCGTTGTGGGAAGATGTTCCCATAGGAGTTCCTCACCCAGTCGAAGGAATGTCTGTGTTACGGCGGCAAATAGATTTCAAACCTAAACCCGGTCAAAAATACCATCTGGAAATAGATTCTGCGGCCATTTTCGATGTTTACGGCAATCCAATCGATAAGTTCAAACAAGATTTTAACGTAAAAGCCCTGGATGCCTATTCAAAAGTGATTTTCAATGTTTCTCCTGTCGATTCGACAATAGTAGTCGAACTTCTTGACGCCAGCGACAATGTAGTGCGGACCCAAACCGCGGATGCCACAGGAAAAGCTGTGTTCGAGTATGTCAATCCCGGAACTTACTATGCTCGCATGTACTATGACGATGACCGTAACGGCAAATGGTCGACCGGTATCGTGAGCGAGAAACTCCAACCCGAAGAAGTCGCCTATTACCCTAAAAAGATAGATGCGAGAGCCAATTGGGACGTCGACTTGTCCTGGAATATTTACGAGATTCCCATTGACATCCAGAAACCTTACGCTATCCTAAAGAACAAGCCTAAACTGAAGAAAGGCGAAAAAGCACCCACTGATCCCGACGAAGAGGAAGAACTGGACGAATGGGGACATCCAATTAACCGTAACAGCGGTGTCAACTCTGGCTTTAACAATATGGGTGGCTTCGGGGCAGGTGGCCTAAAGGCCGGTATGAACAGTCTGCGACGTTAAGAAGTGCCGGTTTTCACTTAGAATATTTTAGCGAGGGCTCTTCCCAGCTTATAGGCGATGTTGCTATTACGGATTTCGTTAAGATTGTAATTGTGCCATGCCATATTGTTCTGTTCGCCATACGGTATGACGTGTTTTTTCTTTCCTTCAGCAATATCGCAAAGAAAATCTGCCAGTTGAGAGTCAAAATCGGGGGAGGTGTCGTTGTTTAGTTTGGGAGATCTTAATATTTTGAGATAAAGATCCGGGTCGTTGTCCACTTTCTCCAGATACTTAACGAAGCTGTCGAGAGTAGAAAAATCATTGACATTGATAAATGCTTCGGGATTGAAGTCTTTACATGCAGTTGGACAACCCCAATAAACAGGCACCGTCGAAGCAGCCATAGGCTCGACAATCTTTTCGGTGACATATCCATCGGCAATGCTGTTCTCCAGCGCAAGATTGAATTTGTAACCGGAAATAAAGGGGATTTTTTCTTCAACAGAGCCACCTACGTTGTTGCGGTACGGACCACCGTAAGCCAACGGCTTATAGCTGTCAACCGCGTCGATTATCTCCAGTCTCTTTGGGTCACAGTTGTTGGTGTTGCGTAGCAAAACAGAGCAGAAAGGTCGTTTCACGGCTTCCTCATCCGTTATAAGAACAGGGTTTTGCAACATGTCAAACTCATAAAGTTTATAGAGAGGATATCTTAGGTGACGTTTACCAAAATCAATGTTATAAAAAGAGATAGCATAGTCACATTCATTAAAATTCGGCACGTCATTTTCCCCGGTGTAATATATCTTGACGCAGTCCTTGTATTTGTAATGCTCCTTGGTGCCGCAACGGGAATAGAACAGCAAGTCGGGTATCTCATCGCTATGCGCGTCTATGACCCTTACGTTAAACTTTGTGCGTAGCGCTTCTACGAAGTTATTGTTGTGATGGTCGAATGTCGGCCAAAAATCCACAAATTTTATGGCTATGTCATTTTTCATATACCGTGATGATATTTCGCGTTTGTAGCGTTTAGGCTACCGATACGGGTATGCCGGTTTCCGTAGTGATTCGCTCAGCTATGTTTTCGAGTTCGTCGCGTGATACTTTACTCAGGTGTTCGGCCGGTGTCTTGCGGTCTATGGAATAAATCATTATCTGTCCGGGCGAGATATGCCGATACGCGTCAATAAGAGCTTTAACCTCGCGCTCTGTTGTGTTGTCAATTGTTTTGTCCCCATGTTCACCACGACAAAACATGGTCTGCACAATGGCTTTCTTGCCAAATTGCGCAATGCCCTTGATGGCCTTGTCAACGGTGAATAAAGGATTGTTAGGCCTGTCCAAAGCTACCATAGTGTCGGGAATCGCTGAGTCCAATTTAAGGATATTATTATCCACTTTGTTGAGAGCCCGTATCACACCGGGGCTGACCAGACGTGTCGAGTTGGTGAGGACGCTGATTTTTACGTTGGGGTAATATTTGTCGCGCAAAGCGATAGTGTCATCAATAATACCTTCGAAATCGGGATGGATGGTAGGTTCGCCGTTCCCCGAAAAAGTTATGACATCGAGATTGTCTCCGGCTTGTTTCATGGCGGTGAGCTTCGTCTCCAAATCGGCCTTTACTTTCTCGCGGGAAGGGAAGCCGGTTGTCCCCGTACCTTGTGCGTTAAATCCGGCTTCGCAATACAGGCAGTCGAATGAGCATATCTTACCGTCATCCGGCAAAAGATTGATGCCGAGCGAGGTACCCAAACGGCGGCTGTGTATGGGGCCGAATACTGTATCATGAAACAAAACAGTCTGCATGTCTTTGGATATTTAATTGTATGATGAAGTGGTTTTCGAGGTTATGAGGCGTGAAATTAGGCTTATGACTAAGGCCATTGCAGCTATTACCCCCGCCACCAACAGTAAGTCCGAAATCTCGACTCTTACCGGATAATAGCCTATTGTCAATGCGTCGACATCTCCTGACAACTTCACAATATGGAACAATTGTTGCGCCAGAGACAATATAACTCCTGCGATAATACCCAGAATTCCGCCGATAATAGTAACTAAAAAACCTTCGGCGATAAAAATATTGCCTATTAGTCTTGTGGGCGCACCGAGCGCGCGTAGAGTCCACATGTTGTCCTTTTTTTCGATAGCCATCAAGGATAGTGTGGAGATGACATTAAACAATGCAATCGCAAGGATGCATATAAGCATCATGAAGGTCACCCATTTCTCTATCGCTATCATGCGGAATGCGTCCTGACGTTGTTCCAGTCTCGTCAAAACCTTGAAATTGTCTCTGAAAGTTTTCTGAATCTCGTCCCTGATTTTTGCAATGTCCGGTTGGGGCTTTACGTATATTTCGATTGCTGTGGCCTCTCTATCGTAATCAAGCAGTTGGCGTGCTGTTGATAAAGGTACCAACACCACGTCATTGTCCACATCTGGATTATTTACACGAAAGACGCCGCTGAAAACAGCGTCGGCACTACGGAACGAGGCGGCGGGATTGGCAGGGTTTATATTGCCCTTGCGTCTGGGGATAAGAAGTTGCAGCCTGGTATCAACTGACGGGTAGGCCGACACCTTGTTAGCCACGCCAACACTTAGCTGGATGGCAGGTGTGCCGTCCGACAACTCTTCGGCGTACTGTCCTGCTATTATTATGTTTCCTACCTCGGAAAGGGTATCGTATCCCGATGGTATTCCCTTGAGCACGACAGGAAGCTGTGCGTCGCCGTCAATCAATAAAGCGCGTTCGCTTACCACGGCAACTGCCGATTCGACCCCGTTGACCGTCAATGCAACATCTATAACCGAATCGCTGTTGGCTATCACCTTACCTTTGGCAGGGACGATAGCTAACTCAGGATCCAAAGCGGACAGTTGGCTAAGAGCCAAATCGCTAAAGCCATTAAAAATACTCAGCACCAAAACCATAGCCATTGTGGCCAGAGCAACGCCGATAACGGCAATCAAAGCGATGACATTGACTGCCTTATGCGATTTTTTGGCTCGTAGATAGCGATACGCTATTTTAAATGAAAGCATTCAGCTTACAAACGATTGGTTTGATGGTGTTTATGGATATTCCACGATATTAGCTTTCAGCCCGTGATTGTGCGAGCCGAAAAACGTCATTCGGTTGTTACCTCTGTATTCTGTTTGTCTTTGCCAAGCAGATGGTCGATGTTGTCAATATAATCGAGCGAGTCATCGATGTAAAACGACAGTTCAGGAGTTTTGCGTAGCTGGAAACGCACTTTCGCGGCCAGTTCGTAACGTATGGTTTTGGCACTATTGTTAATGCTGTCAAGCATTTCCTGAGCTTTCGATGAAGGGAACACCGATAAATATACTCGCGCGATAGACAGATCGGGTGATACTCTTACCGCACTCACCGACACAATGACATTGCGCATCTTGGCAGTCTGTTGACGGAATATCTCGCTTAATTCCTTCTGTAGGAGGCGCGCTATTTTTGCTTGTCTTGTTGTTTCCATTATGATTGTTGTTTTATGTTTTCTGTCAATATAACATTTGAGGGGACATATTGTTAAAGTTAATCGTCTTTATCAAGGGACAGGACTAACTTATACGTCTCATCAGAGTTAGCCCGTCACGCACCGGCAGAATGACTTTCTCTAAACGGGGATGCGCTTTTACATAGTCGTTAAACTCGGCTATTGCGCGTGTCTGGCTATCTTTTGGCTCGTTAGAGCCGACAACTTTCATATCCCAGAGAGTGTTGTCCGCAAGGATAAAACCTCCTACCGGCACTTTGTCGAACACAGCGTCTAGATATTGCCTATACTGGCGTTTGTTGGCGTCTATAAACACCATATCCCACGATCCTTCCATTGTGTCGAGAAGTGTGAGAGCATCCCCGATATGAAGGTGTATTCGGTCTCCCATAGGTTGGGAGGCGAACAGTGTGGTCAGTTCGGGTTCTTTCTCCTCGTCAATTTCAACAGTGTCGATAATGGCTGTGTCGTTAAGACCCTCAGCTATCGCCAGTGTCGAATAACCGGTAAAGGTGCCCAGTTCCAAAACCCGTTGCGGATTAATCATGGCAGTAAGCATCTTGAGCAACCGTCCCTGATAATGTCCCGAACACATTCGCGGATAGAGATGGTGAAGATGTGTACGACGGTACACGTCTTTAAGCACTTGCGGCTCCTCATCGATGTGTGCGAGTATATACTCCTCAAGGTGGTCGTTATAAGCCAACATTTTTGTCTGTTAATTTCAAATCACAAAATTAATTAATATTTTTTGAAAAGTCGGGCAAATTGTCTAACTTAGTGGCTCGAACGACGTCATACCACTTATTGCGACAGTCAATCTTTTTTATTTTAAGCTTTATCATTAGGACTTTAATCGTTTAAGTCTAACCAAATCCTTAACTAAATTCCATGCATACCAAAAACTCTCATCGATATTGTGTAATAATGTGCGGAGGCATAGGCAGCCGTTTTTGGCCTTACAGCCGCACTTCACTACCCAAACAATTCCTGGATTTCTTTGGCACGGGCTCAACACTTCTCCAAATGACATACGAACGTATTCTCCCCATAGTGAATGCGGAGAATATAATAGTGGTGACTAATGCCGAATATGCCGATTTGGTGCGCGAGCAGCTGCCCGACATAAAACCCGAAAACATCCTTTACGAGCCGGCACGCCGTAACACGGCGCCCTGTGTAGCGTGGGCTGCAAGCCATATTCGCAGCATCGATCCCGAGGGGTCGATGATAGTCACTCCCGCCGACCATCTGATAACACGTCAGCCAGAATTTATCGAGGCCGTCAAACGTGGGTTCGATTTTGTGGAACAAAACGACGCCCTACTAACCTTGGGTATAACCCCCATGCGACCTGACACCGGATACGGATATATACAGGTTGGCGAGCGCATTGACGGCAATATAAGCAAAGTGAAGACTTTCACCGAAAAACCCGACCGCCAGATGGCCGAAGTGTTTTTGTCGACCGGCGAGTTTTTCTGGAACTCGGGAATTTTCTTGTGGCGCACAGCTACCATCCTCGAGGCTTTCGACAAATGCGCTCCCGAAATTGCCGCTTTGTTCAAACATTGCGACACGTTGACCGATGACCGACAAAGGCAGCATTATATCGAGACTCATTTCGCGTCGTGTCCTGCTATCTCTATTGACTATGCCGTCATGGAAAAGGCCGATAATGTCTATGTCGAGACAGTAAAGTTCGGCTGGAGCGATTTGGGAACATGGTCGGCGTTATTTGACCATTCTCCAAAAAACCGCGATAACAACGTCACACAAAACTGTAACGTGCTATCGTACGACTCGTCGGGTAATATCTTTGCCGTACGAGGCGAAAAACTCATTGTCGTGAACGGCCTTCACGATTACATAGTGGCCGATGCCGGCGATGTGCTTCTTATCTGTCCCAAAGCCGACGAACAGCGCATACGCAACATTGTCAACGATGCCCACGCCTCCTTCGGCGACAAATTCATCTAACCATTGTATTCTACTTCGGGTCGATGTAGAAAATATCGGAGCAAAATAAAATACTGATTGTCTAATAGTTTATATAATAATAATTTAAACAGTTAAGGAGGTGAATAAATTCACCTCCTTAACTGTTTAATGATAACGGACGCAGTTATAAAGTTTGAAGCGTCCGGGTGGGGTTATTTCAGTTCGAGGGGGGTATAGGGGAGGTTCCACGCTTCGGCAACAGCCTTGAAGGTTACTTTGCCGTCAACAACGTTGACACCCTGAGCGAGCCCGGCGTCGGCTTTGCAGGCTTCAACCCAGCCCATATCGGCAAGACGGAGTGCGTAAGGCAGAGTGGCGTTTGTCAGCGCGAGAGTCGAGGTATAGGGCACTGCGCCGGGGATGTTTGCGACAGCGTAGTGTATAACACCGTCTACAACATACACGGGTTCGTCGTGGCTTGTGGCGTGTGATGTTTCGAAGCAACCGCCCTGGTCGATAGCTACGTCAACCATAACCGAACCGGGAGCAAGCAGTTTGACCATGTCTTTGGTTACCAAATGGGGAGCTTTTGCACCGGGCACGAGTACCGAACCGATAACGAGGTCGGTGTCGGGGAGTTCGTTTTCGATATTGTGCTGGCTTGAGTAAAGGGTCTTGACGTTTTTAGGCATTACTTCGGCAACGTGGCGAAGTGTGGGCAGCGATATGTCGGTGATGGTTACATCGGCACCGAGGCCGGCTGCCATAAGAGCGGCGTTACGGCCAACTACACCTGCGCCAAGTACAAGGACTTTGGCGGGTTTGACACCGGGTACACCACCGATAAGCAGACCTTTGCCCCCTTGGGGTTTTTCGAGGAAGCGTGCGCCTTCCTGTATAGACATACGGCCGGCAACCTCACTCATGGGTATGAGAAGAGGAAGAAGACCCATGCGGTCGCGTACTGTTTCGTAGGCTATACATGTGGCACCGGATGCTATCATTGCCTTGGTGAGTTCTTCGTCGCTGGCAAAATGGAAATAGGTGAAGAGAAGTTGACCTTTCTTAACCAATTTATATTCGGGTTCGATAGGTTCTTTCACTTTGATGATCATGTCGGCGATAGCATAAGTTTCTTCTATTGTGGGAAGAATCTTAGCTCCGGCCTTAACGTATTCGTCGTCGGCAAATCCGCTGCCTTCGCCTGCGGTGTGCTGCACATAGACAGTGTGGCCGTGTTTAACCAGTTCTTTTACACCCGCGGGTGTCACTGCAACGCGATTTTCGTTGTTTTTGATTTCTTTGGGAACACCGATAATCATTGTTCTTTTGTTTTTAAGGTTAAATATTAAGGTTTATATAAAGTTGAGAAATATTATTTTCAGTTGACAGTAAAGATGAAATATTCACCGGATTCGAGTGTCTCGGGGATGGAGGTTCCTCCGTTTTTGACGCTAACGGCTTTGGCGTTTGTCATGTCGGGTGAGGCGCTGTCAAAGGTTACAGTCTGAGTTTCAGCCCCCAGATTCACCCCGACAATGGTGCGGCTGTTGCCGTCCTTGCGTTCGAAAACAAGCACGTCTGGCGATGTGGTGCGATAGGTTATCATGCTTGCAGTGGATGCATCGGCCGACAATTCGGGTCGGGAGTGTTTAAGACTGTTTAAAGCGGTGTAGAAGAGTGTCCAGTCGTTTGATGTCCAGTCGGGAGCTTCGTCTTTGACGAAAAACTCGAACGGGCGGTTCATGCCCACCTCCTGTCCGGTGTATATAAGCGGCATGCCGGGTAGTGTGTATGTTAACACAGCAAAGGCCGGAACGAGATGGCCAAGGCGGTCAAACTCAGTGCCTTCCCATGAGTTCAAATCGTGGTTGGTTATCATATTCATCAAATATGCCCCCAACGGAAAGTCAGCATGCTGCCGTTGAACCAGTGTCGGTATATCTGAGGCGCGAGCCGGTGCAGGGGTGTGAACGTATCCATCGTTTCCCACAAAACCATACTGGCCGGCATTCGCCGATATGGCGTTAAAAAGGTCTTTCATGGGCCAGTTATAGGCCATGTCAAAAGCGTGTTCCTCCAAATCGGGCGCACTCGCTTCGGCAAGCATGAACAATTCGGGTTGTAGTGCTTGAAGACGCTGTCGGGCGTCGTTCCAGAAATCGGTGGGAACCTCCATGGCAACATCGCAACGGAAACCATCGACGCCAACATCGGTAAGCCAGTACGACATAGCGTCTATCATTGCCTCACGCGTGCCAATGTTTGAATAATCCAACTTATACACATCGGTCCAGTCATAAGGGCCGTACATGTCTCCTTTCTCGTTACGGGCGTAGTAGTCGGGATGCTCAATAACCCACGCGTTGTCGCATCCTGTGTGATTGGGTACCCAGTCGAGAATGACTTTCATTCCGCGTGCGTGGGCATTGTCGACAAGGGTTTTGAAATCAGCGAGGGTGCCAAATTCAGGATTAACCGCTTTATAATCTTTCACTGCATAGTAGCTTCCAAGTTCGCCCTTGCGGTTTTTTTCACTTATTGGATGTATGGGCATGAACCACAGGATATCCACTCCGAGGTCTTTAAGACGGTCAAGGTTGGCGTTGACTCCTGCAAACGACCCTTCGTCGGTGAACTGACGGGTGTTGACTTCGTAAATAACGGCATTCTTAGCCCACTCGGGATGTTTGACAGTGGTGGGAGCCGCACCGAATACGGGCATCCCTATTGTCGCTGCAAAAATCAACGACAGTAAAGATTTGGTTTTCATGTCTTGAAAAAAACTGCTTACAGTTACAGTGGCATTGAACGGTGAATTGAGTTGTCAAGCGATATGAAAGTCTCGGTGCCGATAACTCCGGGAATCATTTGTATGCGGTTGTTAAGCAATTCCATGAGGTGTTCGTTGTCGCGCGCGTACACCTTGAGGAGCATCCCGAAAGTGCCGGTGGTGTAGTGGCATTCGACCACTTCAGGTATTTTTTCGAGTTCGCGGACAGCCTCGCGGTACATTGCTCCTCGTTCAAGGCTGACGCCTATATAAGTGCAAGTACTGAAACCCAGTGACTTAGGGTTGACATTATATCCTGAACCGGTAATGACTCCAAGTTCACAAAGGCGTTGTATGCGCTGATGTACGGCGGCACGCGACACTCCGCACTCATGCGCCACATCTTTTGACGGGATGCGGGCGTTTTTCATGATTATGGATAATATCTTTCGGTCAAGGCTGTCTATTTTTTCCATAGCATTGTATTGTTTGTCGTTGTATTATGCTTTTTTGTTGAGGTATGGCCGGTATCGCGCCAAACCACTTGCAAAATTACAAAATTATTGTAATACTGCAAGCATTTTGTAAAACATATAAACGAAAAAATGTTAAAATTTAGACAAAATTATTTTTTCAGCATTGAACTGTTCACAACATTTCCAACCTCATTCATATTTCATAGCAGTGTGATAGGACTCGAGATGTATGGTCAGTGAATGAAAAGACGTCGAATAATAGGAGATTGAGAAGCACCCGCCAATTCATTGAGGCGTTGTACTATAGCATCGGACATAAAGGCGAGTTCGTTTTTTATAGGGCCGGAAGTGATGCGGACATGTAATTCATCGTTTTTGACCCATCGGGCGGATGTATATCGGTTTATTGTGGGTCCGACGGCCTCGGGCCACAGATAACAGATGCGGTGTGCGTCATAACTGTTCTGAGCGCCGGCTTCGCGGATGGCTTGGCGGATAAGATCGCCAATTTGTATGGCATCGTGACGTTTCATGGATTATCGCAGCTGCACCGCCTGAGTGAACACTCCGTCAGTTACTGTCCATAACGATTGGGCTCCCGGCAGATGCGATAGAATTTCGTCGAGATGTTTGCGGTTGGTGTCCGTAATGAATATTTGTCCGAACTCCGAGCCCGTGACCAGCGCGATGATATTTTCGACGCGACGGCTGTCGAGTTTGTCGAAAATGTCGTCGAGCAATAATAGAGGTTTGAGTCCTGTTGCCTTAGCGAGAAAGTCATATTGTGCCAGTCGCAACGCTATGGTGAAGGTCTTTGACTGTCCTTGTGAGGCAGTGCGCCTCAATGGCAAGTCGTTGAGCGACATTTCCAGGTCGTCACGGTGTGGTCCTGCGGATGTGAAACCGAGCATGCGGTCGCGATCCCGACGATGGTCAAGGATGTTTATCAACGAACCGTCCGGATCGTTATCCATCTGAGTGTTAAGACTCAAAGATGTTCTTTCGGACGAGTTGGAGATGGCGTTATAATAGCGTTGATGGATTTGGACAAGTTGCTCGACGAAACGCCTACGCTCGGCAGTGATGATATTTGCGAAAGCGTCCATAGCCGTTTCATAAGCTTGGAAAAGGGCGGCGTCGCGTATGTCGCTGCGTAGCAATTTGTTGCGGTTGTCAAGAGCGTTGTTGTATTTAATGAGGGCATCAAGATATGTCGGGTTGCCTTGGCTGATGACCATGTCCATGAAGCGACGACGCACCTCGCCCGCGCCGGTTATAAGGTCCATATCGGCGGGCGATACAAGAACCGTTGGAAATAGGCCAATGTGATCGCTTAGGCGCGGATATTCCTTGCCGGAGCGTTTAACCGATTTACGACGTTTGGCTCCTATGCTGATATTGATGTCCTCATCAGTGTTGTGACGTAAGTACTGAGCTTGCAACAGTGCGAATTCTTCATCCCGATGTACTATAAGGCTGTCATGCACTCCGGTGAAACTACGGCAGAAACTAAGGTAATATATGGCGTCGAGAAGGTTACTCTTGCCCATACCGTTATCGCCCAAAAAACAGTTAAGTTTATCGGAAAAGGTGAGTTTTGTCGAGGCGATATTTTTGAAATTAGTTATGGCAAGCTGTCGTAGAAGCATCACAAAGGTGAAAAAGGAGAGGTTAATAGCCAATAAACCATTCAGTCCCTTTTTGTCGCAAAAAGATGAGAAGATAACGGAATGAATCGAAACGACGTGACTCTATGTCAATTTTCCGCTTCTTCGAAATGGGTCTGGAAAAACCACAGCTGATATGGAAGAGCGTTTCTCCAGTAGGGGTTGTTATGTGCCCCGGGTCGCGAGATAAAGTCGTGAGGAATCTTTGCATCAACAAGAGCCTGATGGAGATTGTTGTTGACGTCAGCAAAGAAATCATCAACTCCACAGTCAAAAATGATATTGTTGACACCGGGTTTCAACGTAGGTACAAGAGTTGTGACGGTGTATGCGTCCCAAAGTTCCGGGTTTTCATCCTTGGCACCAAGCGCTTCTTTCATTTTCCATCTTTCCGGGAAAGGACGTATGTCCACGCCGCCCGATGTAGAGCCGCAATTTTTCCATATATCGGGATGTCGCAAGCCAAGCCATAAACCGCCGTGACCACCCATACTGAGGCCGGTAATAGCCCGATGCTGAGCAGTGGGGTTGGTGGGATAATTACTGTCGATGTAGGGCACAAGAACTTCGGTGAAGAATGACTCCATGCGTACGTCAGGATTAGCGGGAGCATCCCAGTACCAAGTGTCCATGCCCGAAGGAAGGACAAATACCATCCCATAGCGGTCGGCCCATTCGCCGAGGTCAGGACGAACAATAGTCCAGGAGTTATTGTCGCCACCGAAACCGTTGAGTAGATAGACCGTATTGAAGCCATCGGCCGGTTTTGGTGTATCGGGAGTTATCACCGTTACGTTCATGTCTGTCGGAAGATATCCGGCTGCGGACACGCTTATGGTGTCGGTTTTGTGAGCTGACGCTACAAAAGAAAGGCAAGAGGCCAGGACTAAGTAAAAAAAGCGTTTATTCATGATTTGAAGAGTTTAGTCTACATTTTATATAGTTGATAATTATATCGGCGATGTCTTCCAGTGACATAGTGGACGAATTGACAGTAATGTCGTATGAGGCCGAATCTCCCCACCTTTTGTCGGTATAGAAATTATAGAAACCGGCGCGTAGTTTATTTGTTTTTTCAGCAATCCGTTTAGCCTGGTCGAAAGTCAGGTTTTTCTCGCGGTCGGCTATACGCCTTGCACAATCGTCGGTGTCGGCGTGTACAAAAATATTAATGAGATTCGGAGTGTCGCGTAACACATAATCGGCGGTTCGCCCAACAATAACGCAGGGACCTTCCTCAGCGATATGGTGTATGAAATCGCACTGTGCTTTATACAAGGCGTCATCGCTTATTGATGAGGCAGTGTATGTTGAATGGGTGGAGAAACCCATATTGAACGCGAAAAGGCCGTTGATGAAATGTGGGCGTCGTTCGTCGTTTCGTTCAAAAATTTCAGGACTGAGTCCCGACCGGACGGCAGCGTCAACAAGCAATTCCTTGTCGTAAAAGGCGATGTTCAGTCTATCGGCCAACATGCGACCCAGAGCGCGACCGCCACTCCCCATACGGCGTCCGATGGTGATGACATACTTTTCAGGTAGAGAGTAATTAACTGAATCGTTTTCGTGGTACGCTGAGGCTGGCATTTGATTTATTGGCATCGGGTTTGGTTGAATACGCAAAGATAAAAAATAATTTGTTAAAGGACAATGATGTCATTTATTCTTTTGCCGTTTTTTACTTTTAGCTTTGGATGAGAAGTGATCGTTGTATATTTTGATTCCAAATATAATAACCGAACAAACCAAAGTAATGATGTTTGTCACCCACAACGCCCATACATGTGTCAGAAATCCCAGCACTACAAAGAAAGCCGAACCGAGACCCATCATGACAAAAGTTGTCATCGCGATGCCATCGGTATCACGAGTACGTATGGTAGTGAGAGCTTGCGGTACGTATCCAAATATCATGCATATTGCTGCGCCGTAAGAAAAAAAATCTATAGCTGTCATAGTTGTGTCTTATATACCGAAACAAGCACGTGCCTTCTCCGGCCAATAACCTTTAACGAGGCCACGTGCCAAAAATCAGTTATGTGCAGGATTATAAAAAATAAATTCGATCGGCGAAGAAGCTCCCAGTCCGTTTGATGTTGACACTTTAACGTATGCCTTGTAATAGCCGTTGGGCATATCGGTTTTTGTAAAGTCAACAGACAGGGGGAAGACGGCATCAGTACTGTTGAATACAGTGTTGCCGAAAATATCCTCGATAACCAGTCTGCAATTCTCAACGCCGTCCATGTCGTGAGATATGTTAAAAGTGACGCTGTCGTTGACTACGTTTTTATCAATAGAGAGCGAAACTATCCCCTGGTTTAGATAAAGGAAAGATACTGTCTGTGCCACTCGGTTTCCGGCATTGTCCGAGATTGAAAGAGTTGCCGTATGATGACCATCAGTCAACTCTGGTAAAGCCATATTCAGAGTCCAAGTGTCGTTATCGGTTGAGAGCAAATCCTTGATACCATCAACACGTGACGTTCCGTCAATAACCAGGGTGCTTCCGGCTCCTATAGCGGCAGACTGGTTGATGCCTGCCGATCCGCTGCTTCCTGAGGCGCTAAAGTAGACGTCACCGAGTAAAAAAGTATTATCCTGAGAGGAGTTGTCACTCACAGCCATGAAATCAATAGTGGGTAGCAACGCAGGCGAGTCGCTATTGTCGGTTTGAGACGCCGCCACGGACAGATTGCCGTACATTCCGTCTCCATGTAGGCCGTTATCGCTGTCGGCGTGTAGGGTCAATCTGTTAATACCCTTTTCATGGACTGGTAGAGGCGTAGTAAAAGTGGTTTTGAAACAACCTCCTTCAGCGGATACAGTTTTGGATGCAAGCAGGTCGTGGTCAAGAGTGATGTCGACAATCGAATCGGACGAACGCATCAAAGTAGGCACAGTATAAGGGACATCGTACAGTTGGATTGTGACACTGCCGTTAAAGTCCGAGGCTATTTTTCCGTCCGAGTCGACTATGTTGCCCTCAATCGAAAATGGACGTAAGGGTTCGATGGCCAATGTGTCGGTGAGTTGGGAGATGTCGATACCGTCCAAATCAGTAAGTTTCACAGAGTACGTAGGGACGCCAAAGCGGAGAGCGGGATCGCCCCCGAGGTTATATGTCAGAGTATTTATTTGATAATCCTCAGAATAAGTCCCGCTATCAATAAGGTAATTGCGGCTGTCGAGCCATAGTTGTCCGAAAGTCGTATTCGAGGTTGCCTCGGTGTATGCCTTGACGGTATTCAAAGCCAAAATATGATTAAGAGCACCATAGACGGTGCGTCCCGAAGCTATAAGACACAGGGCGCCCCCATCCTCGGTAAAGAGCATGGATTCGCCGATATTATCTTTTCCACGATCAAACCCGAAGGAAGTGCATGTGGCCAGCATGCAGATGGGAAGGTATTTGTAAGATGTTGTTTTGGCCAGATTACGACTCCAAAGATTCTCGGCTCCGAAATTATCTTCGGTGCCATGTCCTACATACACAAACAAGCCGGTGCCTCGGTTAAGTGCAGACACAGCCACCGAACGCAGGTCTTTCGCATCGCCCGTATCCCATCGGTAAATGGCGTTATGTGCGCGTACTGCCGTCATTGCGCTGCGTTTCTCGCAAAGAGACGCGGCAACTTCCTCAGCTTGCAACAGGTGGGAGTTGGAATCGCCGTCATCGCTCATTACCAAGGCAGTGTTGTAGACTGTGGTACGCGAGGGTGTTTCAATATATTTGGCTATCTTGCGGTTTATAGCGTAACCCTGTGTAAGGTCAGCTACAGGGATACGTCCCACCGCTATATTCTGAACAGCATAACGGATTCGTTCGGGTTTGAACGCATCATTAAGCATTCCGAGATAAGAATCGCTACCAAAGGCTTTTGTCTCGAAAGACGAATAAAGCGGATTTGGCGTTTCGTATACCAATATACGGTCTTTTTTCTCGACTGTTATGGCGCGGTTGTCCCAATATGAAGGTCCGTAAACGATTACATATTGCAGTTTAGAGGGCTCGCGGTCATAAAGCATTTTGATGAAACGTCTATAGGCCATTACGTCGGGAGTCGCCGATGAGAATTCGTTAAAAAGCAAGTCATGCCGAACCACTTTGACATCCATGTTGTCATAATGGCGATGAATTTCGGCCAGTTGTTCGGCCGCTGGCTCCAATTCGGCAGTTGTTATGATGAGCATCGCGGGTGTTGACCATCCATGGAAATTCTGATTGTCCACCGCCTCTACATACTCGACCTTGAGTTGCTCTTTGCCCGTATCAAAGGCGACAAGATGGCATGAAGTGTTTTGCGCAGAATTATCTATTGTGCCAAAGTGTGTATTTGATGTGGCGTCGTAAAGAAGCTCCAATTCATGAACGTGTGTAATATCAGTGACATCGATGACATGAACTGACGATTGGCCGGATACACTGAAATTGGTTGCTGTCTCTGGCAAATCAGTGAAATACATGGAAAGAGAACTTTCTTCGTCCATACGATTAAGCCGAGGGTATATCAACCAATAATAGTCGGTTGCAAGAAAAGTCAGGGCACCTCCGGGAGAAAAAGCCGAAAATGCATGTGTTCCGTCAGGTATAGTCTGGTTGATGGTAAGCGTAGTCGTTCCCAGCTTATATTTTGCATATTGTTCGTAGGAATATAACGCGGGTTGATACAATATGTCCACCTTCGAAGAGGATATGCATGATGGTATTTTAACTGGCACCGATGTCGCTGTTTTGCTTAGCGCGCCATAACCAACAACGAAAGTGGCATTTTTCCATGAGGTGTTACCCGAGCCCATGTTTTTTATCGTTACAGGCATATCAACCGGGTTTTCGGTTGTTATGTCATGTGCCAGGAAATATGCGCCTATCATGGTCGGGTTTTGTAATTCTTCGTCACAGTATAACGCCGATAAGTGTGCGTCGTAAGTGAAAAGACTCCCGGTGGTATTAATAGGAAATATAGAGGGAATCTCATCTGCCTCAGGTTGTCGGTCGCTCAACAGATAGAAAACTTCTTGCGAATAGTAGTTTCGCTGTGCTGTGAGTTTAGATGGTGATTCCACTGTGGTCGATACGTCGCCCGTCGAATAGAAGTACAGGTTTTCGTTTTTGTGCAGGCTATATGTCAGTTTGACGTCATCGGGGTATGACTCGGAAAAGACATCGTTGGCAAGTAACGTGGCTCCATAACCGTATACATTGACTTTTTCGGGATTGGGAAACCCCCACTCGCGCAATTGTCCATAAGAAATCTGATGAATACCCTCGCCGCTTGTTTTTACTTTTACCCAGTTGCCTGAACTGAGTTTTGACTCCGTGGTGTAATGGGATGTAGGGAGTGCTTGAACGCTTGCTGCATTGAGAGTTAGAACAGTGACTAATATTATCTTTAGGAAAAGATGCCAAGATATATTGTTGAGAACCGACCGGCGGTACATGATAGTATACTTTTTGGTTAAGATTAGACTTGAGAAGAGTTAAAGATCAACGTATTTTGAGGGTGAACCGGGGGAATCCGTTAGAGGGCGGAATGTCTATATTATAAGACTTAGGCTCAATGAGGATGGAACCCGGTTCGGCCATCAGTATCATATCGCCGGTTTTTAGCGTCATTGAAGAGCTGTATTCGGCGATAAGGTTATTTAGTAATTCTCTTTTATCGGAAACTATTTGTGAGGCATCGGATGGCGGGCTAACAATCAAAGCTCCGTCACGTCCCCAGCGATAAGCATCTTGGTCAGGAATATTTGTGGCAAACGGATGAGCCGCAGAAAGACACTGACTATAATATCGGTCGGCGAAACGGGATGATATGCCTTTTCCCAGACGATCGATAACGACACCGCGTAAAACTAATGCCTGCCACTCTCGTCCATCAGGTACAAAGAAGGGATCTTTGCAACGCGTGATGGCTGAATCGCAGATGAGTGCGGTTGCTGTAATGTGGTTGTCATCAATATATGAGACTAAAACTTTCATCTGCGAGTTTCTTTTAGGTCAATGCTGTTTTGCAGTCTGTTGTAAATAAGCGCGAGATGAGAGTAAATGGAGGTGTTTTGTACTACTATTCCTTGAGGAACCTGAATACGCCATGGCGTAAAATTCCAAATGGCATGAATACCGGCGCGTACACAAATATCGGCCACTGTCTGCGCTGCTCCCACCGGAACTGTGATCGCTGCAATGTTGACATCGAGTTCGCTGCAAAGCGAAGGCAACCTGTCGATGTGATAAACACGCACACCACCATGTTCCGATCCTACGATATCGGGATTAGAATCGAATCCGGCTACTATGTTGAGACCGTAACGATGCAAGCCACGGTCGCGCATGAGAGCAGTCCCCAAGGAACCTGTGCCCACTATAACAGCGTTATGGAGTTCGGAAAATCCCAAAAAATGGCGTAATTCATTTTCGAGAACCGACACTTCGTATCCTATGCGCGTCTTGCCGCGGATATTAAGGAAAGAAAGGTCTTTGGCTATCTGGCTGGGATCTACTCCCACATGAGTGGCGATATGTGTTGAGGATACATATTCGATACCTTGTTTGCGTAAGGTGCTAACATAAGCCAGATACCACGGCATGCGGCGCAAAGTAGGTTCAGGAAGTTGTACGCATGGATTCTGAACCGAATCTCCAGTCGTTTTGTATGTGGTGTTTCTTGACATTGTGTAGTCGTGGTTTCTTAGTAAGCTGCAACGGCAATGCGACGGCTTCCGGTGTCGAATGTTTCGCCGTCTACTGTGATAGTCGCTCTGTAGAGATATATGCCCCGAGACACTCTGCGCCCGGCGCTGTCAGTAAGATCCCAAGTTACGGGAGAACTGGTGAACATGTCGCTGACACCGGTGGAAGTGCGACTCCAGATAGGGTGACCCAACATGTTGAAGACTTCGACGGAGACGGTAGCCATTTGCTCGGGACGATCGTGAGTGAGATAGAAGTTCGCTTTGTCGTGCGCCGGATTGGCATCGGTGTAAATGTCGAAAATCTTCGGGGCGAGGCGTTCGTCGACACTGAAGTTGATTGTGGCTGTCGCGGAGTTTGCCGACGTGTCCCAAACCCTTAACGTCAGTGTGTGATTACCCGGGGTAAGGCTTGAAAGCGGATAGTTTATGACGCCTCCGTTAGTACCGTCGCTAACCGGTGTATAGTAAAGTGAAACATCGGTAAATGTTGACGTGCCGTCCAATTGCGCTGTAATGGAATGTCCTATTCCGGCAGTTGACAAGTTTATGGCTACATCATCGCTGACCTTGGCAATGAGCAACGGCGACGAGTCGGTAACACCACCGTCTGTAAACGAGCTGTGATTCAGATAGATCGATTCGATGACAGGAGGTACATCATCGGTCATTGCATCGCTGTCGTATCCGTAAACGTAAAGGTTATTAGTCTTGCCGACAGCATCGTCATCGCCGGTCAACGAATATGCGTAGGCTACAATAGCAGCCGGACGATAATTGTCGGAGATATCTGTTGGTACGGTGAGTTTTACTTCGAATTCTCCATTGGTGACCGGGGTTGAAACGGCGGTCAGACGCGAGCCTTGCTGTTCGAAAGTGATTTGTCGGCCTTCGGTGCCGGCATCCGGATAACCGTGGGTGGTTGTCGAGAATTCAGCATCGTACAGAGTGATGGTGACAACTCCGTTAAAATCCGAATAAAGATTACCGTCGGGTGTGCGTATATATCCTTTTACAGAAGCTGTTTGTAGAGCGTTCAGCTCTATGGGGTCGTCATCGTGTGACGATAAGGGTTTATTATTAATCTCGGCAATATCGACCATGTTGGATGGAGTGGCCAAGCGCATAGCCGGGTCTCCCATCAGCACAAATTTGAGACGGTTAGGGTTGGACAGATGTGACCCTCCGTCGGTAAGGATGTTGTTTTTTGCCCGGCGATATATTTCACCGACGGTGAGAAGTTTGCCCTGAGAGTCTCGTGCACCGAGCTGACGGCCGAAAGCGTTACTCAACAACCCGTTTTCATATATATAAACGGGGCGAGTGGCACTAATCAGCGATATGGCGCCTCCGTTACGTTCATAAAACATAATCTCGCCACCGGACAGAGAGTTCTGATCCCAACGCAAAAAGTCGCAAGTTGCCGCATAGAAAACAGGTATGTTCTTGTAAACCATGTTGTTCAAATCGTTGTACGTCAACTGGTCATTGTGCGTAAGGGCGTGGTCGTTGGCGTGCCCGATGAATGACCACCACACTACGCCGTCGTTCAAGTGGCGGAACATGGCCTCGCGTGCCAACGGATAAGCGTTGCTCTCGCGCAGATAAGCGTCAAGATACACTTTGTTGATGAATAGAGGATTATCAGGGATACTCGACATGTTGCGTATGAACGACTCACTTTGATCCATGTGTCTTCCGTCATCACCGTCATCGGCAAGGAACATTACGTTGTTTTTCCAAGATGTCTTTTTAGTCGAAGACATGTATTGCTCGAGTTTGTCAATATAATTGGCAGCGTCCGAAACGGAACGTGCCGGTATTCGACCGATGGCTATACAAAGGTTGTCGAGTCCTTTGTCGGAGCCGGAGTTGTCTTCGAGAAATGCCATGAAGTCATCTGTGCCATAACCGTCTGTATCATTGAGGCTCTGACGCATTGTTCCTCCCATCCACGTTGGTATAATGAATGACACAAAGGCTTTGGCCTCGTCTGTAACCAGACGGCTGTCGTAAGTGGTTCGACCGAGCAGAATGGCATATCTGAAGCGTGACGAGTATCCGTCGCCGGCTTCGTAGGCTCCCTTGTCCCAAAGCATCTTGAAATACTTACGGATTCCGCTTACATCGGCCATACCGGAAGAAAATTCATTATAAACCTGTTCGATATCCACAACAAGAGTCTGCAGAGGTTCGAAAGTATCGGTGGCGTGCAAAGCGGCGATACGTTGCGCTTGTGATTTCATCGAGCGATGACAGAGTATGACCATGTGAGGCACCGATTCGGGTGTGACGTCATGCAGATTCTGATTTGCCACTGCGCCTTCGAAGGTGGGTGACGGTAACGCGGCATTGTCATTGAAGGCCACATATGTTCGCCATCCGGAATAGCTCGAAGTCCATGTGCGGGAAGCATCTGCACTGATCTCCGAAATGTTCACCTCGATAATATTTGTCGGGTCTGTGACATCGAGTACACGAGTCGAAGCGGTTGCGTTGCTCAGCGAGAGCGCTGCGTTGTTAGTCCAAAAGTTAAGAAATCCGGCGGTGGGAAGTTTTAGTTGTCGGACATAGTTTACCGAGATGTAGTTCAGCCATGCTCCACGAACTGTGACAGGCGATGAATGCGTGATTTTTATGTTGAGGGCATTGCCTTCAATGTCTGACAAAGTGCGTCGTGTGATAACTTCCGAACCATGGTTGTGTGAATCGTTGACTGTGGCCGATATCCGGTCGGTGTTTGCCGGTGCCAGTTGGTTACCGTTCACGGTAAACGATATGGTTGAGGCCTGAGTGAAGGTCTTCGCCACGAATGAAGTCTCGAACCACACATCTGTTCCAGAATCATCACGATCTACGAGGTCAAATTTGAATTCACGGGACGGCGAGATACGGAAATCCTCACCAACGAGTTGCGGTCCTGCTTTGCCGGGGGATGTCAGATCCTGCTCGTGTTGTAGCCTGTGCCAATATGTTGTGGCCGGATTGGTCGCCGAGGGCGTCCCTGATTTCTTTATTTCAGGTTGTGAAAGTATGGAATCGGAAGACTCGACCTGCGTGACAAAATAATATCCTTTGGATGAGTAGATATTAGAAGTCCGTGAAAAACGTCCCGTAATGGACGATGACCATTGTTCGGGACCTACTCCGTAAAACACAATATTGCCTCCGGCGGTCGTAAGGGTAGGGATGACCGGCAGGTCATCGATGTAGTTGGCCTCTGTCATCAAATCGGCGATACGGGCACCCCCGTAACCGCACACGCGTACCTGAGAAGCATCACTGAACCCCCATTGCCGCAATTGTTGCGGCGTGATGGCATAAAGACCGCTCTCCGGCACCGATATCTTAATCCACCTTCCGGAGGACAATACCGAAGATGAAGCGTACTTCGATTCATCGAAAGCATAGGTGGTCATGGCTGTCAGCAATGCCACAACCATGATTATGACCGGGTGTAATGCTCGACCGAGTGGATGATGGAAATATGAATTGTGGAGGAAAGAAGAGTTATTAGTCATTAAACTATGTTGGTTTCGAGGTTGGTAAAGGGTATTATAACCCTAACTATAAACGAAACGAAATGCCATTTATTGTAATTGGGATGCAATGTCCTGTAGTTATTCAGAATTCTGAAAACAGACGCGGTTTTATGACAATGCCTATGCGCAATTGGCTGTGAAACACATTATAATCCAGGAGACCTTCTCCATAGCCGTTGTAATATTGCAAAAAGAAATATTGGTTATCTCGTTTAAGAAACCGGTAAGCAAGCTCAATAGTAGTGTTGTAATTAAGGTTGAATCCGCGGCGTTTAGTCAGAAGGACAGAGCCGGTCAGACGCCGGTTATTGCTGTAAACCTGCATCCCGACTTGATATATTCCACTATAATTGAGGATATCCTTATTGTTCATGCCGTCGACAATAGGTATCCATATTTTGCCGTGCACTATGATATTGGGGTCGATAAGTATGCTTGCTCCGAACGATATTTTGTTCCATGAACGCGATTTTTCTCCGTCCTTGCCATTGCTCTCGTGTTCGATAAGAAAAAATGCTTTACCGATAAAGCGGTTACGTACAAAAAGAGGTTTTGCCAACCCTATACCAGGATTGAAATTTAAATCGGGCATCGGCATGGAATTCTCAAGTACATTCCAGAACACCTTTTGAGTATAAAAAAGGTATAGGTAGGTTCCCCATGGCAGCGTGGAGCGCGTCAATTTCTGGGCTATCGATATTTGAAACTTGACGTTGGTGTTCGATTTGGTCGGTTTTTGTCCGATAGGCGGACCGAAAACAAAATAATTGTCTTTATAAAGTCCGAAATACGACTGGTTGTCAAAATCGCGGCGTAGCGAGTCGATGTCGAGAACCTCTTCATGGTTTGTAGCGACAATCTGCGCATATCCCGGAGCTGTACACATCACAAACGCGCATGCCAACACTATGCATGTGCATGTTATGCGAGAAAATATGTACCTGTAGACGCTCAATCAGTCAATGGTATATGGTTGTCAATATTGTTCGTCGGCGTTGGGGAAATCACCTGTTTTGACATCGTTGATATAATTTCCAACGGCATTGGTTATGGTTGTTCCCAAATCAGCGTATCTGCGCAGAAATTTGGGAGTGAACTCGCGGTTTATACCCAACATATCCTGGAGTACCAGAACCTGACCGTCCGTACCGCTCCCCGCTCCGATGCCTATAGTGGGGATATCGAGCATTTTGGTTACGCGTTCAGCAAGTTCGGCAGGAATTTTTTCGAGGACTATAGCGAAACATCCCAGTTCTTCAAGGAGTTTGGCATCCTCTATAAGTTTGCGTGCTTCGGCTTCCTGACGTGCCCGAACCGCATAGGTGCCAAATTTGTTGATAGACTGTGGAGTAAGTCCCAAATGTCCCATCACCGGGATGCCGGCAGACAGAATGCGTGACACTGACTCGGCTATTTCGCTTCCACCTTCTAATTTTACGGCTTCGGCGTTGCTCTCTTTCATGATGCGTATTGACGAAGCGAGCGCCTGTTTCGAATTGCCCTGATAGGAACCGAACGGCATGTCGCATACCACCAAAGCACGTTCTACTCCTTTAGTGACGCACTGAGCGTGGTAAATCATCTGATCCAATGTCATGGGAAGGGTAGTGGTGTTACCAGCCATAACATTCGATGCGGAGTCGCCCACGAGTATGACATCCATGCCTGCCTGGTCGACCAGACGAGCCATTGAGTAGTCGTATGCCGTAAGCATGGCTATTTTTTCACCGCGGGCTTTCATTTCGCCTAAACGGAGAGTGGTGACTTTGCGTTTGTTATCGATAGTATTGGTTGACATGATTGGTCTGATTATTCAATACGGGTTTACTATATGTAAAGTGAAATTCAGCGCAAATTTAGCAAAAATTTTCATAAATGGTTCACTCTAATTCGCCAAGGCTCATAACAGTGCGCAATACAGGGTATTTTGCATTTTCAATAATAGTCAGTAATTTTGTATTCTAATAACAGCAGACTTATTTAAAGCATGGTTGATGGCTATAACAAGACGGCTGCAGAAGAAGACCGTATTATAGAAGCTGCCTTTAAGGATGTTCTCAACGGTTACCTTGCAAGCAACCACCGCAAAAAAGTGGAGATGATAGAACGCGCGTTTCGCTTTGCAAAAGCGGCACACGCCGGGGTACGTCGTCGTTCAGGCGAACCGTATATTCTCCATCCGATAGCTGTAGCTAAAATAGCCAGTCAGGAGATTGGGTTGGGTTCCACCTCGATATGTGCCGCTTTACTTCATGATGTAGTCGAAGATACAGACTATACCACCGAGGACATACGTTTACAGTTTGGAGACAAAATAGCGCAACTCGTGGAAGGACTGACAAAGATTTCGGGAGGTATCTTTGGAGATAAAGCATCACTTCAAGCCGAAAACTACCGCAAACTCCTCCTTACCATGAGTGAAGATATTCGTGTGGTTCTTATCAAAATGGCCGACCGATTGCACAATATGCGCACGCTTGGCTCGATGACGCCTGCCAAACAATATAAAATTGCAGGTGAGACATTATATATATACGCACCGTTGGCGCACCGCCTTGGATTGTTTGCCATCAAAACTGAGCTCGAGGATTTGGCGTTTAAATACGAGCATCCGAAGGCGTGGGAGGACATTACTGAAAAAATTCGCGAATCCGAGGCACGAAGAGCCGAGATATACAGCGATTTTTCAGCTCCTATAAAAGAAAAACTCGATCAGATGGGGCTTGAATATGAAGCCAAGGCGAGACTTAAGTCTTGCTACTCCATCTGGAAAAAAATGGAGGCAAAAAACATATCGTTCGACGAGGTTTACGATCTCTATGCAATGCGTATAGTGTTTGACTGTGACGATGTCGCCAAAGAAAAAAATATTTGTTGGAACATTTATTCTGCTATTACCGACCTTTACCGGGTACATCCTGAGCGTACCCGCGACTGGATATCGGTTCCCAAGGCCAATGGCTATCAGGCTTTACATTTAACAGTGATGGGTCCTGACGGTAACTGGATAGAGGTGCAGATACGCTCGCGTCGCATGGATGAGATAGCCGAGAAAGGCTTCGCCGCACACTGGAAATACAAGATAGGAGAAGGCGAGGAAGAATCGGAACTTACCACATGGCTGCGCACTATTAAAGACATCCTTGACAATCCGGAACCCAGCGCCATAGATTTTCTTGACACCCTCCAGCTCAACCTTTTCGCTGCTGAAATCGTTGTGTTTACGCCAACCGGAGAACTGGTCACATTGCCCGCGGGATCCACAGTACTTGATTTTGCTTTCAACCTCCATACCGAGCTTGGTTTACATTGTATAGCAGGCAAAGTGAACCATAAACTGGTACCCCTTAGTCATGTGTTGTCATCGGGCGACCAAGTTGAGGTAATCACGTCAAAGACACAGGAGCCGCAGGAACAATGGGTGACATTTTTGAAAACAGCCCGTGCCAAAACCCGTCTGCGTCAGGCGTTGAGGCGAGCCCGCCAACCAATCATACAGGAAGGGCGTCGCATTTTGGTAGAGTTCATGGAAGAAAACGGCATACTCCTCGATAACGGAGTCTACACCAAGTTGATGGGACATTTCGATGCCGCGAGTCGAGATGACCTTGCTTACAAGATTGGGGTAGGAGACATTGTTCTGGGCGATGCCACGGCGAATGCATTGCGAGGGAATGCCGAAGGTGGTGAAAGGCGTCTGCTGAGCAAGTTCCTCAAGGCCACTAAGAATGTGCTGACACTGAATACGGGTAAGAAAACAGAAAACATCGAACCTGTTATAGATGAAAGTAACGGTAAACCTAAGATAAACACTAAGGAACCTTACACGCTACGCTACGACGACCATGGCGCGAATTTCACGATAGCTGACTGCTGTCAGCCTATTCCCGGTGACGATGTACTGGGCTTCGTGGACGATAGCGGCAGTGTGGTGATACACGCTTTGAACTGTCCGCGCGCTCTTGTGCTCAAAGCAGGCTACGGATCGCGTATAGTATCCACACGTTGGGCTCTCACTTCGGCAAAATTTCTCGCCCATATCAAAGTGGAAGGCATCGATCGTCCGGGAATCTTACAGGAAATTTCCGGCATGATAGCCTTACAGCTCGGAATTGACTTGCGTAAACTCGAAATAGAGGCTATCAACGAGGTCTTTACTTGCGATTTATGGGTACGTGTTGAAGACGTAAGCATTGTTAACGACATGTGTCATACCCTTACGCATGTTAAAGGAGTGGAAAAAGCAACCCGAATTTAATGATGAGGAACATGCGCGTTTACACAAAAAAAGTTTTTTTTGTCGTTGTTGGACTTTTATGGATAGTGACCGGCTGTTCCTCGCGAGATACATTTAAAATTTCTGGCGATATTAGTGATGGCCGTGAAATAACACTGCGAATGCTCGTTTATTCGCCCAGCGGAGTGCGCCCCGAGGTGTTGGCAGCGCGTTCGGGACATTTTGAATATGAAGCACCTGCGGCTTCCGACCATAGAAAGACGTTTATTGAAATATATTCAAACGATTATACGCTTTTAGGACTGTTGGCGGTTGAAGGTGGCGATAAGGAAGAAGTGACTGTCGATCCGGCAGGAATATCTGGATTTCGTATCCAAACGGCTACTAACGAGACGGACACTACTTCGTTTAACGACATGCTCAACTTGTGGTTGTCGAATACAGAAAAAATAGATAACGAATCTATTTCCGAATTCATTAGTCTCTATCCTTATAATGCCGCGTCTTATGCTTTATTGACCACGCTTTACGATGCTTCCATCGACCCTCTTGGGGCATACGAATTATTGAGTAAAATAGAACCTGACGCGCGTCCCGGATATTATGACAACGGTTTTGGCTTTATATCCTATAACCGAGGCGTTTTACCCGGTAACTACAAAGTATTACCCGACACTCTTTTCTGTGCTGCCGATACTTTTTTTATTCTTGACCCTGCCAAGTATAAAACTATGCTTCTTGCCTTTACAGCCGAGGGCGACCAACGAGCCGATTCGGTGGTGCCTTTATTGAGGTATGCCGGCGAATATGCAAAAAAGGATAGTGTTCTTGCTCTGGAATATAATTTGTCACCTGACACGGTCACTTGGCGCCGCGCTCTCCGTAACGACAGACGTAAGCCGTTAAAAACAGACGAACCAAAAACAGATACAAAGAAATCCAACAAAAATAAAAAGAATGAGCCCAAAAGTATATCGGACAATCCGTTAAATAAAAATAAAGTCGTTGACGAAGAACCGATAAACTGGGTATCCGTATGGACAGGCACGGGTGTTGGAACCCCCGGGGTGGATAAATATCCCGTTACCGGATTGCCGTATTATATTGTTGCCACTCCCGATACAATTTTGTATTCCGGCACCTCGGCTTCGTCGGCTCGAGACGCTCTTCCTGAGCAAAAACAGGGTAAGAAAAAGAATTAAACTTGCCGGTTGAGGCTAATTGTCATTTTTTTAGTAAATTTGCGGTGAGTTTGTTAACCACATTACTCGATAAACGCATTCAACGCACCCCGTGTCCTTATATGTTTCGTTGATGTTGAAGCAGTATTCAGGGTATCAGGGGGTTGCAATTTGTATGCGAAGACGTGTGTAACACAAACCATTAACAATATTTCAAAAAAGAACTCTCTAAATTATAGCAATCATGGCACAACAGCAGGATGACGTGTTTAAAAAGATAGTATCGCACGCAAAGGAGTATGGTTTTGTTTTTCAGTCAAGCGAAATCTATGACGGTTTGTCGGCCGTTTACGATTACGGCCAAAACGGAGTTGAAATGAAAAACAACATCAAACGTTATTGGTGGGAAGCGATGACGTTGCTGCACGAAAACATTGTGGGTATCGACTCGGCTATCTTTATGCATCCTACCATCTGGAAGGCATCCGGACACGTGGATGCTTTCAATGATCCCTTGATTGACAATCGCGATTCAAAGAAACGTTACCGCGCCGATGTGCTTATCGAAGATCAACTTGCAAAATATGACGACAAGATTGCGAAAGAAGTAGCAAAGGCAAAAAAACGTTTTGGCGAATCGTTTGACGAGGCCATGTTCCTTCAGACCAACGCCCGTGTCCTTGAGGTTGCAGCCAAACGCGACGCGTTGCACGCCCGTTTTGCCAAGGCAATGAACGATAACGATCTTGACGAGCTGAAAAATATCATTGTGGACGAGGAAATAGTATGTCCCATATCGGGTACGCGCAATTGGACCGATGTCCGGCAGTTTAATCTCATGTTCAAAACCGAGATGGGATCGACAGCCGACGGCGCTATGACAGTATATTTGCGTCCTGAAACCGCACAAGGTATTTTCGTCAATTATCTCAATGTGCAAAAAACCGGACGTATGCGCATTCCTTTCGGTATAGCCCAGATAGGAAAGGCATTTCGCAACGAGATAGTAGCGCGTCAGTTCATTTTCCGTATGCGTGAGTTCGAGCAGATGGAAATGCAATTCTTTGTTCGTCCCGGTGAAGAACTGCAATGGTTCGCCCGTTGGAAAGAATGGCGCTTACGTTGGCACAAAGCGCTTGGCATGGGGGATGAGAAGTATCGCTATCACGACCATGACAAGCTGGCTCATTATGCCAACGCTGCTACTGACATCGAGTTCCTGATGCCATTCGGGTTTAAGGAAGTGGAAGGCATCCACTCACGCACAAACTTCGACTTGTCGCAACACGAGAAATACTCCGGTAAGAATATCAAATATTTCGACCCCGAGCTCAACGAAAACTATGTTCCCTACGTAATAGAGACCTCTATTGGCGTTGACCGCATGTTCCTCAGTGTGTTGTGCTCAAGCTACGAGGAGCAGGAACTTGATGGAGGAGATCGCCGTGTTGTATTACATCTTCCCGAAGCTCTCGCTCCAGTAAAATGCGCCGTTATGCCGCTGGTAAAGAAAGACGGTCTGCCGGAAAAAGCGCGTCAGATTGTAAACGATCTTAAATTTGATTTCGCCACACATTACGACGAAAAAGATTCAATAGGCAAACGCTATCGCCGCCAGGATGCGATAGGTACTCCTTTCTGTATCACTGTGGATCATCAAACACTTGAAGACAATACAGTGACCCTGCGCGAACGTGACTCAATGGCACAAACACGTGTGAACATCTCCGATTTGCACAAACTCATACACGACCGAGTAAGCCTTACCGCATTGTTGCGCAAGCTTGCAGATTAATTAAATAACCCATCAAAAAATAGATAATTATGAAAAAGATGACGATAGTTTGGTGCGTTTTCGCATTTCTGATCATTATTCTGCTTGTTGGCGGATGCACCTCCTATAACGGCATGGTAAAAGCCGAGGAAAACGTAGACCGGACATGGGGTGACGTACAGGCCAGCTACCAGCGCCGTTTTGATCTTATTCCCAACCTTGTCAACACCGTTAAAGGTTATGCGCAACACGAGTCAGAGACGCTTGAAAACGTTACCAACGCCCGTGCCGGTCTGATCCAAGCCGGTGACAGTCTTCTTGCAGTTCGCAACGGATTGTCAGCGTTCAATCCTAATGGTGATGAACCAACTGTTGATCAGATGGAACAGCTCAACAGAGGCATTAGCATATATGTCAACGCCGTTCATGAGGCTTATCCGGATTTGAAGGCAAACACCAACTTTATGGATTTGCAGAAACAGCTCGAAAGCACCGAAAACCGAATCAACACAGAACGAAACAATTACAACGAGGCTGTGCAGGTTTATAACGTCAAGATACGTACTTTCCCTGCAAGTGTCTTTGCTTCTATCTTCGGTTTTGAACGCAAGAACCAGTTTGCGGCAGCTACAGAAGCGCAATCCGCTCCGACCGTTAATTTCTAACGATATACCTTATGAGGAAAATTCTTTATAAAATATTCGTTACTCTTCTTGTCGGTACGTGTTGTGTCGCTTGCTACAACGATGATGACACCAACGAAAAGATTTATAAGGAGTGGCGTGAGTTTAACGCCCAATGGCTTGTAGAGCAAATGACTCGTACTAACCCTGACGGCACTCCATATTACAGCACTTGTGCGTTGCCTACTGATCCTCAGTCCTTTGTGCTGATGCACCGTATAGGCGAGGAACATTCCGAAAATCTCACACCACTTTTTACTTCGACAACCAAAGTGAACTATACCCTTACGCTTGCCAACGATTCGGTGATGGATCAGACAGCCGGCTTTGTGTCACAACTGAACTCAACCAATCTCATTGCCGGCTGGAGCATAGCCATCATGCAATTGCATGTTGGGGACTCCGCTCAGTTTGTTGTACCTTACGGCATAGGCTATGGCGCATCGGGTAACGGCTTTGGCATCGACCCCTATTCAAATCTGGTGTTCAATATAAAACTGGTCGATATCGAAGCATACGAAGTACGACCCTGACACCTCCGTCGCATCATCACGTTAGCACTGTTTAAAACCAATCATACCAACCCTCGCTTATGGCTGAAATAAGTATAGCCGGAATTATGCGCGCCGGCGCCTACTCGCCCAACCACATCGGCAATGATGCCGCTATTTTCAATATTGTCGCCGACCAATTACGCAAGCGCGGCTACATAGTCAATGTATATAGCGAAGAACAGTTTATCAAAAGTGACGGTGTCGCCGAGCCGGTTATTGTGGATATGTGTCGCGAACAACAATCCATAAAATTATTGCAACGGCTGGAAGACGAGGGTAAATTGGTTATCAATTCGGGATACGGAATAGAGAATTGCACCCGGGAGCGAATGACCCGCATTCTGCTCGGGTCGGGTATCCCTTATCCTAAAAGTCTCATGGTGAATACCAACGAACGCATCATCGACTTGATGCGGCGCAATGGCATAGAGCGAGGTTGGATTAAACGTGGAGACTTCCATGCCATGCACAAAGAAGACGTGTCCTACGTCAGACATCCCGAGGAGGCTCAGGAAGTACTCCAGGAATATTTTCTGCGTGGCATACCACGAGCCGTTATCAACATACACCTCGAGGGTGACCTTATTAAGTTTTACGGAATACGTGACAGCAACTACTTCTTTTGGTTTTATCCTTACGAGTCCGGTCACAGTAAATATGGTCACGAGGCTATCAACGGCCCGAGTCGTGGACTTCAATTTGACGAAGCCGCTTTGCGTGCCATGTGTCAGAAAGCCTCGCAGGAACTCGACGTTGTTGTGTATGGTGGCGATGCTATTGTCGATCCTGATGGATCGATACGAATTATCGACTTTAACGATTGGCCTAGTTTTGCTCCTTGTCGTAATGAGGCAGGTCCCCATATTGCCAAGGCTATTATGGCGTTGATAAAGAAACATTCAGTCTGAGCGCCCGTTTAAAACCTTCAAGACATGGAGTATAACAACGAAACATCAAAGGTAACTGCCTCCCAAGCCAAGGAAGCTATCCGCAAAGCCGGATATCGGGACAGCCTGAAAAGCAACGATACTGAGGAACATATAGACTTGGCTTTTTACCGTCCGATTGGATATATGTGGGCATGTCTTGCAGCTCGAATAGGAGTCACGCCTAACGCAATAACTATCGCCTCGATATTTTTGGGTATTGGAGCCGGCATTGCCTTTTATTTCAACAATATCTGGATTAATATAGCTGGTATGTTGTTGCTGATATGGGCCAACAGTTTTGACAGCGCAGATGGTCAGCTTGCTCGCATGACGAAACAATATTCGCGTATAGGCCGTATACTCGACGGTATGGCCGGCGACATCTGGTTTGTGACAATATATGCAGCAATCTGTCTGCGCGAAGTCGTTACCAGCGAATTTTTTAGTGAACACCATTGGGTTATATGGGTGATGGCGGCTGTAACAGGGTTGTGTCATGCAAAACAGGCAGCCGTGGCCGATTACTATCGCCAGTTCCATCTTTACTTTCTTAAAGGTGAAGACGGTAGCGAACTTGAAAGCGCCGATGACCTTAAACGCAAATTGGAAAATCTGAGCTGGAAAAAGAACTTTTTTAAGAAACTCGTTCTGGAAGCATACACAAAATATACCATCAATCAAGAGCAGATGACGCCGGCAATGCAGCGATTGCGTAAAGTTCTCAGAGCGCGTTACGGAACGGCTTCAAAAATTCCGCAAAGTTTTCGTGATGAGTTCCGTCGTTTGTCGCTCCCCTTGATGAAGTATACCAATATATTGTCTTTTAATTGGCGCACTATAACATTGTTCACAGCTATCTTCCTGCAAATGCCGTGGTTGTATTTTGCTACTGAATTGACGGTATTCAATGCTATCCTGGTGTATATGATGCTACGACACGAACGCATTTGTAATCAACTGACGCTTCAGTTGGAAAAGGAGGGGTAGGACTAACGGAACGAATAAGTCCGCTGGTCAATCTTATACGGGATTTCGCGCAGAGCTTCAATGCTCTTGTGTGCATCAAGATTTCTGGAAGCTACCTACGAACTAAAATTCGGAAGTGGTGTGGAAACGTATTTTGGGGAAGTCCTGCTGAGCCATCTGCAAAACATATCCCGAATCGGCAAGGAACACATCGCGACCTTCGCGGTCTACCGCCATGAATTGATGTTTTCGCTTCTTAAAAGCCTCTAAAGCTTGTTCATCTTCGCTTTCTATCCAGCAAGCCTTAAAAAGTGAAATGGGTTCCCAGCGACATTGGGCTCCGTATTCGTGAAGCAGTCGGTATTGTATGACCTCGAATTGCAATTGTCCTACTGTACCTATGATTTTGCGGCCGTTAAATTGGTTGATAAAAAGCTGTGCCACGCCCTCATCCATAAGTTGCTGTATACCTTTCTCGAGTTGTTTGGATTTCATCGGGTCGGTGTTCTCAATGTATTTGAACATTTCGGGAGAGAACGAGGGTAAACCTTTGAAATGCAGTTCCTCGCCTGCGGTCAAGGTGTCGCCTATTTTGAAGTTGCCTGTATCGGGAATACCGACGATATCTCCGGGGTAGGCTTCGTCGACGATGTCTTTTTTCTGTGCCATAAAGGCAGTAGGCGATGAAAACTTCATCATTTTACCCGATCGTATGTGCTTGTAATTCTCGTTGCGTTGAAAACGGCCAGAACACACCTTCACAAAAGCTATACAGCTTCGGTGGTTGGGATCCATATTGGCGTGTATCTTGAAAACAAATCCCGAAAAAGCGTCTTCGTCGGGCAGTACGAGTCGCTCCTCTGTCTGAACGGGTTTCGGCGCGGGGGCAATCTCGCAAAAACAATCAAGCAACTCCTTAACACCGAACGTATTGAGAGCCGATCCAAAGAATACAGGCGCCACTTTGCCCTCAAGGTACTGAGTTTTGTCAAACTCAGGATAAACGCCTTCAATCAACTCGATGTCCTCGCGGAGTTTTTTTGCGTCCGCTTCACCAACCATTTCGTCTATACGAGGGTCTGTGATGTTGTCTATGGCGACACGTTCGCTGATAGTCTGTTTGTTAGGCGTAAATAAGTCCAATGAATTCTCATAGATATTATATACTCCTTTGAACTTGGCGCCGATGTTGATGGGCCAGGTAAGCGGTCTTACATTTATTTTCAGTTCCGCTTCGAGTTCGTCAAGAATTTCGAACGGATCACGACCCTCGCGATCCAGTTTGTTTACGAATATTATTACCGGCGTGTTACGCATGCGGCAGACTTCCATAAGCTTTCGAGTCTGTTGTTCTACGCCTTTCGCCACGTCCACAACTATAATAACCGAATCAACAGCTGTCAGCGTACGATAAGTATCCTCAGCGAAGTCTTGGTGACCCGGTGTATCAAGAATATTAATCTTGTAATCACCGTAATTAAAGCCCATGACTGATGTGGCGACCGAAATGCCGCGCTGTTTTTCGATTTCCATCCAGTCGGAGGTAGCCGTTTTCTTTATCTTATTGGATTTGACAGCTCCGGCTATATGAATTGCTCCTCCGAAAAGCAAAAGTTTTTCCGTAAGAGTGGTTTTGCCTGCATCGGGGTGAGAGATGATGGCGAAAGTTCGTCTGCGTGATATCTCGTCAGTAAGAGTTGACATAAGGTTAATTGTCGTTATTTTGTAAGACCTCCAGGCATTCTTTCAGTCCTTCGGTCCAGTGTGGTATTGTGATATTGAACGTTTGTTTGATTTTTGATTTATCAAGTACAGAAAATGCCGGACGTTGCGCAGCGGCGTGATAATCGGTGGTTGCGCATGCTGTCAGAAAGGCATTAGGATAGGTGTCCTCAATAATTTTTTTTGCGAATTCATACCAGGTAGTCTGGCCTTCGTTAGTATAATTATATATTCCGGGAATCCACTCGGGGCTGATTAAGATACTTGCCACTGCTGATGCCAGATGTTCTGCGAATGTCGGTGTGCCTGTTTGATCACTGACCACACGGAGGAGAGTGCCTTGTCGAGCATTCCGGAGTATGGTCTTTACAAAATTGTGACCAAATGCCGAATAAAGCCATCCTGTACGCAGTACTATGCAGTCAGGATTATTTGCGAACAGTATCTTTTCTCCGTCAAGCTTCGATTGTCCGTAAACATTTAATGGTTGTCCAATGCTGTCCTCTTTATAAGGTACTTTGGCTTTCCCGTCAAAAACATAATCGGTCGAAAAGTGTAAGACCTTTATACCGCGTTCGGCGCTTGCCAACGCTAAATTTCCAACGCCCTCAATATTAATTTTGTTGCACGTTTCCTTATCGCTTTCTGCTTTATCGACGGCAGTGTAGGCCGCACAGTTGATTATGTGGGTATATTGCGATAGGTGTAAATGTTGCTCTACCTGCTTGCGGTCGGTGATGTCGAAATCTTTATGGGACAATGCATTCACAGCAATGTCACGATACGGTTTGAGCGTTTGTTGTATGGCTTGCCCCAACTGACCGTTGGCACCGGTTAAAAGGATATTCAGCCGATGCGGAGTGTTGTCTATGAATTGGGGTAGATCTATCATTGCATATATAAACGAATACAAAATTAATAAATTTTCGCTTCGCTTGCAAAAGTTGGGATGTTAGCATGTACCAGGAGATTGATTGTCAATAAATAGGGTAAGTCGAGCGCATGATTACCATGGTCTCCTAAGCTTCACATTTATTGTCGAACCGGCTCTTAGTTCTGATTTTTGATATAAGCAGAAAAAGCCTAACTTTGCAAGATACATAGCCTTACTCTCAAAAAATGCTCCCTACGTGTAGCCTGTGAGAGTTTGCAAAGAAAAAATAAGAAAAGAAATAAATATGACTGCACAAAGAATTGTATGGATCGATTGGTTGCGAGTGACTGCTATCTTTCTTGTGATAATTGTACACTCTACGGAGCCTTTTTATCTTGGAGGTGAAGGTTCGCTCATAATGACAGCTTCGGATGCTTTTTGGGTGGCGCTGTTCGATACGTTTGCCAGAGCCTGCGTGCCTCTGTTTATCATCGCTTCGAGTTTCCTGCAGTTTCCTTTGAGATATTCCACTGCAACGTTTTTTAAGCGACGTGCCGTACGAGTCTTAGTGCCCTTTGCCGTGTGGACAACGGTATATGCTTTGATTTGGGGTGAACCAATACAGAATTTCAAAGATCTGTTGTTGAATTTCAATTATGCGGCGGGTCACCTTTGGTTTGTCTATATGCTTGTCGGGATATATCTCCTCATGCCGATGCTTTCCCCATGGGCTGAACGTGTGTCCAAAAGAGAGTTACAGGTGTATTTAACAATATGCTTCTTCACAACCATTATACCCTTTGCACGTACTTATTTCGGTGGTGAAGTCCCTGTCATATATGGACCGTCGGGAATACCCAATCCTGCAAAATTTCCTTTGTGGGGAGAAGCAAGCTGGAACACCTACGGGGTGTTTTATTACTTCAGTGGGTTCATAGGTTATCTTCTCTTTGGTCTCTATGTCAGACGCTTTGTGACAAACTTGAGCCGACCGACATCATTGATATTGTCTATCGTGCCTTTTGTCACCGGATTTATTATCTGTTTCTTTGGTTTTCTGCATTATGTGTATGCATCGGCGACCAACGGTTTTCCTGTGGAAGGACCCGTCGGTATGGCTGCTTTATGGGAGACTCCGTGGTTTAACGATACCACCGGAGTTGCGCTCATGGCGATAGGATGGGTATTCTTTTATCGGCATATTACTTCTTCGGGACGCTTTTTCAACAATATTTTGTTACCGTTGTCCGGTGCCAGTTACGGGCTATATCTGTGTCACATGATTATACTTGTCCCTGTTTCGGCCTGGCTGCGCTCGAAGTTGGGTCTCGGCTCGGATGGAGTCTTAAGTGTGTGGACAACACCGGCACAGATTGTCGGTACCGCTATCATAACCTTCATCCTGGGATCTCTGGCAAGCGTTGTTGTGGGGCGCATCCCTCGTCTGGGTAAGTACCTGATGGGTTAGGTATCGGTGTAACGGAGGTTGGCAACTTTAGACAACGTATTGTCAGCCATCTATTCATTCACAGCCAGAATCTGTGACGCATGTTCTTTGGTCTTGATTTGCTTGGACCCGATGATGCGTTCCACAAAGCCGTCAGGCGAAATTATAAAGGTGGTGCGCAGTGTTCCCATATATTTGCGCCCGTACATGCTCTTTTCTGCCCAAACTCCGAAGAGTTCGACAAGACGGTGGTCGGTGTCTGCTATGAGCGGAAAGTTAAGATTGTTTTTCTCTGAGAACTTACGATGTGACGCTTCGTTATCGACACTCACGCCGATAACCTGATACCCTTGAGCCGTTAATGCGGGCATTTTGTCGCGAAGATTACATGCCTGTGCCGTGCAGCCTGATGTCATGTCCTTCGGATAGAAGTATAAGGCTATTTTCTTTCCGGGAAACTGGCTTAATCTTATCTCGTTGCCATCCTTGTCATGTCCCAAAAAATCGGGAACCTTGTCTCCTTTTTCCATAATTAATCAATAATGTATAGATAATGAATTGATAATGATTTTTTAATCGGTTTGAGCAATCCATCGGAATTCTTCCTCGAAATAGTCACATATCTTTTCTCTCTCGTTTGCTGAGATATAGGGTCGAATTTCATCTAAGAATTTATCTCTCAAAATTATATAGTCACTCGGTGAAATATCAGCAATTGAATCAAAACCATTTTCCCATGCAATTTCGCAAAATAAAAGCGACATTAACTTTTCACTTCCCGCGTGACCCGAAATATGCGAAATAAAATTAGGCCGATTCTTTATGTATTCCTTTAAACAAGCACCTAACCCTTCCGAAAGCGCACCATCGGAATAGCGAGATATAGCCAAGATTGTGATATCGTTCAGACTGTCCCTGCGCTCATCTCCCACCGGTTGAAGCAATGTGTGCAGTAATGCTAAATATCTCTCGTCATTACGGTTCAGTTCGGAATAAAATGAGATATTCAAAGAATCCGTAGTGTTATCCTGTTCGCATTTAATATGTAGGTCAGATATAGCTGAGGTATGCGTATGCTCTTTTCCGGCACATGAAAACAACACCACGAATGGAATTAAACCTAAATACCAAGTATTCCTCATGACAAAAACACAATGCTTTTCTTATATGCCACTACCAGCTCTTTCTTAGCATCAGGGAGTTAATTAACCGTTTTATAAAACCTAACTTGACAAGTCATTAACAGCAGTTTTGACCCCAAAGATAATAAAAATATCACAAAAAATGGCGACCAAATTTGAATACACGCTTATTGAGATTGGGAGTGCCTTTTGACGTTTCAGTGTATCAAAAAAGTAGATTGAGAACAATGTCCGAACCTACTGGTGTATTGTAAGAGTTTTATCTATTTTTTATTTTTAGGGAATAGTTCAAAATAAAGATAATTCTTTATACCTAATTTGTCATACCATTCTGATGGTGGTATCTCACTGTATCTTACACCACAAACATCCATCCCCTGATATATCTTCCCGTTTATTTCAACATCTTGAATAATTCCTGGGGAATATG
>JAFLTY010000070.1 GCA_022509065.1 Muribaculaceae bacterium
GGTTCGAGTCCCGTCCATACCGCCAGAGGAGAGAGGAGAATGAGTAATCGTCAAGAGGATTTTTTTTCTTACGTTTGCTCATTCTTTTATTATATAACTTCATTCCAATCTACCCTTAACTTCGGAAACAATGCCAACGATTCCAGACTCACAATCAAAATACGGACGCGCCATCACCGTTTACGGAGCGTCGGCCTCAGGTCTTGACGAAGTGTTCCACCGGGCCGCGCGCCAACTGGCTGTCGAGGCGGTGCGCCATAACATTGCCGTCATTACCGGTGGCGGTACACAAGGCATGATGGGCACCGTCAATGACACCGTGATAGAGCACGGCGGCACTACCATTGGCATAATTCCGCAGTTTATGGTAGACAAAGGATGGGGTCACAAAGGGCTTACATTTACCGAAGTAACCGATGGCATGCACTCTCGCAAAGCCCTCATGGCCAAACTCTCAGTCGGCGTTATCGCCCTGCCGGGTGGCGTAGGCACCATGGACGAACTCATGGAGATAATAACCTGGCGTCAACTGGGTTTGTTCAAAGGCAACGTGGTCATGCTCAACGTCGACGGGTACTGGGACGACTTGCTGGCAATGCTTGCCACTGCCGAAAAACGCGGTTTCATGCGCAAAGGAGCTGACTCAGTCTTATGGCACGTAACTACAGACCCTGCCGAAGCTCTCACCCTCGCAATCAGCAACATGTAGCCACCGGGTACCCCCAGCGCTCAAAATTATCGCCATTAACCTCCTTTTTTGTTGTTTGGAAAAATTTATATAAATTTGCCCAAACAATAAAATCTGAGGCCATGAATCCCAAATATAACCGTATTCTGCTCAAGTTGTCAGGCGAAAGCCTGCAAGGCAACCAAGGTCACGGTATAGATACCGAACGACTTATGGAATATGCGCGCCAAATCAAGGAAGTTACCGAGATGGGCGTGCAGGTAGCCATCGTCATAGGCGGTGGAAACATCTTCCGCGGACTGTCAGGTGCCAGCCGTGGTTTTGACCGTGTTACCGGTGACCAGATGGGTATGCTGGCCACCGTCATCAATTCGCTCGCTCTACGCTCGGCGCTCGAATCGATCGGTGCTCCTGCCGTAACCTATACGGCAGTCAACATGTATCCTATCGGTCAGTATTATTCGAGTCGCGCCGCCGTGAACAGCCTTACCCGCGGTGAAGTTGTCATTCTGGCCGGCGGTACCGGCTGCCCATTCTTCACCACCGATACCGGCGCCGCCCTGCGAGCTGTCGAGATACGAGCCGACGTCATGCTTAAAGGCACACGCGTGGACGGGATTTACTCAGCCGACCCCGAAAAAGTTCCTGACGCAGTCAAGTTCGACCGCATTACCTACGACGAAGTGTACAGCCGAGGTCTTAAAGTGATGGATCTCACCGCTACTGCTATGTGCAAGGAAAACCGTATGCCCATAATAGTTTTCGATATGGACACTCCCGGAAATCTCGAAAGCGTTCTCATGGGCAAACCCATCGGCACTCTGGTGAAAAACTAACACCGACACCCCGACAATTAATAATCCTCTCAATACCTTTCCCCTATGACCAACCCTAAAACCTACCTCGACCCCGCCGAAGAAAAAATGCAAATGGCAGTCGAATATCTTGACGAATCGCTCGCTCGTATCAGAGCCGGACGCGCCAACCCCAAACTGCTTGACGCTATACGCGTTGAATACTACGGTAGCAAAGTGCCCATTTCAAACGTCGCCAATATAGTAACCCCCGACGCTCGCACTATAGCTATCACACCGTGGGAAAAGACCATGTTCCGTGAAATCGAACGCGCCATCATCAACAGCGATCTGGGTATCACTCCCGAAAACAACGGCGAGGTGATACGTCTGGCAATTCCTCCGTTGACCGAAGAACGTCGTAAACAACTCGTTAAACAATGTAAAGCCGAGACCGAACAGGCAAAAGTCAGCATACGCAACGCGCGACGCGATGCTATCGAAGGACTGAAAAAAGCCGTAAAACAAGGCATGCCCGAAGACGTCGAGAAAGACGCCGAAAACGACGCTCAGAAAATACACGACAAATTCATGAAAAAAGTCGACGATGTTTTCGCTGCCAAGGAAAAAGAAATCATGACCGTCTGACAACTATAGTCAGAGTCAATCTCATCAAAGGGTATATCGAAATTATCTGTCAGCATAATTTTAATATACCCTTATTATTTACTCTTTTATAACACACTCATAGTCCGACCGGACAATAACACCCTAAAGCACAGACTATGTATGTAAAGACATACGGCTGCGCGCTACGCGGCATCCACGCTATTAAAATCACCATCGAGGTGTCAGTCACCCGCGGTGCCATATTCACCATTGTGGGACTTCCGGACACCGCTATCAAGGAATCTGCCGAACGAATACGCTCAGCTGTGGCTCATACCGGTCTCGAGTTCCCGCGACACAATGTGGTGGTAAATCTCGCGCCTGCCGATGTCAAAAAAGAAGGATCGGCTTTCGACCTTCCCATCGCCCTTGCCATCCTTGCAGCCGGTGATAAGATAAACGTGCCTGATCTTGACAAATATCTCATCATGGGTGAACTGTCGCTTGACGGCCGCCTCTTGCCTATACGCGGAGCATTGCCCATAGCATTGGCCGCCAGAGACGAAGGCTTCAAAGCCATGATAGTGCCGGTCGAAAATGCACACGAAGCGGCCGTCGTCCAAGGCATTGATGTCTTTGGCGCCGATTCGTTGCTCGCCGTCATCAATTTTCTTGTTGACCCCTCGACAATAACGCCAACCAAGGTCGACATCGAGGCTGAGTTCAGACTTGACCATAACGACTACGAACTCGACTTCGCCGATGTCAAAGGACAGCCGGAAGTACGTCGAGCTTTCGAAATAGCTTGCTCCGGCGGTCACAACATCATTATGGTCGGACCTCCCGGTTCCGGAAAATCAATGATGGCCAAACGTCTGCCGTCCATAATGCCACCGTTCACACTCGACGAAGCGCTCGAAACCACAAAGATACACTCAGTGGCAGGCAAACTGTCTTCGGGAAGCCGTCTCATGACCATTCGACCATTCCGCTCACCTCACCACACCATTTCTCCCGTAGCGTTGGTCGGAGGTGGTTCTAACCCAATGCCCGGCGAGATATCATTAGCTCATAACGGTGTGCTCTTCCTTGACGAATTCCCTGAGTTCAATCGACAAGTCCTCGAAGTGCTTCGTCAGCCCCTCGAAGACCGTACCATCACTGTATCCCGCGCCAAATATTCGGTAGATTATCCTGCCGGATTCATGCTCGTGGCCTCTATGAATCCATGTCCATGTGGTTACTACACACACCCCACGCGTCAGTGCACATGTCAGCCCGGTGCTGTCGCGCGCTATAAAAACCGCATATCGGGACCCCTCTTCGACCGTATTGACATACAGGTATTTATTGAACCGGTTGACATCAATGAACTTACCAATGACGCTCGTGGCGAGTCGTCGGCACAAATCCGTCAACGTGTCGTCAGTGCGCGCGCTATACAGAATGCACGTTTCACGTCTGCGCCAGGCGTTTACACTAACGCGCAGATGAACTCCAGACTGCTACGCGCATACTGTCCTCTCACTCCCGAAACGCGTCAGACCCTGACTGCCGCTGTCACAAAGTTCCAGATGTCTGCTCGGGCTTACGACCGCATACTACGTGTCGCACGTACCATAGCTGATCTCGAAAACGCAACATCCCTACCTTCCACAGACGCTCCCTCATACAAAGCCGCTCTCGCAGCAGCTGTCAATGCTCCTATCCAGCGTCACCACATCGCCGAAGCCATATCATACCGCTCCATG
>JAFLTY010000071.1 GCA_022509065.1 Muribaculaceae bacterium
GCACACCAAAGTTTGGAAACAAAATTAATAATTAAATTTGAGAATGGGTTCACTTCACTTTTTATTGTTTGACAGCATCGCAACTATAGCTCTCCCTCAGGAGGGGAATCTGCGAAAGGATTGTCCATGTAACCTTCATAAATCTTCCTCCAATCACGGTTGTTGAGTTTCAACATATAATCCGGATAGGTTTCCATCATAGTTTCGTGCAGATATCCGTAGACCTCATCATATATATAATCCTATTTGTATATACCCCTCCTTGTATATATCCTTGCATATATATTAATATACCTGTATGTACAATCCTGCATATATATTAATTTACGGGATATATAGTTCTGTCATATTGACTTACCGGTAGGCTTGCTTGTATATAGGCTGGTTTAGAAATGTAAGCTCACGTTTTAGAGCGTTAAGAGGAGCAAATAGTTTTAGGTGATATAAAGCAAGAAAAGCTTTAGAAGTGATAGAGCGCGAAAAGAAAGAGCCCGGTGCGATACCAGACCCTTTCTAAATCAAATAATTTCGCTTAAGCGAATTAGTTTTACTTTTTGATGAGTTTTGTCACGCTCACTGTGCCGTCTGCAGCGGTCAGTCGCACATAATAGATGCCGTGTGGCAGCGCCGACACATCGATGCTTGTAACTGCATCCGACTTGTGTGTCAATTGTCCAGAATAATTGAATATCTCTGCCGATTGGATATCACCTTGTATATAAAGAATATCTTTCACCGGGTTGGGATATACATAAACGTCGCTGTCGGTCCGAATATCGGTTACGCTGTCGTTTCCCGAGTTCACTTTGGAGAACATCAGTTTTACAAAGGGCCATTGCTTGTCCGACGAGTAACCAATACCCTCGCTGTCGGGGTTAAGACCGCCGTCGGCTCCGAAATTGCTTTCAAAGCGTGTGCGTCGCGGGTCGTTTTCGCTGTAAGCGTAGGTGCCTTTGAAGCTTACATCGTACGATGTGAAATCAGGGCCGTTCTTGTAAAGCAGTATCACGAGATTTCCGCCTTTATATTCATAAGGAGTCTGGAGTTGGAATATCCATTCGTCCATGCCGGTGAGTAGTGGGTTATTGCCCTCGTACACCAGTGTCAGGTCGCTCGCCTTAATCGAGCCAGCCTCTAAGTTGTCTCGGTCGGTCTCGCCAATCCACATCTTCACAGGCACATTGGGATAGTCTGTGCCAACCGACGAAGGCTGGTAAACAACCATATTGAGATTGCCTAACGCTATGCCAATTTCTTCCTTATAGTAAATTATTTCGCTCATCGATTCTGATGCCATGAATGATACCGGCACGACAGCCACGTTGCTAACGTCTTCGCGCTCTATCGTTACAAAGGCCGAGCCTTCCTCAAGAACATTCACCTCAAGAGTGTTGGATTTGTTGTTTTCCACATCTTCATCGTCGGCATAAACTATCTCGGCCGATAAAGTGAGGGTACCGGTTTCTGCCGGAGTGAACGTCAGATTAAAACCAACAGTCTGCATGGGCTCGATAGCTGTGCCCGCACACTCGTCGGCCACATCGCCGTTCACATAAAGTCTTACTGAATAGTTGTTGCCCTCAACAGTGCTTACGCCCTTGTTGATGATGGTAAATGTGTATTCAGCTTCGCTCGACTGTGCCGGATACGTATTGCCTGTCAGGCTTACGGCAACAAGGTCTTTTTCTTTCTTCTCTACCATTGTCACCTCGGCTTCCCAACCCATGTCGGGCGACATGATGTCGGATTCGAACACGAATGTAAGGCAACCATCAGGACTTGTAGATTCAACCGATACCAGTGCTGGAGGAACCATATACGACGAGAAGGTGCCGATAAGGGGGGCATTGGTGTTGGCTCCGTTGTATATATATAGGTAGTCGTATCCTTCTTCAACCGAGAATGATTTGAATTCGGCTCTCACCAGTCCCGATGCGGTTTGCGGACGCAGTGTCAGCACATCTTTTTGCGAGTTGGGATAATTACCGTTGGGACCGCCTATATCATAGAATTTATATGTCTTGTCTTTTTCGATGATTTCCTCGCCTGTCACCATCAGAATCCAGCTTGCCGGTTTCACCAAAACGGGTTCGGCTGTTGTTTCAGCGCCGTTGCCTACATGGTTAACGGCATATATTGAGTAGGTGTATTTGCCGAAATTGGCGGGACGGTCGGAGTACGACAGGGCGTCGGGGTCGTTCACCTGCAGAGTGGTGTAGCTCGATCCGTTGAAGCGGCGTACCACATAGCCCGTTATACTTTCAGGTGAAAATTCTCCTCCGTACATGCCTGCGGTAGGTTTCTCCCACGAAAGCTCGGCCGTGTTGTCGCCCGGAGTGACTGTGAAATTGCCCACGGCACCCGGCATATTCTCGCCCACGAACATCGTGATATTGTCGCTGTCCGTGCCACCGTCGCCGAATGTGTTGAAAGGCACGAACTTATATTCGTACACGCCCTCCGGCACATTGGCATCCGTATATTGCGATTGCTTGCCTGCGTTGTCAAGGTTCAGATTCACTGTTGCGATAAGCTCGTCGTTACGATATATCTTGACCCCGGCGAAAGACGTAAGAGCCGTTCCCTGAGCGGTTATGCCCGGGTTGGTCCACGAAAGAACGACGTTGTTACCATCTATAGCGGCGCGGCGGTCGAGCACGCGGTCGGGTGCGCCTGCAGCTACATTGATAAACGGTATGAACATACTGCTCACGCTGTCATCGCCGTTCTCACCCACGGGGCCTACAAGTGTGGCCGCACCCGTGGTGGTGTCTACGGTGTACAGGCAGTAGTCGCCGCAGTTTATCCAGTACAGAACGTGGTTGTTACGGTCAAAATCCATACTCTGCGTGAAGGCAGCATCGGCACCCGTGTTGCCTACCAGTGTGCACGCACCGTTGCTCTTGTCAATGGTATAGAGGTTGTTGTCGCTCGCAATACCGTAAAGCGTGCCGTCCGTATCGCACGCCAGAGCCAGCATATACAGATAGTTTGTTCCTTCGCGGAACAGCCCTTTCTGCGTGGTCTGTCCCGTTGTCAGATCTATGGTCATAAGGTATTCGGCACCCGACTTGATGCCATACATTGTCGAAGTACTGTAGTCGTAGGTCATCTCCACAAGGTGCGAGCCGTTTTTGGCTATCAGTGTGCGTGTTCCGTCAGTAAGGTCGATGGTGTACAAACCTTCGAGCGATGTCTGGGTTCCTGGAACCGTAACCTGGGCATACCATTTGTAATTAAAATATGTGCCCGCATAAACATTACCGAGTTTCGTCTGGTCTGCTATCAGCTCGACAGCGCCCGGATTATCGGTCGACAGTTTTACCGGACCTTTCTGCACATTAGTCGGGTTGCTAACCTGCCATGTGCGGTATGCGTATATCGTGGTTTGCGCGCAGAGATTCCCCGCAAACAAAGCCATACACATACATAATGTAATAATTTTTTTCATATTTATTGGTTAAATGGTTGGTGTTTTTGCAAAAATAAGAATAATTTATCATGTATCAAAACCATATTGCGGCATTATGTTAGGATATTTCTTTTTTGTGCATCAATCGGCGCTGTGCAGCTCTACACAACAAGATGCCCGAGCGGCGGGGACTGACGAGACAGCCCCCAAGAGCGAAAAAAAGCAACGTTCAACAGACAAAACAAAAAATAAGAATAGGCTGTCTAACTTTGAAGCGCACACCAAAGTTTG
>JAFLTY010000072.1 GCA_022509065.1 Muribaculaceae bacterium
GCACTTTATCCACAAGCTTTTGTGGATAACGCTCTTGAAGCTCCGAAGCCTTTGTAAAAAGGTCGGTGCGACAAACCTCTATGGCATTAGGAATACTCATTACTCGTCGTCCTCCATATCAAGTAAGTTACGATGGGCGTTTTCAATCGCCAATGGCGAGCCTACCTGGGCTAACATCATTTCCTGCGAATGAAGTTTGACCTTTGAAGCGGCTTTGCCACGTCGGTAGGCTTTGGAAACGTCGGTGGTGCGGTCGGCAATGTCCTGACGCAAAACATCGGCAGGGATGTCGAGAATGACAGCCATGTCGGAAATTTTCAGATATATGGAAGCAAATTTTTCAATCTGCTGTAATTCGTTCTCGGAATAAGTCATGCAACGGTACTGAATGGTTTTTAATGAGGTCGGAAATTTGAGAATGAAGTTCTTGAAAAATTTCCGGAGAAGTCGAGATGAAAGCGGACTCATGGCGGTTGCCTCGTGTGAGGTTCTGCGAAGTAATGACGCTGACCGTCTGGCCGCTTTCCGACTTTACCAACAAAATCTTGCTGTGATTGTCGGCAAGATAGGTTCGCTCGATAACTTGGGTTATGAACGCCCAAAGTTTGAGCGTTTTGTTGGTTGCCTTATGGTCGAGAACAAGGTTTATGCGGCTGACCTTTTTATCCTTTGTGATGAAGTAAAGGCGCCGCAGAAATTCCTCGGAAATGGAGAACGACGTTTGCCATATTTCCGATGTTCCGACCTGCGACAAAATCCAATCGAGAATGTCGGCTACTTGCACGGCATTTGACAGATACGCTTGGAACGGAGTTGTTTCAAGCGGCTTGAGGATTTTGTCTATCGAGGCTGTACGCTTCATTTTTTCTTAGCGGTCGTCTTGGCTGCTTTTTTGGCTGTCGTCTTCTTCGCGGCTTTGGGCGTGGCATTAGCGTTAGCTTGGGGCGAAGGAGCGACATAATGGTCGTATTCCTCCCAGTTCTTGTGGAGCTTTTTGTCAAGCTCGATAAGTTCCTTTAGGAACGGATAACGCTCCGAGTCGGGACAAGTGGCGTTTTCGAGCGAGAGTGTGCGGAGGCGCAGATGTAGCTCACGCATACGACGAAGAAGCTCAAGATTTTCAATGAACTTGGCCTTGATTTCATCGGGCAAGTCCTCGTGGTCGGGACGTTTGCCGAGTTGTTTAGGCTCGGCAGTATCGGACGTTTCGGTTACTTTGTTGTCTGTCGATGTAGCGACAGCCGGAGCGTCCATCAAAGAATAAGCCTTGGCGATTACTTCGACTTGTTCGTCCATGGCCACGACTTGCTCGTGGGTCAATTTCTGAATACGGAAATTGAAATATTTTTGCAGTTGGCGTGTGATAAACTCTCGGCGGCTATCAAGGCAACGGATGTTGTTCATATACATAATTTGGTTGCCGGAGAGTTTAAGCAGCATAAGCGCCCCGACACTATAATCTCTTTCGTTATCGGGCGAGTTGAGCCATTGGCCTAATTGTTCAGTAAGTTTGTGGTCCATATAGGGGTCAATTTAATTTTGGCGAGAGTGGTCAAAGTTTATTGGAAATTGAACAGAAAAAAACAAGATTTTTTTCGAGCGGAAGCAACAAGTTTCTCATTGAGATCATCGTGGCACCGGTAGTGACGAAATCGTCATAGACGATGATGTTATTTTCTTTTGGCGGTTCAGCTCCGAAAGTAAACACCGCACCGACACGATGCTTCGAGTGGCACTCCGCAAGGTCTTCGTAGAACGGAATAGCGAGTTTTTCAGCGATACTCGCAGAAATAAGAGAAGCGAAATTCCGGGTTTTGTGGCGACGTTTTGGCGATGTAACTATGCACCAGTCGCCATTGCTCAATGAATGACCGAGAATTTGGCGAATAAGTTTTACGGTGTTCTCAGCGAAAAACTCTACCATGCTTTCATCACTCTTGATGTCGGTTAGAGTCCGACCATAGAGTGATTTCTTCCAAAGGGAGATAATGCCGAACTCCGGATGTCGGTATGAAATACGCACCTTATTAGGAGCGAAGTCGCAACGAGCTTCGTCTTGTTGGACCTCTTTCCAGGCCTTGCGTTCTTTCGGAGCGAAAAGGTCTTTGGCTTCATTCTTGCACCCATCGGGCAAAACGTCGAGGTCGGGAGCTTCGAGTGAAGGCACTTCGATGTCATCCAACATCTCGTCCAACGCAATAGCCCCCGACCTGACGTGTGGGTTAAGGTTTGACTGTTCCATTCGAGCAGTCAATATCGCCGTCTTCCGTTTCGAGAGTGCCGACATAGAAAGGCGCAGGCACTTCATCGGTTGCTTCGACATTGATAGTGGTCGAAGTAGTGCCGGTGGCACCTTGACCGAGGTCTTGGGCGACAGTGGCCTTAGTCTGCCACTTGTCATTACCGAGTACACGGTAATTGCCTTTCATATCCTCGACGACGAAGATATTGTCGGTGTTGTTGATGTAAGCGGCGGCAGCCGAAGCATCAGCACCGACACCGGGGTGAACGGCGGTGAACTTGTTGAGCTGGGTTTGGCTTGGGAGTTCACCCTGCGCTTCGGAAGTGAGCTGCGACTTGTCGGGAAGAATGTCGATGTATTTCCACTTTGCGTCAGCGGCAAGCGTATAGCTGCCTTTGAGGACTGCGGAAATGGCACGTCCGAGTTCGTCGCGTTCAAGCTGCGGATAGCCTACAATCTCGCTTTTGGCGAGGTAGTAGATGCGGCGGCGAACCCCGGGAAGCTCGGGGGTGCCTTGGCACCAACCGAGCGACTTTTGAATTGAGGTACATTTAGAAGCCATATAGCGAAAAAGGATTAATCGTTAAACATCAGAGCGTAAGCTCAATGGCTTTGAAGCGGCGTTTGTCGATAGACTCGAACTGCACACCGAAGAACATAGTTGCGATATAAGAGAGGATGAAGGGTTCATACTCTTTGACGAGGATGCTTTCAGCGTTGCTCATCTGGTCATAGCCTACAAGCATATTGGACTTCGGGCAAATGTGGATGAACTTCGAGTCCATCTTGTTGTAGAGAGGCACGAGTTTGAGGCGACCGTTGGAGCCTTCAATCGAGGTTTGGTCGTACTGGGTATTGTAAACAATGCCACCGTGCGACATCAGATAACCCTCGTTATATTTGTCGGCGAAGTCCTGCGAGCAGAACATATACAGTTCCTCCTTGCGGAGACGCGGGTCGAGCGAGAAAAGAATTTCCTTGGCAATGTCAACGGCATTGGCCGAAGTTATTTGCTCGTCAATCTTCATGTAGTTGCCGTTGGCAGCGTCGATAGCACCGGAAGCGATTTCGTTTTCTGTGATAGTATCGAAGCCGTCGAAAAGATCGGCGGTCGTATCGCCTGTGGCGTTACGTTTGCCGCTCCACAGAGCGTCGTTAAGATGTTCGGAGAGACCTTTGGCAATGAGGGCAAGCACGTGGAGAGCGGTCGGAGTCTGCATCTGACCGTCGCCTTTAGTCGCTCCCGTTCCGAGAAGCGTAGAGATAGCCGTGTTCGGCTCGAACTTGGCTACAACGGAGCCGAAGTACGTTTCGAGGGTACGGAAATCAAGCTTGAGGTTGAAGTCCGTAGAGCGCGAAGGCTTGTAGGGAGCGAACTGTGCGTCACCCGAAATAGAGGCGACCTGCTCCTTGTAGCGGATACC
>JAFLTY010000073.1 GCA_022509065.1 Muribaculaceae bacterium
TATACCACGGAGGGCAATCGGAACTGAGGAAGCCGATTGCCCTCCTTTTTTTGTCCGTATGACAATCTACTGATATACCCTCTCAATTAGGCTATAATAAAGTTTAATCGTCGCTTGGGAAATGATGTCGAGTATTATTGGAGATACGGACGAGCGTCAGCATTACCGGTACTTCGACGAGCACTCCGACTACTGTGGCTAAGGCGGCTCCTGATTGCAGACCAAACAGCGAAATCGCCACAGCGACGGCAAGTTCGAAGAAATTACTTGCACCTATCATCCCAACGGGAGCCGCTATACTATGGGGTAATCTCCATCCCCTCGCCCAGCCGTACGCAATGAAGAAAATAAGCACGGTCTGCAAGATGAGTGGAATGGCTATCAACAATATATGGAGCGGATTGGCAAGAATAGTATCACCTTGAAAGGCAAACAGGATAATCAATGTCAGCAAGAGCCCGATTGTGGTGTATGGACCAAATTTGCCGACAAAGACATTGTTGAAATAGTCAATGCCGCGTCGCTTTACAATTATAATTCGTGTAATAATAGCCGCGACGAGCGGTATCACCACGAAAAGAACGACCGAAAGAATAAGCGTTGCCCAGGGGATGGCCACTCCGCCAATGCCGAGCAGAAAACCGACTATCGGAACGAAAGCCACAAGAATAATAAGGTCATTGACAGCAACCTGAACAAGCGTATAGGCGGCATCGCCTTTTGTGAGGTAACTCCACACAAATACCATCGCCGTACAGGGAGCCGCACCCAGTAGAACAGCCCCGGCAAGATACTGATCGGCAAGGTCTTCTGAAATAAAAGCCTTGAAAATCACGAAGAAAAAGAGCCACGCAATGCCAAACATCGTGAAAGGCTTTATTAGCCAGTTAGTTACGCAGGTTATCAATATCCCTTTCGGCCGTTTGCTGACATTCATCACGCTTTTGAAATCGACCTTTAGCATCATCGGGTAAATCATCACCCAAATAAGCAAAGCAATAGGTATCGACACATTGGCATATTCCCACTTTCCGAGCGTCGCCGGAAAAGCCGGGATAAAATACCCTATAGCAATACCTGCAATGATGCAAAGCGCAACCCATACGCTCAAATATTTCTCAAAAAAACCGATACCTTTTGTTTTGCTCATGATTTTGAATTGGTTTTAACAGGCTCCATGTGTATGCCTACATGCGTTTTGCTGCCGAAACGTTTTTTCAGTTTATTTTCGGCTCTCGTCGCTATGCGATGGGCTTCTTCCAATGATATATTTCCGTCCATCTCCGTGTTAACCTCTATGGCAAATTGATTGCCGATTTTCCGTGTTTTCAGTTTATGAACACCCTCGACACCTTCAACCGATTTAAGAAGTTGACGTATCTCTTTCTCTGTTTCGGCAGGGAGAGCTTTCTCGAGCAATTCATCAAGACTCGGTTTAACGACCTCATAGCCCGACTTGCATATATAAAAGCTTACGAGTATGGCTGCAAGAGGGTCAAGAATCAAACCGTTGTCGCCCAGGAACATTGCGCCGGCGACACCTACCAGAGTAGCTATCGACGAAAAAGCGTCAGAGCGATGATGCCAGGCATTGGCTATCAATATCGGCGAGTCAATTTTGTGCGCCTGTTTTAAGGTATAACGAAACACCGCCTCTTTCATAACGATAGACAAAACTGCCGCAATAAGAGCTATCATTCGTGGATGCTCGCCTTTGTCGCCTTGAAAAAAAGCTATACAATCTTTAATTCCGGCTATCATGATGCCCAATCCGACGACTATGAGAATGCATCCAACTATCAAAGTCGCCAACGTCTCGAATTTGCCGTGACCATATTCATGACTTCGATCTACCGGCTTCGAAGCTGCCCGAACAAAAATAAAAATGATAGCATCAGTCACCAGATCCGATAACGAATGTACAGCATCGGCTACCATCGCAGAACTCCGACCAAGAATACCCGCTACAAATTTAAAGACTGTCAAAGCTACGTTTACCACACTGCCGACAGCTGTGACCTTATATATTTTTTTCTCCCTGTCTTTCACGTCTTTAAATTAAAATTAAATCTCGATGACTAATTATCTTTCCAAGGTATAAGTACAAGATAGTTATCTGAAAGTTCACGAATCTTGTCAATCCATTTGATTTCTCCGGCGCCACGAGCACGGAGAAAAGGATTTGCGGTGTCAGTCATAGCAAGCGATTGATTAACGACCCACCACTTGTTGTTGATACCGGCACGGCGAAGGTCGTTTTGCAGACGTTCCGCCTCAAAGACTGGCGTAGCCTCAGGCAGAGTAACGATAACGACCTCGGTCTCTTTAGGATTACGTAGTCGCGGTAAAAGTTTCTTCACCGATTCGGGAGTGTCTCCGTGAGTGCGTTCCACCTCCTTATGGTAGCTCTGCGTTGCGTCAAGCAGAAGCAGGGTGTGTCCCGTCGGAGCGGTGTCGATAACCACCACTTCTTCGTCGGCTTTATCGACGATGTCGGCAAAAGCACGGAACACGGCGATTTCCTGTGTGCAGGGAGAGCGTAAATCTTCCTCGATATAAGCCATGTCGTCCTCCGTCATGGTGGTTTTTGCTTTAGCACGGACTTCGTTCTTGTAATTTTCCAAGACCTCCGCTTCGTCTATACGGCTCATTGTGATACCGGCATTTTTCATTGCCGAATAGTCAAGATGATTAGCCGGGTCGGTCGTTGTCAAATGGACTTTTTGTCCAGCGTCGGCAAGCCTTTTGGCTATCTCGGTGGCGATAGTCGTTTTGCCGACGCCGCCTTTACCCATAGTGAATATCACTCTTTTGCCCGAATTGCGGAGGTCTTCGACCAATTCATCAAGAGTGAAATAGTCCGTAGGAGCGACATATTCCGCGTTACCTTTGAGCTCATCGCTGACGAGCATCTCCCGGACATGATCGATATCTGAAAGGTTATATGAGCGCAACGGCACATAGTAAGTCGGAATCGTTTTAAGTGCCTCCGGCATTTCTTTCAGCGCGAGTTGCTGACGGTCGTACATCTGACGAGTCAGTTCGTCGGAGGAGTCGTTTTGTGTCAGCATAGCATTGATGACAAGAATTTGATTGTTGATGCCGAGAGCGCGAAGTTCGCCCGATGAACGAGCAGCCTCCTTGAGTGGAGAAATGTCGGGTCGGCTGACAAGCACAAGACGAGTCATTGAGCCATCGGCGAGAGTTGCCACAGCCTGTTTGTAGATTTCCTTTTTTGCTTCAAGTCCGGAAAGCTGACCGAGACATGACGCTCCGTGAGTGCTTTCGCTGATGAACGTACTCCAAGCCGACGGAAGTTGAAGCATGCGGAGGGTATGCCCTGTCGGAGCGGTGTCGAAGATGATGTGGTCGTATTCCGAGGCTTTATCAGCGGCAGTAATGAAGTCGGAGAACTGATTGAAAGCGGCAATCTCAAC
>JAFLTY010000074.1 GCA_022509065.1 Muribaculaceae bacterium
GCGACACTATCCACAGCCTCATCGAAATCGAGCGTGTGGATGATGCCATAGTTCTGCTCGATGAAGGCAACACCCTTGTGAACGCGGATATACCGATAAGCCTCTTTGTCGGACAAACCAAAACGCTTGGCAAACTCATTCACCAGTGCGATGATATATTCGAATATGTCGCGGATGTCGTACTTCATAACATTAAGTCCGTGTTGCTCTTACCGCAAAGATAGCGCTTTTTTTGAATAATCGATTCTGTTGCCCTTGCCATTATTCGGTCATCACCTTGGGCTGCATCTTGTTCCTTGTCTATATAGCGATTACGATTGGGCCCGGCTTATCAAAACTTTATTTTTCCCTGTTGCGAAAAAAACCTACCTTTGTGACAACTATCTATTTGGATGGCAAAATACATCAACAAATACAACCATGAAGAAGTTCTTTATCTTGTTTGCGGCTGTGGCTGCGGCGATATGTTTCGTTGCAGGCTGTAGCAAAGAGTTCGATGATTCGGCCTTGAACAACCGAATCGACTCGCTCGAGAAACGTATGTCAGCACTGGAAACGGTGATGAATGCTTACAAAAACAACCTGTCTATCAAGTCGGTACAGAAGACCGACAACGGTTATGTCATCACCTTCTCAGATGGTTCCACTGCTACAATCGCCAATGGCAAAGACGGTAAAGACGGTGCCAACGGAAAAGATGGCGACACCTTGATCGATTATATCGTTGTCGGCGAGAATGAGGTGATTTTTGTGCTGACCGACGGCCGCCAGTTTTCGATTGCGCTCTATTCCGCGTTGTCGGTTGAGTTCGACGAGGAGGACTTGGTTGTGATGGCGCCGAACTCGACACGCGAGATACACTACTCCGTCAAGAGCCTCATCCCCGACGTGGTTGTCGAGACCGTTTCGTCAGCCGATATCAAGGCGAAGGTCGTGACGGCATCGGCTACGACGGGTGCCATCGAAGTCAAAACCGGCGCGACTATTGACGAATACAGCAAGGTGGTTGTCTTCGTATCGAATGGCGAAAAGGTGATTATGCGCCGCTTTACGTTCGAAGAGACGGGACTGCAGGTCGAGGACAATGCCACGAAGGAGGCCGCGGCCGAGGGTGGCGAGCTGGTGCTGGAGTTTTTGTCGAATGTCGAGTGCGAGGTTGTGATACCCGAGTCGGCGCAGTCGTGGATTAGCGTTGTGCCCGACACCCGCGCAATGGAGAAGCGTAGCATTGCGCTAAAGTTGGAGCCGAACACGGGCTACGACCGCAGTGCGACGGTTACAATTCAAACCATCGACGGTTCTGTAAAGTTGGAGTATTTGATTGAGCAGGAGGGCGAGTTGATTATGATCGACCCAGAATCTGTTCCCGATAATGAGATTTGGTATGTAACTACAACGAATGAGCTGGTAAATGATTATGATACTTTTGAAAGATTGACCGGATACAAACCTTTTGACAGGAATATTATATCGCATACATATTCAAATGGCAAGGGAGTTATTAAGTTCGATGGCCCTGTAAAGGTTCTCAACGAAGGTGCGATGAGTACTTTTGGTAATTATGGTTCTGGCAAAAACCTGAAAAATGTATATCTTCCTAATTGTGTTACAACTTTAGACAATTGTGCATTTGGATTGCAGCAACATATTGAAGAATTTAAGGTGCCTGATGGGTTAAATACTATTGACAAGACAGCCTTTGGTAAGGCAAAAATAAAGAAATTCACAGGCAAAAATGTTTATAATAACGGTGAGGGAGTTTTGATAGGTGGCATTCTCTATGCATTGACTTTTGATGAATATCAAGAAGATTTAGTAATTTCTGATGAGGTGAAAGAGATTGCCGGAAGTTTAATGTGTACTGGCTTTCAAGATTTCTGTGTTCGGCCTAATGTGAAAACGATTGAAATATCCGAAGGTGTCAAAAAAATAGGTATGAACGCATTTCAATATTGCCCGTTAGAGAAGATCTCTATACCAGGCACTATTGAAGAGGTCGGTTCTTATGTTTTCAGATACTGTCCCAATATAAAAGAGTTTAGCGGTAATTCTAAATTCGTAACAGATGACCATAAATGCTTTTTGGACGCAATTCTCATTGATGGAAGACTTTCATATGGAATTCAGTGCGCAGCAAAGGCAGGATTACCGGATGATTATGTTATCCCCGAAGGGATTGTAACGATACGTCCATATGCTTTTGAAGGATGCCGGAATCTGCGGTCGGTTACATTGCCGAAAAGTTTGTTGATTCTGGAATCTAACGATGCTTTTAGAGATTGTCCCAATTTTGAATATATATATGGAGACTACACCTCTAAAGATCATAAAGCTGCTATTTTGCACAATGGAATATATTGCGACGGACCTTCAATGGTAGCATTCGCGGGAAAAGGGATAAAAGAATATGAAACACCAAACGATGTCGTATGGGTTGGAGGTGAGATATTTGCACATCAGACTGATTTGGAAAAGGTCATAATTAACGATGATGTTTATTTTATTGGCAATCATTGTTTTTCATATAGCCCCAATTTGAAATCAATTACATTGCCCAAAAAGCTGAAGACGATTCAATCTGACCCGTTCATAGGTTCAAATAATCTCGAAAGTGTTTATCTTAGGGTTTTAACTCCTCCGCAGTTTCAATACGGCATAGAACAGACAGAATATGCAAAATTATCAATCTATGTCCCGGAGCAATCGTTGCAAACTTATTTGAATGATGCCGGTTGGGCGCCGTTGCGTAAGTATATCAAGGGATATAAATATGATGATAATGACTTTTATGTTTCCACTGATTACTCGCAGGACGGTAAGGTGGTAGCGCTGCAAAAGGCGACGAAAGGCAATGGAATCGACATCGTGCTGATGGGTGACGCTTTCTCCGACCGACAGGTCGCTGACGGAACCTACATGAAAGCAATGCGGACTATGGCCGACAACCTCTTTACCGAAGAACCCTACAAATCGTTCAAGGATATGTTCAATGTCTATGTTGTAAATGTCGTTTCGGCAACCGAGGGTTACGAGTACAACAATACGGCACTGAACGGCTTTTTCGGCGTTGGCACATTGGTCGGCGGCAATGACAGCACCTGTTTCTCATACGCGCTGAACGCCATTCCGGAGCAGCGCATGGATGAGGCGTTGATAGTCGTGGCTATGAACAAAAATGCCTATGCCGGAACTTGCTATATGTACTATCCGTATGGAAACAGCACTTACGGCACCGGCCCCTCGGTGGCTTACTTCCCGACAAACTCCGACCTGGTGACTTTCGCCCAACTGCTCCATCACGAGGCCTGCGGACACGGATTCTCTAAACTTGCCG
>JAFLTY010000075.1 GCA_022509065.1 Muribaculaceae bacterium
CGGCGCAGTCGTGGATTAGCGTTGTGCCCGACACCCGCGCAATGGAGAAGCGTAGTATTACGCTGAAGTTGGAGCCTAACGAGGGTCATGATCGCAGTGCGACGGTGACGATTCAGTCGAAAGACGGCAGTGTCAAGTTGGGATATTTGATTGAACAAAAGGGCGAATTAGGCGTTGCAATAGACCCGGAAGCTGTTCCCGATGATGAGATTTGGTATACATCTATAGATGGTAAAGTCATAGAATTGTACAAATCAGGTTATGATATGTTTGGAGCCACCTTAGTTTCCAATACATATATTAATGGCAAAGGGGTTTTGAAATTCAATGCGCCGGTGACATCATTCGGTTCAAAAGCAGAAATATTAGGTAATATGCCATTTGGAGCTGCAGGAGCCGGAACACCTGAGAAGTTATTAGCGATTTATTTACCTCATACAGTTAAAACTTTAGGATGGTGTGCTTTGGCATATTGTAATAATTTGACAAATATAGGAATGCCTCGTAATTTGGAATATATTGGTGGAGATGTGTTTTTAGAGTGCCGGTCGTTAACATATATCAATTTACCTGCTGCTGTAAATTTCATAGGAGACGCTGCGTTTGGAGGTTGTGTAAGTCTTGAAATCTTTGATGGTGAATGCCAATATATTTCAAAAGATAAAAGATCCATAATCATAGATGGTGTGTTAAATGCTGTGGCACCTGCAGGATTAGCAACTTTTACTATACCTAATAATGTTTCAATTATTGGGCCGTATACATTTATAGGTGTCAGTACCATAGAAGATGTAATCATACCGAACTCTGTTATTGAAATAGAGCTGAGAGCATTCGATGGCTGTTCAGGACTGAAAGAGATCAACTTACCAAATAGCATAAAAAAGATAGGTGATACTGCATTTAGAGGCATTAAGGCTTCCACAATCTATATTCCCGAAAGTGTAGAATATATAGGGAATGGCGCTTTTAATGATTGTGATAATTTAATATCTTTTACAGGCAAGTTTGCCAGCGAAGATGGAAAAATGCTTATTGTTAATAGCAAAATTATTTCAACAGTCAAAAAAGGATTAGTTAATTTAGTCATCCCTTCAAATGTCCAGATAATTGGAGCAAATATTTTTAATGGCATTGAGACTCTTGAAACAGTGACTATTTCTGAAGGCGTTGAAATAATAGATATACAGGCATTTGCCTATAATAATAATTTGAGATCTATAAATATCCCTAACAGTGCCATTGGCTTTGGGGCAGGTATAGTTCATGGATGCTTAAACTTAGAGAAAATAACAGGTAAATATACGACTGATGATAATAGATGCTTGATAGTTGAGGGGGTATTAAATTCGTTTGCCCCGGCAAATTTAACTGAATACACTTTACCGGACGACGTGAAGATTATAGGGAGTATGGCATTTTCAGATGGTTTTCCTTTAAAAACAATCAATTTGCCGGAAGGCCTTATCACAATTGCCGATCGTGCATTTAGCTATGGTAGTTTAGAAACGGTAATTCTGCCAAGTACTCTTAGATTTTTATATAATGATAGTTTCTATGGTAATAAGTCCTTGAAAGATATATACTGCAAATCGTTCTTCCCACCTGAATTTATTAATTGCGAAGGACGATGGGATTCTGTATTTGGCGACATTCATCCGAATGCAACAATTTATGTTCCTAAAACGCGGGTGGATGAATATAAAAGATCATGGCCTTGGTATTCAACAATTATTGAAGGATATGATTTTGATACAACCCAACCAGACTACTATTACTCCACTGATTACTCGCAGGACGGTAAGGTCGTGACGCTGCAAAAGGCTGCGAAAGGCAACGGTATCGACGTGGTGCTGATGGGTGATGCTTTCTCCGACCGACAGGTCGCTGACGGAACCTACATGAAAGCAATGCGGGCTATGGCCGACAACCTCTTTACCGAGGAACCCTACAAGTCGTTCAAGGATATGTTCAATGTCTATGTAGTAAATGTCGTTTCGGCAACCGAGGGCTACGAGTACGGCAACACGGCACTGAGCGGCTATTTCGGCGGCGGCACATTGGTCGGCGGTAATGATAACCGCTGTTTTGAGTATGCGCTGAACGCCATATCGGAGGAGCGCATGGACGAGGCATTGATTGTTGTGGCGATGAACGAAGATGCTTACGCGGGTACTTGCTGGATGTACTATCCGTATGGAAACAGCACTTATGGCAGCGGCCCTTCGGTGGCTTATTTCCCGACAAGTTCCGATACGGCGACCTTCGCCCAACTGCTCCATCACGAGGCCTGCGGACACGGATTCTCTAAACTTGCCGACGAGTACGACTACGGTACAACCATCTCGGCCGAAGAAGTTGCTGCCACCAAGGCCCAGCAGAACGATTGGGGCTGGTGGAAAAACGTAGACTTCACCGGCGACCCGTCGGCAGTGCGCTGGAACTACTTCCTGAGCGACAGCCGCTATGCAAACGACGGTTTGGGCGTATTCCAGGGAGGTCTGACACATTCGTTCGGCGTTTGGCGTCCGACCGACAACTCGATCATGCGCTACAACACTGGCGGTTTCAACGCCCCCTCGCGCGAGGCGATCTACTACCGTATCCACAAACTGGCCTACGGCGATAGCTGGCAGTACAATTACGAAGACTTCGTGAAATACGACGAAATCAATCGCAAGGCCGCCGCTCCGGCACGGGTGTACGCGCCCTCGACGTACACGCCCACGCATCCGCCTGTGGTCGTAAACAAGTCGTGGCGGGATGCGAAGTAGAACCCGATATGCGAAAGATATGCTGGCGGCAGCGGTTTTGCGGCTGTCGCCAGTTCTGCAGGAACATGCAATAGTAGACGGGCATATAGGTGACACCTCTTTTCTTG
>JAFLTY010000076.1 GCA_022509065.1 Muribaculaceae bacterium
CCTTGTTGCTGGACACAACCCCAATGCGCTCTTTGCGTAAGTTTCTTTTTTCCATGTTGTTTGGCTAAAGTTTGCTTTGCGGATGTCGCCGTCTGTCCGGTTTCGTAAGGTTACGGGCGCGCGACGGCGCTCCTGAAAGCGTTTGTTGTTGAGCTATTGGTTATGGTTTTATTTAATGTTTAATTGACGCTTGCGCAGTTCGGTTTTTACACGCGCAATGTTTTTGCGGTCTGCCGTGATTTTTGCCGGGTTGTCAATGGGTGACACCGAGTGATTTATCTTCAGCTGAAGGTAATCGGCTTCCATCTTGGCCAAACGTTCTTCAAGGTCAGAGGTGCTGATCTCTTTGAATTCTTCTTTCTTCATTTTAGCGAATGTTTAAAAAGATTTTCTCGTTTTTTACTTTCAGTCCGTGTTTGGGCTTGTCGTAAATTGCTTTGATGGTGCTGATTAGACGCTCTGTGTGGGGTCGTAATCGCGGCGGACAACAAACTTGGTGGTCACGGGGAGTTTCTGGGCGGCCAGACGCAGTGCTTCTTTTGCAATGTCGTAAGGTACGCCTTCGACTTCTATAATCATGCGTCCGGGTGTAACGGGTGCGACAAATCCTTCGGGACTACCTTTACCTTTACCCATACGCACTTCGGCAGGCTTTTTGGTGATAGGTTTGTCGGGGAAAATGCGAATCCATATCTGACCCTGACGTTGCATGTGACGTGTAACAGCGATACGTGCTGCTTCAATCTGTCGGCCGGTAATCCATTTTGACTCGAGGGTCTTGATGCCGAACGAGCCGAACGCCAGCTGGTTGCCACGCTGGGCTATACCTTTCATACGGCCTTTCTGTTGGCGGCGAAATTTAGTTTTCTTAGGTTGTAACATTGTTTACTGACGTTAGTGGGTTAACGGTTGGCATTGTTTGCGTTTTTGGCGCCGCGACGGAATCCGCCACGACGGCCGGCACCTTGACGGTCACCGCGTGTTTCGCTCTTGGGAGCCGAGAAATTGGGTGCCAGATCGCGTTTGCCGTAAACTTCTCCGCGGCAAATCCACACCTTGATTCCGAGCACGCCAACTTTGGTGTGTGCTTCAACAAGAGCGTAGTCTATGTCAGCGCGAAGTGTGTGCAGGGGTGTGCGACCTTCCTTGAACATTTCGCTACGTGCTATTTCGGCACCGTTGAGTCGACCCGAAATTTGTACTTTGATACCTTCGGCACCGGCACGCATAGTGCTGGCGATGGCCATCTTGATGGCGCGGCGATAGGCTATCTTGCCTTCTACCTGACGAGCTATCTGTGTTGCCACGATGACTGCGTCAAGTTCGGGACGTTTCACTTCAAAAATGTTTATCTGAACGTCTTTGTCTGTGATTTTCTTAAGTTCTTCCTTAAGTTTTTCCACTTCCTGTCCACCTTTGCCGATGATCTGGCCGGGACGGCTTGTGCATACGGTGATGGTGATGAGTTTCAGTGTACGTTCAATGACAATGCGCGACACGCTGCATTTTGCCAGGCGGACATTAAGGTATTGGCGCAGCTTTGAGTCTTCAAGTATAGTGTCGCCATATTTCTTACCGCCGTACCAGTTTGAGTCCCATCCGCGGATGATGCCCAGACGGTTGCTAATCGGATTTACTTTCTGTCCCATGGCTTATGCTTCTGTGCGTTGAGTTTTGTTATCAATTGTGTCTACTATAAGGGTAACGTGGTTTGCGCGTTTGCGGATACGGTAACCACGGCCTTGGGGAGCCGGACGCATGCGTTTCAACATCGGAGCACAGTTTACAAAAATTGTGCTGATGTAGAGTTCGCCGCTTTCGGCTTTGCGGTTGTTCTTTGCTTCCCAGTTGGCTATTGCCGAGCGGAGAAGTTTCTCAAGGCGGGCAGCTGCTTCTTTGTTAGAGAATTTGAGGATGCCCAGAGCGCGGAATGCTTCTTTGCCGCGTACCATATCGGCTACGAGGCGCATTTTGCGCGGCGACGATGGTATGTTGGTAAGCTTCGCGAAGGCTACATCCTTGCGCGCTTCCTTCATGGCGTCGGCTGATAATCTTTTTCTTACACCCATTGTATTGGTTTTTCTTTTTTATTCAAAAAATTGTTTTCTTAGGGCCCGTCGGATTATTTCTTCTTATTGCCGGCATGTCCGCGGAAAATGCGGGTGGGCGCAAATTCGCCTAATTTGTGACCTACCATGTTTTCAGTCACATAAACCGGAATGAATTTATTACCATTGTGCACTGCGAAAGTGTGTCCGACAAACTCGGGGGCTATCATCGAGGCGCGGCTCCATGTCTTGATGACATTCTTTTTACCGCTGGCTTCCATGTCGGCTACTTTCTTTTCCAGCTTAACGCTGATAAAGGGTCCTTTTTTTAATGAACGGCTCATAGTTGGTTGTTCTTTTGATTTGTTTTTACAATTATCTGTTAAGCGGATCCTAATTATTTCTTGCGACGCTCAATGATATACTTACTTGAGTGTTTCTTTGGAGCGCGAGTCTTAAGACCTTTGGCATACAGACCTTTACGTGAACGCGGGTGTCCACCTGAAGCACGACCTTCACCACCGCCCATGGGGTGGTCGACGGGGTTCATAACGACACCGCGGTTGCGGGGACGACGTCCCAGCCAACGGCTGCGGCCTGCCTTACCCGAACGTTCGAGTGAGTGTTCGCTGTTGCCTACGGTACCTATAGTAGCCTTACATGTGGCAAGGATCTTACGGGTTTCGCCCGAAGGCAGTTTGATAATTGCATAATTGCCTTCGCGAGACACTATTTGTGCGAAGGTGCCGGCCGAACGTGCCATGAAGGCACCCTGTCCGGGGCGTAGCTCGATGTTGTGGATTACGGTACCGAC
>JAFLTY010000077.1 GCA_022509065.1 Muribaculaceae bacterium
TGAAAATACGGATACGACGGGAGTTCGTACAAACCAATCCCCTTGTCGGTTTCGACAATTTTAAGATGTACGAAAGCCGAAAAATGGCCTACTGCAATATTTACAAGGATCTGTATCCGATATATGCCGTTCAATCATCGATTCGACCTGGCTGTAACGACCGGCTTGAAGCACGGGTTACACCTAATGGAATACCCCAATGCGAGTTAGATAGATCGTTGTTCGACAGAAAACGGCGCTATGCCAATATCAATGCTGAAAGCCTGTCTTTTGTAATACATTTTATAAAAAGCGAAAAAACCAGTAATAAAGTATGGTCTCCTTTAAGTGGTTTGCGATATGGTTCCGGGGAAACTTATAAAAAACAACTTTTCAAGGTTTTGGAAGATCGCGAAAAACGAAAACGCAGCAAAATGCCTAAAGACAGACCATATCAGATTACGGGTATAGATGCTGCCGGCTCGGAGTTGAATTGTCCTCCCGAGGTATTCGGGCATGTGTATCGTCATGCGCGTAAATGCGGGTTGCACAACTTGACATATCATGTGGGCGAAGATTTTTACGATCTTGTAGACGGTTTGCGAGCTATAGACGAGGCAATATTGTTTTTGCAACTCGAACGCGATTCCCGTTTGGGTCATGCCCTGGCTTTGGGTGTGGATGCCGGTAGATATTATGACAAACGTGACCGTCAGGTTATAATGACCAAACAAAGATTGCTCGACGCCCTTGTGTGGCTCATATATAAATGCCATGAATTCCGGATAACAACAAAACCGTGCTTTTTGTCGGCTCTCGAAGCTGAGGCGCGGATGCTCTATGGCGAGTTGGGATACTCGGTGCCGTTCGATGTCAATACAATCTATTTCAGTCAGCGTCTGCGTAGTGATGAGCTGACTGAGAACGACGGATTGTCGGTATGGAGCCGCACGGCTCTGTGTCCTTCCACCGAGTGTCGTGTCGCACGTATGGATGCAGGGGCATCTAAATTGAACGAAGAGTTCCATGTGAGAGCCGACATTAAGGAAAATGGCGATAATAAGCATTTTTATACATATCCCGAGGGTATTGCCGAAGTGGTTTCCGGCATACAGAAACAGATGCAGAAGATCGTGCAGTCCAAAGCGATAATAATTGAGTGCAATCCATCGTCTAATTTGAAGATAGGTTCATTCGACAGCTATACTGAACATCCCATTTTCACCTACAAGGAGAATAATATCCTTACGACAGTCAATACCGACGACAAAGGCATATTCGTAACCTCGTTGTATAATGAATTATCGCTTATCGCATATTCTTACAGAGAACTCCCTGGCGTTACTGAAGCAAATATGCTTGATTTCGTTGATGAATTGAAGCATAATGCCGAATTGTATATATTCAGATAGTATTAGAATATTAGTTCTGGCTATATGTAATCAAAATAATTTCATAGACATAAAATTTGTCAAATTGACTGTGCCTATCTAACTATTTTATAATTTTGAGCCGAGTTTTGACTATTTGAGCCAATTTTTAGCGCATTTTAGTCAAAACTCGGCTTGTTTTCTTTGTAAGTCGGGAATAACGACTAACTTTGTAGCATGGAAAACAATAGCTTCGTACCTCCAATGCTGATAGGACGGCAAAGCGAATGCGAAACACTGAAAGAGTGTTTGACTTCCAGCCGCTCCGAATTTGTTATCGTCTGCGGTCGCCGGCGCATCGGCAAGACATTCCTCATAGATCAGTTCTTCGACGGACAATACGATTTCTCGTTTGTGGGCAAGCACAAGACGAAAACACAGACCCAGTTAAGGTATTTCGCAAAAGCAATCACGAAGTACTCCGGCTATAAGCAGCAGCCATATGCTGACTGGTACGAAGCATTTGATGCTTTGGAGGAGTATTTGGAAACGCTGCCGACAGACAGAAAGAAAATCATCTTCATTGACGAGATGCCCTGGATAGATACCCAGCGCTCCACTTTTGTAAGTGCATTGGAAAACTTCTGGAACGGATGGGCCAACCGCAGATACGACATTGTGCTGATTGCCTCCGGCTCTGCCACCTCGTGGATGGCGGACAAATTGGTGGACAATCAGGGCGGCCTGCACAACCGAATCACAAGGCGATTGTATCTTGAACCATTTACATTGGCAGAGACCGAGGTATATTTCCGCTTGTTCGATTTTCCCCTGACCCGATACGACATACTGCAATGCTATATGTTTACCGGAGGAATACCGTTCTATTTGAGCCTTATGAATCCGAAGATGAGCGTGGCTCAAAATGTGGATATGCTGTTCTTCCGAAGAAACGCCCCTCTGCGAAAGGAATACGATGAGTTATATACTGCGTTATTCTCTCACGTCGAGTCCTATATCAAAGTCATCGAGGTTCTGAACAAGCACAAGTCCGGTATGACCAAGCGGGAAATCGGAAAGGCGGTCAACTTGAACGGCAAGTATCTGAACACGGTGCTGAACAACCTCGAACAATGCGACTTCATAGACACCTACGGATTGTTTGAAAAGAAGAATACACTCATCTATCGACTTGTGGACTTTTATACCTTATTCTATTTCAAGTTCATTGCCGGACACCACAACAAAGATAAAGATTGGTGGAGCCACAATCTCGAAAGCCAGAGCATAAAGTCGTGGATGGGTCTCACATTCGAACTTGTTTGTATGCGTCATCATTTGCAGATAAAAAAAGCACTGGGGATATCTGGCATCAGCACATCCGTTTCCACTTGGAAATGCGCACCTGATGTAGAGAACGAAACACCCGGAGCACAAATAGATATGATTATCGAGCGTGCCGACCGCATCGTTCATCTCTGCGAAAT
>JAFLTY010000078.1 GCA_022509065.1 Muribaculaceae bacterium
AAAAATGGAGATTAGTAGAAATCATCGAAAAAGTTAAATAACGCATCATGATACAGAGTGAATCACGACTCACAGTAGCAGACAACAGCGGTGCCAAAGAAGTATTGTGCATCCATGTCCTTGGCGGCACAGGCCGTCGCTATGCGTCGGTGGGCGACGTTATCGTAGTCACCGTCAAGAGTGCAATCCCCGGATCGGACGTCAAAAAAGGTACTGTATCAAAAGCAGTGGTTGTCCGCACGAAAAAAGAGATACGCCGTGCCGACGGCAGTTACATACGTTTTGACGACAACGCCTGCGTGCTCCTTAACAACGCCGGTGAATTGCGCGGCACACGTATTTTCGGACCGGTCGCACGCGAACTCCGTACCGCTAAAACAATGAAGATCGTTTCCCTCGCACCCGAGGTTCTTTAAAAACGCTTCACTTCATCCTTAATCACCAAAATCATCAAACTGACAAAGTAATGAGCAAATTACACATCAAAAAAGGTGACACGGTCAAAGTGATAGCCGGAGACGACCGCGGCAAAGAAGGCCGCGTACTGTCGGTAGAGGCCTCAAAAAACCGTGCAATAGTAGAGGGCGTCAACATTGTCACCAAAGCAACCAAACCCAACGCGCAGCACCCTCAGGGCGGCCTTATCAAGAAAGAAGCCCCCATCAACGTGTCTAATATCGCCCTCGTCGACCCCAAGACTGGCAAACCTACACGTGTAGGCTATAAAATCGAGGATGGCAAAAAAATTCGTTATTCAAAAAAATCAGGACAGGAGATTAAATAATGAGCACCACAACACTTCAGAAAGAATACAAGGAGCGCATTGTCCCCGCCCTTGAGAAAGAGTTCAACTACACAACCGTCATGCAGGTGCCCCGCCTTGAGAAGATTGTCATTAACCAAGGCATAGGCGCGGCTACGCAGGATAAGAAACTCATCGAAAACGCCATCAACGAACTTACCGCAATTACCGGTCAGAAAGCTGTGGCCACACTTTCGAAGAAAGACATATCAAACTTCAAACTGCGTAAAAAAATGCCCGTTGGCGTACGCGTCACCCTTCGCCGCGAACGCATGTACGAGTTTCTTGAAAGACTGGTACGCGTGGCACTTCCCCGTATACGTGACTTCAAAGGTATCGAAAGCAAACTTGACGGCCGTGGCAACTATACACTGGGCATCACCGAGCAGATAATCTTCCCCGAAATCAACATCGACAACATCAACAAACTGATGGGTATGAACATCACGTTTGTAACATCGGCTAACACCGACGAAGAAGGTTACGCACTGCTCAAACATTTCGGTTTACCTTTCAAAAACGCTAAAAACTAATTAAAACGAAGTTTATACAATGGCAAAAGAATCAATGAAAGCGCGTGAAGTAAAGCGCGCAAAATTGGTGAAACAGTTTGCAGAACGCAAAGCCACCCTCAAGGCAGAGGCTAAGGAACTCGCCAAAAACGGCGAAAGCGCCTATGAAGTTTATCAGAAACTTCAGAAGTTCCCCAAAAACGCTTCGCGCATCCGCATGCACAACCGTTGCTCAATAACAGGTCGTCCAAAAGGATATATCCGTCAGTTCGGCATCTCGCGTATACAATTCCGCGAAATGGCGTCGGCAGGCCTTATCCCCGGCGTGAAGAAAGCAAGCTGGTAGTCAGCCTCCCACTGTTTTTCTAACTGTCATCGCGGCTTCGTCTTGATCTTAAGACATATTTAGATTGAGAGATTCAAGAGCGACCGAGACGACAACCACTTGAAAAATACGGTCGACAACAACAGTCACAGCCAATGAAGGCATGACAATGGAGCCCGGCCAAGGCAAGTTTCTATCCATCCTCTCAGAATCCCGGCCCGACCGACTTCATTGAAATGCAAACCAACCACTGTGACACGCGATATAACAATCGCCTTGAACAAGGACGAAGCAACGCGACAGCTTTCGTAAAACTTAAAAAATGCAAAAGTTATTGAATAAATTACATAAAAAGTAAATTTATTTGTAACTTTGCCGCTTGAAACCCTCCCATGCGCAGACCACGCGTCTCGCATGCCTTAACCGACATATTGTCGGAGAAGAAGACCCTATCGGGATAATCGAGACGATTCCCGGCAGGTGTAATACTCCCGACCACCGTAGCCCACCAGCCGCCAACTACTTTCGCGACCAGCGAAGAAGGTACGGCAAGGAGGGTTAAAGTGCGTGAAATAACGTGTGCAACAGGTGGCTACAGGAAGACATACATATACGAGAAAGTATAATAGAGTTATAAATATTGTCAGGATACGTCCTGATTAATTTAAAACAATCAATTTAAACGACATGACAGATCCTATTGCAGATTATCTGACAAGATTGAGGAACGCCATCAAAGCCAATCACCGCGTGGTTGAAATACCCGCCTCAAACTTGAAAAAAGAAATCACGAAGATTCTCTTCGAACAAGGCTACATCCTCAACTATAAGTTCGTTGAAGGTGATACCCCCGCAGGTAAAATAAAAATAGCCTTGAAGTACGATCCCGTTGACCGCGTTAACGCCATCAAAGACCTTAAACGCGTTAGCCGTCCCGGACTTCGTCAGTACACAGGTTACAAAGACATGCCCCGAGTACTCAACGGCTTGGGTATTGCCATATTGTCAACATCAAAAGGTGTAATGACAAATAAAAAAGCCGCCGACCTCAAAATCGGTGGAGAAGTGTTATGCTATGTTTATTAATCATCAATCGTAAAAAGGAGGAATAAATTAT
>JAFLTY010000079.1 GCA_022509065.1 Muribaculaceae bacterium
CCACCCAAGGCGACGCACTCATCGAAAACGGTCCCACTCTCACATTCTCCGTGGCAATGATGCCTATGGACGGCGAGAACACGTCCACCAATTCGCGTGCCATTGCCGGTGGTGACCCAAGTTTCTACGACGACTGGATCGATACACAGAACCGCTTCCGTGTGCTCTTCTTCGCTCAGCCCGAGGAAGACAATACAGCGACAAACTCTTGGAAGACTTCTCATTCAAAAAACAACTATGTCTTCCTTTTCGAGTCTGAGGCGCGTTGGGTCGAAAAACTACCCGCCGATGCCGATGGTAACCTGTGCTGGCGTGTCGTTGTTCCTCTCTATCAGGTTGGACAACCCGATGCTTATTTCGACCAGCAGACCGATGGCACGAAGTTCTATAAAGACTATGACGAGTATTGGCGCGACATCCGTGAAGTCCTCCGCAAATGCGACTTCAAGGTGGCGATCCTTGCCAACCATCCCGGTCCTAAAGAAAAAGGCGGTGGTCCCGACTGGGGCATCAAGGACTCTTACATGAACGGTAAGAACAACGATGACAAAAGAACCACTAACAAAGTCACAGCCAACTGGAAAACCATCAACGACCTGCACCATTGCACTGAGGATGCTACACTTTTTGGAAGATCATGGGCAAGTGGGAAAGATGCGTACAGTATGATTTTTGGCAAGAACAGTTCAAATCAGAACAGTAACCAATTAGGTCCGTATACCGACTGGGTTATTCAACGCGCAATGCTCTATGGAGACGGTTTCGGTGGAACATTTAATTCAAAAGAAACTGCACGCGTATGGATTCGCAACCGTTGGAATCCCAATCTCGAGTACAATGACGACACTGACCCCGATATCGCTTACAAACCACTGTATCGCGGTTACCGCAATCTTTGGTATTTGTGGAACTTCGGAGGTTGTGCAGAAGATAACGCTCTGCCTATTGAATATCTCTGCGAAATAACGAATTCGGACAACAATGTTGCTGAATGGGAAGGCCGAAATGGTAAGCATCTGCGAGAGTGGATTACAGGGATTGGTAATGGAAATAGAATGACCGCCCTTACAGAAGGAGATGTATCTAAGGACACCAAAAGTTATCTTCGGTTCTCTCCTGGTAGTGCTACTGCTGTTGTCCGTGATGCGGGAAACGGTAAGAAGTATTATGGTATTAGGATGAATGGAAACAGCCAATTTACTTTCAGCCTGCGTTCGCATGGCTCTATTCTGGTAACTTATAAAGGAAATCCCCCGGCAAGCAATGACGTAAAAACGCCTACCTCTCCTATTAATCTTGGTTGGGATACCACGGGTGATATTACACCTGACCATACTAAAGAACCTAATAAAACTTGGGATGCCGGTAATGGGATTTACACAATGGGGTGGTACATAAAAAATCAGGCGGAAGAAAAAGATGTATGGATAACGGCAGATAATGGAACAGAGATTTACCAAATTGAATTCGTTCGCGACGAATATCTTTACCTTACCGACCGTGAGGGTGTAACTCCGTCAACCGAAAATCCCATACCCATGTACGGTGTGCAGAATTTCACCAAGTTGGGCACCGGCGACAATACCTTCTTCCCCGAAGGCTCCACTTTCGACCTTACTGCCGGTGTAGCTAAAGAAGACAGCTATAACGGAAAGAGTTATGCAGGTAAATCAATAGCGCTTATACGTTCGGTAGCCAAGATAGAAGTGCTTATTCCTCGTAGCCTCGGTATCCCCAAACACGTGCTGATGCGAAGCCTTAACCGTCACTCACGCTGTGAGCCGGTTGATGTTCAGACCCCAACCAATGAGCTTTGGTTGCACCATGACCAATACGATATGGAAGAAAACTTGTGCGAATGGGAGCTAATCCAGAGTTATGGACCTTTCTATAATCCGGCTAAAAGTGATGATGTAACTGAAAACAACGCATATCGCAAACAACTTAGTTGGTATTGGGGTAGCTGGGAAGAATGGGGCTGGGATTTCAGTAAAGGGATGACAAATATCACTTTGCCAACAAGTGTTCCTGTCACAGGTTCTTGGAAAAAAGAGGATGGTTACCCTCATGTTTTCAATCCTTATATCAATCGTTCGGACTTTGCTTACTTTATCGATGTGAGCGATTACTATGCCGACCAGTTCTATCACTATGTACTCTATATGGGCGATAATACAGTGGATGCTCCAACTGACCATTACAAAGCGCGTTCCCGTCCTATGGTGCCCCATGTCGAAATTCGTTTCGACCACCGTTATCCACAGGCTACCATGGTGAAGACTAATGACGACACTAACCTTGAAGACAACGACTGTTACCGTTTCTACTTCGTGGAAAAAGGCTTTGCTAAAGGTGCCTATGACGAAGCAACCGGCAAACCGACTGTGCCCGCCACTAAATGGGATCAATCAGATGGAGATTACGAGAAAAACGCTCAAATGACCAAACAGCACTGGCCAATTATGCGTAACCATGTCTATCACTTCGAAATCAAGGGTGTGG
>JAFLTY010000008.1 GCA_022509065.1 Muribaculaceae bacterium
TAACGATGCAAAGTTAGTAATAATTTTCAAAATGACAAAATAAAATGCAAAAAAAATACACAGAAAGAGTGAAAAAGAAGTGGAAGTGTCGGCCGCAAGCGACCGACCGCTAAGACAAAGAAGGCAATATTTATATTACATTTATTATATATTATACATAGGTAAGTTGAAAATGAAATAGAATTGTTATATTTGCAGTGATGAAAGAGGACACCGAAGACATAGAACATTCGACAGGAAACCATAACACGACTGACGCACCAAACGGCCGCGCCTACAAAAAGACCCGTCAAGAAAGACATAGAAAAACGGACGAGCGACACGATGCCATGGTCTATCCGCGCCACAGTATTGAAACCAAACTGGGCATGGATACAGTGAGACATCTCGTCTCAGAAGAATGTGTCACTGAGCCCGCTCGCGAAAAAGTTGCCGCCATGTGTTTCTCTACCGATTTCCACGAGATACGACATGAACTCGAGATGACGTGGGAGATGGTAGGCAAACAGACAAGCGAACAGCCCCTCAGCTTGGCCGGACTCGCCGATGTACGCGAATGGCTCAGCCGGCTGAAGACAGAAGGGTCACATATAGAGGCTGAAGAATTTAGCAAACTTCGCACATCGCTGAAAATCATCGCAGAAACACGCAAACAGTTCTCGGAAGCAGACTGCCCTTACCCGATACTTCACGAACTGTGCCTAAACCTCCATGACGTAATCCCCATCATCAGACACATAGACCGCGTTTTGACCGACACCGGCACAGTCAAAGACGACGCGTCGGCAGAGCTGGCTGACATACGCAAAAAGAAATCGACCATTCAGAACCGCATCTCGGGCGCCATTCGACGTGTTCTTTCCGCAGCCGTTACCAACGGACTTTTAGAAGCCGACACCCAACCATCGGTGAGAAACGGACGCCTTGTATTGCCTGTTCCAGCCATGCATAAAAGAGCTATCAGTGGCATAGTGCATGACGAATCGGCGACCGGAAGGACATTTTATATCGAGCCGGCTGAAGTCGTCGAACTCAATAACGAACAGCGACAACTGGACATAGAGGAAATACATGAGATTACGCGAATACTTACGCAACTGGCCAACGAACTGCGCCCCACGCTTCCCGATACACTGAAATCGTTCGAAGTCCTTTATCACCTTGATTTCGTGCATGCCAAAGCCATCTTTGCACTGAAAACCAACTGCCAGTTACCCAGACTGGACAACAGATGCCAAATGCAATGGCATGACGCGTGTCATCCCGTTTTGAAAATCAACCTTGAGAAAAAAGGCAGAAGCATAGTTCCCCTTAACCTCGATCTGGATAAAGACACCGCACGGATATTGATAATATCGGGACCTAACGCCGGCGGCAAATCGGTGGCGCTTAAAACAGTGGGTATCAACCAGTATATGTTGCAATGCGGCCTGTTGCCGGCTATGGATCGAAATTCGCGTGCAGGCATCTTTGACGGCATCTTTGTGGATATCGGCGACGACCAATCGCTTGAAGACGATTTGTCGACCTATTCATCACATCTACGCAATATGAAATTCATGCTTAGCCATGCCACCTCACAATCACTCATACTCATAGACGAGTTCGGCGGAGGCACGGAGCCACAAATCGGGGGTGCCATAGCCCAGGCATTACTGACAGCCTTCAACGACAGGGGAGTGTGGGGAGTTGTCACCACACATTTCCAAAACCTCAAGCAGATGGGACAGGAAACACCCGGCATCATGAACGGCTCCATGATGTACGACCGTACCCTAATGCAACCCACCTTCAGATTGCTTAGCGGCACACCCGGCAGTTCCTTCGCCGTCGAGATAGCATCGCGCATAGGCTTACCCAGGTATATCATCGCTAACGTTGAAAGAATAGTCGGATCGGAATATTTCAATATAGACAAATATCTTCAGGACATACTGCGCGACCGCCGTTATTGGGAAAACAAAAGATACGAGATAAAAAAGCGCGAGAAACACCTTGAAGAAGTCATCACAGGGTACGAAGAAAACGCCGAAAGGCTACGCAGTCAGCGCCGTACCCTCCTTGAAGACGCCAAGAAAGAGGCACAAGACATCATAGCCAGCAGCAACGCCGCCGTAGAGCGAGCCATACGCACCATACGAGAGACCCAGGCAGACAAAGAAGCCACCCGCGAGGCCCGCGCCACGCTGGAACGCGAAAAGAAAGCCATTGCCGAACGCCATGATGACGAGCCACAGGAACTAAAAAAAGCGACAAAACGCAAAAACAAAAAACAACCCCTTACCCAGGTATCTGCCGAAAAAGCAATCGAAGCGGGGGATAACGTACTGTTGGACAATCAGGGAACGCCCGGTAACGTGATGGAAGTTCATAACGGCACGGCCACTGTTAGCTTCGGCGCGATGAAAGTGACAGTGCCTGTGAACCGCCTTAGCCGCACACTGCGCAAAGCGTCTCCAGCGACAGCAAATCGCTCAAGCGCGTCAACCAGCCTGACAGCAGAAGCCAGTCGCCAGCGCCAGCTCGCCTTCAAGACAGAGATCGATGTACGAGGAATGCGCGCCGATGAAGCCATCCAGGCAGTAACATATTTTATCGACGATGCCTTGCAGTTCGGAGTTACACGCGTACGCATACTGCACGGCACGGGCACCGGAGCACTACGCATGGCAATCCGGCAGTATCTCGACCAAGCCGATGGAGTGAAAGCCTACAGAGACGAGGACGTCAGGATGGGAGGCGCTGGAATAACCGTCGTCGACCTATCATAGAACCTCGAACGGTTAACAAAACAGAGCATCACAAACGACCATTGTCAGAATAACTGTAAAATCCTGAATTACAGATAATGATATGATCGATGACCTTGAAATCGAAAAGCTTGGCCGCTTCGGCAATCTTTCGAGTCAGCGAGTCATCCTGAGGACTGGGCCGGAGCTTTCCGGAAGGATGGTTGTGATAAAGCACGACATGGTTGGCGCCGTTGTCTATCATGGCCTTTATGATTTTTTTCACCTCGACCACAGTAAAATTTGAAGCACCCTCGCTGACACGAAGCTCGGTGATACGCTTGAGACTGTTGTTAAGCAGGAGAACCCAGAACTCCTCGTGATCGAGATCCTGCAGCTTGTGCCGCAACAGATCGTAGCATACCGAAGACGAGTTAACGACACGACGCGAGGATTCAAGCACCGCCGCATCGTGGGCAGCCCGACGACCGAGTTCGACTGCGGCGAGCAACGACAGCGCCTTACTCGACCCTATGCCGGTGAACATCCCCGTCATATCTTTGACAGACAGATGCGCGAGTTCGGAAAGATGACCGTCTTTTGATTTGAGAATTTCGTTGGCCAGATCGATGACATTTTTTCCACGAATGCCTGTCCCCAGCAGAATGGCAATAAGTTCAGCGTCGTCAAGCGATCGCAACCCGTTCTTAAGCGCCTTTTCGCGAGGCAAAGCCGACAGTTGGGCCATTCGGAATAAATGGCGCGAAGCAATATTGTTGTTATTATCCGAGTCCATCTTATTTTCCTTTACGCATCAATATTTCGCGATTCAAATCACGGCCTCGCCCCAATACAATAGATGTTATCCATGCGCGAATAAAACCCGTTCCGTACCCCGTTATCTGAATGACCGATGCAGGGACGGCCAGCAGAGCTATTTTTAAAGAACGTGTTGTGTGAAGAGCAGAAAGAAATATGGCCAGAATGTAAGCAGCCGGCAGCAATAGCCACCATGGAGAGACAAAGACAGCGAGAGCCAGAACAGCCAACGCGCACAGAACAGCTACAGCCGGAAGAGCATGGACTATTTTTAGCGAACCCGGATAAAGCAGTTTCAAAGTGATTCGCGACATGCCGAAGACATGAACCTGACGGAAAAATTTCTTGAAATCAACCCTACGTTTATGCCAGACGAAAGCCTCGGGTAGGAGAGTGATATCGAAACCGGCCTTTTCGATGCGTTTGGACATATCGATGTCTTCGCTGAACATTTCGCGAAAACCTCCGACACGTTCGAATACACGGCGCGTGAAACCCATGTTGAAAGTGCGCGGAGTGAATTTTTCGAGACTTTTTTTGCGACCGCGAATGCCACCGGTAGTCAGAAAAGAAGTCATAGCGAAGTTAATTGCCTTCTGAACATCGGAAAAAGACTCGTGAGCGGCATCCGGGCCCCCGAAACAATCGGCTTTCGAAGATCTTATGAACTCACTGACCTTAGCCACATAATCAGGCGGGATGACACAGTCGCTGTCCACAAAGATAAAAAAGTCTGAGGCAGCCTTTTCCATACCGACGTTACGCGCTATGGATCGACCCTCGTTGGATTTATAGAAATATCTAACGTTCAGCCCATTGGCCCGTGCAGCGAGGCACTGCGCCTCGCACGGTAAAGACGAACCGTCCTCGACGATAATAACCTCGAAATCCTTTTCCGACTGACACGACAAACTGTCAAGCAACTCGCTGACCTCGTCGGGACGGTTATATACCGGGACTATGAAAGAGAGCAGAGCCATATACAATCAACGTGAGGCAGTACGGTAAAGAATGACCGCAATGACAGAATAAATAATATTGGGTATCCACATGGCTACCATAGGAGAAGTGGCTCCCGAACGCGCAAAAGTCTGCGTAATTGTCATGAAAAGGATGTAGCTGAAACTCAACACCAGCCCTATGCCTATATTCAAGCCGATGCCACCCTTGACCTTGCGCGAGGACAGCGACATTCCGATGACTGTCAGGATAAAAGCCGCTGCAGTCATCGCATAACGACGGTACTTCTCGATCTCGAAATCCTGGATATTGCCAACGCCGCGCTCGGTTTGACGACGAATATACTCATCGAGCTCGGGAGTGGTGAGCTGCTCCTGATCGTTCTCCGAAATAAGAAAATCCCTGGGCTCAAAGGGTATGACAGTATCCAGCGATTGACCCTTGCGAATGTTCTCGCGGTTGTCCGTGATATCGCGTATAACATAGTCACGCACCTGCCAGTTGTAGAGAGTGTCCCATTTGATAGATTGGGAAGTGAGACGCGACACCAGCCGTTTGTTCTCGTCGAATTTTTCGAGCGAAAACTTCGATCCCGTCTTTGTTATGTTGTCATAGCGGCTCATATAGGCAATCTCACCCGGAGCCACCATCATCATGATATTGGCTCCATAGTCGATACGTTTGTTCTTGACGTAAGTGTTGGTATAATCGATACGTTTGATATTGGCCGGCGGAATTATGTAAGCAGCCAGGATAAACGTTGCCACCGCTATGACAGTTGCCGACACCAGATACGGACGCATGAAGCGGCGGTAACTCATCCCAGTTGACAGCATGGCGATAATCTCACTGTTGTCAGCGAGTTTCGAGGTGAAAAAGATAACCGCTATGAAGACGAATAGCGGAGAGAACTGGTTGGCGAAATAAGGGAGGAAATTTAGATAGTAATCGAAAACAGTCGCCTTGAGAGGAGCCTTGGAGAAAGCGTCGAGTTTCTCGTTGATGTCGAACATCACGATGATAGCCAGCAGAAGGACGATGGCGAAAATGTAAGTTCCGAGAAACTTTTTGATTATGTATTTGTCAAGGCGATTGAAAAGCATAGGCGGCTCAAAATCAGGTCAAAGTCGTTGCGACAAAATCTCCACCATACACGATTTCCAGGACTTGAAGTCACCCGCCGCGATGTGTTCACGAGCCTGACGCACCAGCCACAGATAGAAAGCCAGGTTATGGATGGATGCAATCTGCAAGGCGAGCAGTTCGTCGGCGATGAACAGATGTCTGAGGTAGGCCTTTGAGTAAGCCCGACCCGTAAACGATGGACTTTCGGGCCAAAGAGGCGAGAAATCGTCGGCCCACTTGCGGTTGCGCATGTTCATGGTGCCGTCGGGTGTAAAGAGATAAGCGTTGCGACCGTTACGCGTGGGCATCACGCAATCCATCATGTCGACGCCGCGGTCGATAGCCTCGAGGATATTAACAGGCGTTCCGACGCCCATGAGGTAACGCGGTTTGTCGGTCGGCAGCACATCGTTGACTATATCGATCATGTCATACATGACCTCGGCAGGCTCGCCGACTGCAAGACCGCCTATCGCATTGCCGTCGGCACCGAGATCGGCAACACGTCGAGCACTCTCGCGCCGCAGATCGGGGAACGTGCAACCCTGAACTATGGGAAACCATGACTGGCTGTAACCGTAAAGAGGCTCGGTGTCATTGAAACGGCGCCAACCGCGATCCATCCACCTTAGCGTCAGGTCGAGCGACTTGCGCGCGTAGGAATAATCGGCGGTTCCGGGCGCGCACTCGTCAAGAGCCATCATAATATCGGAACCGATGATACGCTGTATGTCGACGACATTTTCGGGAGTGAAGAGATGTCGGGAACCGTCTATGTGACTGCGGAAATGTGCACCCTCGTCCGTCAGTTTGCGAATGGCGCTCAGCGAAAAGACCTGAAAACCTCCGCTATCGGTAAGAATAGGACGCTCCCAGCCCATGAACTTGTGAAGGCCCCCGGCCTTGAACAGTATGTCGGTGCCGGGACGCAGATAAAGATGGTAGGTATTGCCCAGAATGATTTTAGCGTCGATATCTTCTCTGAGCTCGCGTTGGTGAACACCCTTGACTGATCCAACTGTACCCACCGGCATAAATATGGGGGTAGGGATGGATCCGTGCGCGGTCGTTATGACACCCGCCCGGGCTCCGCTGTCAGCCAAAGTATGTTGCAGTTCGAAAACCATCGACGACTCAACTGAACATATTGTCGGGATAGAAACCCTCGTTATGAAGAAACGCAAGCCGTTCGACAACACCCTGGCGGTCACCGGGATAGGTTACTCCGAACCATTGTGAATCGGTGGTAAGGACATCTACGGTTGCGTCACCTCCGCCAATCAGTTTGTCGACAACCGAAGGGATAAAGAACTCCTTGTCGTTGCGGTCGTGGTATTTAGTCAGGAAACGGTTGAACTCACGGGAAGAATAATCGAAATAGTCGGGCGTGAACCCCCAGAAATTCATCGAAACGGGAGTGTCGGGAGTGAGAACGACTGACGCGCCTTCTTCGCCTCCGAAAACTATATCACCGTCGTGAGAATACTGTATTTTTGTCCTTTCGATGATTTTCTTCAAACGACCGTCGTCTTCGACCGAACACACACCCCGCGACACATAGCCGTTGGGAGACATCGTGTTACCAACCTGAAAAGCCACCATACAGTAACGACCTTTGTGAGAAAGTGAAAGCTTAGAAAGATATTCGGCCAGAGTGCGGAAAGCGTCGAAGCCATAGAAATCGTCGCTGTTTATGACGGCGAAAGGTTCTTTGATGACATTCCTGCCAGCCATGACAGCATGGTTAGTACCCCAGGGACGCGTCCTGTCGGTGGGACAAACGTAAGGTTCGGGCAGATCGTCTTTATCTTGAAAAACGACTTCTACCGGGATAAAACCTTCGTATTTAGAAAGAACCTCTTTTCTGAACTGATCTTCGAAATCGCGGCGGATGACAAAGACAACTTTGCCGAAACCCGCTTTGAGAGCGTCATAGATGGAATAATCCATGATGGTCTGACCCTGAGGTCCGAGCTTGTCGAGTTGTTTGAGACCGCCGTATCTGCTTCCCATCCCTGCCGCTAAAACTAATAATGTTGGTTTCATATAATTCTAATGTGATTTTTTTTCTTTAATTGAAAGTTAAAAGATAGGTTAACGGACATGTTATGTTATAATCTCATCGCCTAAAGACAAATGAAGCATGCAAATTTAATGATTTTTTCTTAAAACGCCAACATGTTCTCCGGAAGCCGAAAGCCGCAGATTAAACCAGCAACGAGACAAAAGAGCCCAAGACGAACTCTTATATATAAAAATGTGTACAACACTGCCAGGTTTACGTTGGAAAAAACGAGAGAACCAGCCATATCCCGAAAAAAAAGACTATATTTGCAAAAGCAATGACAATACGACAGCAATGCAGGATTGTACCATAGCCGAAACCGACATTATAAGAATCCCTTCGGGCACATTGGCGAGACACGCCATAACACAGACGATGAGAAAGTACAGGTGGTGGTTCTGCGCCGCGCCGGCTGTGAGCTGCCTTCTTGCAGTCAGCCGCTGGGAATGGCTGATAGTGGGACTGGCTTTGTGCCTGATTGTCTATCCATTCGTTGTAATGACAGTGTACTTCGGTGACATGCTCGACCCGTGCGTAGCGATATTCACCAGGCCTGTGAAGATATCCTTTACCGCGGACACCATGATTTGCCGTTTTTACGAAACGTCGCAAAATGACAAGGAAGCGCCACAACACCAATTGCCGGTGAATGAGAAAACGATACCCATTGAAGACATCAAGCGAATATGGCAGGGACAGGACAGCATAAGACTGTATATCCGCCATCCAAAACCGCTTTGCATAACCATACTTGACCGGCAATGGCAGACTCCGGTGCCCCTGACCCCCCAAGACTGTCGCCTTAGAGTCATGGGACTGCTAAGAGAGAATGGCACGGAATTTGTACAGTGATGAGAGAATAACATGCAATATCTACAATGACAGAAAAAAAGAGCGATAACCATAGAAAGGAAATATACGAACTGCTAAGAGACCGTAAAGTAATGGCTTCGTTGCGTGCGCTCGAAAACACAGCACGGACACTGTCCCGATTTGATATTACGGACAAAGCCAGGGAGCTCGAGCAGACATATTATTATGTACTGAGCTATCTTATCGAGTGTGCAGAGGATCCGCAACGCGAAAAAATGCTCGAGGACATAATGTCGGCAATTTATGACGCCGCCGACAGCCTTGATGCCATCCAAGAAAGAGACAAGGGCACGAGTCTATATGCCGGCATAAAAAGGATGACCCAAGAGCATGACCGTACCGACGCGGTGAGTAGGGCGGTGATGGATTGGGAAGAGACATACAGACGTTCGGTCAGCATGTCTTCGCTCTTCGCAGACGCATCGGAAAACGAGAACGGAGTGAAGAACCTTTTGGAAAACCGCGAGATACAACTGTTCAACACGGTGTGGACATCCTATCCGCTGTCAAATCGTGATGCGGAAGCTTTGAAACGTTTGCTCACAGGAGAAGAAACGCCATTCAATACCGTCTTCCGTATAACGTCGGCATTAGGTTTGGCCGCTTGTCAATATCCGGACAGAAGTGTCATTGCCCTATTGGCTGACATATATGCATTTTTCTCGGAAACTGATGAGGAAGATGCCTTAAGAATAACGGCCTGTGCGCTATTCTGGCTTGTGGTTATTCTATACCGGTACAGGACAAGGACTTTCGAAACGTCGCTAAGCGACAGATTACGGTCTTTGACCGAAACCAGGTTTTGGGACGCCGATGTCCGTAACATCTTTATGGAACTTGTGCGCGCACGCGATACGGAAAGGATAAAGAATACAGTTCAAGAGCAGCTTATGCCTGAGATGCTGTCCGTCAAGGCCGACATCGAGAAGAACCTAAGGAACCGGGAACTGGATTTGTCCGAATTGAGCGAAAATCCCGAATGGGAAGAGATGCTCGCCAAGTCGGGACTTACCGAAAGACTCAAGGAACTGACTGAATTGCAGATGGAAGGCGCTGACGTCTTTTTGGGGACATTCGAAAAACTGAAAAACTTTCCTTTTTTCAATGAGGTTGCCAACTGGTTCACTCCCATGAACCGTGAAAGCCGTGAGATAGAAAAAAGAACCGAGGGCAAGCCCGATTTTGACAAAATAGTACGTAGCGTAGAGAAACTGCCTTTTCTGTGCGACAGCGACAAATACTCGGTAATTCTGTCACTGGATTTGCTCCCCGCAGGCCAGTTGGATATGTTGCTTGGACAAGCCGATGCCTATTCGTTTGAAAACGAGAATTCAACCATTCAAGAAGACCGTTCCAAAAGACTTCGGAAAAACCTCCGTGACTATATACACAACGTATATAGGTTTGTAAACATTTTCAGACGCAAATCGGAATTTTACAACATCTTCCGTTCCGACATGGATCTCTGCAAGGTTCCGTTACTCAATAAATCGATAATCGAGGAGAGTACGCTAATGCTCATCGGAGAGTTTTATTTCAAGAACGGTTATTACGCCGACTCGCTCGTTTATTTCGACCGACTTGACGCGATGGACGTCGTAAGCTCTGTATTATACCAGAAAATGGGCTTCGCCTATCTCAAACTGGGAGATGCAAGGAAGGCCGTGAGGTTTTTAGAGCAAGCAGAGTTGTTAGACCATAAGTCACGGTGGACCGGCATACAGCTCGCAAGAGCACATCGCGCTTTGGACGAACCCGAAAAAGCCGTTGAAGTTCTCAAAAGACTGGAAAAAGAGAATCCGGATGATTTGCAAATCGCTTCGATGCAAGGCTACGCTCTTTTACAGGCAGAACGTTACTCGGACGCCCTGGGCTATTTTCATAAAGCCTGTTTTATCGCCCCTGAAGACAAAGCTCTTTTGAGACCTGTGGCATGGACATATTTCAAGACAAGGCGTTTTGAAGAGTCCGAACGGTATTACAGACAGCTTGTTGAGGCATGTCCGTGTGCCGATGATTACCTTAACAGCGGCCATGTGGCGCTATCACAAAAAAAATACAAAGAAGCGGCCGATTTATATATGCAATATTTGCAAAAGCAAACTGACAAAGACATATCAATGGCTATCGTAATGGAAAAAGAAAGGCGCCATCTGATTGACGCGGGAGTGGACAGTCATATCGTAACCCTGATTGCCGACGCGGTTGACGCCATGAGACTATCCGGAAAGAACATTCTTAACGGATTTAATTAACAACAATATACAATACACGATTAAATATTAATAAACAGAAAAACTAACTGATATGGTGTTACAACGAATTCAAACTCTTTGGCTGCTACTGGCGACGGTGACTATGGTATTGACAGGGATTATGCCAACGGCTGTTGCCGATGGTCAAACTCTGTATGTAAACGAATATCCCGTGTTGCTCACTATCGATATCCTGGTTGTCATTATGACATGCCTTGCGATCTTTACCTACAGAAACCTTCGGTTGCAGAAGCATCTCGTTCTTGTTTCATTATGTATGACCGTCGTTTTTGCGGCAGCGTGTCTTTTTTACGGATTGAACACTGACGGTTGTTTACAGGTCAGAATTATGAGTGCAGTCTTTGTGCTAATCGCAGTTATTTCTGAAATAATGGCTTACAGGGGCATTCGACGCGACCAAAAAAGACTGAGAGACTCAGACCGCCTTTGGTCTTGAAGCCTATACGTACAACATCATAACGTTAATGATACAGAAAGATGCCCCTACGACAGAACGCTCACAGAATGATTGCCGTAGTATTATCGGCTTTTTTCTCCTTAGCCTCCGGGCTTTGGAGCCGGGACTTACGGATCGTCAGTGAGTTACAAACCCCGGATAGGGATTTTTTCGGAGCGATATCTTTCGTGTCTTCGGGCAATGACAAGTGGATATGCGAGATAGACAGGATATGTCGGGTAGAGGTGACTCCATTTAATACACGCGCAGGCGGCGACTATTGGAATCCCTCGGCAACTTACACTCTTTTTATGTTCCGTCCTGACACCGGAAGTTATGATTGCGTGTCTACACACGATATCGAGACCACTGGTGATTACCGCACAGCATTCAAGATAGAACAGGATGTCAACGGATGGAGGATAAACGGACCGGGAGGCAAAACTCTGTTTGCCGAAATACTCATGGGGTTGCCGCGTATATCGCCAGCTACTCCTATCCGACTTTATTCAACGAGTGAAAAGACTCCTATAGAGGTGTTGAACACGCTGGAAACTTTTCCACAAACCGGTCATATACAGATAGATGCGGCTGCTGATTATCAGAATCTCGAATGGCCGTGCGGGACGTGGAGATATCTGGACAGAGTCACTCCGAAAAATCACCGCAGTGTTCTTGGAGGACGATACACCCTTGCGGTGGTTGGAGACGACGACAGTGACGATCTTTTGATTGTTTATGTGGACGGAGCCGAAAATGCTGACACAATATGGAAAACAGGTGATGTAAAAGGACGGCTTAAGCCTACCGTTTTTGAAGGTCATTACGATTTGATATGGTATGACAGTTCGAAAAATGAGGTGGGCATGGGGGAGTGTTCGGCCACCTTCGAGGGATACGATATACTTAGACTTGATTTCCCATTACTTGAAAGTCAGATAAGGTTGCGGCGCGAACCGGGGATAAATTTTCAGAACTACTGAAAACTTTTATATAAAAAATAAATCACTGTCTGATGTTGGTTCAAGAGAGTGATTTATGTATGCATTTGCAAATGCAAATGCATAATCATATTCATAATTCGCGATTGTTATGGCGCACCAGAGACATCAGAGCAGAATATGACATATATCGTATGTCAGCCTGTTGCATCGTCATTCGGAGATGCAAATACAGGACTAATAAGTCTTTGTCGTTTAATTATCTTTGGTACTTAGATTTTTTCGTCCCAGATGTGATGATATTATTGTTTCGCCTCACGATTGTGAAGGAAGAAGAATCTTGAATGTGTCGTCAGTGTATATAAGGACTATCTTGGACACGGCTTTTTGTTTTGTTTGTCCGTCGTCATTGGTAGCAGTCTGATTGACATGGTATTGTTTCGTGGTATTATTATTGTTTGTGTTAAAATATTCCGAATGGGATGAATGTGGTATACCTTGATCTGAATCTGCCGAAGGGGAGGGAGAATCTTTCGATTCCTCAGAGATGTCGTCGACATAGAACGTGTCCGCAACTATGGTGCGCTGCTCGCCTTCTTTATTTTCTTCAAAAAGCCGGGAAGCAGCTTCTTCTTGTGAATCATTTTTAAGGTCGTTCAAAGAATTGACGGTTGGCTCAACAAGGGGAGTCCGTTGCGATGCGATACGCTCGCCGCCTGACGGCCAATTGTCCGAAACCGTCATTGTCCCTTCGCCGAACAGCAGCCAGGACACATTCAGTTGTGGAAAACTCCGATGAAGTCTGTCAATAAAATCATTGCTGATTTTTTTATTTCTACCGTTTAAAATCTGAGATAGGCTGGGACGAGGCACACCTATTGTATCCGCAAACTGACCCGAAGATAGACCTGTCCATCTGACAAACGAGTTTAGACGCTCAATAATATCCATGGTTATAAATTAATTGAATTTGTAAACGCAAATATAAGACAAACAATTTAATTTACAAAATCAATCTTCTTTTAAATAATATCCGTTTTGCATTTGCAATCACAAAAATAAATCAGCAAGTTGATAATTTGTATTTGCAAACGCATTTAAATTAAGTCAAACAATCGCATCTTGTTTATCAGAGATGCAAAAAAGCTGCTTTCCTCAGTAAAATAACTTGGGCTATCGACTATAAAGGGAGTAGGGGAGAACAAAAGAAAAAGCCAGTAAAAGCCAGTAAAAAACTATTAAAGTTTTACTTTAGAAGCACGATAGTAAATTTTGGAAATCAATAAATTATATAACATATCCAACTGTTTTTTCTCGTAAAGAACCTATATCTGCATAGTATTAAAACAATCACTTTAAATATAATACATAGTATATATGAGTATCAGAAACTTAAATGTGATGTTAAAATATGTTTATCGATAAATCTTCGTTAACCCCAGTTCAAGGAAATATGTTTCACGCATCAGTTTGAAAATCGATTAACAAAAGGAGGCAAGAAAATTTAGAAATTCCAGACGGTATATGATGTTACCAATGGTTCTTAAGATTTGCCTCGAACATTATCCTTCTGTTTTTATTTGCAAACTACGATTTCAGAAATATCTGCAAATTGAATTTGCAAACGCATCGGCTTGTCTGTGTGCTTTCAAAATATGGTTTTATAAATATATAACAAACAAAACGGCGTTTTTCTTAATTCTCATTAAAATTATTTTTTTGTTTTGAACCCTTTACACAAACCCCTCGTCGCGAAAGATAAATGAGATGACGGCAATTTTGCCGAGTTCATTAATTTTAGTATTTTTGCATCAAAAGAATATCAATATAAAGCCACGACGCAACATCTATGCCCCAACGGAATGATTCCGAGCATCAGGACGGTCACCCATTGACAAACATTGTCAGCATTGACGGTCTAAAAATACGGTACGAGACCTCCGGTGCCGGTCATCCTCTTATTCTTATGCACGGCTGGGGTTGTAGACTCGAAACAGTCAGGATGATAGCCGCTACGGCCGCTATGACAAACACTGTGTATAATATCGATATGCCGGGATTCGGCGAATCGGATGAGCCTGCCGAGATTTGGGGTGTAGATCGTTACACATGTTTCATCGAAGCGTTCTGTCGTCATTTTGGCATCGAGAATCCGGTTCTAATGGGGCATTCTTTCGGGGGCAGAGTCGCCATCTTGTATTCCTCGCGCAACCCGAGTCGCGGTGTCGTGCTTGTTGACGCTGCAGGTGTTAAACCGTTGCGTCCTTTGTCGTATTACATTAAGGTCTACTCTTTCAAAAGCTCTAAAAGATTAATACGCCTTGTGTTGCCACGCGCAAAAGCCGACCGTATTATCGAAAACATGCGCAACAAACGAGGCTCGGCGGATTATCGGGATTCGTCATCGATGATGCGCGCTATCCTCAGTAAGGTTGTTAACGAGGATCTTACCCATGTAATGCCGCTTATACAAGCTCCGGTTTTGCTCATTTGGGGGAAGAAAGACACCGCAACTCCACTCCGTGACGCAAAAATAATGGAAAAACTTATACCTGACACAGGTCTGGTGGTCATTGAATCGGCAGGTCACTATAGTTTTCTTGATAACCCGGCCTTGTTCAAAGCTGTACTGGCTTCATTTCTCAAGAGCCTAAGTCCTTAAGAGGCTCTTTTGTCTTAGAAAACCGATATATATGACTCGAACCTTCCGTTTCAATCACGCATAGTCCCGTCAACAATATCGATGACTGACCCTACAATCAATTTCATAAGCGTGATCTCAACATTACACAATATCTTACGATTGGATCTACATTAATACGATATGACCGTTTTTCAGATATCATCCGCCATTGCCGACATACTGCTCTTCATCGCGCTATTTTTTGAACTGCGGAGATCACTTATGATGTTTCAGCAGAATTCTTATCGTCCCGAGCGCTTCCGAAGGTGGATAAGGCAGGCAGGCGACTCAACTTCCCTGGTCAGGCTGACGGGTGTTTTTTTATTATTACTGACGCTTACCAAATTTGGCGCTTCTGTAGCGGGACTTTTATTAATATCCGTTTTCGCCGCTTATGTTTCGATAAAAGAAACGAAGGCCAAATATAAGAAACCGTTGGCCGTAACCCATCGAGTTCTAAGATTAGGTGGGGTAACAGCTTTTATTGTCTTTGCCGCGTGTCTTGTTGCCACGTTTGGCGCCATTATTTTTGACAATGCGGGCTTTGATGTTTTATATGTCATCACTATATGTCTTTTGGCGGCATATTGTCTTTCAAACCAGCTTGTGCTTGCCGCCGGGTTCTGTCTCATTCCGGTTGAAAAACACATTAATCGCAAGTTTTACAATCTTGCGTCCGATAAACTAAGGTCGTCGTCCGATCTTACTGTCATAGGCATCACCGGAAGTTACGGCAAGACTTCAACCAAACACTATCTGTACGATATCCTTAATCAGAAATTCGAAACCTTGATGACTCCGGGAAGCTATAATACGACACTTGGCGTGGTACGAACCGTAAACGAGCTTCTCAAGCCTTATCACCAGATCTTCATCGCCGAAATGGGTGCCAAACAGCCCGGTGATATAAAGGAGATATGCGACCTTGTACATCCCCGCTTAGGTATTTTGACCTCAGTCGGACCTCAGCATCTTGAAACTTTCCACAGTGTGGAAAATGTAGTGAAAACGAAATTCGAGCTTATAGACTCGCTTCCTTCTGACGGCACAGCTGTAATAAATAACGATTACGAAGCAATCGCAAAACGTAAAACAGATAATTGTAAAGTCATCAGGTATGGTATTGACGATAAGACTTCTTGTGACATCACAGCCGAAAACATCCGTTATCATTCAAAAGGCACTACATTTACTGTCCGTACTGCTGACGGGAGTTCCTTTGAGTTGACAACGCACTTGATGGGCAGTCACAATATAGGAAATCTCACAGCTGCGATAGCTGTCGCACTGATGTTAGGGGTTGACAAAGATTCGATATGTTACAGCGTCAGCCGTATCGAACCGATTGAGCACAGGTTGAGCCGCAGACATCTTGGCAATGGAGTGTGCATCCTTGATGACGCCTTCAACTCTAATCCGCACGGAGCGCAAATGGCTGTCGAGGTCTTGAGTCAGATGGATGCCTCCAGGCGTATCGTCATTACTCCCGGAATGGTTGAGCTGGGTTCCGAACAGCAGCGTCTCAACACGATATTCGGTCAACAGATAGCGCAAAAAGGTATCGATTACGCATGTATTGTCGGTCAATATAACAGAGAGGCTCTCTCGGACGGACTGAAAGCGGGAGGATTTGACGAAAACAACATTCTTTATTTCGATACATTCCTTGACGCGAACGCCTGGATGACGGGATTTGTAAGACCGGGAGATGTCGTGCTTATCGAGAATGACCTTCCGGACACTTATAAGTAAATTTTCAAAAACAATAATTTATAACAAAGACAAATAAGTCAATGAAAACACAAGTGGGAGTAATCTTCGGCGGACGATCGACCGAACACGAAATATCAGTAATTTCAGCCAATCAGGCCATGCATGCTTTCGACAAGGAAAAATATGATGTCGTTCCGCTATATCTGGCCAAAGACGGACGAATGTACACCGGTCAGAGGCTTTTGGATGTGGATTCGTATAGGGACATACCGAGCATGTTGAAACAATGTCGTGAAGTTTTCTTCAAACCTTCATTCGAGGACAATACACTTTATACGACAGGTAAGGACATCTTTGGTTCAACGAAACTAAAGAAATACGGTCATGTCGATGTCATCGTGCCTGTGCTTCACGGATCGAACGTCGAAGACGGTGTTTATCAAGGACTTTTGCAGACATTGGGTGTGCCTTTTGCCGGATGCGACGTTCTGTCGTCAGCCAACGGCATGGATAAGATAACAATGAAAATGATACTCTCGTCACAAGGGATACCTGTGGTCGATTACGTTTGGTTGACGGATTATGACTGGCAAAAAAATCGAGATTCTGTCATTGACAGGATAGAGTCCGAACTCGGATATCCTGTAATTGTCAAACCCGCCAATCTCGGTTCGAGTGTTGGGATTGGGAAAGCCTCGGACCGCCAGCAACTGATTGAGTGTGTCAATGACGCCGAAAAATACTCGTCAAGAATAATTGTCGAGCACCTTATCGAAAACCTTAGGGAAATCAACTGTTCGGTTCTTGGTGACTGTGAGGAATGCCGTTCTTCAGTTCCCGAAGAGCCTATAAGATCCGGTGAATTCCTTTCTTATTCTGACAAGTATCTGGGTGGCGGTAAAAGTACCAAAGGCATGCAATCGGCTTCAAGACGCATACCTGCCGATTTGGATAGGGAGACCACGGACAGAGTGGGGTATCTGGCGCGAGAGACATTCAGAGTGCTTGGATGTCATGGTGTCAGCCGCATTGACCTTATGATGGATGAAAATGACGGAAAGCTGTATGTCAATGAAATCAATACCATTCCCGGTTCGCTGTCATTTTATCTTTGGGAAGCTTCGGGCTTGACGTTCACTGAGTTAATGAACGAACTTGTGCGTCTGGCTCTAAAACGCAACCGTCATAACAAGAGTAAGACGCTATCGTTCGATCAGAACATCTTTGCGATGGGGTCGTTCGGTTCCACCGGCAAGAAGGGTGCCAAAGCAGTGAAGACCAGTCATTGAAGCGTTGTGTGAAACATTCATTGTAGGACAGCCTCTAACGCACATCGGCCGGAACTTTAGGTGAGTTCCGGCCGATGTGCGTTATTGATAATGCGATCAGAAAGGTAAATCGTCCGTAGGTTCGGAAGGAGCAAGCTCTACGGGAGGTATAGTAGGCGCATTGTAGGGATTCGACGAAGCCGGGTAGGGCTGTTCCGTCGGTTGTTGAGGAACAGTCTGCGGATCGACTTGTTCTGCGCGCCACGCGCTTATGCTGGTGAACCAACGGCCGTTATATTCGCGGCTACTGATATCGAAGCTGAGTCGTACTGTCTGACCGACTTCCAAAGGGAATTGGTCGGCCTTATCTCCAAAGAAATCAAAGAAGATTTTTTGAGGGTAAGATTCTTGTGTTTCAAGCACATATTCGCGTTTACGCCAGTTTTTGCCGGCCTTGGACACGCCACTTACTTCTGGAAAAGCATGTGTGATTTTTCCGATTATTTCCATTACTGAATTATAATTGATGGTTAATTGTACGATATTAATAAAACCACGCCGGAGGATGCGATGAAACTCCGAAAAGACAGGATTTGAGTGTTCGTCAGCCTTTGTAATCCTCCGGCCCGAGTGGACTTGCCTAAGCAATGAGGCCCGCCATTGGCTAACTAAACTTGCTCGGACTTTCAATATGATTTGAAGAGTTTCCCAATCAACTCCGGCGTGGCTGGTATCAAAGTCAAAAAACTAATAGAGGTCTAAGTTTTCAACCGTTTATTTTTATAACGCAAAGATAAGGATTTTTGTTTGAAATCCCAAAAATTACGATCTGAGGGACACAAAGTATATCTTGGTGCAATCATATTAAAGCTTTAATCATCTTCTAATAATTGATATGGAAAATCCACATCTCGTTCAAATAAAAAGCCAAATTTTTCAAAATGGAAAAATTTGTATTTATATATAGACTGGGAGCCAAGATTCTATCATCAAACAGATTTAGACTAACACAATTAAGAGAAAATATAGCATTTAAAAGCTATATTAATTTTCAAGATAATCATGATTATGTTAACTAAGATATTTGGGTCAATTTATCAACTCTCATTGTTTGCCTTTCTCTTCACTTTTGTCTGAAGGGTTTTTCTTCATGAGATTCTATACCGCCCTAATTAAACTAAATGTGTATTTTTAAAGTAACTGCGTTAATCACTTTCGTTTTAATAGCATTTCGTATAATCGTATAATTAAAAGTCGGCTACGAACATATTCGATTCGTAGCCGACTTGTAGTATTTGGTGAGTTATCCTTTTATTGCATCAGATCGTTGTATTCCTGGAGTTTCGCTTTGGCGGCAGCGCCTGCCTCTTCATTGCCTGTACGGTCATAGTAGCTGACAAGCTGATTGTAAAGTATGCGATATACATTTAAGGAATTAGATGGATTCTGAGGATTGGCGTTTTCGGGGTTTGCATCCAGCACTTCCATAAGTTTCAATATAGCAGCTTCTGAATCTTCATCGACAACCCCGTTGTTACGGTTCAGAAGAATTTGCACCTTGCGAAGCAAAAGATTGGCGTTTGGCGCGTTAGGATCAAGGATTTTATCAACATATTCCAGTCCTATAGCTGCGTATTTGTTACGCAGTGCCTCGTCTTCCTTGGCTTCTACGATAGCTGACAGAGCGAGTCCTGATCCGGTGTTAAAATCTTGATCGGCAGGATTTTCTAACATGCCCATATATTGAAGATACGACTCAAACGCATCGATATTTCTATTTGCTTTGCTCTGAATATTAACGAGTTGCTGTAGAATCGATGTTTCTGTGGGGAGATTTGCCCTACCCTGGTTGAGAATTTCTAAGGCTTTTTCGAACTGATCGGCCTTAGCGAGCATCTGGGAGTATGCCACATAGTCACCGGCGTTATAACGACCGGCATATTCCTTGTTGGTGAAAAATTTTTCGGCAGTGGCGAGTGCCTCTTCGTCACGACCCAATTCGTTAAGCGAGCGGTATATGATACGGTCAAGCGTAAGATCGTTTGGCGATTCATTCAATACTTCGTTGGCGGTTTTAATAGCATCGTCATACTGTTTGTTAGCAAAAAGAAGGACGACATAACGCGCTTTGTCCTCAGGGAAATGGTTTGGATTGGACATGTATTTGCCATACTGACTTGTAGCACGGCCTATCTTACCGTTATCAAAATATTTTTCAGCGAGTTCGCGTTGTGCAAGTGCCGAGTTGGGTTGTTTCTGAAGGAGTTCTTCGAGGCGTTGAATAGCGTATTCTGGAACTACATAAAAATAAGTATTGGCATACTTGACATATGCTGCCGGATTATCGCTGTCGAAGTTGATAGCCTGTTCATATTGAGCAGCCGCATCATTATAGTTGCGGTTCTTGTATAGGCGGTCTCCTTCAAAGATGTAAATCTCAGGTTCGTGATTTTTGGAGTCTTTACGAGCTTTGGCGATATATTTGTCTATCTCTTTTTCATAACCTGTGGGATCGGCGTTATAATATGCCCTTGCTATGTCAACGGTTATCTCACTGTTCTTTTTAGCGAGGTTTTGAGCTTTTTTGAAGTTTTCTTCTGCGGCATTCTTGTTTTTGTTGAGCAAATCAAGCGCACCCAGGCCTACATAATTGTACCCGCAGTTAGCATCGGCGGCGATACCCGCATTGAAATATTCTTTTGCTTTTGCTTTGTCACCTTTGTTAAGATATGCCTGACCGAGATAATAATTTGCCAATGCTTTGTCTGTCCCGGCGGCATTCATGTTTTTGTTCAAAACGGTAATAGCATTGTCATACTGACCTGCCTTGTAATACTCGATACCGTCGGTGTAACCTTCCGCCATAGCTGTCAGTGAGGCTCCCAACATAAGGGCAACTAAATAATGAAATTTCATATTTTTTATTAGTTATTTAAATAAATTATTGATTATCAAAATATTTTATATCCACAAATTACACTTCAACAATTTCCTGTCGATTGGTAAATAGGAATTCGAATTTCATTGCGTAAAGTTATGAAAAGTTTTTGACATAATAGAAAACGAAATTAAAAAATCCTTTAAAAAATCTCAATTATTGCTCTGAAAATATATTTAGAACTATATTGGGATCTATTAGACAAAATAAGTTCGTATGTCAAATTCTTAAGAGGAACTGACATACGAACCAAGATAATATTATTACGTATGAACTGAGCTAAGTGATAGTCTTTATCACAACACAACAAGTGTTAATTAGCTATTTCGTAAACGTTTAACTTAAGACGCGCCGGCATGATTCCGGACATTGTAATGATTTTCTGACCATCTACTCCTGTCAGGAAAGAGTAGAATTTGCCCAGTGTTCCAGACGGAGATGCAGTAGTTATCACATAGACAGGGCGTGTCAGCGGATAATCGCCGCTATAAATATTTTCGGCCGTCGGAAGAAATCCTTCTAAGGAATCATGCATGATAGCAAGAGTCTTTACACCTGACGTCATGATTTTTTCATTTATGGCAACCCCATCCACTGCTTCAGTGCTGTTAACTGAAGCCAACAGACTGTCCTTGTCAGTTTTTCCGAAACCTGACGACAGCCAGCTAACTCCGATCACTCCGATATCTCCTTTATATTTTTTTACGCGGTTAAAAACTCCGGAAATGCTGTCGGCTGTGATGACATTGGTTGGGTCGAAAGATTCTCCGTCCAAAAGCCGTTGACGCATATATGATGTCACGCTCGACGCGGGATCGTCCACTACCACATGTATGGGTATATCTGGGGCTCCGGGTTGAATTTGTGACCATGTCTTGACATCGCCTTTTAGGATGCGAGCAATCTCTTTCATCGAGAGCTTACTGACCGGATTATCGGGATTGACAATAAGAGCGAGAGCATCTACGGCTATTTTCATGCTACGCACATTCTGTGTGTTCTTATTTGCCTTTAGGCGCGCAGTCTCGTTTTCCGTCAAATCTCGCCCGACAACCGCGAGACGGGTGTCGCCTGACAACAGGCGTTGCATGGCTTCGTCTTGTGTTACATATTGACACCCCAGATATGCTTTAGGATAAACGTTTTCGTACACAATGATTTCCTGCCGCATGATGTTTTCAAAACTTTTTATACACACCATGGTGCCAACATTGTTTGTCTGAGGCTTTTTATCGCATGACGTTGCAAGAATGCCTAATAATAACAAAGGAATGAACGGAAAAATTCTTTTTTTATTCATAATGTGAATATCTGATAAGCTCGGGTTCAAAAGTCATAATGACGGAAGAAACTCGAGCTTGCTTGTGTTATGTCAATAACCTGTCGTAAATGATTTAACTGTCAATGCCTGCGATATAACGATATGCGCGGTATGCTCCGTAGATGATAAGTACGATACCTATGATCCAACGTATCCAGGCTATGCTTTCTGTCCATCCGAAGAAGTTGATAAGCAAGAGTACTCCAACTCCCACATATACTATTATCATGATAATGGAGAAAATAGCACGCATGGCTTTATTAGGAGTGACGGTGTTTTTTTCCGATTCCGAACCATGGATATTTTCACGGTATTTGCGAAATTCTTCGCTTTCGTAGTCTGAGCGTTTCATTTTTGTAGAATTTAGGGTTAAGCAATGTGATTTTACTAATAAACAAATAAATCTTCGTTTTGGTTGATTCAAAGCGAAGATTTATTGCATTCTTTGTCAAAAAAATCAAGAGTGAACAGCGGGTTTATGTCAGGGGAACGACACCGATACCGGGACGGTCAGGTATTGTCACTTTACCGTCAACTATCTTTATGCCATCGAAAATATCATTGGCTATGAGGAGGTTGCCATCCAGATCAGCCCAGTCAACCAACGGAGACAGTTGCGCAGCCGCAGTGACGGCACAGGACGTTTCTGTCATACATCCAAGCATTACTTTCATGCCGAGAGCTCTTGCCAGGGTCGCCATTTTATGTGCTTCATGTAATCCTGTGGATTTCATGAGCTTGATGTTGATACCGTCGTAAGCCTCGGCGGCACGACGAACATCGGGAAGCCTCTGCAGAAACTCGTCGGCTATGATGGGCAGTGGCGAGCGTTCGCGCACCCACGCTGTTTCCTCGAACATTTCCTTCGGCATGGGTTGTTCCACGAAAAGACAGTTCTGGTCAGCAAGCCAGTTACACATTTCGAGTGCGTGCTCCTTATCATCCCAGCCCTGATTGGCATCAACACAAATAGGAACATCCGAGAACTTACGGAAGGCTTCGACTGTCTCCTTATCGTGCCCTACCCCCATCTTTATTTTGATTACCTTAAAAGGAGCGGTTTCTTCAATTTTTTTCCGCATTTCTTCCGGGTCTGCATCATAACTTATTGTAAACGATGTGTTGGGAGCGTTATCCGGGTTTAGTCCCCAAATTTTATACCAGGGTTGTCCCATTATCTTGCCAAGAAGGTCGTACAATGCTATATCTACGGACGCTTTTGCGGCCCGGTCATTGGGAGTCACGGAATCCATATAAGCGTGAATATCTTCGATGCGGAAGGGGTCGCTAAATTGACTCAAATCAAGACTGCCAAGGAACTTTGTCACACTGTCCACACTTTCTCCAAGATATGGAGGCATCGAAGCTTCGCCATAACCAACAAGCCCATCGTATTCAAGCTGAACTTGAACGCCGGGAGTCGATGTGCGTTGATTTTTAGCAAGATTGAACGCATGTCTGAGTTTAAGTTCATAAGGCTCAAACTTGAGATTGAGTTTGCCTGACTTGGTGGTGGGGCGAGTAGCCATATCAGGAGCCGAGAAGCTCATCGGAGCGACAGCAATTGCAGCGCCGCCCAGTATAGTGGTTCTTAAAAAATCTCTTCTATCCATAAAATATTATCTATTGCTAATGTTTAAATAACGTCGTTTAAGTCAAATTATTGTCAAAGATACAATGGACTTGTTTACTTGTCAAAGTACCAAGGATGATTACGTGCGTAAGTGATTCCGGGTGTCCCTTCATTTCCTTTAATTCGCACCGCATGTAGAAATGGAGTTGTCAGATACAGGTCTGACTGAGGATCGACTGAGTTACGTTTGACACGTCCGGAAGAATGAATATAGTTGCCGTTTTCATCATAAATGGCAACATGTGTTACTTTACCTGTATCAGCGTTGCCGAAGAAGAGCAGATCGCCAGCTTCACAGTCGCGCCAGTCTTCCGCGGCGATACGTGTTCCGGTAAGAGCTTGCTGACTGGCATCTCGCATCAATATTATGCCATTGGCTAAATATGACACTTTCACCAAACCGGAGCAATCGAGCGTTTTGGTGGAAGTCCCGCCCCATAAGTAAGGGGTGCCCTCCATGGAATATGCGGTGTCAAGAATAACATCTGCGTCAAAATTTTGTGCCGCCCAATCTTCTATTGGCAAAACATCCGCCGTTGGAATCCAACCCTGTCTGCCGTCAGGAAGTGTCACCAATAAGCGTTTTTTCTTTTTATTATATTTTCCCGTAACGATGCTGCCATTGACCAACCCGGTAACAACTTGTCTAACACTGGTTGTCTTTTCATCTTCCCAAACATGAGTCTGATATGGAGAGACCACAATTAGACGCTCACCATTACGCCATTGAGCCATATCCTCATCAGTCTTGGGGAAGATAGAAGAAGAGGTTACCCATCCAATGTACCCGTCTGGCGTCTGTACCCGATACCAGCTGTCTGTCTCTTCAAGGACGCGCAGAGGCTGTCCCAGTATGGACTGTGTGGCCATTTCAGCCGCATGAGAAGGGCTGACTCGTATGGAAGCCACGGGGATGCGCGTCTGTGCCCAAACAGTGTCAGGCAATAAAACTATGTAATCGAGAACATCCAAACCTTCTTTTTTGAACTCATCGATTAAAGCGTTATATGCTGTCTTGTCACTTATTTTACCTGTCACAAGAACGTCCTTGCTCGGAATATAGACTGCATCTAATTCATAAACGCTTTGTCGCTTGTCAGGCGCGTACTGGGCTTTTATATTGTTTATGATATTTTTCGTTTTGTCGAGGGGCTCAAGTGCGAACGAGCTTATTGCTGTGATAAAGCTAAGAAAAACAATTGCTTTACGTTTCATGGTAGTGTGTTTATAGGTGTTATGTCAATAATTTTAAGACTTTGATCCCATGCGGGATAGAAAAGGTTACCGCGAGTACTTTCGACTTCGCCAAGTTGTGCGTCTACCGTTTCGGAGCGAACAAACTTTTTCTCCGGATAAAATTTCCCGGATACTCCATGATTAGTAGCCATACGGTGAGCATCCATACCGGTGGAATAAAACTTACGGGCTCTCGGATCAGAGGCGTGAATATAACGTCCGAAAGAAACGTCAACAGGCACCCACCCTACTCCCTCAAAATAGACTTCGGCCCAGTCATGCAAATTTTTCTCGCCTGGATGTAACATCCAACCGCTTTCCCAACGCGCCGGCACTCCGAGTGAACGCAACAAAGATATATACAACAAGCTGACTTGACCGCAGTCGCCATGACCTTCACGGATGACATAAGCGGGAATACAAGATATGGTGGAATATTCTCTCGCTCCAGCCCATGGATAGTGTTGTATTATATAATCATAAATCAATTCGCTTTGTAAATAAGGGTTAGTCTCATCGCCGACAATTTCATCGGCAAGTTCTTTCATTTCTATGATATGAGGTGCCACGAAAGCTGTGTTTTCTTTGTAAACGTCACTATTCAAATCATAGGGCTTTATATTTGAAAGGATATATTCAGGGCTGAAGTATTGGCCGTGGTTAACAAATGAAGCCTCATAATCAAAATGTGTCGTTTGACCCTCGACCACAGGACGCGAGAAGTAAATTGAAGAATGAAGCGAGTTATCTCCTGCAAGGATATAATCGGGCTGTGAGGTAGAAATTATCTTTACGTCACTCTGTCTGTCGCTTTCAAAGGGAAATGGCATCCAAACCCTTAAGGTGTCACCCTTAAGAGCGTCATCATAAGGTACATCTATACTGAAACGATAAGTAACTTTATGCGCTGCGCCTTCAGGTAATTTACCGTCGACAAAGGCCAACACTGAATCCACATACGAAATACGCTTCTCTGATGCTGATTCACCTCGGAATTTCCAACCACCGTTCAATTCTGGATTGAGAAGTTTTGCATTCCCCACTGATTTACGGTGAATCCGTTTTACACCGTCAATGGTTTTTGTCTCTATATAGTGTTTCTTTTCCCAGTCTGCAAGTGTAGCCTCGTCAATCCCGTAAACATCGTAAAACCTATTCACTCCATCCTCCCATGTGATAGAGAAATCGCTTAAAATACGCGAATTAATTGCAGCGGATGAATCGTTTTCCAACCATACAGGATTAGCAGCGTGGACATCATTGCCAAAAAAGCCACAAAGACCAACAAATGCACCCACTATGGAATATGTAAATTTATTCATGGTTATTAAATTGATTTAAAGGTAAAAAACGACAATGCAAAAACAATTTGCTTTTGCATTGTCCAAATTTACAATTTTTTTTCAGAATAAAATGCTTTTACACACTTTTTAACAAAGGTGACGCACTACTTTACCTGCAAACATGAATGCAGTTACAGCGGTTAATCATCGTTGTTGCGAGGATTGTTGTTTTGAGCTTTCACTCGTTCTTTAACTAATTTTGAGCTCACTTTGTCCGAATCGGCAATGTTGATTGCTACTCCCGGGTATTTGTCTGCGGCTTTTACTTGTTTCTTGGTGAGATTGTCTTTTGTTTTCATAATTTAAAATGGTTTAAGATAAAGTGATGTATTTCGTTTTCATTCTGTCTGAATCGGTAAAAGATTCATTTCCTGTATATAGTCTAAAATAGCCTGACGGCCACGTTTATCGACACTTGAGGTGCGAAATACCGGGGGTAATTCTTCCCAACGTTCGAGAAGTGAGACAAGATAATCACCGGTAACTTTTTTTGCGGCAGTGCTCGAAAGCTTATCGAGTTTAGTAAAAACAATACTGAAAGGTATTCCGTTCTCACCGAGCCAATCGAAAAATTCCAAATCTATTTTTTGGGGTTTATGCCGTCCGTCTATCAGAACGAAGAGATTGGTCATCTGAGGACGATTCAAGATATAATCCTTTATCATGATCTCTAAACGTTTACGATCTTCTTTTGAACGTTGAGCATAACCGTAGCCGGGCAAATCCACAATACACCAACTGTCGTCAACGACGAAATGATTGATAAGCATGGTCTTACCAGGAGTAGACGAAGTCTTAGCCAGCGAGGAATTGCCGGTGAGCATATTAATTAAGGAAGATTTCCCAACGTTAGAACGTCCTATAAAAGCATATTCGTGCATTTTAAGATCAGGACATTTATCATAGCTGGGAGAACTTGTCAGAAATTTGGCACTTGTAATGTTCATTGTCTTATGCTTGTTACATTAATTATAACGATTTAATCTAACTGTTGTTCAATATCGATGCAAGATACAAATTTTTTTGAAAAGAGATAAACACTTTTCGGTCCACTTCGTTATAATAGTAAAACCATGTTTTAATTTTCACCTTTAACATTTTTAATTTACACTATGGACATCACACTAACCAAATCCCAGATTCAACAGGCTGTTCAGGATGCCTACAACGAATGTAAGGACATAAAAGGCGGAGCAAATGCCAATTATATTCCTTATCTTGCCAATATCGATTCAAATCTTTTTGGCATAAGTGTCACCTTGCTAGACGGCACGGTAATTAACGTTGGCGACACTGAATATAAATTCGGCATAGAGTCAGTTTCTAAAGTTTTGACAGCCATCCTGGTTTTGAAACAATACGGAGCTCAAGCGGTATTGGAGAAAATCGGAGCTGACGCTACTGGTCTTCCTTTCAATTCTATTTTTGCCATTCTGCTTGAAAACGACCACCCCTCCACGCCGTTGGTAAACGCCGGTGCTATAACAGCTTGTTCTATGGTCGCACCTAAAGGCGATTCCTGGGGAAAATGGGAAGCGATAATAAATAATATTGCATCACTTTGCGGTTCTCCGGCACAAGTTATTGACGAATTATATAAAAGTGAGAGTGAAACAAACTTCAACAACCGCTCAATAGCGTGGTTACTCAAAAACTATAATCGTATCTATGACGATGTGGATATGAGTCTTGATTTATATACACGCCAATGTTCCGTAGGTATCACATCACATCAGTTATCGGTATGCGCAGGCACAATAGCCAACGGAGGAGTCAATCCTGTGACTAAAGAGAATGTTTTTGAACGAGAACTCGCACCTAAAATCACTACCCTTATTTCGTCGGTAGGTTTCTATCAGAATACTGGCGATTGGATGTACACATCTGGTATTCCCGCAAAGAGTGGCGTTGGCGGCGGGGTGCTTGGCGTTTATCCCGGCGTAATGGGAATAGCCGCTTTTGCACCTCCATTGGACGGAGCCGGCAATTCTGTAAAAGCTCAAGCAGCAGTAAAATCAGTAATGAAAAAACTTGGACTTGGAGTATTTAACGGCGATTGCGTAAAAGTTGAATCATAAGTTTCTAACTGTCAGGTTTAATATCCCGACAAACTTTAATCCTTATCATAACATTATACTAACAAACACACAAAATTCTCAAAATTATGCAAGTTAAAACAGGTAAAGGCACCATCTCCATGATGGTTGTCATGGCCATCTGGTCACTTTCGTTGGCAGTAGACCTTCCGGGACTGGCAGTCACTCCCATAGAAGGTAGTTTACATCAATATTTCTCAGGTGTAACCGATTTTAAGGTTCAATTGTTGACAGTTTTGCCAAACGTGATTATCATTCCTTTCGTGTTGTTGTCAGGTAAACTGTCAGAGACTCGTCACAAAATCGCAGTTATTTTGGCCGGTACTATAATGTATATCGTTGCCGGAGCTTTGTCGCTCTTCTCCAATTCGCTTGATGCGCTTATCTGGCTTAGCTGTCTTCTCGGCGCAGGTTGCGGTCTTATCCTACCCTTCTCTACCGGTTTGATTGCGGACGTTTTCACAGGTAAATATCGTATGAAACAGATGGGTATTATCTCGGCAATCGGTAATATCGCCTTAGTAGGAGCCACTTTCGTGGTTGGCTTCCTGGCTACCAAAAACTGGCATTTACCATTCCTCGTATATCTTATCCCTCTGGTATCGTTAGTTCTGATACCTTTCCTAAGAAAGATCCCACAGAGCGATTATACTTCTGATAATGTTAACTCTCAAAACAACGATGCTTCAAGCTCTAACCAAACTGGAGCAACAACAACTACGACTACCACCACTACAAATACTACTAATCAACAGGCAATCCCGGCTGTTGATGCGAACGGGTTTTCAACAAAAGGACAACATGTAAAAGGCGGATTCTACATCGGTCGAACCATTTGGCTTTTGCTGGCATACTTCTTCTTCGTATTTGCCACATCGGTTCCTGCATATTATTTGCCGAACTTGATGCCTGACTACCATATGAGCGTGGAGGATGTATCAACCGTTACTTCAATTTTCTATCTCGCAATGTTCGTTATCGGACTGTTTGTTACCGGCGTGATGAAGGTATTCCGTAAGACCTCGTTTATTCTTGCAGGTGCTCTTGTAGCAGGCGGCATGCTGATGTTCGTTCTTTTCCGCACATTGCCCCTGTATATCATAGCCTCGTCTCTTGTCGGTCTTGGCAACGGTCTTGCACAACCTATCTTCTATACAAAAGCTACCGGAGTTGTCACCAATGAAAATAAAAACACACTCTCGCTCGCTTATCTGCAGTCCGCTAATTATGTTGCCATATCCATGGTTCCGGTAATCATAGATTTCTTTGCAGACATATTCGGCCAGACAAAAAGCAATCTTTTCCCGTTTGTCATCGTGACCATCTTCTGCGCTATTGTACTTGTATGCATCATTATACGAGTTCGCCACTTCACATTTGGCATTAGCAAAAACTATTATGAATAATGAATTATAATTATAAACATTAATACTATGACACCACGTATTCTTATTATCTACACCGGAGGAACCATCGGTATGGTAGAGACACCTGACGGTCTACAACCTTTTGACTTCTCCCATCTTATGGACAACGTCCCGAAAGTCGGCCAACTCGGCTACCAGATCGACAGTGTTCAGTTTGAGAATCCTATCGATAGCTCAAACATGAATCCAACATATTGGAATATGATTGTCAAAGATATAGCCGACCGCTATGATGATTACGATGGATTTGTTGTACTGCACGGCACAGACACAATGGCCTATACCGCATCCGCTCTTGCATTTATGCTCCGTAATCTTCGCAAACCGGTTGTTATAACGGGTAGCCAATTACCTATCGGCGATACTCGCGAGGATGGCACAGAAAACCTTATTTCTGCGTTAATGGTGGCTGCGGCTAAAGACGAAAATGGCGATCCTATGATTCAGGAGGTTGTCATATCTTTCCAGGATTATATTGTGAGAGGTTGCCGTACGACAAAATTTACTTCTACCGGATTCGATGCCTTCAAGAGTTTCAATTACCCGACTTTAGGCTCAATTGATTTGCATATCGATTACGCTAAGCCATATCTTTTGCGGCCCCAAGTCAAATTGCCGTTGGATCCATTCTATAATATGGATCCAAATATCCTGGTTATGTGGTTATATCCCGGTATTACAGAAGATGTTGTAAAAGCTCAGCTTTCGACACCTGGCATAAAAGCAGTGGTGCTACGTACTTTCGGTGCAGGAAACGCGCCTACTGAATCATGGTTCCTGAAAGCTTTAACTGATGCTGTCAACAGTGGATTGATAGTTTATAATGTTACTCAGTGTCTAAATGGTGGCGATGAACAAAAGCGTTACTATACAGGTGACATGCTATCCAAAGCCGGTGTAATTTCCGGATACGACATTACAGCAGAGGCAGCTGTGACAAAACTGATGTATCTGCTCGGAAGTGGTTTAACTAAAAATCAAATCGTTGAATATCTGGGTACTTCTATTGTCGGTGAAATGACAGACAACTAATAACCCGGTAACAATAAAAAACATTCCTCAGACATTCGGATTTGAAAAAGTCCGAATGTCTGATTTTATTGATTTTGGATTCATTACAGAATAAACCAAGAGTACCGGTTCTATTATGCATAATATGACATAACAAGAAACTATTGGTAAAAACATGTCAAGATAATATAACCACCCGGATCTTTTATTCAGATAATATAATTAAGGAATCTGCATAGCATTATCATTGATTATCATGAACTTTATAATGCGTTACATTTGGTGATTTGGCATTTTCGAAATATTTGGTTAATTTTGAAAATTAAAAAATCAAGATTGATGGATTCTTCTTTATACCGGTTTGTACTTCCAATGGAAGTTCGCGATTATGAGATTGATTATCAAGGCATAGTAAATAATGCCAACTACTTGCATTATTTAGAACACACTCGCCACGAATTTTGTAAAGAAGCTGGAATATCCTTCTCCAAATTACATATCGATGGAATTGATCCCGTTGTAGCACGCGCTGAATTAGAATATCTTTCACCTCTTAAAATGGGTGAATCGTTCATAAGCTGTCTGAACATAGAACGTAAAGGTCCCAAGTTCTTATTCTTTCAAGATATATACAAAACAGACGGTACTCCGGTGATAAAAGCCATCATAACAGTAGCTTGCATCGAAAAAGGCCGACTTACACGCGGTGAAGTACTGGCAACAGCTTTTAACCTGACCTAAAATATGGCAATAGAGGGACTGCGATATCATATCGGATTCTCAATGATAAAGAATCTCAATCTGCGTCTGGCTGAGACTCTCTTAACCAGAATCGGCAGTGAAGAGGCCTTCTTTACCATGGAATCCCATGCGCTCAAATCACTTAGTCAACTTCCTGAAGCACTTTGTACTAATAAGTATCGTCAGGAACTTTTAGAAAGAGCTCGTAAAGAAGAAAACTTTATCTTGTCGAACGATATAGAAACGTTATATTTTAACGAAGGATACTATCCGTCGAGACTGAAAAATTGTGAAGACGGCCCGGTTATGCTTTATTTATTGGGATCGGTAAATCTTGAAGCCAAGCATATCATTTCTATTGTCGGTACACGACATGCAACTCCCTACGGAATTGATATAACATCACGAATAATTTCGGGGCTTGCCGAAAGACTAAACGATTTGGTGGTGGTTAGCGGTTTGGCCTACGGTATAGATGTGGCCGCTCATAAAGCAGCATTGGATAATGATATTCCCACTATAGCAGTAAACGCTCATCCACTTAACACCGTATATCCTGCCGACCACCGGGGTGTCGCAGTGCAAATGGTAAGAAAAGGAGGTGGAATGTTGTCAGAATATAACACTACCGACATGGTACATAAGGGGAATTTTCTGGCCAGAAACCGAATTATTGCCGGTATTTCCGATGTTACAATAATTGTCGAATCAGATAGCAAAGGAGGATCATTAGTTACTGCGCGGCTCGCTCAAGAATATAATCGTGACGTTTTTGCAGTTCCCGGCAGAATAACAGACAAATACTCTCGCGGAACCTTATGTCTGATTGCAAATAATAAAGCTCAGATATTTACTGATGTAGATGAATTTATTGAAGAACTTGGCTGGCAGACGCATGTCGAGCGAATAGAACGTGAACTTCCCCTTGAAATAGATTTATCGCCCGAACAACAGTCGATATACGATTTTCTAACAGCACACCCGGCTTCTCGTGTTTTTGATATAGTAAACGGCACCGGTTTGCCAATAGGAAGTCTTAAGAATTTGCTCTTTGAAATGGAGATGAATGATCTGGTTATTTCTATGGCCGGAGGCCTTTATTCAGCCCTTTAATTCAAAACGACAACTAGCAATTAAATTATTATTAAACTTTTAGAGTAAATATTTAAACTGTAACAATAAATTTATGGATAAAAAAATAATTCCCCCATCCGAATTAATCATAAATGACGATGGTTCGGTGTTTCACATTCACCTTAAACCGGAACAACTTACTGATCGAATTATCCTTGTTGGTGATCCTTCGCGTGTAAATATGGTTGCAGATTTTTTTGAGAAGAAGACTTTTGAGGTTTCTTCCCGCGAATTTCACACCATTGGAGGTATATATAAGGGTAAACCTATTATGTGTATCAGCCATGGTATCGGCCCTGATAATATCGATATAGTAATAACGGAACTTGATGCTCTGGCCAATGTGGATTTTAGTACCAGAGAAGTAAAAGACCAAAAACGTGTACTGACTTTGGTGAGAATAGGAACTTCCGGTGCGTTACAACCTGAACTGAAAATAGGCACTCCTGTTATTGCGGAAAAATCTTTGGGTTTTGACGGTGTACTTAACTATTATGCAGGTCGTAATGATATAGCAGATATCGAATTTGAGGACGCTTTTTGTAAAGCTGTAGGTTGGAATCCACTTTGGGCTCGTCCATATATTGTCGATGCTGATCCCGAATTGGTAAATCAGATTGGTAAAGACGATATGGTTCGTGGAAACACCATCTCGGCAGTCGGCTTTTATGGACCTCAAGGCAGAGAGGTCAGGCTTGCACTCGCAAATCCGGATTTGAATCGTCGAATAGAGGATTTCCGATTTAAAGGTCGTAAAATCACTAATTACGAAATGGAGTCCGCTCCCTTACAAGGCCTCGGTAAACTAATGGGTCACCGAGCCATGACAGTTTGTTCGATAATTGCCAATAGATTTAACGAAGAAGCTAATCCCAATTATAAAAACGGAGTACGCGACCTTGTCAAAACTGTACTTGATAGAATTTAAAATCTGTTCTCAAACAGTATGCTTCAATTATTTACCAGAGAATATATTCTGTCCTAAATCCAAGACTTCCGGAATGGAGTACTTTGGATAGAATCTTTTCTTTGGAAAATATACTAAAGGCATTCAAACTTCGATGAATTAAGTCTGAGAAGGCGCAAATTTCACGCATACAGGATTGTTGACATCTTTGATTTTATCAATGAGTTCAAGCAGCCCTGTTTGCGTATCTCTTTTATATACCTCCACTGCGTTATCATCTCTACACGCTACCAAGACAAAAAGACCATTTGGTGTGATTACAAAACTTCTGGGATGCCTACCTGTGGTTTGATAGCCGACTGTTTCGAGCGTACCGTCATCTGCTTTCACTTTAAAAATGGCAATTCCGTCATTTTGTCGCCGGTTACTTGCATAGAGGAATTTCCCGTCAGGACTGAGATGAATGTCAGCACTTGCACGCTCATGCACCTTATCGGCATTGATCGTTTGTTTAGGAATAAGATCTTTTTGTTCTGAGACATCGAATACCGTTACGTCCCCGGACAATTCTCCCAAAACATAGGCATGGAGACTCTTTGCGTCAAAAACGAGATGTCGCGGACCGGTGCCTGCCGGTAAACGTATGAGACCCCCTACCCTGTGACGATAAGTCACGTTGTCTCCGGATACGATTTTTTCTATGTCTACATATACAATCGAGTCATCACTGAAATCGCATATAAAGAGTCTTTTTTCATTAGGAGATATCACAACGCAATGTATATGAGGCGCGTTTTGTCTTTTTTCGTCAGAACCGGTGGCTTTACCTTGATAAATTGTAATTCTATTCGACAAATTATTATCTTTATCTAATGTAATAAAGTCAACATTCCCTCCACCATAATTTGCCGTCACAACATAGTTCTTACAAGCGGACACATAACACGGTGATCCGGTAAGTCCAAGTTGTTGGATATCGATTGGGTCAAAGCTTAAAAAATTTTTGTCACACTTCAGTCTGAATACAGAGGAATCGTCCACATTCATCTCAGAAACGCAAAATAGCAAATTGTCCTTTTTTTCAAAAGTAAAAAAAGAAGGATTATTGACATGGACATCGAAACCATCGAGAGGGTGAACCTTTCCTGTAATCTGATCAAACAAGTATCCTTTTAAACCTGAAACACCAGGTTTATTATACGAACCGACTAATAAAGTTAACATATCGATGAGGATTGTCGAACGTGACTCAAATAATAAAACAATGTAATTTTTTGTAAAAAAACCGGACTTAAATGGTAAGTCCGGTCAATTACGCGTTTGTGATGTCTAAGGATTCTTATGCTGACAGCATTAGGCTTTGACTTTATCCACAATAGCTTTAAAAGCCGCCGGATTGTTCATCGCGAGGTCAGCAAGCACTTTGCGGTTGATTGCGATACCTTTTTTATGGATAAGACCCATCAGTTTTGAATAAGACAAATCTTCAAGGCGAGCAGCGGCATTGATACGCTGTATCCATAAGGCGCGGAAATTGCGCTTTTTTTGTTTACGGTCGCGATAAGCATAGGTAAGACCTTTTTCCCATGTGTTTTTGGCGACTGTCCAAACATTGCGGCGGCAACCAAAATAACCGCGAGTAAGTTTAAGAATTTTTTTACGACGTGCGCGTGAAGCGACGTGGTTGACTGATCTAGGCATTTTGTTCTTTTGTTTTGAGTGAGGGCGGCCTTAATGTTGATGCTTAATGCACTTAGTTGCGCGTCACTCGGTTAATAATAAAGAATTATAGAATCACGAATTAAAATCTAAAAGAAAAACGTGCTGTCGAGTTTCAAGAAAAACTTATTTTAAACCCAACAAAGCTTTAACGTTAGACGCATCCACTTTGGCTACAAGACCAACGTGTGTGAGATTACGTTTCTGCTTTTTAGTTTTTTTAGTCAGAATGTGACTTTTAAAAGCGTGTTTTCTTTTGATTTTTCCTGATCCGGTAAGGGCGAACCTCTTTTTGGCACCGGAATTAGTTTTAATCTTGGGCATTGTTTTGTTTTTTATTAAGTCGTGTAATATAATTGTTAAGCCATCACGTGGCGCGTTTGCAATTGTAGTGCTTATTTCTTTTTAGGTGAAAGCATTATTATCATTCTTTTACCCTCGAGGAGCGGCATTTGTTCGACTTTGCCGTATTCTTCGAGGTCGTTGGCGAAACGGAGAAGAAGGACTTCACCCTGCTCCTTAAAGAGAATGGATCTTCCTTTGAAAAACACATACGCTTTTACTTTAGATCCCTCTTGAAGAAATCCTATGGCATGTTTAAGTTTAAAGTTATAATCATGATCGTCCGTCTGAGGTCCGAAGCGAATCTCCTTAATGACTACTTTGGTAGCTTTGGCCTTGATCTCTTTCTGTTTCTTCTTTTGTTGATAAAGATATTTTTGATAATCCAATATCTTACAAACAGGAGGTTCGGCGTTTGGCGATATTTCGACCAAATCTAATTCAAGATCCTCAGCTATCGCTAATGCCTGCTGGATGGTGTATATACCGGTCTCCACATTATCGCCGACAAGACGAACTTCCTTGGCTCTAATCTGCTCGTTGATAAGGTTAGGATTCTGTTTTTCGCCGCGACGCATCGGCTGCCGCTGTTGTGGCGTTGTTGGGCGTGGTGGTCTGGGACCGGGATGAAAAGGTTTTTTCTCCATTCAGTAGGGTTTTAGTTAATAATATTTTTAAGTAAGGTAGTCAATAAACTAACCGTTATTGTGGTTCTATGGATTGCTGTACTTCTTCAGCTAAAAGCGCTGCAAAGTTACTAATTTTCATTGAACCTTTATCACCTTCGCCTTGTTTTCGTACGGAAACTTCGTTGTTTTCCTGCTCTTTTTCGCCTACGATAAGCAAGAACGGGATTCTCTTAAGCTCGTTGTCACGTATTTTGCGACCGATTTTTTCATTACGATCGTCAACTATTGTGCGAATATCCTGATCATTAAGAGTCTTGGCAACCTGCCAGGCATAATCATTAAATTTCTCACTGATAGGAAGAACAACAGCCTGCTCGGGTGCAAGCCAAAGAGGGAACTTGCCGGCAGTATGTTCGAGAAGAACCGCTACAAAACGTTCCATGGAACCAAAAGGCGCGCGGTGTATCATGACAGGACGATGTTTCTGATTGTCAGCACCGGTATATTCCAATTGGAAACGTTCCGGAAGATTATAGTCAACCTGGATAGTACCGAGCTGCCAACGACGTCCGATAGCGTCCTTAACCATAAAATCAAGTTTTGGACCATAGAAAGCAGCCTCGCCCAATTCAGTGCGAGCGTTAATGCCTTTTTCAGCGCAAGCCTCGATTATGGCCTGTTCGGCTTTGTGCCAGTTTTCATCGCTACCGATATATTTTTCTTTGTTATTGGGGTCGCGTAACGAGATCTGGGCTTCGTAATTATCAAATTTCAATGCTTTGAATATATACAGGATGATATCCATAACTTTTAGGAACTCATCCTTTATTTGATCGGGAGCACAGAAAATATGCGCGTCATCTTGCGTGAAACCTCTTACGCGAGTCAAGCCATGGAGTTCTCCGGATTGTTCATAGCGATAAACAGTTCCGAATTCGGCAAGTCTTAAAGGCAGTTCTCGATATGAGCGTGGGAAAGCTTTAAATATCTCGCAGTGGTGGGGACAGTTCATCGGTTTGAGCAGATATTCCTCACCTTCTTCCGGGGTCCGAATGGGCTGGAAAGAATCCTTTCCATATTTGGCATAGTGTCCAGAGGTCACATAAAGTAATTTGTTCCCTATATGAGGGGTAATTACCTGCTGATAGCCATATTGCTTCTGAATTTTACGAAGGAACTGTTCCAAACGGTCACGCAAAGCGGCACCTTTAGGAAGCCATAATGGAAGACCTTGACCGACATTAGCGGAAAAAGCAAAAAGTTCCATTTCTTTTCCCAATTTGCGGTGGTCGCGTTTTTTTGCTTCTTCAAGCATCACGAGATACTCATCGAGCATCTTCTTTTTCGGGAAAGTTATTCCGTAGACACGAAGCAGCTGATTGCGTTTTTCATCGCCGCGCCAATAAGCTCCGGCAAGCGAAGTTATTTTCACAGCTTTGATGGGTGCTGTATTAGGGATATGGGGACCACGACACAAATCTGTAAAATTACCCTGAGTGTAGGTGGATATCGTTCCGTCTTCAAGTTCCGATATAAGTTCGCATTTGTAGGTTTCGTTGCGCTCGCCAAACATTTTTAAAGCATCTTCCTTACTGATGTCCGAACGGACAATCGGATTTTTTTGCTGCGCGAGCTCAAGCATTTTTTTCTCTATGTTCGGTATATCTGCCGCGGTGATACTATGTTGGCCGGGATCGATGTCATAATAGAAACCGTTTTCAATTGCCGGACCGATACCAAACTTAACTCCAGGATATAATTCTTGCAAAGCTTCGGCAAGTAGATGAGCCGAACTGTGCCAGAAAGCGTGTTTTCCTTCTGCATCATCCCATTTAAACAGTTTTATTGTGGCATCCTCGGTTATGGGACGAGTCAAATCCCATTCTTTATCGTTTACCGAAGCTGCAAGCACGTCCTGTGCAAGACGTGGGCTGATAGATTCTGCTATTGCCAATGGTGTTACACCATTTTCATACTCTTTGACTGTATTGTCAGGAAAAGTTATTTTTATCATTATATCTGTAATTTTCTCATTCGATATGTCGGTAACGCGCATTTGTTACGCGTTTTACCTTGCAAAGGTACGCATTTCTTTTCAATCCACAAAACCCCAACAACTTGCTCAAAACTTTACTCAAAATTCCTATTCAGAGTAATTTAAGTTTGCCTGCCCCTTTTTGTTTTTCTTGCTTGACGAAGTGCAGTTGTTCCGAGGCTTCGATAGTATTGTTTTTATGTTCTACGTATATGTCGTTATATCTATTATACTTTGGGTTTAAAATAATGGTCGCATATGACATTTCAGAAGATATATTCTCAATCGCTGTCTTGTCGGTCAGTATATTTATTTTTGTGTTCTTTTTTATGAGGTGTAGGCAATGCACCTACGATTATCACAAATTCACCTCGCGGTGTATTTAACGAAAAATAATCGAGGAGTTCTTTAAGATTGCCGCAGCGCGTTTCTTCAAACATCTTTGATATTTCACGTGACACGGATGCCGGACGGTTCTCACCGCATGCGTCACATAGTTCTTTGAGCGTGCGGACTAATCGTACAGGAGATTCATACATAATATTAGTCACAGAACTCTCGGCAATTTCTTGAAGTCTGGTTTTCCTTCCTTTTTTCAATGGCAAAAAGCCTTGAAAAGTAAACCTATCGCATGGGAGGCCTGAATTAATCAAAGCAGGCACAAAGGCAGTTGCACCCGGTAAAGTTATAACGGTAATACCTGCTTCACGACAGCTGCGAGACAACATAAATCCCGGATCAGAGATGCCCGGAGTGCCTGCGTCGCTAATCAACGCCACATTCTCACCATTTATAATTCTATCTACGATATGGCCACAGTTATCATGTTCGTTAAATTTATGATGGCTTGCCAGTGGCCGGTTGACCCCGAAATGTTTCAATAGTGGTGAACTCGTACGTGTATCTTCTGCCAGAATAATATCCACACTATTTAAAATCTCGATTGCTCGAGGTGTCATATCGGCAAGATTACCAACAGGTGTCGGTACTATATAAAGAGTCCCGGCCATCAACGCGCATAATGTGGTTTAATAATAGAGAGAAAATCTTCTACTTCCGGAACGGTCATATCCCATCCGTACTTTTCTTGAAGATGATTTTTTGCATCCTCAAAAGTAGTTAAAGTCGCGAGTTCATCAAGAGTCTCCGCAAAGTCAATGTCATTTTGGTTGAATAAAGAGCGTCTGAATCTGAACTTATCGTTTAACGTAAATACTTTCTTAAGATTCACTGCCCCCTTTCGGCTCAACATTTCATCGACGCGTATTTCATCAAAACGACTTTCACCAATACTCTGAAAATCAGTTTGTGAATCTACATCCTCAACTATATCCGAAGAAGCATTTTCATAGACGTTATTCTCCTCTTCATTTGTTTCGTCGCTAAGCACAATGGGTATTATAACATCTTCGTCAATACCAGCATCAGTTGTCGAATTTGCAGTATCGGATTCAGAATCTGCCGCAAGATTGTGGGTGGGTTCTACCGATGTTATTTCTGCAGTGATATCATCTTTTGGATGTTTGTCTGTATAGTCATCTTCGTTGGCCAAGTCAGATACGGAGTCTTCAGATTCGGAAATTACTTTTCTTTCCGCAGAATTATCTTCTTCGCCGCAGTGAATCGCTTCTAAAGCCTGCGCCATTTCATCATCAACTTCATCACTCACGGCCTCTTGTTCTTTAACTTCATCTTTTGCGAGTGCATGTTCAAGAGTTTCGTTTTCTTTCAAATCGTTTTCTATATTGCATGTGGCTTCTTCTATGGGATGGTCGTTCAGATAGCTTTTTAAGTTTTCATATAAGGCCATGTATTCTTCGAATTTACGGCCTAAAAGATTGCGTACTGTTTGATTATCTCGTCTCGAAAGCACGTGTAACAAACCTTCTATCTCAGCGTTAAGTTGAATAAGTTTCTCGATATTATCCATGATTCTATATTTTTCTCTTTTCTAATTTATATCCAGGGTTCAAGTTTGTTTAGTAATAACTTTTTAAGAGCCAAACGCAATTCGTTTCTCGAACAATAAAAATTATTTACCATTATTACAACAACATGTGTCGGATTGCCTTTGATATCAGTAACATATCCCGCATAAGACTGTACCGAATTAACACTTCCTGTCTTAAATGCCAATCTGCCTTTCAATGGAGTGTCAGCCATAAAAGATTTCATTGTACCGCTGACCCCGGATACCGGGAACAAACCAAGATATCTCTCACGGTATTCACTTTTGACCATCCACTCAAGCACTTGACCCAGATAACGAGGAGATATATTATTTATTCGCGACAATCCGCTGCCGTCATATATTCGATTGAACTCCGGTTGTAATCCCCTTGACGACCATAGTTTGCTTTGAGTGTCAAGAGCTTCATTTCGATCACCATAATGTTCACCGAACATTCTAAGCACAGATTCAGCGAACATATTATCGCTTCGAACCATAAGACTGCGGAGAATCTCATCAATTAAAACAGACTTATGAGTCAATAACAACGTTCGCTCAGTCTTACCGCTTGGATATAAGGTTATTTTAATGTCATTGGCTTGCAATCTGTTAACAAGCATTTCACGAAAGGTGTTAAAGGGATAAGGCATCGATGTATTGACGCGCGCTTTGGGATCGGTGGCATATTGTTTACCCATGATTATTAAAGAGTCAGAATATACTCCGCGAATCATATCCAAACCCTTAGTCCAGGGATTTTTCCACACTGTGTATTTAAGACCCGGGACAGGAGAAGATGTCTTACCTGTAGCGGGAAAGATGCCGAAATAATTGTCACACCAGTTAAAATCAAAAGCACCGGCAGCGTAAGACCAACACACATCACCTATGGGCCATGTCGAGAGAGGGCCTTCGGGATAATCATGCATCTCATCAACCCTCGCAAGAATAATATCACCATTGATCTTTCTTACTCCCTTGTCTTGTAAAGCAATAACAATCTCTTTAAGGAAACCGGCAGTTTTTTTGAAATATTCACTTTCTAACGTTGGGTCTCCGGAAGCTTTGATGATTAAATCGCCGTTCCATTCTCCTTGGGCGCCTGCTGCTCCGGTGAGATATACTTTTGTTTCAAAACGGAAATCCGAATCTATTAGACTCATGGCAGTGGCACTTGTATAACTCTTGGTTATACTTGCGGGAATAAGACATTTATCGGCCTCTGATTCAAAAACAACAGTGTCGGCTTGAAGATCTTTTATATATATGCCAATCGAGGAATGCTTTTCACCTTTGATGCCAAGTATTTCTTTGGCATCAGTTGACATAGCATACAACGAGAATGCTATAATTATCGTAAAAGTACTTATGAAATTTTTAACAGACATATTCCAGTGTTTTTGTGCAAAATTAGGCAATATTCTTGAATATCCAAAGTAAAAACCGTAACTTTACAGCCTGTTTTTTCAACAACAAAACAAACTCGAACAATCATACATAAAATTATTAAATATGATTTTAACTGAAAAAATAAGCGAGCTCATCACCGAATGGTTTGCCAATATCTCCTACCCTTCAGAACCATCAGGTTTATTTGATCCGATCGAATATACACTTCGCTCTGGTGGCAAACGCCTCAGACCGGCGCTTCTTTTAGCTGCTGTCAATGCTTTTGGAGGTGACATGCAAAGTGTGCGAAATCAATGCATAGGGATAGAGATGTTTCACAATTTCACCTTGTTGCACGATGACGTAATGGATAACAGCGATGTGCGTCGCGGCCAACCTACTGTTCATCGTAAATGGAATGAAAACACGGCCATTTTGTCCGGTGATACTATGCTGACGTTAGCCACTCAATATATATGTGATTGCCCCGATAATAAAATCCGTCAGATACTTGACACCTTTAACACTACGGCTCTCGAAGTGTATTGTGGTCAGCAATATGACATGGACTTTGAAAATCGCTCAGATGTTTCGGTAGAGGAATATATCGAAATGATAAGACTGAAAACATCGGTCTTGCTTGGATGCGCTCTTAAAATAGGTGCAATTATGTCAGGCGCCGACTCAAAGTCAACCGATGCGATTTATAACTTTGGTGTCAATCTTGGTCTTGGATTTCAACTTCGTGACGATTATTTGGACACTTTTGGCGACCCCTTGATTTTTGGCAAACATCTGGGAGGTGATATCCTTAACGATAAGAAGACTTGGTTGATGATAATGGCTTCAAACGAAGACACTTCGGGAGTTATGGAAAAAGCTTTGCAAGGTCGTTATGAAGAGAATGAAAAAATATCTAAGGTTACAGAAACTTATCGGATTCTGCAACTGGACAAAAGGATACTCGAATTAATCAGTCATTATTCCAATTTGGCTGTGCGCGAACTTGAAAGTCTTCAAATAAGCTCTGACTCAAAACGTTATTTTATTGAACTTATTGACACACTTGAAACAAGAATGATTTAGATCTGTTTCTAAAATGCAGTTGACTGATACTCATACCCATTTATATTATCTTGAGGAAGCCAAAGACGCTGTAAATAGAGCCATAAACAACGGTGTGACGCATTTGATAATGCCTTGCGTGGACGTTCAGAGCATAGAACCCATGCAAGCATTGGCTAAGAGTTTCCCCGATAATATTCGTATTACAAAAGGGCTTCATCCTACCGAGGTAAATGATGACGCAGAATATCTCGTCAAGACAATCTTCGAACAACTTGAAGATGATAAACAATGTATAGCTGTGGGTGAAATCGGCATTGATCTCTATTGGGACAAAACATATCGTTCTAAACAAATGCAGATTTTTGATATGCAGTTGCAGAAAGCAAAAAGTTGGGAGCTGCCGGTTGTAATACATTGTCGCGAAGGACTTGAAGAGACACTCGAAGTATTATCCGCTTTTCCTGACCTTCCCTGTGTCTTTCATTGTTTCGGCGGCTCTACATCCGAAGCCGAACACATTTTAAGTGATTATTCAAACGCATATTTCGGCATAGGAGGTGTCGTTACTTTTAAAAACAATCAATTATCAGACGCAGTTCAAGTTATCCCCGTCAATAGGATTCTGTTAGAAACGGACTCTCCCTATCTTGCTCCCGTTCCTTATAGGGGAAAACAAAATGAAAGTGCTTACCTGCCTCTGATAGCTTCGACAGTTGCCAAAATAAAGAACATGGATCTGGAGGAGTTTGGCAATATAACAAGCCAAAATTCAGTTCGTCTTTTCGGTTTTTAAACCTTTTACGACAATAAAAACCCGTAAAAACAATAATTATTATCGAAAAATAATCTTTCGTTGCAACAAAATACCACACACTGATGTTTGTATATATATAACTAAAAAAACACACAAATAAAACATCACACTTATGAAAACTATTAATGTAAAAATGATTGAGGGCACACGACTCTGGTGGCTCATTCTGTGCGTAGGAATTCTTCTTGTAATCGGAGGATTTGCTTATTGGCTATGGCCTGCAGCCGGTTTTGCTGTAGCATCACAAATCTTCGGTTGGTTGCTTATTGCTGCCGGCATCGTACAACTGTGTGTTGCGGCTGGCCCCAATCACGCCAAACAATGGGGTTGGTGGCTTGTTGGTGGCGTTATAGACATTTTCATCGGATTTATGCTTGTACGCTCAATTATCCTTAGCGAGGTTGTTTTCCCTTATTTTTTAGCTTTTATCTTTATTTTCTGGGGCTTCGAATCTTTTGTTCGTTGCGGTCAGGGAGGCAAGCTTTGGTGGCTAAGATTGATCAACGGCATTCTTATGTGCATAATCGGATACTTCTTCCTTGAAGCAGGTTGGATAAGCAATATGTGGATGGTTTCGTTCTTAGCTTCAATAGCTTTTATTTATTGGGGTTTCACACTCGCAATAAGCGCTTATGCAATGCGTCCGAAATCTATCGAAAACGAATAACCTCTTACTTTAGCCCCCATTATAAAAACATAATATATCAAGCCGCTTCAATCTTCTGAAGCGGCTTTTTATATTCAAGTTATTAAAGAAATATTATTGCTATTCGTTAGTCTGCAACAAATCATAATAATTCTTGAATCTACTCAGTTGTTTTAGTCCAATCGCAAGACCTATTAGTCCTCCAACAATCATACCGTAAATAGTGAATCGGTTTGCATCGACTGCCAGTCCGAAAACAAAGGCGGCTCCGAATGCCATAGGCAATCCCGCAACTATTCCTATTTTATGTAATTGCCAGTTTTTGGCGGCTGTTGCGGATACCTCTTTTATAGTTGAAGTATATACATTTATTTGTTTTATTCTAATTAGCAGATAGCTATCAAAAATGACCGCAATTACAAAAAAAACATCCCAATAAATCAGGGAAACGAATCTGTATGTTTCGACAACTTGAGGGTTGTATAAGAAAAATAGAGTCATATAGATTATCATAATAATCTCAACCGCTATAAAACACCAATATTTCTTTATTAATTTAGTTTGAGCAGTCTTATAGTTATTTTTCTTCATTTTTTGTATCAACAGTTTGTTCTCGTTTTCAAGATGTGATATCCGTTGATTCAAATCCTGCCACATAGCTTTGATACTACTGTCCAAATCATCCGTCGTTTTCATTATCTGCCCATTTTAATTAATTTTTCTTTGATGCGTTTTATTTTGACTGCAACTGTGTTGCGGTTTAGACCCGTGAGCTGGGAAATTTCATCGTAACTCATTTCATCAAGCCACATAAGAATTATCGCTCTTTCTTCGAATCTAAGCTGAAGTATTAATTCATGAAGCATTTTATATTCTTCCTTTGTTGAATAGTGAGCTTCTCCTTCCGGCATATCAATAAGGGTTTGCACCGAAACTTTATTTATTTTTTTGTTTTTGCGGCGGAAAGAAATGCAGGTATTGAAGCTGACCCTATAAATCCAGGTAGATAATTTAGAATCGTTGTTGAATTTGTCCAACCCTCTCCAAATATTATAAAACACCTCTTGTCTTAAATCCTTGAATTCTTCGGAATCGGTCGAGAAATAATAACATATCCTGGTGATGACTCCACCAAACCTGTTTATGGCATCCTCAAACTCTTTATCTTTATTAATTGTATTCATCTATAATATTTCATTCATATATATGACGCATATTTGTATAATTAGTTTCATTCACTCGTCATTTCTTTTATGATGATCTTGGAGGTGAAGAGCTATGAGGACGATTAAATATTTATCATATCCCAGAGTTTTTATTTAAAGCTTATGAACAAATATATACAACCTTTTTTATGAATTTGGTGTTTTATTTTTGTTAATCATAATATTTTAATTAACTTTGAATTGAAGTTAAACTTTTTAGACAGTTTCATGTCTAATTATCAAATCTTTCATCTCTCTTGTTTATCATAAAAATCACGGTTATGCATATGAAATCAATAATTTTAAAGAGATTCGGGTTATTATCCTCTCTTGTTCTTTTCGGCATATCTACAATGTTTGCTTCGGTCAGTCAGGATTTTGACGATATATATTACAATCCTAAAAAAGATACGGCCAAAAAAGTGCAACAGACTAAGGAAAGTAAAACTGTTGTCAACTCTTCGACTCCCACTGTTCCCAATTATGACCGTGCGACATATCAACCTACGCCCGATTATGCCGCTTCTGATACCTATATTACAAATTATGGTTCAACACGCGATGTAGATGAATATAACCGCAGGGTTCCCGTTAACGATAGTATCGCAACCAATGACACAAATTCCGATAACGATGAATTTGCTTATACTCGTCGTATAGAGAAATTTCATAATCCGGATGTTGTTGTAAACACTAACGATGACGATCTGATTGCATATTATTACGAAACACAGCCTCAGTCTCCCTCGGTTGTCAATATTTACGTCGACAACTCACCGCTGTGGAATTATACTCCTTATTATTATAACAGTTGGGCATCGTCTCCATATTACACTACTTGGTGGAATCCCGCATGGAGTTGGAACTGGAACTGGAATTGGTCTTTCGGATGGTATGACCCGTGGTATTCCTGGACTTGGGGGCCTTCTTTCGGTTGGAACTGGGGTTGGAATTGGGGATGGAATCCCGGTCCTCATCCTTGGTGGGGAGGCTGGAATCCTGGCCCGGGTCATGGAGGTTGGGCTAACAACTGGCATCAAACACCCGCAGGCTCAAGCCGACCACATAATCCGGCTGCCGGTCAGGGTAATAATCTTCGTCCAACAGCAAGTAATACCTCAACCCCCGCTAACAACCCCAACGCCGGTATAACTACACGTCCGGGCGCTTCTGTTGGCTCGCTTTCGGGCAGCCTCTCTTCGTCCGAAAGACCCGGATCGTCGCGTGGCAGATATAACGTTACGTCCTCCGAAACACCACGCTGGCCTGCGTCGGTAAATGCAGGTTCGTCTACAAATCATACGGTCAACGTTGCTCCTACTACGCGACCGGCAGCAAATTCGTCGACAGTTTCATCGGCGCCGGCATCGACAAGAGGACGAACGACTGTGACAACTACTCCTTCTTCCTCCTCAACAGTACGTTCTTCTAATTCTTCTTTCTCAACAAACCGTTCTTCGTCATCCTCTTTCAACTCCTTCTCTGGAGGAGCGAGTTCCACAAGATCGACGGGTGGAGGTTCCGGGAGTTCGGGAGGTGGAAGCAGTCGCGGACGCCGTTGATTATAGCAGCACTAAAACTTTGACTAAAATTCATCGTCATGAAAAAAACTTCCATAACAATAGCAGTTATATTCGGTTGCCTGTGCAGCACACCTCTTTTAAAAGCACAAAGTGCTATCGATGCGTTGCAACTGACTCAGAGTGATTTCAAAGGAACTGCTCGTTTTATGAGTATGGGTGGTGCTTTTACCGCACTCGGAGGCGATCTTTCGGCAATAAATGTCAACCCGGGCGGTATCGCGGTATATCGCTCCAGTGAAATTGGTGTTAGCCTCGATCTGGATTTTCAAAATGCTAAAGGGAAATCTCCCGGAATTACGGCCTCAGATAGTCAGACAAAATTCTATTGCAACAATTTCGGTTATGTAGGTACTACCAACCTGAAAGGAGCCATGGAGACATTCAGCTGGGGCGTGACGTATAACCGTCAGGTCTCTTTCGACCGCAGGGTTAGCGGACGTGCATACCCCGTGGGGACTTCTCTGACAAACTATATCGCGGCATTTACCAATGGAATAGAGGCTGACGACTTGACTTTTTACGATGATTATAATCCTTATTTAGACAGCAATATCGACTGGCTTTCCATTCTTGCCTATTCAAGCTATCTGATTAACACTCCCAACGGCATGTCCGACAGATATCTCGGGCTGTATCATAATGGTACTGAAAGCGATGCAGAGATGAGTGTGCTCGAAAAAGGATATGTCGATAACTATCAGTTTACCTTTGGCGGTAATGTGTCTAACTTGGTCTACTGGGGTCTTGGCATCGGCGTCAATGATTTGCGTTATGTCCGTCAGACATATTACAGCGAAAGCATGTCAGACGCCCTTGTTTATTCAAACTCAGCGGCAGGCACTACTCCTGGATCAGCCGAATATGCTTTGTATAACAATAAGGTAACCTCCGGAACAGGATGGAATATCTCTTTCGGTGTCATATTGCGTCCCATTCAGGAATTGCGCATCGGCGCGTCCATAAAGTCGCCCACCTGGTATAATATATCCGAATCGTATATAGGCTCTGTTGATTACTGGATGCAGCAGACAAACAGCAATAACGTTTTAAAAGGTACTGAATACACCGACGAAGCTTACTTTAATTGGAAACTTCGGTCTCCTTGGCGCTTCAATATCGGAGCTGCCGCGGTACTTGGCACAAAGGCTATCATATCGCTCGATTACGAAAGGGTAATGTACAACGATATGACGATGAAGACAGCTTTGTACAACAACTGGGGCAATGTTACCGGTTATCAGGATGCCGAATATCTGAATGATGACATTCGCGCTTATACCCAAAATGCAAACAACATTCGCGTCGGCTTGGAATATCGTGTCACACCGAAGGTAAGCGCACGCTTGGGTTACAATGTTCAACTTACAAACATCAGCAGTGAATACGCTGACGGCACTCAGGAAATATTCACAGCGGGCACCGATCCTTCTTTCTCTTTGGATAAAACCACCAATTATATCACTGCCGGCTTAGGATATAAGTTCAGCAACTTTTATGCCGACCTAACTTATGTGCATAAAACAGCAAAATCATCATTACATCCTTACACTTCGTACGGCGCTATCCAGGCTCCGGCTTTTGACATAACTCAAAACAACAATTCTTTCGTTTTATCACTCGGCTATAAATTCTAACACGAATCAGTCGAACCGACTCTTAAACTCAACATTTACAGACAGGCAGGCAAACTGATATTGTTTTCCTGTCTGTTTCATTTTATTGAGCAACAAATCAAAAAGAATTCCATTTCCCAGACTAAAAATAGATGGTTCGTGCCTATAAGGTGCCCCTATAAAATATGCACGTAGAATGCGGAAAACAGCACTATATCTGACAATAATCGCCGTCCAACAACTTGTGTAGCGTTAGACGGCGACCATTGTCTGTGGAATATACTATCAAAGTGTCTTTGACGATGAATTGTCGAACCGGTTCTAAACTATTTTAATAGTTAAATATTTTTAAAAGGTGGTCTGTCGGTTTGGAACTATAAAAATAGTTGCTATATTTGCGGCGTGAACTAATAAAATAGTTATGAGAAAGAGAGACAATAACCAACTGACGCCAAAAGAAGAGGAGTTGATGCAGCTCCTTTGGGAACACGAACCGATTTTGATAAGCAAACTCATCGAGTTTTATCCCGAACCCAAGCCACACTTCAATACGGTATCAACCGTTATGAAGAGGTTAGAGGCAAAAGGTTTCGTAGGACATAAAGAGGTCTCCGGGTCATTTCAGTTTTTTTCGACAGTAAAAAAAGAATACTTCCGCAATAAAAGCTTTGGAGACTTCATCAAAAATTATTTTGGCGGAAGCTATTACGGCGCTGTGTCAGCACTTGTTGAGGAAGATAAAATTTCTGCAACTGAATTAAAAGAACTACTTCAACTCATAGAAAACAAAGGTAAACATAATGGGTAAATTACTTGCATACTCAATAGTCAGCGGTTTTATTTTGTTCACTATGTATCTTGTCTATAAACTCTTTATAGCACGAGAGAATCAACACGGCTTTAATCGAGGATTATTGTTGGTAATTTATTTATTCTCATTCTCTGCCTATCCGATTTATAATTTTTTCAGCAATATTATTGAACTGCACATAACGCAACCTAAAATAGGTATAACAGATGTTGAAAACTTGATTGAAGCTACCACTCTTCAGTCTATTGAACAACATGCCACGCAACCGGCCTGGGGAACAATTCTTATTTGGCTTTTTATGATTGGAGCCTTCGTTGTTGCCGTAAAAACTATTATAACTTGGATAAGAATAGTTCGTGTCGTCCGCTCTGGAGAATGCTTAAAAAAAGACGGTTACACCTTAGTCATAATAGATAATGACAAAATAGCACCGTTCAGTTGGATGCGATATGTTGTTATAAACCGAAAGGATTTTGACAATCAAAGCTCGGCTATTATCGCCCATGAACTCAAGCACATGGCTTCATGTCATTGGTTCGACTTGTTAGTTGCACAGATTGTCTGTATTGTCAACTGGTTTAATCCGGCGGCTTGGCTTATGCGCGACGAACTAATGCTCGTCCATGAGTATCAGGCAGATATGGCCGTAATATCGGGTGGTCATAATCCGCAAGAATATCAAATGTTATTAATAAAAAAAGCTGTTGGCTCCAGATTCCCGTCCTTAGCCAACAGCATAAATCATAGTAAACTTAAAAAACGTATCACCATGATGTACAAATCAAAAAGTAGTGCAGGGAGTAAGCTAAAAGCCCTTGCACTTGTGCCGATGGTCGCATTGGCCCTTGGCGTGGCCACCGTGCCGGCAGTGAAAGCTGCAGTCGCAACAATCAGCAACAGCGAAGTTTCGCTCGACAAAGGTAACGAAAATCTACCGGATGGTAAAATCGGGGCAAACAACTCGACGCAAAATAATAATGGCGGTCAAGTTGCGAGTCCGAATGAATTATATGAATTTTATCCGGATCTATGGGTGGAAATTGTTAATAATGTAAAATTTCCAAAGAGTCTTGAAAAAGAAAATATAGAAGCGCGGGCAATCGCTCAATTCACAATTAATGCCGAGGGCTATCTGATAGATGCTAAGATTGTGAAATCCTCCGGTTATGAATTATTCGATAATGAAATCTTACGCGTTCTAAATTCAATTAAAAAGAAATTCACGCCACGAGAAAAAGATGGTAAGGCAATCAGTGTTACTTACACAATACCCTTTACTTTTAAGACCAACGGGGATGAATCACACTCGATTCAATCAGATGCCAGAGGCATTAAGGTTAAGGATACCGGGGCTCTAAAAAAAGATGAAGCTGTGTTAAGAATAGGAAATAAAGTTAATAATACAAAGCAGTTCGTAGTTTCCGATGACAATAGCTCTCGTGTGACCATGGATACTCTGGAGATTTATCTTGACGGGAAGAAAATCTGCGAGGAGGAAATGAAAGCATTGAATCCTGAAACCATCGCTTCTATATTTATTGCGAAACAGAAAAACAGGATGGACATCACAAGCAAATAAAAGGTTTAGGCAATTAAATTACGTATTTCTAAAAGTTTGCCGAACCTCTCAAAATAAATATGTACCCGAAGTCATATTTGGCTTCGGGTACATATTATAATAATATTAAATTTGATATCTTTAGTTTGTGAAGATAAGTTGATCGTCTTTGACATCTATAACAATTGGGCGGTCTTTATCAACTTTCATTGCGAGGATATCTTTTGACAATCTGTTAAGCACCTGGCGATGAATGACTCGCTTGACGGGTCGAGCGCCAAATTCGGGGTCAAAGCCTTCGTCGGCGAGGTAACTCAGCGCTTTTGGTGTTACCTGCAACTCAACACCATTGCGCGATAACATTTTTTGTACGCCTTTAATCTGCAAACCGACTATCTCCTCTATCTCTGCGCGATTCAGCGGCGTAAACATTATGATTTCATCAATACGGTTCAGGAATTCAGGACGAATTGTCGTCTTCAACATCTCCAAAACCTGTTCTTTAGTGTTTTCGACCACTTCATCTTTGTTTTGGGGAGTCATTTTCGAGAAATTATCTCTTATGAGAGCTGAACCCATGTTCGAGGTCATAATAATGATAGTATTCTTGAAGTTTACTAAACGTCCTTTGTTGTCTGTTAGATGACCGTCGTCAAGTACTTGCAATAAAATGTTGAAAACATCGGGATGAGCCTTCTCTATCTCATCGAAAAGAACGACAGAATAAGGTTTGCGTCTTACAGCTTCGGTTAACTGACCACCTTCGTCGTATCCCACATATCCGGGAGGCGCTCCAACCAATCGGCTTACGGCGTGTTTTTCCTGATATTCGCTCATGTCGATACGGGTCATCATGTTTTCGTCATCAAACAGGTATTCGGCAAGTGCTTTTGCAAGTTCGGTTTTACCTACACCGGTAGTTCCCAGGAAAATAAAGGAACCTATGGGACGCTTGGGGTCATTCAGTCCGGCTCGGCTACGCCGCACCGCATCAGCTATTGCGCTAATGGCTTCTTCCTGTCCGATAACTCTGTTATGTAATTCTTCCTCAAGATGGAGCAGTTTCTCTTTTTCGCTTTGAACCATCTTGTTGACGGGAATACCAGTCCAACGGCTTACTACATCGGCAATATCCTCGGCATCGACTTCTTCCTTGATGAGAGACTTTTCACCCTGCATCATTTTGAGTTGTTCCTGGATGGTGGTGTTCTCGTCTTCTTTTTGTTTTATGCGTGAATAACGGATCTCGGCTACTTTACCGTAGTCGCCTTCTCGTTCGGCACGATCGGCCTCGAAATTGAGTTGTTCTATATCAATCTTATTTTGCTGTATACGGTCAATAAGATCTTTCTCCGCTTTCCATCGGGCAGTAAATTCTTTCTCCTCTTCACGCATAGTTGAAAGTTCTTTCTCGATATCCTTCACCTTAGCGTCGTCACCCTCACGTTTTATTGCTTCTCGCTCAATCTCTTTTTGGGCGATTCGACGACTAATCTCATCGAGTGCTTGAGGAACTGAGTCTATCTCCAGTTTAAGCTTTGATGCAGCCTCATCCACGAGGTCAATGGCCTTGTCGGGGAGAAAACGGTCTGTTATATAACGTTCGGAAAGCTGAACAGCAGCGATAATGGCTTCGTCCTTGATGCGAACTTTATGATGGTTCTCATAACGTTCTTTAAGACCACGCATTATGGCTATCGCGCTTGCCTCGTCAGGTTCATTGACCATTACTTTTTGGAATCGGCGTTCAAGCGCTTTGTCTTTTTCGAAATATTTCTGATACTCGTCAAGTGTAGTTGCACCTATTGAGCGAAGCTCACCTCGGGCAAGCGCCGGTTTCAAGATATTGGCCGCATCCATGGCGCCTTCTCCTTTTCCGGCTCCAACTAGTGTGTGTATCTCATCAATGAATAAAATTATTTCTCCGTCAGCCTGAGTAACTTCATTTACGATTGCCTTAAGGCGTTCCTCGAATTCACCTTTGTACTTGGCTCCGGCAACGAGTGCGCCCATGTCAAGACTATAAATTTGTTTGTTGCGGAGATTTTCGGGGATATCACCTCGGACAATACGCTGAGCCAAACCCTCTGCAATGGCAGTTTTACCGGTTCCCGGTTCACCTATCAGCATAGGATTATTTTTGGTGCGACGGCTTAATATCTGAAGTACACGGCGTATTTCCTCGTCACGGCCAATTACCGGATCAAGTCTCCCTTCACGTGCCCGTTCATTGAGGTTTATGGCGTACTTTGACAATGCATTATATTGTTCTTCTGCACTCTGGTCGGTAGCTTTTTTTCCTTTGCGTAGTTCCTCCACTGCGGCTACAAGTTCTTTTTGGGTAAGCCCGGCGTTTTTCAGCAAAGTGGATGCCGAAGAATTTATATCAAAAATGGCTTGGAGTAAAGCCTCGAGTGTAACGTACTGATCGCCATTCTTCTTCGCGATGTCGAGAGCTTTTTGAAGCACATCGTTCGATGTACGACTCAGATATGGCTCGCCCCCAGACACTTTTGGCTCAGATGCAATGGCTGCGTCTACAGACGACGATAGCCCGGCGAAGTTAGCGCCTATTTTTTGGAAAATGAACTTTATGAGGGAATCGCCCTCTTCCATCACCCCTTTTAAGAGGTGTATGGGTTCAATGGACTGTGAACCTGCCGCACGAGTAAGTTCAACAGCCTTTTGGATAGCCTCTTGCGATTTGATGGTGAAATTATTAAAATTCATACCGTGACAGTGTTAAAGATAATGTGTGAAATAGATTAAGAAATACAGATGTGTTTATGTAGAAATATGCGACTTATATAGTACAGTCACAATTAAAACAACCGCTTTTGCTAAAAGGTTCAAAAACCGAATCTCTCCGCCAATTGCATTAAAACCTCTCCATTCTCGATCCCTTCCATAAATGTTTTGCTCAATTACTTTTTTGACTTCATAAGCCACTTGATAAGATTTACGTCGTAAAAGTAGGACATAAATGTAGACCGATATATGGAATAGTTTGCACTTTTACCTCTTTTTTGTAAATTTGCACTCTGAAAACTATACTCATTGCTAAAGCAATGATGAACATTTTTCTTTTTGGATTTATAATATGTTAGACAAAATAAAAAATCTCAAGGAAGAAATTGCGACACTGCATGCAAAAAATGCCGAACAAGTCGAGATACTGCGTATTAAATACCTTAGTAAAAAAGGATTGATTCCGGCTCTGTTCAATGATTTCCGGAATGTCGCGCCTGAACTTAAAAGAGAAATAGGGGTGGCAATTAACGAGTTAAAGGAGTATGCCACCGAAACAATCAATAATCTGCGTGAATCGTTTAGAAACAACGATTCCGGTTTGTCTGATATTGATTTGACCCGTAGCGCTTCACCTTGTGACTTAGGAACCCGTCACCCACTCTCTTTAGTGAGGGAGGAAATAATAGATATCTTTAGACGTTTGGGCTTTACTGTCGCCGAAGGTCCTGAGATAGAAGACGACTGGCACGTATTCTCTTCCTTGAACTTTGCCGACGACCATCCTGCTCGTGACATGCAGGACACTTTCTTTATCAACCGTCACCCTGACGTGCTTTTGCGTACACACACCTCTTCTGTTCAGAGTCGTGTCATGGAGAAAACGCAACCGCCAATACGCATCATTTGTCCCGGACGTGTATATCGTAACGAGGCCATAAGCGCTCGCGCACACTGTTTCTTCCATCAGGTAGAAGCTCTCTATATCGACAAGAACGTCTCGTTTGCCGATTTGAAACAAACCTTGATGTATTTTGCAAAAGAGATGTTCGATGCTGACACTCAGATACGTTTGCGTCCAAGTTATTTCCCCTTTACAGAGCCTTCCGCTGAAATGGATATTAGTTGTAATATCTGTGGTGGTAAAGGTTGTGGTTTCTGCAAGCATACCGGATGGGTGGAAATTTTGGGTTGCGGCATGGTTGACCCCAACGTACTCGAAGCTTGCGGTATCGACTCAAAGATATATAGCGGTTTCGCTCTCGGCATGGGCATTGAAAGAATTGCAAACCTAAAGTATAGGGTAAACGACCTGCGTCTTTTCAGCGAAAACGATGTGCGCTTCTTAGATGAATTTGTTGCCGCTCATTAAAACTGAGTTTTGATAGTATAACTCCTAATCATGTCCACTACCTTACTGCATTGTCTTCTCGTGGCTGCCGGGGGCGCGCTCGGCGCGCTTTCACGCTTTGGCATTCAGAATCTGAGCGTTTTCCGCGTACCAACATATTTCCACACGGCGGCAACTGTTGTCATTAATGTTACCGGGTGCTTGACAATCGGGATATTGTGGGCTTTATTCAACCACTATCATGTAGCTCGCATTTGGTATCTCTTTATAATCACGGGGTTTCTTGGAGGTTATACTACTTATTCTGCCTTCACGGCAGATGCGATGACGATGATTCAGGACGGAATGTGGCTTCACGCTACGTTATATATCCTTGTCACTCTGGTAGGAGGGCTCGGGGGTTGTGCGTTGGGTCTATTTCTTACTGAAAAGCTTTTAAAAGGTTAATAAAAAGTAATGACCATTAAAGAAAGATATCACGAAGCTATCCAGCGTTTCGAACAAGAAATGCCTTGGCCCGAGACAGAACTTCATTACGACAATCCTTTTGAACTACTCGTAGCTGTAATTCTTTCAGCTCAGTGCACTGACAAACGTGTAAACGAATATACCCCTGCTTTATTCCGTGCATTCCCTACCCCACAAAAACTCGCCGAGGCTACTCCCGAAGAGGTTTATGAGTATATCAAATCTATCTCATATCCCAATAACAAAGCAAAAGCTCTAATCGGAATGGCAAAAGCCTTGGTCGAACGATTCGACGGAAAAGTACCTGATGACATTGACAGTCTGTTAACAATTCCCGGTGTCGGACGTAAAACGGCAAATGTCATACTTGCCGTCATTTATAACCGCGCTGCCATGGCAGTCGATACTCATGTTTTCCGTGTTTCTAACAGGTTGGGGTTGACTATCAATTCGAAGAACCCTCTGCAAACGGAAAAAACATTGATGCGTCATCTGCCCGAAGACATCGTCCCTAAAGCGCATCATTGGCTGATTTTACACGGTAGGTATATTTGTAAGGCTCGCAAACCGGACTGCGGCAACTGTTATCTGGCTGATATCTGTAAATTTCGTAATGCCAAATCCAATAAGAACAAAAAATAACATGTTGCAAAAATGGATTTTGTAGTAACCAAAGCCGACGATACGTTTCTTGTCATAATCGAGATTCTCGGCACAATAGCCTTCGCCATCTCGGGTATACGTCTTGCTGCCGCAAAAAAGTTTGATTGGTTCGGTGCCTATGTCATTGGTCTGGTTACGGCTATCGGCGGAGGTACCTTACGCGATCTGCTCATTCACACCGATGTATTCTGGATGGTTACGCCTTTGTATCTTGCTGTCACCGGCATATCGCTCTTTACGGTTATAATCTTCCGACAAGCTCTGGTTAAAGGCATGCGCACACTCTTTCTGTTCGATGCCATTGGTCTGGCGCTTTTTGTCGTTATTGGCATTGAAAAGACTATCATGGCTGGATATGACATGTGGGTGGCAATTGTCATGGGCATAATTACCGGCTCTTTCGGAGGTATAGTGCGTGATATTCTTATTGGGGACGTTCCGTTGTTTTTCCGAAAAGACATCTATGCTACCGCTTGTCTTGCAGGAGGACTGATTTATTGGTTAGTCAGCTTACTGCAGCTGTCTTCATTTTTTGCACAGATTGCCTGTGCCGTCACGGTAGTCGGTTTGCGTATCGCCGCTTCTTATTTCAAATGGGCTCTTCCCATTCTTCGGGTAGATGACAAATCAATTCCCGATGAAAACAAAAATCTAAAACGGCATCATGAACACTGATAGTCATCAGCATCCAAACACAGGCTTAAAAACAAAAGGCCGACGTTCAACTGTCATTCAGTTGTTCCGATATGCCGTGGTCGGTGTAATGAATACTTTGCTTACCCTGACTGTGATTTTTATATGTAAATCTTTTCTCCATATCAATCCTTATGTTTCTAACGCCATAGGATATTTTCTTGGACTCGTTAATTCGTTTCTGTGGAATCGTTCGTGGGTATTTCATGCTCACGGCGGAAAGATTCACTATCAGGCGGTAAGTTTCATCATTGGCTTTGTCGTTTGTTACGCAATCCAGTTCCTGGTCGTATGGTTGTTAAACCAGTCTTCTTTCGGTAAAATTGAAATTGACATCCTTGGTTTCATTCTCTCCGGCTACGGTATAGCCACTCTCATTGGGAATGTCGTATATACACTTTGTAACTTTGTTTACAACCGTCTTTTCGCTTTCAAAATTTAATCCGTTGTAATCATATCATAAATGTTTAACCGTTCTTTCTTCTCTAATCTCCCTCCGGTAACTAAGAATCTTTTGATTCTTAACATCCTCATTTGGGCCTTTATGGCTATTGCTCCTCAGACTACGTCCATGCGCGTCATGAATCTAGGAGGTCTGCACTATCTCACATCTCCGGGGTTTGGCATTTGGCAGTTGTTCACATATATGTTCATACACGGCAATTTCACTCACTTGTTTTTCAATATGTGGGCTTTGTTGATGTTCGGATATGTCATTGAACAGACTTTTGGTTCAAAACGCTTTTTGCTTTTTTACATAACTTGCGGCTTAGGAGCCGCCTTGGTTCAGATGGGTGTTTTCGCTGTTATGATACATAATGTGGCTCGAGGAATGAATCAGGCGGAGTACACCTACGTTCTTGAGAACGGTTGGGATATTATCAAACAGGGTTATAACTACACTGTTCCTGCAATGGGCGAGCTTAACGGCCTTATTAACGGCACAACAGTAGGAGCCAGCGGAGCCATTTTTGGTATCCTTCTGGCCTTTGGCATGCTATATCCCAACACTAACATGTTCCTTTTCTTCATACCCTATCCCATCAAGGCCAAATGGCTCGTTTTGGGATACGGTGTTCTGGAATTATGTCTCGGTTTCGGTTCGCCTGCCGATGGCGTGGCGCACTTCGCCCACTTGGGAGGTATGCTATTCGGTTTCTTAATGATCTGGTATTGGAAAAAGCAAGCTAAACAAAATGGCCGCTTTTAACTTATCTGATAATAATCGCTATAACGCTTTATCATTTAATCGTATGCGCCGATATCTTTTCGGTTCTTCGCTTAATATCGTAATAGCGTTAAACGTGGGATTTTTCCTCGTCCTTGGTCTTATCTATTTATGCACGGGATTTCAAACCGCGACCTCTTTCGCCATGTTTGCTCCTATTTCCAACTGGCTGATTCAGCCATGGGGTGCCGTGTCATATATGTTCATTCAGACCAACTTTTTTCACCTGCTTTTCAACATGCTGTGGTTATGGGCTTTCGGGACTTTACTGAACCGAATGGCTACTAACAGAACGTTCTGGGGGGTATATTTATGTAGCGGTTTAACAGGAGCACTTTCATTCTTGATATTTTGCACCGTAAAGAATAATGAAGTGGCTCTTCTCATTGGCTCCTCTTCTTCGGTATTGGGAATAATAAGCGGTGTTACCGCGCTCAATCCCAAAATGGAACTCAACATGTTCCTTTTTGGCAATGTGCGTTTGTTTTGGGTCGCGTTCTTCGCCATTATAATCATTGTAGGAGCTACGGGTTGCGACAATCTCCCTGTCCTAATGGCTCATTTGGGTGGCATAATCGGAGGGGTTCTTTATATTGTACTGTTCCGTAAATTGACTGTCCATAAGCCGAAAGCCAAAAATTCGTTTTTTTATAATGTGCGTCTACAAGAGAAACGCGGTCTAAAAGATTCCGAGCAGGCGGAACTGGATCGACTTCTTGTGTTAGTGCGTAATTCCGGCTATAAGAGTCTGAATGATAAGCAGCGTAGACGTCTTTTTGCATTATCGGAGAAAATAAAAAAACAATAACACCATTTTACAAAACAACGATGATAATGCGTAAACTCATCAAACTCATTTTTATTTGCCTCAATATCATTGTGGCATGCGGTTTGATATGTTCCGCATTTTCTTCCTTGCTAAACCCTGCATCATTCCCACGTTTGGTCATCGCTTCCATGTCTCTACCGGTATGGGTATTTGCCGCTCTCTGTCTTGTGCTCCTTGATTTTTTTGTTTTGCGAAAATGGTGCATCGTCATGGCCGTTAACGTGGGTATAACCCTTCCGGCTTGTTTTACAGTCTTACCGCTTAACATCCCCCGATTTACCGCTCCTCCTTGTGAGGATGGATTAAGTTGGTCTCTATTATCCTATAACATTTCAAATTTTATCGATCTTACCGAAAAATATGACGGTGATGTCAATCCCGGTATTTCTTATATTTTGTCAACCAATGCCGATGTCGTTGTGATTCCGGAAGGCAATATGCTCAATTTTTCTCCCTATTTGCATATCGGACAGTCTCAATTGGACTCTTTATCAAATCTTTATCCTTATATTATTAGAGGTAACGACCTCTTGCTGTTGTCCAAATTTCCTGCCACGCCTATTCATTTAGACAATTTTCCACACCACTATCTCTTTGGCAACGGCAAGCGTAGTCGTGTTGCGGCCTATTTACTCAATATTAACGGTGTCGAGACCGCTCTGTTTGGATGTCATCTGCAATCATTGGGTCTGACTCAGGATGATAAGAATCTTTATGAAGAATTCACCCGCGGAGAAGGATTTACATCGAAGGAGGAATTGAGAACCGCTAAAAATGACATCATCGCAAAGATTGGAGAAGCCAATGTTGAACGTGCTATTGCCGTAGATGCCCTTATCTCTTCTATCGACAGTGTCGGCATTTCGAATGCCGTTGTCTGCGGTGATTTCAATGACACTCCTTGTTGTTATGCGTTGAGGAGGTTGCAAAACATCGGATTTCATGAGGTTTATCCCTTGGTAGGTAACGGGTATATGTTCACATATAATTCTGACCGCTTGCTCTTTCAAATAGATCATGTTCTTTTCCGCGGCGAGTTCTTCCCTTGGACCATGCGCAGGGGGTCGCAACGCAACAGCGATCACTATCCTCTTTTAACCACGTTTATTTTAGAGGAAGACTGATAATTATTCCTTTTTGTTTCGTTTCCTTTGTTTTTCACGAAAAGTCTTATAATTCTTGTCCCATTTACGTTTAGCGTTAAGCTTATCTATACCCAGAATGCCTTTTAACCTCCTTAGCACCTGCTGACCCGGACTAAGTCTTTCCGCTCTATATCCTACATTAGAAAGGTCGGGTGTCGAATCCATTCTTGCCTTATCGTGATCTATGCTCTCGACTCTGACTATCAAAGCGGCAATACCCGGCTGAAGTTCGGGCGCATCGGGAGAAATAAAGAAATCGATATTTTCACCACCGGTGGTAAGTTTTTCCCATTTACGAGCCTCTTTCTCCGTAATATATTCTTTATCAATAATATACACTTCGCAATATGTATTTACGTAAAATGATTCATCGTAACGGTTGAACATAAACATTCCACGTCCTCTTCCCTGAGACTCTATGTTGAACGAATAGCCTACGACATTGGTTTCATCCAAGTAGTTCCCAAATACATTGTCGAAATTAAACCTCACATTAAAACGCTCAAAATCAACATCCTTACGAAAAAACAGAGAAAGATTCGGTACCCATTTGCGGCTTACTGTATCCGCAAGGATGTCTACATCGAGACTGACCTTTTCTTTGTTTTTGCGCCACAACTCAGTAAAACTGTATTTGCCGTAAACTGTGTCTGTAGCAAAATCTTTTTTAAATAAAGCTTCAGGGAGAGGGGTTGACGGTGGTAACCCTATCCAGTCAGTCCATGAGAAATGATAACCGCACCTATCGCTTACACTGTCAAGTCCTTCGCTATTAGTAAATCGATAGTATGAACGCGTAGTCAGCACCCGTGGGTTAGTCCATCCTTGAAACTTACTTTTGGCTACAGGCTTGATATAATCAACCATCTTTTCTCGAAAAAGGCTTATTGTGTCGGTAAGAGTGGATAATGTTGAGTACTCTCGAACATAAGCCATGACATGGAGCATATTGTGTTTCTTAGTCTCTATTATCAGTTCGGGAAGTTCGGTAACAAACTCACGCATAAAAACTGTGTCTATATCCCCCGATTTTACAATTTCCTCACCGTATCCGAGATAACGGATAGTTAGCGGATAATCTTTGGCACTGAATAAAGGAAGCCTACCTTTTGCGTCTGTGACACCGGCGAAATTACCTTTGTTATCAAAGACTGAAGCCTTGGGCAACGGTATATGTGTGTCAGAATCGGCGACAACTGTCCATTTTTGTGACCGGGAATGGAAGCTGCAAAAAACCAAAAGTAACAGCACAATATATTTTTGCATTTGAAACTGAATTTTTTCATTGCAAAATTATGCAAAAATATAACTCGCTGATTTTTTGTTTGATATTTTTAATATAATTAATTTTAAAAAGAGTATAGAATTGTAAGAAAGACCCCTTCCCCTCATATATACAAAAAAAGGACTTATCTTTCGATAAGCCCTTATTGCGTGACTCCTACAGGATTCAAACCTGTAACCTTCTGATCCGTAGTCAGATGCTCTATTCAGTTGAGCTAAGGAGCCATGCTTTTTGGCATTGCGACTGCAAATTTACAACCTTTTTTTTAATCAACAAAGATTTTCAAAAAATATTTCCTTTCCGATTTTTATAAAGCAAATTGAGTTCGTATTTAAATGACTAATTTATAATATATTATTTTTTCTCTTTCGTCACTTTTTGCATAATCATCACTTAGAAGTTTTCGCTTGATAATGGTAAGTGTCAATTAGCGTCGGACACTCCGGTAAAGGTCTCTTCAGTTTTTTTAAACCTAAGTATCCAAACGTACTGTCTATTTAACTTGCCACTATCAACAATCTGTCTGTATGATTGTTTCCCAATCCTACCCCGAATAGTCTCAACCTTTCGGAACCTCCTTCTTTTACCTGAAGCTTTTTCCGGAGTTCCTCGGCGGTCATCCCGAAATTTCTTGTTGTGACGCTTACATTGGGATATTGTGTTTTGAACCTCTTGAGATTTTTTGACTGCCATGGTATTACATCGACAATACTCAATGCTTCTCCCGGAAAGTTCTTTGCTTCTTGACTCGGGGGTGCGAAATATAAATGTGTGTTGTTATGAAATTTATTGAGTCCGAACATATCTGACAACAATCGCACCGGCGCAGCTTTCATTGTCGACGGGTATGGAACGTATATATTATCTCCCGCCACTGGTCTGCTTGTAGTCTTGTTTGCTGGTGTTTCGTTCTCTTGCTCTCTGGTAAAAACAAACTCGGAAATCTCATCCGGTGTTAGTATCGTAACCGCATGGATTTTAACGCTATTTATTTCTTCTTTATTAAAATCCACTATGAAATCGAGCTCTTTGCATTCGGTCTTTGTCCCCAGTACATAAACATCAGTGATGCCGGGCATCTCATTTAGGGTAAGACTAATATCTATCATAGGAGAAGCCTTGATAATTGCACGCTTGAAATTAGAGCGGAGCATAGGCAACAATTCTATCACATCAGGTTCGCTATCCTTCATACCGAAAACGCGGCTTCCATCTGCCGAGCGTCGTGCCGGATCAACAAAAACGACATCGCCGTGCAATTCTTTTATAAGCTCTCTACTATCCCCTTCAACAACAGTAACGTTATTGATATTCAAACCTCCGAGATTATAGCGTAAGGCATCACAAAGCTTTTCTTTTCGTTCTATCGCGGTTATTTTATCAACCTTGGATGCTATATGTCTTATATCGATTCCAAGTCCGGCTGTCATATCTACTACTGTATCACCTGGCTCGAAAAAACTCGCGTGGTAAGCTGCCAAAAGGTCGCTTGTCGATTGCTCACCGGATAAAAGGTCCGGAAAATAAAAACGTGGGAACTCCCGAAGTGTCTCACTCAGTTTCTTGCCGAAACGTTTGCGACTTTCGATTTGCAATATGGCGGCGTTAACGTCTATATCAGCGTTTTTCGGCATTGATAGTCTCAGTCTTACTGGATCGTCATGCAGATGCGCGTCGACCCAATCCCAGAATTGCGGTTGTAAAAATGGCTGGTGTGGCATGTCTGATTTTGTTCTGTTTAAGGAACCAATTTGCATTTTTTTTAAAAATATATTATATTTGCATAACGTTCTTTTTTATTCGTTTGTTGTTTAATCTTACATTTTTCGTCGTGGTGAAACAAGCTAAATTTTCCTTCCTTTTCGTTTTTATTACTATTCTTTGTCTTTTCGTTTCTGGTTGCCTTTCAGACAGTTTATCACCTGCCGTAAGTAGATATTGTCGCCTGCTCGAAGAAACCACTCTCCAGATAAAACGTCATCCCCACATGTCTGACGCTTCTCTGCGCAAACTCAACAATAAAATTAACGCTTTTACGGACAATTCAAATACGCGGCTGACCGATGCTGACAAAAAGGCCTTATGCTCTTCTTTGCAGGATCTCTCACACGCAGTCATAATGGAAAATGCCGATGTATCCGGACTATCACGATCCTCTCTCAAAAAAGGCCTGGAAAATATCGACACTTTTATCAACCGTAAAGTAAACGATTCAAAAACTCTCAACGAACTTATTTCCGGTCTTAATAAATGAGCGACATTGTCCAATACGTCATTGTCGGTGTCGTACTCATCGGATGCGTGTTTTATTTGGCGCGATATATTTTCAAAAGTTGTTCTTTCCGTCGCAAACATGACGAATCATCTTGTGGGTGCGGTTCCCCCACCCCTAACTCCCACCTTTCGCATTGCGCCTCTTGCGATTGCGATTGCCCGTTGAAACATCAAGGTCATTAACGGTAAAACCATTAAGAGCCGGTTTGACAATAAATAATAATCCGCGGTTTTCTGCGTTTAAGTATTATGCGAATATCATTTCCGCTTATCTTTGCGCGTCTATGCGTTTTTTATATATTGTTGACTTGAAAATTATCTTCAAATATCTCACGTTGCTTCTCTTTATTTCTTGCGTAGGCTCGGTGCGTGCGCAGGAAGTGGGCTCGGCATATAACTTTCTCAATATCACCTCTTCTTCCAAAATTTATGGTCTCGGAGGGGTCAACATCTCTCTCGTCGACGATGATTTTCTGAGCGCCGACCAGAACCCGGCTCTCCTTGGTCAGGAAATGTCGGGTCAGATTGGGTTAAGTTATATGCATTATCTGGGCGGTTCGAATTTTGCGTCGCTCGGTTATACCCATTCTGCCGGCGAACATGGAGCTTGGGCTGCCTCAATAAAGTATTTCGGTTATGGGGCAATGAACGAGACTGATGCCAATGGTAACATTCTTGGAAAATTCTCTCCGCTCGATATGGCTTTCACCGGCTCATATTCCCATGACATCACTGACAGGTTGCGCGGCGGTATTGACATCCGTTTGCTTTACAGCAGTTACGCGGAGTTTTCGGCTTTCGCACTTTCTACCGACCTGGGAATTAATTATTATGACGAGGAACACGATTTGTCACTCTCGTTTGTGGCAGCCAATCTTGGCGGTCAACTCAAAAAATTTAATGAATCGGCCGACCGTCTTCCCATCGATGTACGTTTAGGTTGGAGTCAGTCGTTTGGGTCTTTCCCTGTAAGATTTTCTATCACTGCCTGGAATCTTTGCAAATGGAAATTGCCTTATTACGAGAGCGGTGACGGCACATCTGATGGAGACTTCGAAATTAAGGAGTCTTTTATGTCGAATCTCTTCAGACATCTTGTTTTTTCTGCCGATCTAATTTCAAGTCCTAACTGGTACATCGGCTTGGGTTATAATTACAAGACACGAACTGACATGGCTACTTATCATCGCTCTTTCCTTTCCGGTTGGTCTGTGGGTGCCGGCATCAATGTAAAGGCTTTCAAGGTCGGTGTGGCTCTATCCCAGCCTCATGTCGGAGGCACTTCTTTTATGTTTAATCTGAACTGTTCTATCGAAGATATTCTTAACTGACTATGAATGAGACATCTTCTCCCAAAATCATAATAGCTATAGATGGCTTCTCTTCATCCGGAAAAAGCACTATGGCCAAGGCACTCGCAAAACGTCTCGGATACCGTTATATCGATTCGGGAGCAATGTATCGCGCCGTTACTTTGTATGCCATGCGTCACGGGCTGCTTGGTGATATCGCCGCTTTAGTTTCTCATCTTGATAATATAGACATCAATTTCCGCGTCAATCCCGATGGATCTCAAAGTACTTTGCTTAACGGCGAGGATGTAGAGAGAGAAATAAGATCAATGGAGGTATCGGCTCACGTTTCTGACATTGCGACTGTCGGTGAAATTCGCCGTGCCATGGTCAAAAAACAACAGGCTCTGGGTGCCGATAAGGGCATAGTCATGGATGGCCGTGACATCACTACAGTAGTGTTTCCGGATGCCGAGTTAAAGATATTTGTAGACGCATCGGACGAGACTCGCGCTAAACGTCGTTTCAATGAGTTAAGGGCTAAGGGTGATAGTGATACTTCCTACGAGCAAATACTGGAGAACATCCGCAAACGAGACTTTACAGACACTCATCGTCAGGAAAGCCCCATGTTCAAAGCTCCCGATGCTGTCTCTCTCGACAACTCTCAGATGTCTATAGAGGAACAAAACGATTTTCTTGACAACCTGGTCAAACAACGCTTGGAGGGTATCCGAAATGAATCCCGTCGTTGATATAGATTCTTTCTCAGGCTTTTGTTTCGGTGTCACTGCGGCTATTAACAAGGCCGAGGAGGAACTGTCTACAAACAACACTCTCTATTGCCTGGGCGATATTGTGCATAATTCGGCCGAAATGGAGCGTCTTTCCCGCAAAGGCTTGGTGACTATCACTCACGAAGATCTTTCGAGTCTGCGAAACGCTCGCGTTATGCTTCGCGCTCATGGCGAACCTCCTTCGACATACCACCGTGCACGTCTCCAAGGTATTACCCTGGTCGATGCTACGTGTCCGGTTGTCTTGAAGCTTCAGCAAAGAATCAAGGCCGATTACGATAATGCTCGCAATAGCGGTCATAATCTCCAAATCGTCATTTACGGTCAGTCGGGCCATGCCGAGGTCAACGGTCTGGTTGGTCAGACTGAGGGCTCAGCTATCGTTATTGAAAGTCCTGACCAGATTCACCTTATAGACATGTCTAAGGATATTGTCCTGTATAGCCAGACCACAAAGTCGCTCGAAGGATTCAACGCTATTGTTTCGGCCATAAACACTCATAAGGATCCTCAAACATCTTTCAAATATTACGACACGATATGTCGTCAGGTAGCGAATCGTGTCGAACAGCTAAAAAAATTCGCCTCCACGCACGATGTTGTCCTATTTGTGGCAAGTGAACAAAGCAGTAACGGAAAGGTTCTTTGCAATCATTGCAAATCGGTCAATGACGCGGTGTTTATGTTGGCCACTCCTGACAAACTCGATCCGCAGTGGCTAAAGGGAGCTAAATCTATAGGAATTTGCGGAGCTACTTCTACGCCTCGTTGGCTCATGGATAATGTGGCAGACAAGGTACGCCTTCTGACTTCTGGAAAATCATCCTTCACTGCTGAATAAATGAAAGATTTCATTGCCATAGATGTTGAGACAGCCAACTACAGCGCCTCAAGTATATGTTCGATTGGGTGTGTCAAGGTTAAGGACGGCATTGTGTGTGACACTTTTTATTCGTTAGTCCATCCCGAACCCGATTGGTATGTACGTCGCTTTACTGCCATTCATGGTTTGTCCGACAAGGATACCTTTGACGCGCCGCCTTTCAGCCGTGTCTGGAATGAGATTCTGTTGTGGAGTGAAGGTCTGCCTTTTGTGGCTCATAATGCCGCGTTCGATTGGAAATGCGTTTGCGAGGCAACAAGAGTTTATGGTCTCGATGCTCCGGAACGCTTTTTGTGTACCCTAATGGCAGCAAGGCGTCAGGTTTCAAGGTATGAATGTCCGTCAAAGTCGCTGCCCCACTTATGCGATTATTTTGGTATCGATTTCAGGAACCATCACAACGCGCTTGCCGACGCGCACGGTTGTGCCCAACTGGCTATTATTCTTTTGTGAGTTTATAATTATTATTAGATAATGTCTATATCTTTTTATTCGTTTCCCAAGATTCTTTCTTTGCTTTGCGCAGTTGTATCTGTCTCGTTTTTATCGTGTTCTGGAAATAAAGATTGCGAGGTTCCCGACACATCCGATTTCGAGACAACGGCATGGTCATCTCCGGTCGTCTCTCAGAAGGCCTACGAACGTGGTTATGCGGCCGGTAAAGCCATTATGCTGAAAGAAGCCGGAACCAAGGAACGCGAACAGGCTGTCATCGAGATTCATGCCATGGTCAGCGCTCTTGAACGTAATGGGTACCGTCAATCTGCTATCGATTTTAGCAAAGGGGTGCAAGCCGCTCTTAACGGTCGTTAATATAATGATTACTTTCGGGTAAGCCTTCTCGTATAAGGGCGTTAACTCTCGCTGTGTCGCCTTGTGCCTCGAAACTGGTCATATTGAGCCGCACGAATTCCGTTACTTTGGCGTCTGGTAGTATAGCTTTTCTAAGTTCATCTATGCTTGGAACGCTTTTCAGTTTACTGTATTCGCCGTATGTCCATCTCAAAAATACAGTGTTTTCGCCAACTCCGCCACGGCGGTCAAGCAACCATCCATCGATAAGCTCCAACGGAGCAAAGTCCGGCGAAACATCGGTAGGATCGGGAAAGCTCAAAAACATATCGCGACTCTTATCGTACACAGCTGTGACTTTGTCGTTATAATTGCTGTTTGTTTTATATATGAATGCGAACGGTTTGGCGCGTACTGCTCCTATTGTCTGTTCATCTAAGTCCGCTTTATTACTTATTTGTTTCTCCGTTGTCACGAAACTGTTCGAACTAATCTGCTCGGTATGTTTTGGAGTGTTGCATGAGGCGGCGCTCATCACCATCACCGTTACTATCATTAGTTTTGTTATTTTCTTTCTTCTCATAGTTTCATCTTTAAAAATAAGAGCCGTTTCGACAATAAAACTGTTGGCAGCAAACGACTAATTAGCTCTTATGAAGTTTCGCTAAAATCTGTGTTATATATGATTTAGTCCGCTGCGTATTGCGTTGCCGACAAGTGTAACTCGTGTAAGATGTCCTTAATTGGTGATTTTTCGGAGGGAGCCACGAGCTAACGCGTCTGTACGTCAGTGTGCTCCGTTAGAGTTTGATAATGCAAAGTTACGAAAAGGTTTCGAAGGTTCCCTTTTTTGCTCTCATAAAATCTGTATATCTTATTTTAATTTAAAAAATTTGGTGGTATCAAAAATAATTCCTATCTTTACATACTGAAAAAAAATATCAAAAATAAGGGTATGCCAGAGTTATTTAGATTTTTCGGATTTTCTTTTTTCTTATATTCTCGTGAACATGAACCAATCCACATTCATGTAGAAGGTAATGATGGATATGTTATACTTGACTATGACAATGAAAATAATGTTTTTAACATCCGAGAAAAGTTGAATATTAAAAACAACGACCTCAAAAGAATCAAGGAGGTCGTAGAAGAAAATAAAGATATCATAATTAAGCGGTGAATGGAGCACTTCAACAAAAAATGAAAAAATTAATTAAGATATGGTTTGATGATGAATACATCTATGGCGAAAGTTTCGATGGTGATGTTGTTAAACAGGCGTTGCTATGGTATCCTAATTTATTGAAAGCGAGCGAAGAACAAAGGATAAATTATAAGATTGGACTCACCGGTATTCATTGGAGAGAACTTGATGAAGATATAAGTTTTGAGAGTTTCTATTATGACGATGCCGAGCCGTCTGTTATGCAACGATTCTTTCTCACTCATCCGGAAATCAATGTTGCCGGTTTCGCTAAGTCGATAGGCATTAATGCATCACTCCTTCGTAATTACATCAATGGGTTCAAGAAGCCTTCAAAGGAAAGAGAAGAGAAAATCTTGTCAGGTCTTCACTTGTTAGGGAAAGAATTATCTGAACTTGAATTTGTATGAAAGTTTACAGCCCGTTCGACGTTAAATCGCAAGTAATAGACGGCCAGTTAGCTCTTACGTAGTTAGCTAAAATCCTGTTTAATTTGCAGGGTGCAGCTCATTATGTGTAGCGTTGACGATACCTGCAGCCCTGGGAGGCTATCCTTAAGTTACGATTTTTCGGAGGGAGCTACGAGCTAACGCGTCTGTATGTCAGTGCTCTCCGTTAGAGTTTGATAATGCAAAGTTACGAAAAGGTTTCGAAGGTCCCATTTTTTGCTCTCATAAAAATCTGCACCAACGTAATCTCAAACGCCCTCACTCGGGACGTTTCCCGACACTTCGTTACTTAATCCCTAAATATCTCGCACGAAGATACTTGACCCAATCACGGGCTTTTTCGTCATCGCTATACTTTTCAAGCAGCGCGATATAGCCCTCATAAGTTACGGCCTTGAAACTTTCAAGTCCGACTTCGGTCAATATCTTTCGATAGTCGGGCAAAGCGTGTTTTTGAAAATGTGCATTATTCTTTGGATATAAATGCACATGGTGTATCAACTCATATTCTCCCTTATTCTTCATAGAATATCCGAGAATATGATTGCGCCATATCTGACGGAGATGGTGCGCTTTCAAAAACATACGAATATCCAAATTATCAACAAAATAACCGCTTTCTGCTGTCATCCGGCGATACAGTTCATTCGTTTTTCGCACATTTTCATCATCCACAATACCTTCTATATCTTTACCCTCCTTAACTCCTAAAGGATATTCATTTTCAGTATATTTAACTTCAATGCCGATGGCTCCGCGTTTGCCGTCATAAGCGCTATACCGGACAAATGCGTCGAACGAAGTTCCGTCGTTCAGATACTCGCTTTTCTTTCCATTCCCGGCAAACTCTATTAAGATGGGCATTTCTATTTGCTTGATGGGTACGCCTATCATTGCACTGAAAACATCTTTTGCCAATTCGGGAAATTTCTCCAACGGCGTAAACATATTATATGGAATATGTTCGCTTCGCAGCATATTGTTGGTCATTTTGTTGCTGACATGGCCAACTTTTTCAAGAATTAAACCTCGAAAACCCTCATAGAATATCAGACCTTGCTTCGCATTTTCGTCGGAGAGCAAAACCTGTGGTGCTTTTTCTTCATTAAAATCTTTCAGCACATCTTCACGATAGGCGAACTGCAATGCTCGCGCCCATCTCTTAAATTCATCGTCATATTTATAGGTCTTTTCCATGCCACAAATTTACAAATTTGTTGTGTCTTTTGACACGCTGTTGTCGAGCCATAATTTTGCTGAAAAATCAGCATCATTATGGCTATTGACGTTAAATCTGTTCCCCAACTCATAACTGAGTTTCGCGCCCTGCAAAGCAAGGACGCTGTTTCTCCCGAATCGCTCGGATATTCTATTATTTAGGTTTCTGATTAAAAAGTGTTTTGTAAACCCGAAACAAGTATATTGCCACAAAGATAATAAAGAAAGCGGCACAAATGCCGGCGATTCCTCTTAAAATCAGGTAGGTTCAGACTGAAAAATAGTCAATGCCTATTATATTAACAAGCATAAGTACAATGCCGCCAAAGAAAGATGACAAGGCAAGGTATTTATATTTCCGATTAGCCGGCATTCGGCCAATTCTGTTGAACTCCGCTTTATCTTGTAAATCCGGTAGTTTCATTTGAGCAATTTGCGATTGTTATCGCCATTCTCCAAAATATCCATTTGATGAATAGCTATTTGATTAAGTTTCATAAGTCTTTCGCTTTGAGGCATACCTTGTTCGATGAACACG
>JAFLTY010000080.1 GCA_022509065.1 Muribaculaceae bacterium
TCAAAGGATTTGACGGTGAATACGCCATGGGCGACACCATTACCTGCGACATCTTTACCGACCACGACTTTGTCGATGTAGTCGGTGTCAGCAAAGGTAAAGGTTATCAGGGCGTAGTTAAACGTCATGGTTTCGGCGGTGTGGGTCAGACCACACACGGTCAGCACAACCGACTTCGCGCTCCCGGTTCGATAGGTGCCTGCTCGTATCCCGCTAAGGTGTTCAAAGGCATGCGCATGGCCGGTCAGACAGGTAACAAACAGGTGACAGTGCAGAACCTGCAGGTCATCAAGGTTATCCCCGAACACAACATCATCATGCTCAAGGGTTCAATCCCCGGAAGCAAAGGTTCAATCATTTCAATCGAGAAGTAATATGGAACTCGCAATTTATAACCAAAAAGGACAAGACACCGGCCGCAAGGCTGTCCTCAACGACGAGGTGTTCGCCATTACTCCTAACGAGCATGCCGTATACCTCGATGTGAAACAATACCTCGCCAACCAGCGCCAGGGTACACACAAGTCAAAAGAACGCAGTGAGGTTTCGGGCTCGACACGCAAGCTTCACAAACAGAAAGGTGGAGGCGGCAGCCGCATAGGTGACATCAATTCGCCCGTATTGGTAGGTGGTGGCCGTGTTTTCGGTCCCCGTCCCCGCGACTATCGTTTCAAACTCAATCAGAAAGTGAAAAACCTCGCACGCCGTTCGGCTCTGTCGCAGAAAGTGCTTGACAACGGCATCATCATCATCGAGGATATCACTCTGAACGCCCCCAAGACAAAAGACTTCGTGGATGTTACCAAAAACCTTAAGATCGAAGGTCAGAAGAGCCTGTTCGTTCTTGCCGACAAGAATGAAAATCTCTATCTGTCATCGCGCAACGTCCCCGACGTTCGACTGATGAACGCCAACGACATCAACACCTATGCGGTGATGAACACAAAGGCATTGGTAATTACCGAAAAGAGCCTCGAAATCATTAATAAACTTTAAAGCACGGGAGGAACACAACAATGGAAATCACAATAACCCCCATCATTACGGAAAAAGCAACCAAGCTTACCGAAAAGCTTAACCGCTACACTTTCCGCGTTTCGCCCGAAGCGAACAAGCACCAGATTAAAGACCTCATCGAGAAACTCTATGGCGTCAAGGTCGAGAAGGTGAACACTGCCGTTGTACGCGGCAAAAACAAATCGCGTTGGACAAAGAGCGGCCTTCTGCGCGGCAAAACAAACCGTTGGAAGAAAGCTTTCATAACCCTCGCTGAAAACCAGGTAATAGACTTCTACAGCAATATTTAACAACAATGGCAGTAAGAAAATTCAAGCCCACAACTCCGGGCCAGAGACACAAAGTTATCGGTGTATTTAAAGGTACGATCACTGCTACGACACCGGAAAAATCTCTTACAGTCGGTAAAAAGTCGACCGGCGGCCGCAACGCCGAGGGTCACCTCACCACTCGTTACCTTGGTGGTGGACACAAAAGAAAATACCGTTTCATTGACTTTAAGAGAAACAAAGATGGAGTTCCCGCAGTAGTAAAATCGATCGAGTACGATCCCAACCGTTCGGCACGTATCGCCCTTCTTTACTACGTTGACGGCGCAAAGACCTATATCATTGCACCCAACGGACTCGAAGTAGGTCAGACTGTTGTAAGCGGTCCCGACGCAGCACCCGAAATCGGCAATGCGCTTCCTCTCAACAAAATCCCCGTCGGTACTGTTATCCACAACATCGAGTTGCGACCCGGTCAGGGCGCCTTCATGGCACGTTCGGCCGGTACCTTCGCTCAGTTGGTGTCACGCGAAGGCGACTATGCAATTATCAAGTTGCCCTCAGGCGAAACTCGCAAAATCCTTGCTACCTGCAAGGCTACCATCGGTACGGTAGGCAACAGCGAGCACTCGCTTGAACGTTCGGGCAAAGCAGGCCGCAGCCGCTGGCTGGGACGCCGTCCCCGCAACCGCGGCGTGGTTATGAACCCCGTAGACCACCCCATGGGTGGTGGTGAAGGCCGCGCATCAGGCGGACATCCGCGTTCGCGCAAAGGCCTGTATGCTAAGGGTCTGAAGACACGCGCTCCAAAGAAACACTCGACCAAGTATATCATCGAGCGTCGTAAGAAATAACCAAGGCCCTAACAGGTAATTGTAAAACAAACAAAGACAAAACAACCAACTATGAGCCGTTCATTAAAAAAAGGCCCCTTTATCAGCGTTAAGCTGGAAAAGAAAGTAGCCGACATGGAAGCCAGCGGTA
>JAFLTY010000081.1 GCA_022509065.1 Muribaculaceae bacterium
ATCTCGCTATATACTCCCGATATAATGCTTTCAAGCGACCTTGACAGCATTACCATTATGACCGACGCCGACTTCGTCGATGTCGTTTTTCGTGCTGACGGATATCCGCTCCTGTCGGGGCGTTACTATCCGCTCAACCGACAAGTAACGGTCTCCAATCTCGGTGAGCTTGTCGAAAGCCAGCTCGCAGGGAACACCGACACCAACTGGGCCGAGTGCACCATCGAGGCAACGGCAGGTTCGGAGGAAGCGGAAAAATCTTTCCGCGTTATGTATTGCAGTCGCTCGGTCGATGTCTTCGACTTTTCTTCCTGGCTTCAGCAAAATTTCCTCACCGCCGCTCCGTTTCATCGCGTCAAGCCCTCGGATATGCTTCGCCTCGTGTGGTACACTACCGAAAAGGAAGGCATCTCTTGCATGATCTATGCCACGTTCCTTGACCCCAACGGCAAACGCGACGTTTACCAGTACGTCCACTCGGGCAACGGACTGATAGCGCACGTCAACGATATAATGCAACAGTATATCTATATCCGTGAAGTAATTGACCGAATAAAGTCGGCCAAGAAACTCGACGCAATTACGTTGCAGTCCGTTACTGTCCGTGTCAAGGAACGCTCCGCCACCTACTTCGTTGACCCATCGCTTGACTCGGCCAAAAAATTCTATTTTGTCAACTGCTTCAACATCGTTGAACAGCTACCGCTTGTCTGCACCACGACTGACAAGATAAGCTCCGACCGCTCAGTGGCGGTCATTGGTCGAAGCGCTCAGTTCTACGATGTTACCAACTCCAAGGAGTATGAGACCGAAACCGGACCTTTGACATCGGATGAGTGTCGTCTTATCGAGCAAATGCTCCAGTCGCCAAAGGTCAAGATACAGTGGGGCTATGAGGGCGAAGTCGAAGAAGATTTCGACGCCATGTTTGAAATTCTCATTACCGACTTCACTTGCGAGCTGTCGGACTCGAACACGGAACTTAACAAAGTCAAGTTCACATGGCAGTTTGCCGAAACTACGCCCAAGCTCGACGTTCCGACTTCGCCCGGTATCTTCAACGATAAGTTCAATCCTGTTTACAGCTAAAGCTATGGCACAAGAGGTTCATATAACCACCGCTCGCAAAATGCTCAACAGCGGCGACCCCGTCGATATTACGGCATGGAAAGCCGACGGCTCAATCGTTCACTACAAACGGTGTATATCACTGCGTTACGACTTTTACGGAGGTTGGCGCAACATCAAAATACTTGCTTCCGGCGAATGTCGAAAGTTGCGCGACGTATGCATTTTCCGCGTGAACGATTGCCCGGTGTTTTTATAATGGCAGTTGCCAATATCTCAATAAAATTCCTTAATTTTGCAGTATTAAAAAACTAAACCCGATAGCTTGACAAGTCAGGGGCTACCGGGAATCAACATTGCAAAATTAATGCTTTGTTTCTAAATAAACAAATTTTACCAAATAAAATCTTAAAAATCAAGTGAAATTTAAGGATTTTCAATCCATATTATCTGAAGAAAGGCTGAGAAGATATTATACAGCGTGTGGTAATGATTCAAGAAAGACGATGACTTTATATCGACTAAATTTGAATTTATCACAAGAAGTCTTCACACTGTTAAGTTGCTTTGAGGTTGCCATTCGTAATGCTATCAACAATATTCTTGTTAAGCAACTTGGAGAAGATTGGCTACGTGATTCTATCATGCCTGGTGGGATTTTCGATGTGCCCGGATGTAGGGATAGTGCAAATATTATTCGCAAAGCATATAACAGGTTGCAAAGAAGCGGTAATTATAGCCACACTAAATTATTGGCAGAAATGGAATTCGGTGTCTGGAAATATATGTTTGCCAATCCACAATATCGTGCCGTTAATCGCTCTTTACTCGCTATTTTCCCTAATAAGCCTCGCTCAACCGCTGAATGCCAATATAATAACACTTTTATGTTCAATGAATTGGATGGCATAAATATTTTGAGGAACAGAATTGCCCATCACGAACCTATATGTTTTGCTTTGCGTCAACCGATAATAGGAACTTCGTATATCTTAAATGCCTATCAAAGACTGCATACACTTTTTATGTGGATGGGAATTGATAGTCATTCTTTATTATACGGACTTGACCACGTCCAATCCGTATGTAACAAAATCAATAAATTATAGATTAAAACTGCGTCTTTTCGCAACCGTCATAAGGTCCATAATTTTGTGGCAAAACCCACAAGATTATGGAC
>JAFLTY010000082.1 GCA_022509065.1 Muribaculaceae bacterium
AGAATTATATTACCTCCAATCCGATAGATTTCAGGTACTCAAAAGTGCCATCATAGATACGAGGGTCGCGCGTCTCGTCTTCGGCATCTCCAAAAGGAACTAACAAAACCATACCTTGACGTGCTCGTGTTAGCAGTACACGATAGGCATTGAGTTGATAGGCTTGATTCGTTGCCTGATTGTTGTGCATCCACCTGTTACGGGAGAATTTGTAGTAATCCCATTCGCCATTGGCGAAACGCAAATCGCCATCCCAAGCTACACACGTCCAATCCAGTTCCAGACCCTGAATGTCGAACTCCGTAGCGACATCCTCCAAAAAGAATGATGATTGTAAATCCTTTTTGTCTTCGAGAAACCAGTGTTCTACATCTATTTTTCGCTTGACATCTATTGCCAGCGGGCGTAATCTCTCTGCGCGTGACGAGACAATCATACCATATCGCTCCGACCCGCGAGCTTTTGCTTTCAACCACTGTTTAGCCGTTTGGTGGTCGCGTGTCAAAACTATCGGATAGTTGTCTTTGATTTCATTATAAAGGGTACGGGCACCTACGACATCCAAATCGAGTAACTTATGCACGAACAGGGATAGTTTCTCCGCTCTGAAAGATCTCATAGAAGCGGACAAGTGCAGGCTAGATTCATACATTACGTGTGGATTTGCAGATAACAACCCACATACATTGCCTTCGGCATACTCTTTATCTTCGAGCCGGTCAGAAACATAAATATGCCAGTCGGGGAAAGCTTCATTGATTGCTCGCAACCATTCGCCTATGCCTGCTTCGCCTGTATGAATTTCTTGTCCTCCACCGACAAGACAAATGATAACAGCCCAATCTCGGCGAAGGTTCAATGACCAAATCAGAAACTCTGCTTCTGAGACAGGAAAGTTGGGCACCTTCTTTTTGTTGCCAAAACTACCACCTCGTGCAAGCCAATCAGCCAACTTTTTATGATTCCATGAGCGTTGTGCCTCATCGAAAATCGCAATGTGCTCAATCTCGGCATGGCCAGCCCGTTTTTCGGCGAGCGATAAGTTCTCGTCAATCTCCAATTTGCCGCCTTGAATCGGTAACTTGATTTTACCGAGCATCTGTTCACGGTAGTTGTATATCTCTTGGATAAAACGACTAACCTCACGTTTGGCATCGCTGCGTTTGCAGTTCTCACGCTCAGCCTTATCTTTGGCAAGTGCCGCAGTCAGCACCTTAACCAAAGGCCCGTTACCGGAAAGATAAACCGCCATATCATCTTGACGCCGCTTTGACTGCTCGATAGCGACATTCAGTCCGACCAATGTTTTGCCTGCGCCCGGAACACCCGTAACAAAACAGATACTTTTTTGATTGTTCCGACGGCTATGTTCTATCACGTCGAGCAGATAGTTGGTAGTATTGCGTAACGATTCTCCCGATGCATCACTTCGGGTTATCTCTTCGACGGTATGATTGAGATAAAGCGCACTGGCCGCTTCGATAATTGTTGGCGTAGGTTCATAACGGCTTTTATGCCAGCGGTCGATATCTTCGCATGTAAACGAGCTACCTTCTTCGCGTCTGATAATATCTGCTATGATTTGTCCAAGACCCTTTGCCCCAACTAAAAGAGGATTATAGATGTGGTCATCGTAGACCGACATTCTTAGGTCTATCGATTTCTCTGTTGCTTCGGTCGCAATAAGTATCGGAACAATAGTACGATGATGGCTCTCTTTGTGGAAGTTTTTCAAGTCGAGCGCATAGTCCATGACCTGCTCAATATCAGCCTGCAAAAACGCCTTTTCACCAACTTTGAACTCTAATGTAAAGATAAGACCTTTGAGCAGAAGGACGACATCAACACGTTTGGCAAGACGAGGGATAGTGTATTCAAACAAGACTTCTGCGTCTTCATCGCGATATGGGTAGAGGAGATTCCGCATGATTGAGATTTCCTCGCACCACGCATCCATTTGCCTCGGATCGTTGCCTCCTTTGCAGGCCAACACCCCAAGAATTGCATCTGTATCCTTGACGAGAAAATCCTTTATGTGGTCTTTATAGTAACAGTTCATTATCGCGACTTATCCATCATTGCCGATACAAAGGTAAGAAT
>JAFLTY010000083.1 GCA_022509065.1 Muribaculaceae bacterium
TTGCACTTCTAATCAAAAAGCAAAATAATCTGATGAATTTAAGAACTCTTATAATCACATTATCTTTAATAATTTTACTTCTTCCAAAAGTATATGCTTCCGATGGTGTTTCCTCTCTTTCGGGGAAAGTCCTCGGAAGTGAAGACAAATCACCCCTTATCGGGTGTTTAGTTAAAATACATGGGCTTGAAAGACAGACCGTCACCAACGAAAACGGAGATTATTCCTTTAATGGATTACCGTGCGGCGACTATACAGTCGAAGCCTCTTATATGGGTTATATCCCTCAAAAACTTAATATCAAAATTGATAAAAACGAGGGAGGAATCCTCAACTTTGAATTGAAACCCGATGCCTTTATGTTGGAGCAAGTCGTTGTTACCTCGTCCAAAACCGAAACCAAGCGTCGTGAAAGTCCTTCTCTCGTTAATGTAATATCCGGCAAAACATTTCTGAATGTCGGCGCTTGCTCACTTGCAGACGGTCTTGATTTCCAACCCGGTGTCCGCGTAGAGAATGATTGTCAGAACTGCGGTTTTACACAAGTGCGTATAAACGGTCTTGACGGCCATTATTCACAAATATTAATGAACTCCCGACCGATTTTTTCAGCTCTTGCAGGTGTCTATGGACTGGAACACATTCCGGCCAATATGATTGACCGTGTCGAGGTTATGCGAGGTGGTGGCTCTGCTTTATTCGGCTCGTCGGCAATCGGCGGAACTATAAACATAATCACCAAAGACCCCCTCGAAAATTCTGCTCAAGTGTCGCATACGCTTACTTCTATGGGGATATCGGGGGCGCTTGATAACAATACTACTTTCAATGCGTCGATTGTCTCAAACAACAGCAAAGCCGGCCTGTTTCTTTATGGTCAATCTCGTTACCGCGACGGATATGACCATGACAACGACGGCTTTACAGAGGTCGCACAATTAAAAAGTCAGACAATCGGCATGCGCTCTTTCCTTCGTACAAGCGATGACACAAAATTGACCGTCGAATATCACAACACGCGCGAATATCGGCGTGGCGGAGACCAACTCGACCAACCGCCTCACCTTGCTATGGTTGCCGAACAGGTCGACCACGATATAAACGCAGGTGAAGCGACCTACGATTGGTGGCTGCGTGACCGCAAAGACCATCTGTCTTTTTTTGCCGCTCTGCAGAACACGGCACGAAAAAGTTATTATGGCTCGAATATGGACCCCGATGCTTATGGCCGCACTAACGATATTGTCGTTACGGCAGGAACACAATGGACGCATCAGATTTCGAGATTTTGGTTTATGCCGGCCGAATTGGTGGCAGGTCTTGAATATTCGTTTAACCGCCTCCATGACGTAACAATCGGTTACGGTCATGACATTTTGCAGAAAGTCAATATTTACAGCGGTTATCTTCAGAACGAATGGAAAAACGACACATGGGGATTTCTTGTAGGTGCTCGTCTTGACAAGCATACTCTTATTCATAATCCCATTGTGTCGCCTCGCGCCAATATCCGTTACAATCCGCGCAGAGACGTAAACTTCCGACTTTCATACTCAACAGGGTTCCGCTCACCGCAGGCATACGACGAGGATTTCCACGTGGCTATTGTTGGCGGCGAGCGTGTGGTAACCGTTTTGGCTCCAAATCTCAAACAGGAAAGTTCGCAAAGTTTTAGCCTGTCAGCCGACCTTTATCCTACTTTCGGAAGTGTCCAGACTAATTTTCTGATTGAGGGATTTTTTACCGACCTTCGGGATGTTTTCGCGTTGCGACAGCTTGATGGACTGGATGAAAACGGGAATGCCGTACTCGAGCGATATAATGGTTCGGGCGCCCGTGTGATGGGCATTAACCTCGAAGCCAAAGCTTTCTTCTCAAGTCATTTCGACGTGCAGGGAGGCGTGACCTTTCAGCAAAGCCGATACAAGAAACCCGAATATTGGAGCGATGACCCCGATGTAGCGCCGGTAAAAAAGATGTTCCGCACTCCCGACATATACGGATATTTCACTGCCAACTGGGAAATAACCCACTCGCTCAAAGCAACATTAAACGGCACCGCCACCGGGCCTATGCTTGTTCAGCATCTCGTCGG
>JAFLTY010000084.1 GCA_022509065.1 Muribaculaceae bacterium
AAGAAAAATGGGTCGAATGTGCTTACGCCACCAGAACAAGACCCATGGTGGAAAGAACTTTTAGGTAAGTTCTATAAATTCAAAGGGCAAGAAGATGATCCGGATCCGCTGATTCGTATTCTTCTTATTGCCGGCATACTTTCTTTAGGCATATCTTTCTATGAGCATTACGCTCTACATCAAGATTGGAAAGTATTCTTTGAACCCATCGGTATTTTTGTTGCCATATTATTAGCAACCGTATTGGCTTTTATCTTCGAGCAGAAAGCCAATAAAGAGTTCACCATCCTTAACCAGGTTAATGATGATGAACAGGTCGAGGTCATAAGAAACGGCAAAGTCACCTCCATCCCTCGCAAGGATGTAGTTGTAGGAGATATTGTCGTACTAAATACAGGCGAGGAAATTCCTGCCGATGGCGAACTGCTCGAATCCGTTTCTTTGAGTGTTGACGAATCTTCTCTTACCGGAGAACCGTTGGCTCATAAAACTACCGACCCCGCTCAATTCTCTAAAGAAGCGACATACCCATCAAATCATGTGCTCAAAGGCACCAAGATTATGGAGGGCCACGGCATTATGCGTGTCCTAAAAGTCGGAGACGCTACCGAGATGGGTAAGGTATTCGAGGAAGCTCAAATCGATGACTCCGTCAAGACTCCGCTTAATGAACAGCTCGATAGTCTGGCAGACTGGATTACCAATGCAAGTTACATATTTGCAGGTCTGATTATCTGCGCTCAACTCGTCAGCTTCATTGGCGTTTGGAATTGGGAAGGATGGGTGCTCATTATCCCCGTTGTCGTATTCTTCTGGCTTGTGATATGCAAGTTTGGAGACTGGTCAGGTAAAGCTTGTGCATGGACTATTGTCGGATTTATCGCTCTCTTTATCGGTATGGTTTGCGGTGCTTTCGCATTGGTAAACCCCGGCGCCGGAGATGCAAGTTGGTCAATGCTCCTTGCACATACCCTGCAAACGATAATGGTAGCCGTAACGCTGATTGTTGTGGCTGTGCCTGAAGGTCTGCCTATGGCAGTAACGTTGTCGTTGGCTTACTCGATGAACCGCATGTTCAAAACGAACAACCTTGTTCGTAAAATGCATGCTTGCGAGACTATGGGGGCCACCACCGTTATCTGTACTGACAAAACCGGAACCTTGACCCAAAACCAAATGCAGGTTTATAAGACTAATTTCTTCGGAAACCCATCCGATGAAATTCTCTATGAGGGTATCGCTGCTAACTCCACCGCCCAACTTGATACGACTGGCGAGAAAATACAAGTTCTCGGAAACCCGACAGAGGGCGCTTTACTCCTTTGGTTGAAAGCTCGCGGTCAAAACTACGTAGATTTACGTGTAGCTGCCGAGAAGATTGAGGAACTTCCTTTCTCAACCGAACGCAAGTATATGGCTTCGATTGTCAAATCAACGACTGGCAAGGTCATATTATATCTTAAGGGTGCTCCTGAAATCGTTTTCAAAATGTGTAAAAACCTTTCCGGAGTTACTAAAGAAGAACTCGAGGCCCAACTTCTCGACTATCAAGCACAAGCTATGCGTACACTCGGTTTCGCATACGCCGAAGTATCCGCCGACTTCAAAATCTCTGACATTGATAAGGCTCCGCTTACATTCCTCGGCATAGTTGCCATCTCCGACCCCGTCAGGACGGATGTACCCGAAGCAGTCAACGAGGTTGTTTCCGCAGGTATCGGAGTCAAGATTGTAACCGGTGACACCCCTGGAACAGCAAAAGAAATCGGTCGTCAAATCGGTCTTTGGAATGATGAAACCGACTCCGAAAAGAATATAATAACAGGCGTTGAGTTTGCCGAACTTACAGACGGCGAACTCCGCGAGAAAGTCGGTGATCTAAAAATTATAGCCCGTGCCCGTCCAATGGATAAGAAACGCCTTGTTGAAGCACTCCAAGCCAACAACGAGGTTGTAGCCGTAACAGGCGACGGAACCAACGACGCACCGGCTCTCAACACCGCTCATGT
>JAFLTY010000085.1 GCA_022509065.1 Muribaculaceae bacterium
TGGCTGATTACGGATTGGAGGAATATGTATTATTACTTGGAATGCAACCTAATCCGTATCCTTATATGGATGGTTGTGATGTGTATGTCCAGACTTCAAGTTTTGAGGGATTTTGTATGACGCTACGTGAAGCACGTATCTTAAATAAGCCAGTTGTAAGTACGAACTTTGCAGTTGCTTATGATAATCAAGCTCGTGATGGCGAGAATGGTTTGATAGCTGAAATGACAGCAGAAAGTGTGGCCGAAAAGATAATGTTATTGGCAAGAAACAATGCTTTGAGGGAAAAACTGATTGCCGCCACTCGGCTTGAAGAGGATAGGACTATGGTAACAGAGGCTGCTAAAGTCAATAAAATGCTGCTTGCATAATGAAAGTTTGTACAATAACATGCCATAATGTAGTCAATCATGGCGCACGATTGCAGGCATTTGCATTGTTGTATTACCTGAAAAGTTTGGGACACAATGTAGAGGTTGTAGACTATCGGCCCGAATACATGTCCTTTAGTGATAAGGTGTGGTATTGGCCTGGGGTATCAGTGAAGATGTGGGCAAAACTGTTTTTGCAATTACAATTAAGAGTTGATTCCGTTAGTCGTCATGCTGCTTTTGAAAGATTCTCTGAGAAATATATTCCTCGCACTAAACAAATATATCGTACTCTTGGCGAATTGCAGAAGAATCCTCCGCAAGCCGATGTCTTTATTGCAGGTAGCGACCAGATATGGAATACTTCGTTTCGCACTGGTAACGATGTCGCATATTACCTCGATTTCGGGACTCCTGAAACGAAACGTGTAAGCTATGCTGCGAGTTTTGCTCTTTCGTCTTTGAATCCGGAATGCGAATCGTTCGTTAAGAGGCATTTGACTGTTTTCGATTCAATTTCTGTAAGAGAGAGTTCAGGACTGAAGATATTGTCGTCTCTGGGATTTAACGGTTGCACGTCAGTCGACCCCGTGTTTCTGCTATCGTCCGAAGAGTGGGATATCATGCTTGGATGTAGTGACAGTGCGGAATCCTATATTTTGGTCTATGATGTTATGGGTTGCAAAAGCGTTAAACGGGTTGCAAAACGACTTGCAAGGTTGTATGGATGTAAAATATACTCGATAAGTTCGCGACGTTTGGGGTATGCCGATAAGAGTTTCCCGCAAGCGGCACCTGACAAGTTTGTAGAACTGGTGCGTAACGCCCGTTGCATTATAAGTAATTCTTTCCACGGAACAGCTTTCGCAATGATTTATCATCGTGAGTTCTTTGTGGTCGACCGTAAGGACGGTCTTAATGAACGTATGCATGATTTGCTTTGTCAGGTGGGTCTGCAATCACGGTTGGTAGATGTCAATACATCCGACTGTGTGCTGACTGAACGCATATCATACGAGGATGTTGACAAACTGTTGTATCGACAGATTACTGAATCAAAAACGTTTTTAAGAGAGGTATTGTCTTGATGAGCAAGCCGCGTATCTTTATAAATATACACTACCTCGAAATAGGCGGAGCCGAAACCTCGCTTATCGGTTTGCTGCAGACGCTTGACCCCGAACGCGTAGATGTAGATCTATTCATTAACGAGCATCGCGGCGAAATGATGGCATATATCCCCAAGTGGGTGAATGTGCTGCCCGAGATTGCGGCATATACGATGATTGAACGGCCTATAAAAGATGTCGTACGGCACGGATATCTGCATATCGCTGCGGCACGACTGTGGGCCAAAGTTCGTTTTCGGGCTTATTTGCGCAGAAAACATCCATTCGCCTACGATGCGATATATGGATATGTCAGCCGATGCGTCATGCCTTTCCTCCCATCGTTGAAGTTTTTCGGAGAGTATGATCTGGCCATAGCTTTCCTGCCTCCATACGGAATAGTCGCCGACAAGGTAAAGGCAAAGAAGAAGATTTGCTGGGTGCATACTGACTATACACGGATCGGATTGAACCGAAATATTGAATTGGATGTTTGGAAGCACTATGACAACA
>JAFLTY010000086.1 GCA_022509065.1 Muribaculaceae bacterium
TTGCTCCAGTCTTCCTGTATCTCGATGTCCTCGACGTAGGGATGCGGAAGCTTGCCTCTCAATGCCGAGTCCATAGCCCCGTCCCACCACGCTACATATATGCGGTCGTAGTATTCGGCTTTCTTGGTCGTTTCCCCTGCCGCTAAAGCTTGCAAAGCCCAGGGTTGATAGAGAGTAGCGTCAATTTCTTTCTTCCGCTCGTAGGGGTCGCGTGTACGTGCGCTTAACTCCGACGAGCCGTTTTCATCGTAGCCGGAAAAAGAAAGGAACAGACAGCGACCGTACTTGTCTTCGGTCTCGTCAACCCACGCCGGCACAAATTCAATCTCTATTTGGTCAGCGTCTTCAGCGTCATTAACGATACGGCCTCCGAAAAGGTTTATGGGGCGAAGCTCCATTTTGTAGTCGTATCGGTTAGGCATCCAACCGGGCATAGTTTCCGCGAGAGTCTTTGAGAGCGAGCGGACGATGAAGTAAGCGTCAATGTCGGCGGCATACAGCACCTTGTCACGATTGGAGCCACGTTGAGTCGAGCCGTTCCATGTAGCGAGCCAACGGTTGTCGTCAAGCAGCTCACGCATGGAGTTGTATCGTACAGCTCCCTCCTTCCACGATTTGACGAACCAATCGCAGGAGTAGAACTTCCACATCTCGTGGTCGCACTCCTTATAGACAAGGTTTTTCGTTTCCTGATACTCGCACTTGTCGTCCTCGACAGTCACTTCGACCGTATGCTCGTTCACTATGCTGTCCAACCTTACCGGAGGCAAGTCACGGATGACAGCCTCGGTAAAAGCGAAGTCGATAGTCTTGGCTCGGTGGTCGATAGTGAACTCACCTCCTAAAAACAGCTCCAACTTCTCGAAGAACTCTGCCACAGTCCAATGCGGCAAGGCACGGGCGAAGTCCGGAGTGTACCAGGCATAAGGAAGCGTGTTGCAGATAAGGAGGTATTTATATTCTTCGGATTCTTCCCACTTCGAGAAGTCATACTTGTAGCCTCTATCCTCACAAATCTTCTTTGTGATATAGAGCAGATACGGCTGCCACGACAAGCCGGTGGTGTCCTTGTTCCAAGTGTAGGCTCCGTTCTCATATTCAGCGAGGTTCTGAATATTGCCGGAATAGTCGTTTACCCACGGCAGAGCCACGCACTCGGGCGAGGATATGTTCGGATAAGGACTCCACGCTTCAGTCGGTTTGCGAGCCGATTTGGAAGTCGTGGGAGGCGAGCCGAGGTCAAGCTCGTTGATGTAGATGTCATCGAAAGTCTCATCAAAATTCTGTTCCGAACGACCCTCGAGGAACTGCGTCTTGACCTCCGCGTCCGATATTTCGGTAATAGTAATGGAGCCGAACTTGTAGAAGCCTTTATCTCTAATCTCACAATCGAAAATAACCTTTCCGGCCACAACATCCTTGCGGTTGATGTGCCCGAAGATGTCAAGGTTACGCTTGCATCCACGGAGCGGAAAGGTAATTGTCAGAGTGTAGCCATCGCTACCGCTAAAGAGCCTATTCTCCGCTACATACTCAAAACTTGTACCTTTTTTGAGCATAGCTAATTTGTGGTTCACATATATTTCCATTATCGCTTACTTTTTGGGGATTTGTTACGCATAAGTTTTGAATAGTCGTCCTGTGCCTTTTGTATGCCGAGATCGCCGGACACGGTGTTTACGGTAACAAAAGGCTCATTCAATCGCTCATTGAGCTGCCGGATTGTCGAAGTCAATTCGGAATTGTCAGCAGAGGCGGTTTGCGTGTTGTAGGTGTTGTTCACTATGGTTGGAGCCGAAGACTGTGCCGCCAGCACTGCCGGTGCAGTGATTGTCCTCGACACATCGGCCATCGTGATAGAGCCGATAGTGTTCGTTCTCTG
>JAFLTY010000087.1 GCA_022509065.1 Muribaculaceae bacterium
TACCGTCGCGGCAAAGCCGCTTCAAAGGTCAAACTTCATTCGCAGGAAATGATGTTAGCCCAGGTTGGCTCGCCATTGGCGATTGAAAACGCACACCGCAACTTACTTGACATGGAGGACGACGAATAATGAGTATTCCTAACGCAGTCGAAGTGTGCCGTGCCGACCTTTTCACGAAAAGGGACGAGCTTGAACAGCGTTATCCACAAATTATTGTGGATAAGGTGCTTCGTGTCCGTGAAATGTATAACTGGTTCATCGCAAACCCCGACGGAACCGACCGCGAATTTGTAAATGAGGTGTGCCAACGCCACCCAATCTCAAAGGTTACGGCTTACTCCGATTTGGCTATCGTCAAAACTTTACTCCCGACGCTCGGACAGGCTTCGCGTGATTTCCACCGTTGGCGCACTAACGAAATGCTGATGAACACTTTTAAGATGGCGGAAAAACGTAAGGACACCAAGACTATGGAACGTGCCGCCACCGCTTACGGCAAACTGAACCGTGTTGATCTTGAAGATGAACAGGCTATGCCGTATGATATGATTGTTCCCCAACATTTCACTGCCACTGATGACCCACGGACTCTCGGCATTGAGCCGATACCGAACATTCAGGAGAAAATCTCCGCTATGATTGAAAAATACCGTAAGGAAACCATCGACATTGAAGATGTAGAGTTTGAGGAATACGACCTCGAACTCGATACGCTTTTCCCTGACTCAAAGCCCGAAGCCGACAATGAAGAAAGTTTACTTTAACAAGCCACAGCGCTTAACGCAGTTAATCGGTGCCAACACTACCGTTATCGTCGCAGGGCGACGCACCGGCAAGACGGACAGCATAGCTGCTCCGTTTGTGCTTCGCAATATGCAAAGAATGGTCGGCTCGACTGGCGGCATCGTCGTTCCCACTTTCAAACACGGTTTGACGAACACGTTACCGGGCTTGTTCGCCGCGTGGAAACGATGGGGCTTTCTCGACGGTGTGCATTACGTTGTCGGCAAAAAGCCGCCAAAGTCTTTCAAGAAACCAATCATCGACCCCAAAGATTATGAACACGTCATATCTTTCTACAATGGCTCTGTCGCCGTTATCATTTCGCAGGACAGACCGGGTTCCTCGAACTCCTTGACTCTTTCCTGGCTCCTCATTGACGAGGCAAAGTTCATCGACTATCAGAAGCTCAAAGACGAAACGCTACCGGCTAACGGCGGCATTAAGTCCTATTTCGGCAAACACTCCTTCAATCACTCAATTATGATTTTGAGCGATATGCCGCAGACCCAAAAGGGCTCGTGGTTCTTGCACTACCGCGAGAAAATGGATGTCGAACTCATAAAAACGATTGAGGCTACCGTGTACGAGATATGGCGTACCAAAGAGCGCATCCGCTCTCTCAACTCACAGGGCAAGCCTGTTCCGCCATATCTGAAAGGCTATCTGCGTCGCCTTGACCGGGACCTCAATAAAATGCGGTCGGTCGCTGTCTATTATCGGGAGTATTCCTCAATAGAAAATCTGCAACTTCTCGGCGAGAACTACATTAAGCAGATGAAGCGCGACCTTACTCCTTTGACTTTCCAAACCTCTATCCTGTGTCAGAGGATCGGAATTGCCAAAGACGGTTTTTATTCGTCGATGAA
>JAFLTY010000088.1 GCA_022509065.1 Muribaculaceae bacterium
TGCTTACAAGCGACCTAAAAGAACTTATCCGAGTGGTTCAACCCCTCGAAGACAAGGACCGAGATTATATCTCGTCCTACGAGGAATATTTCACGCTCTCGTTCATCGGGCTTAACGCCTGGCATGAACTTCACGACCGCGAAATTGTCCGCAAATGCGCCAACGGCTGACGCTCACAAAAACAATGTCTTTTAGCGAGGCAAAACGCCTCGCTAATTTTGTGATATGCTTACTATATCGCTATACACTCCCGACATTATGCTGACAAGCGAGCTTGACAGCGTCAGGATATACACCTCTGCTGATTACGTCGATGTCGCTTTCGCCACCGGCGGCTCCGTCCTTTTGTCCGGCAGATACTACGCCTTGAACGGCTCCGTTGTCGTTTCTAATCTCGGCGAACTCGTCGAGCAGTATATCGCCGGAGACTCCGACACTAATTTTGCCGACTGCACAATTACCGCTAAAGCAGGGTCGGAGTCAGCTAACAAGTCTTTCCGTGTGATGTATTGCGACCGTGCCGTCGATGTTTACAACATTTCCGACTGGCTAAAGCAAAATTTCCTTACGCTCGCTCCGTTCAAACGTCTGCGCCTTTCCGATACTATCCGCGTCAGTTGGTACACAACCGCCTCGGAGGGTATATCTTTTATGGTATATGCCACGTTCTTAAATCCCGACGGCAACCGCGACGTTTACCAGTATTGCCATTCGGGTAACGGTCTTTTGGCTCACATAAACGATATTCTGACCGAATATGTCTATCTCCGTGATATAATAGCCAAAATCAAGTCAGCGAAGAAGATTTACTCTCTTACGCTTCTATCCGTTACCGTCCGTTGCAAAGACCGCTCCGCTACTTTCTTCATCGACAACTCCCTCGACTCGGCTCGGAAGTTCTATTTTGTGAATTGCTTTAACATCATCGAACAGCTTCCCGTTCTTTGCACAACCACCGAAAAGACCAAATCCGACCGCTCCGTCGCTTCGCTCGGTCGTGCCGTCCAGTTCTACGATGTCGCCAACTCAAAGGAGTATGAGTGCGAAACCGCTCCGCTCTCTACCGATGAATGTGCCCTTGTCGAACAAATGCTGACTTCCCCCAAAGTCAAAATCCAATGGGGCGAAGACTCCGAAACCGACGAAGATTTCGACGCTATGACCGAAATTCTTATTACCGATTTCACTTGTGAGATTGCTGATAAAGACACCGAACTGAACAAAGTTAAGTTTACCTGGCAATTCGCAGACACTATCCCCAAAGTCGCCCTCACTAAAACACCCGGAATTTTCAATGACAAATTTAATCCTGTTTTCTCTTGATGTTTTGGGCGTTCCGGCTCACGCCGTCGGGCTAACGTGAACGGAGCCTATGGTCTCCGCCATTCGGCTTATATCCCTAACGCAACCATCTTTCGCTATGGCTCAATCTATTCATATCTCCACCGCTCGCCATATTCTAAACTCCGGCGACCCTGTCGATATTTCCGTGTGGAAATCTGACGGCTCTATCCTCGAACTCCGTAACGTCATTTCGCTTCGATACGACTTTTACGGAGGTTGGCGAAACGTCAAAATCCTTTCGTCGGGCGAGTGTCGCAGAATCCGCGACGTCTGCATTTTCC
>JAFLTY010000089.1 GCA_022509065.1 Muribaculaceae bacterium
GTTCTTCGGTGTGCAGTTTGAAACGCTCGACAAGCGCCGTTTCAAAACCATTGAATTGAAAACCACTTAATCCCTATCTCCGATATGGCTAAAACGTGTACCTCAATCCAAAAGTCGCTCGGTTGGTGCCAAGGCACCCCCGAGCTTCCCGGTGTCCGCAGACGTATCTACTACGTCGCCAAGGATAAGATTGTAACTTTCCCCGACCTTCCGCGTGATGAACTCGGCAGACCGACTTCATCCGTACTTGACGGCAATTTCGGTCTGCTCGCAGATCAGACCTGGAAATATATCGACATTCTTCCCGACAAGTCTCAGCTTACCTCCGAGGCGCAGGGTGAACTTCCCTCGCAGACGCAGCTCAACAAGTTGACCGCCGTTCACCCCGGTGTCGGTGCCGAAGCGTCGGCTGCTGCCGCCTATATCAACAACACCGACAACGTCTTCATCGTCGAAGACATGAAAGGGAACTATCGTGTTCTCGGAAACGACAAGTGGCAGTCAAAGGCCACTGTCGCCCAGGACCTCGGTCAAGGTGCCACCGGCACCACTTCAACGACAATCAACGTTGAAGCGACCGACGAAGTTCCGGCTCCGTTCTATGTCGGTACCCTCGAGACGGAGGACGGTCTTATCTACTGCGACCCTACAATGAACAAACCCTAACCATCGAAGATGGATAACTCTCACGTCAGGTCGGGGGCAATAGTGTTGGACGAGATGTTGGATGACATCGAAGTGCCTTCGCTCGAGGCTCCCGACCTGAACGTTTTACCCGAAGGGTGCAGGAACGAGGCCAAAGACCTTTTCGCACCGAAGGAGCGAAAGGCATGGAAAGAGGTTCAGCAAGCCGAGGCTCGCTGTGACTTCGCTCCCAATAAGGTTCGTATCTCATACCGAAACCCGGAGTTCGGTATTATTTCTTTATGGAAAAAATCACTCTATGGTAGGACTCTGACCGACATTAAGAGTGATGATAGCATGATTGAGTTCTTTGCCGTAGGCATGAACAAACTTATCCGTCAAATCCTGGGTCATTCGTTGAGTAATGGCGATTGGTGCATAGTTACTTCGCCTAAGCGTAGGCATAAGACACGCAACTTCGCCTCCCTGATTTCAGCACGATTGGCTGAAATGCTCGCCATTCCTTTCTACGAAGACCTTGCCGAGTGCCACTCGAAACATCGTGTCGGTGCCGTTTTCACTTTTGGTACGAAACCGCCCAAAGAACGTAACATTATCGTCTTCGACGATTTCGTTACTACCGGCGCCACAATGATCTCAATGAGAAATCTCCTCCTGCCACTTGGCTATAATTTGGTCTTTATGACTGGTATCTCAAACAAACTTTAAAGGAAAAACAGCCACATTATGAGAACTGAAAAGGCAATTAATCCCACGCCCCACCAGACTGTTTTATCCGTAGTTTTCTTTTCGTTTGCCATCGAATCTTGAAATTTTCTACAAAAATAATAAAAATGGACCACAAATTTACAGAAGAAATAGGCCAGTGGCTTAACACGCCCGAAGAA
>JAFLTY010000009.1 GCA_022509065.1 Muribaculaceae bacterium
AAAAATATCAACCAAACAAATAACCAATATTTAACACATTTTAATATTTGCGTTATCAACAAAGGTTGCAAAAGAGGTAAGGAGAGAGATGTCGGTCGCAAGCGACCGACCGCTATGACAAAGAGGGAGCTTCGCTCCCGTTGGGGCGAGGGTGTTAAAGAAGGTAGCGGTGAAGGTAACGACGATGACAACGGCACCTGTGAAAGTAAAGGTGAAGACAGTGGTGAAGGTAAAGATGAAGGTAACGGCGCAGGCAATTGTGAGGGAGGCGAGCGTACGAGCCTGGATGGTGAAATTGACCTACTAGCCTGGATGGAGAGATGGACGCACGAGGTGTGTCAATGCAGATTAAAAGAGGCCGCACGAGGTGTGTCAATGCAGATTAAAAGAGGACGCACGAGGTGTGCGTCCCAACAGTAGAAAGTCGTGCATCGACCACCGGTGATAACCTTATACAAGGTCTATGCCCCAGGGTGGAAAAATGAGGAATGGTTATTGCAGGTTGATGCGAAGAGTAGCACCGCAATTGAATCCGATGGCTTGTTGGACGAAGGCATGGCCGATGGATTCGAAATAAAATACATTATATTTTGTGCCGGTGAGGTTTTCGCCCCATAAAGAGAGTGAGCCCAAGCGATGACTCAGAATGATAGAAGCTCCGAGTGTGGCATAGAAATTCTGACTGACTGTGTTCTCATCATCCCAATATATCTTACCGGCGCCGCGAGTGTTGATGTTAAGGGAAGGAGTTACTGAACCGATGTGAGGGAAGATGTACTCGGCGGACACAAACATCGTATTGGCAGGGGCAAAAGGCAGGTGTTTGCCTTTTAAGTCCACATTTCCATTGTCGTATTTAGTGAAGACAGCGTGAGTGAGACCATAACTGGCAGATAAAGAGAGTGCGTCGATAGGACGGAATCGTACAGCGGCCTCGAGACCGAGACTGCGTGTGCGTCCGGCATTTGTCATAGCGCGACCCGTGGTGTTCTCGTCAGGGAATACTGTGAGTTGCTGGTTGCGCACTTTCATTAGGAAGAGCGTGAGTTCGGCCTGGAATCTGCGCGACGGATGCTCATACTGACCGGTGAGTTCGTAAGTCCAGGACGTCTCGGGTTTGTAAGTTAGCATTTTACTGATGTCGTAATGAGCTTCGACACCTGCCTGTTCCATTAGTTGCTGTTGCAGGATGTCACTAAACATCTGAGTGTTATATCCACCCGCTTTGTAACCTTTGGCGACACGCGCCGAAATGTTCCAGGCGCCGTCGCTGTAACCAATGGCCGCTTGAGGTAGAATTTCGTTAAAAGTGGTGTGGAGACTGCCATTATCGTGAACTGCCAATTGTTGGGTGGCAAGAGGTATCATAGCGCCTGTAGGCATCTGACGATACATTGTCATTGCGGCATCGGCATCACTTCGGTACTTGAGAGAAACGCGCTCGATGTCCCAACGCAAGCCAAGTTGAGCGATAAACTTACCGAAAGACACCGAGCTCTGATGGTAGATGGCAAAGCCGCGGTTATTAAGGTCGAAATTGCTGTCCAACAATAGGTTGCGTTCATCAAAACTGAGATGCATACCGGCGGGTATCAAACGGTTGACATTATCCTCGATGAGACGCTGCAGACCGGTATCCTTGAAATTGACCGGTGCATGCATATCGGAGTTCTTGACGAAACCGAATACCCCCAATAACCAGTTGTAACGACCGCGGACACCCTTTGTGTATAGGTCTTCAGTAAACGCTGTCATGCGGTTTTTCTGGGTAAGGGTGAAATAGTCTTCGGGGAGGAAGTCTTGGTCGAGAGTCATATTGTCATTGGCGTACTGAAACGAAGTCACCGAGGTGGCAATGATTCGGTTGCCGGTGTAAGACACTGTCAGGCCGTCGGAAAAAGTGGTTCGTTTATAGAAAGACGGGTCGTTATAGTCTATTTTGCCTGATTCGAGAGACTGATAAGGATAACCATTGTTTTTGCCGATGTTGAAAGCCGCCACATTCATAAGACTCCAGCGACTGCCGGGATGCCAAGAGAGTTTCCAACGCGCACCCCCCGCATTTTCACCACCGACGTGACTGTTGTTGTAAGTATTGCGATAGAAACCTTGAGAGTAGCGATAGTTGACAGTTACAGCCGAAGCCACTTTATTGCTTAGACGGCCATATAAGCCATATCCGGCGCGTACAGAGTTAGCTTTGCCATATTCGACGAGAAAACGGTTGCCGCTAATTTTCCATGGCGACAGGGTATATAGGTTAATCTGGCCTCCTATACTGTTGCGGCCGTTAAGAACTCCGGCGGAACCTCGCACCATTTCAATACGGTCTATATCGAGCAAGTCGAAGTCATAATAGTCCTTATTGAGGAAAGGCGCGTTGTCAACGTTAAGACCGACGACCGGTTGGTCGATGCGCGCGCCGAGACCGCGCACGTAGATAGATGATGTCATGCGCGAACCGTAATCGGGCATGTAAACATTTGGAGCGATGACTCCGATATCCTTAATTTCAGTTATTTGGAGACGTTCGATTTCCGCCTGATTAATTTCTGTTGCAGGTTCGAGAGGATTTGTGAACGATTTCTTGGCACTAACCACCTCCACATCACGAAGGACGACACCTACCGAATCGGCTGGAAGTTGAGCGAAACCACTTGTGTAGGTGAAAAAGAGAGCTAAGACGCAGAGCGTAAAGGATGAGTATTTCATCTTGTTAGATAAAGACATATTTTATGTTACCTTAAATGTAAAGATTTGTAATGAAAACCGGTGCAAAAGTACAAAAAAATTAATAGTCGAAAAAGAAATGAACAAGATTTTAAAGATTTGAAATCTTGGTTTGGATGACAGAGTCAAAGACGCGCAGGATGATATCCGCGTGCGACCAGAGAGTCTATCATTTCAGGTAGACGATAATAGAACTTATCGGTTCGGCTATCCTGTGTTCCAAGATGCAAAATGATGAATTCGCCATTGATATCTCGATTCCGAATGTTTTCGAGAAAGTTACTCCAGATGGAGTCTGAACTGAAATAGTCCTCCATGTCGGGAGTAGTATAGTCGCGATAAGACAGAAAACCCGGAGAGGGGTTAACAGGAATGAAACCAGCATCGCGATATGCCTTGATGTGAACAGCATTGTACCATTCGTAAGGAGGCACTATATAAGAGACATCAGTAGGCATCACGCCGTACGATGACAACTCATCGATATTAGCCATGATGTCTGTTACGGCACTATCCGGTGACACTAACGTCGACCGGCATGAGTCCCAGTCAGCCAACAAGATATGACGGTCGCTATGCGGTCCTACATAGTGGCCTTCCCTGATGACGCGTTTAATAACAGGACTGTTGCGAACCGAGTCCCGTAAAAAATTTCCGGTAAAGAAAAAAGAGGCTTTAACATTATGTTCTTTAAGACAGGTGAGGGCAAAATCGGCACCTTCGAACATAGAGTCGGCAGTAAAGATGAGATAGACGGATTTATTGTCAGGAGAAGGCATCGCAACGGTAGCACCACAACGGTCGTATGTGATAGAGTGATCGGCTGAAGCTCCACAAACGACGAAAGGCGCGACTGCTGTTCCGACGAGGAGCAAGACAATCGCACCAATAATAAAACCGCGCATCGCGAAAGAGATTAAAACTTGCGTATGCCCATGATTTGACGCACTTCGGCAAGAGTCTTAGCCGCTCTCTCACGTGCTTTTTCGGCACCGGAAGCGAGTACTTTGCGAAGATACTCGTCATCAGCGAGAATGTCGTTGACACGTTCGCGTATAGGCGTGGTCACTTTGAGAATATCTTCGGCGAGCTGTTTTTTCAGGTCGCCGTAGCGGATAGAGCAGTCGGCGTAAGCGTCGCGGAACTGTTGAACTACCTCGGGGGTGCTTGTCAGTTCGAGCAGTGCGAAAAGATTAGCGATAGGCTCGCTGACAGGGCTGTTTGGTTCTGTTGGACCTTGGTCTGTAACAGCGCGCATTACTTTTTTTCGCAACACTTTTTCATCGTCGATGAGATAAATGCAGTTGCCTTCGGATTTACCCATTTTGCCTGAGCCGTCGAGCCCCGGAACCTTGACGGGTTTGCCCCCAAAGTCGAAACTTTCCGGTTCGGGGAAAAGGTCGACTCCGTAAAATGAGTTGAAACGGCGCGCGAAACGGCGCGTGAGTTCGAGATGTTGGAGTTGATCCTTACCCACAGGCACTTTGTTGGCCTTTTGGATAAGAATGTCGACAGCCATAAGAGTGGGATAGGTAAGTAACCCTGCGTTGACTCGTTTGTTTGTTTCGGCACCGATAATCTGATGTTCGAATGCAGCATCATTATCGTCGGTCGATCCGGAAAGGCCGAGGGCTTTACGAGCTTTATCTTTGAAAGAAGCGGTTCGCATGAGTTCGCCTATGCCCACATGCATGTTCAGTAGAAGATACATCTCGGAAATTTCGGGAATGTCGCTTTGGACAAATATAGTGGCCTTATCGGGGTCGAGACCGGCTGCGAGATATTCAGCGAGAATGCTCTTTACATTGGCGTGAAGAGCTTCGGGATCGGGATTTGTGGTTAGCGCGTGCAAATCCGCTATAAAGAAAAGGCAGTCGTAATCGTCCTGCATCTTGACGAATTTGCTAAGAGCGCCGTAATAATTGCCAAGATGAAGATTGCCGGTTGAACGGATTCCGCTTAAAACTATTTCTTTTTTATTTTCGGTTGACATGAGTTAAAAAGGGAATATGCGGTGGATTGGGAGGGTTCTAGATTTGTAAAAACCTTTCATTAGGAAAATGAAAGGTGCAAGCTAAAGTATAAATCGAGAGTTATTTGCGTTTGTTCTGCGAATATTTGAGAAGAGCCCTGTTGAAACGGCGTTCTGTCTCTTTCATTTTGAGCAGTTGACGTTTGGTAAGTGTGGTTTTGAACTCATCGAAGTATTTCAGTTCAATGTCGGCTTCTTTTTTCTTCTGTTCGAAAAGAGCGCGAGCCGCACTTTCCATCTCGGTGTCCGAAGCATCGGAGTCCTGATATATTTTACGTTCGAGCTGACGAGTTTCTTCGCCGACGCGGAAAAGTTCATCGTCCATTTGATCCAGGGCTTTGAAGAAAGGAACCTCCTGTTCGCGAGTCAAGTCGAGCTCTTTTTTGTAGAATTCGTGTTTGTAGTCGCGCATCTCGGCCATCCATTCCTTACGTTGGTCATCGTCGCCGGGTTTAGGACGTTGAGCAAAAGCGTCGTTATCAGACAAAGCGAGCACTACCAGGCATATTATGCAGGCGAAACTGCGTTTAAGGGTGCGATACATAATATAATTATTCGATTGTAGGTGGAGTCAAGTAGTCTCCGTCAGTAGGAAGACGATATGCCGGAGTTTCAGATGACGTATTGTCTTCGGTTAAAGGGAATTCGTAATCGAGAGCAAAATCCTCGTCGGTCGAGTCGAGATTGTTTTTGTAGGACTCTTCCAACATGTCGTAGGTTGATACGCAGTCCATAATGTATTCGTCAATGAACTGTTCGTTTTCGAGAGCTCTGGAGAGAGCCGGATAATTGTCTATACTTGCGTCACCCGCAGCAGGCGACATAAGCGAAAACATTTTTAGCAGACACCACGCACCGGCAAACATGGCTGCCATATAAACATAAGGCCGCATACGCAGCCAAGCGTTGTTTTTTGGCTGTTTTTGTTGGACGACCGGAGTGTCGAGTTCCTCACGGAAAGGTAACTGACCCGACATCTTTACGGCGAAATCTTCGAAATAACCCTCGGGCACAGTCATCCCGTCGCCGTTTCGGGTTATCTCATCAATTATATTTGATTGCGAGTCCTTCATTTTTCCGTATATAAAATAACAATGTGTAAATAATACTTAGATAGTTGGTTTGTATGTATGACTATTAATGTTGGCAAAGGTTTAAACCTCAAAAGGAATAAAATTGCACGTCAGTCAATGAGTCATGTTTTGTGGTCGTTGATGTATTGTTCTATTTTTTTTGTGGCGAGGTGATAGGAGGCTTTAAGAGCGCCTACACTTGTGCCAAGAATAGCCGACATATCCTCGTATTTCATTTCGTCGAAATACTTCATGTTGAAGACCAGGCGTTGTTTTTCGGGCAGAGTGGCGATGGCCATTCGAAGAAGAGCCTGCGCGTTGTCGCCATCGAAGTATTCGTCGGCCTGAATGGTGTTAGCGAGTACGTTTTCCTGGTCGTCAAGCGAAAGGTGGTTTCGTTTACGTTCGCGAGCTAAGAAAGTAAGACTCTCGTTTATAGCTATCTTGTAGAGCCAAGTAGACAGTTTTGCGTCGCCGCGGAAATTTTCGAGAGAGGACCAGGCCTTGATAAAAGTGTTTTGGAGCAAATCGTTGGTGTCTTCGTGATCCTGCACCATACGACGGATTTGCCAATAGAGGGGCTCGGAGTAAATGCGGATGACTTCGTTAAAAGCCTCGCGCGATTTACCCGGAGTACGAAGCCGTTCAATAAGCCGGCTGTCATCTGTTGGAAAATCCTTACTCATAGATAAAGACGTTTGGATAAACCATCCTAAACGAGAAATTTGTGATTGCAAAGATACACATTATTTATAAATATTCAAAGACAGGGCTAAGTAAGGATGAAGCTAACGCCAAGACATATTGCCAGTTGAACCTGCCAAATTATAGAGAGAAATAATGAGGGTCGAAAAATTTATTAAAAAAAGAGTGATGTTAGGTGAAAATTTCTTAACTTTGTAGCGAAAAAGTGTTTTGCTGAAAGAAGCACAAACGAAAAATAATACTGACCCTAACCTATAAAGCTAACCTAAAAAAGTAAGAACCAATCATTTAGTATGATAGCTTTAGATATTTTTGGAATTTCTAATAACGCCTTGCTTGCAGTTACGGCGGCTATAACCGGCGCCGGACTTGTAGGTTTGGCGATGTGGATTGCAGGACTTATTTCGCCAAAATCTTTTAATCCGCAAAAAGGAGAACCGTACGAATGTGGGATACCGACACGAGGTGAATCAATGTCACAGTTTCGTGTCGGCTATTATTTGTATGCGATACTCTTTTTGATGTTTGATGTAGAGACAGTTTTTCTGTTTCCCTGGGCTGTACAGATGCGCGAATTAGGCGTAGGCGGCATCATCAGCATAGCGGTATTTTTCTGCATATTAGTATTAGGCCTCGTATATGCGTGGCGCAAAGGAGCACTTGAATGGAAGTAACTACAAAATCGATGCCCTACGAGGCATTTAAAGACAACGAATACATAGAGAAGCTTGTAGAAGAGCTTCGCGCCAACGGTACGAACATCATAGTAGGCTCGTTGGACAAACTAATCAACTGGGGGCGGTCTAACTCACTCTGGCCACTTACTTTCGCCACCAGTTGTTGCGGTATCGAATTCGTGTCGCTTGGAGCGGCTCGTTTCGATATGGCTCGTTTTGGCTGGGAAGTAGCTCGCGCTTCGCCTCGCCAAGCCGACTTTATGATGGTCGCCGGCACAATAGTGAACCGTATGGTTCCGGTATTCCGTCGTCTGTACGACCAGTTGGCTGAACCCAAATATGTGATAGCCTGTGGCAGTTGCGCCATTTCGGGCGGACCGTTCCGTAAAAGCTATCATGTGGCGAAGGGTATAGAGGATATAGTGCCGGTAGATGTTTTCGTACCCGGTTGTCCGCCTCGCCCCGAAGCCATGATATACGGCATCATGCAGTTGTCGCGTAAAATCAAGGTTGAAAAATTTTTCGGAGGCGTAAACCGTCAGGAAAAACAGGAAGAGTTTCTCAAGCAGCATCCAATAAGCGATGTCGACTAATAACAACACATTATGGCTTCATTAAAAGAAATAATATCAGAATTGCAGCCGTCTGCAACCTTCGAAGAAGTTGACGGTATACTAACGGTGACTGTTGACGACGCTTATTGGCACGATTTGGCTTATGCCCTTCGGCATGACGAGCGCTTGTCGATGGATTTTCTTGTAACCATAATAGGCGTTGACCATGTTACTTCGCTCGGGTGTGTTTATGAATTGATGTCGACGGAACATAATAGCAAAGTCTCTGTTCAGGTATCGACAACTGACCGTACCAATCCGATGTTACATTCGGTAGCAGATCTTTGGGCGGTAGCCACGTTGTTCGAGCGCGAGGTATATGACTTCTTTGGTATCATATTCATCAATAACCCTGACATGCGTCGACTTTTCCTTAGTGTTGACTGGAAAGGTTATCCTTTACGCAAGGATTATGACGAGTCACCAGAATTGAATCCTGTATCGACAGACAACGAACGCATCTGTGACACCACCGACCGTTGGGTTGAAAAAGACGGACAGATAGTAAAAGAAACCGTCGAGGTTTTCAAACCCGGCGACTTTGTCGTAAACATCGGCCCGCAGCACCCTGCCACACATGGTGTGTTGCGTTTCCGCACCGCTCTTGACGGTGAGGAGATAAAGAAGATAGATGTCTATATGGGTTACATACATCGTGGAGTTGAAAAGCTTTGTGAGACGCAGATGTATCCACAGACCCTACATTATATGGATCGTCTGGACTATTTTTCGGGACAGAACTATCATCATGGTTTGTGCATACTGTACGAGCGAGCAGCCGGCATTGAAATTAGCCGTCGCGCGCAGGTTATACGTGTCATGATGGACGAACTGTCACGTATAGCCAGTCACTGTCTGTTTATAGGCACCTATTGCATGGACTTGGGAGCAACGACTATGCTTTTTTACACACTGCGCGTCCGCGAGCAGATACTCGACATAATGGAGAAGACATGCGGAGCACGCATGACATTCAATTATTCGTGTATCGGCGGTGTGATGCAGGATCTGGCGCCTGACTTCGTACAGGATGTTAAAGCCTTGTTGGCCGTTCTTCCCGCCAATATAAAAGAGTATAACAAGATTTTTACCGGCAACATCATCGCCAAGAATCGAATGGAAGGTGTGGGCAAACTGACACGCGAAGACGCCATCAGTTATTCCATCACGGGACCGTCGGGACGAGCCAGTGGCTGGGCATGCGATATACGTAAATGGCAGCCCTACAGCATTTATAACGAGCTTGAATTTGATGAGATTATCGCTCATGAAGGAGATTCGATGGCTCGTTTTAAAGTTCGCATGGCCGAAATGGAACAGTCAGCTCGTATTCTCGAACAGCTTGTGGATAATATCCCGGAAGGCGAATATTGCGTGAAAGTTCCAAAGATGCTCAAACTGCCTAAAGGCAGTTGGTGGCAGCTTGTCGAAGGCTGTCGCGGAGCTTGCGGTTTTTACCTTGAGAGTGACGGTGGCGCCAAGCCTTACCGCCTGAAGATAGCACCTCCGTGTCTGCCTCTGGCCGGAGTCGTTGATCATATAACCTCGGGACTAAAGATAGCCGACCTGATTACCGTTGGCGGATCGTTGGACTACATAGTTCCGGATATGGATCGTTAACAAAGACTCTTTCCGAACAAACGACTAATCGCGATTTAAGACATTCATACTCTTTTCTCTTTGAAATACAACCAATCAACAATCGACTAACCAATCGTTATGCAAGATTTCGCAGTCATTACAAACTGGATTCATGATTTTCTGATTAGCACACTCGGTTTGCCCACGTGGCTAACTGTGACGATAGAGTGTGTCGCTATCGGAATTGGATTGCTATTGCTGTATGCATTGCTGGCCTTATTCTATATTTACTTTGAACGTAAACTTTGTGCCGCCTTTCAATGCCGCCTCGGGCCCAACCGAGTAGGACCCTGGGGTTTGTTGCAGAGTTTCGCCGATATGTTTAAAATTCTCATTAAGGAGCTTATTGAGCTAAAAAACATTGATAAGTTTCTGTTTGCGCTGGCTCCTTATCTGGTTATTATCGCCTCGATGCTTGCCTTTGCGGTGCTTCCATGGGGTAACGGATTGCAGATAATAGATTTCAACATCGGTATATTTTTCCTTATCGCAGTTTCCTCGATAGGCGTGTTGGGAATACTGCTTGCCGGTTGGTCGTCGAACAACAAATTTACTCTTATCGGAGCCCTTCGTTCAGGATCTCAGATGGTTAGCTATGAACTGTCTATAGGGTTATCGGTACTTACCATGGTATGTCTTGCCGGTTCGATGTCAGTCGGTGATATAGTTGCAGAACAAAACCGCATGTGGTTTATATTCAGCGGACATTTACCTGCCATCATAGCCTTCATCATTTATATGATTGCCGGAACCGCTGAAACCAATCGTGGCCCGTTTGACTTGCCTGAAGCCGAGAGTGAGCTGACAGCAGGTTATCACACTGAGTATTCGGGAATACACTTCGGCTTTTTCTATCTCGCCGAGTATCTGAATCTGTTTATTGTGAGCGGTGTTGCTGCGCTACTGTTCTTCGGCGGTTGGATGCCATTGCATTTCCCGGGTTGGGATACATTCAACCACATCATGGACTATATACCCGGTGTGATATGGTTCCTCGGAAAAGCGTTTGTGCTGTCGGCCATCATAATATGGTTTAAGTGGACCTTCCCCCGTCTGCGTATTGACCAGATGCTCAACCTTGAATGGAAATATCTGTTACCCATCAATTTGGTCAATCTCGTGCTGATGGCATGCATCATAATTTTTGATTGGAAAATTTGATACTGAAAAAATAAAATATAAACATTCCCTTGTCACAAAACTCCATAGAAATGAGCGACAAATTCGGAAAAATATCACAGGTTATCGGTCCTGTCGTCGATGTTACCTTTGAAGGTGATAACGCAATCATACCGCCCATCTATACTGCGCTAAAAATAGAACGCGAGGGAGATCATCCCTTGATTCTTGAGGTTGAACAGCACATAGGCGAAGACACAGTCCGTTGCGTAGCCATGGAAAGTACAGACGGTTTGCAACGCGGTATGCGCGTGGACAATCTGGATCGTCCCATAGCTGTTCCCACGGGCGACCAGATTAAAGGAAGACTTCTCAATGTCATAGGTGAGGCCATTGACAATCTGCCGCAACTGAATCGCGACAATCTGCGCCCCATTCACCAACCCGCGCCCGAGTTTGAAGATCTTACGATAGGAACTGAGATACTGTCGACTGGTATCAAAGTCATAGACCTGCTTGAGCCCTATTCTAAGGGAGGTAAAATCGGTCTTTTCGGAGGTGCCGGTGTAGGCAAGACCGTGCTTATCATGGAGCTTATCAATAACATCGCTAAAGGACATGACGGTTTCTCGGTGTTTACCGGAGTAGGGGAACGTACTCGTGAAGGTAACGACCTGTTGCGCGAAATGATTGAGAGCGGTGTAATGCGTTATGGCGATAAATTTAAAGAAAGTATGGACAAGGGGGAGTGGAATCTGGAAGATGTAGATGTCAACCATCTTAAAGATTCTCAGGCTACTCTCGTTTTCGGTCAGATGAACGAACCGCCGGGTGCCCGTCTCCGCGTAGCTCTGACCGGACTTACCGTGGCCGAACAGTTCCGAGATCAAGCCGAAGGTGGTCGCGATGTGCTGCTATTTATCGATAACATATTCCGTTTCACACAGGCCGGTTCCGAAGTGTCAGCGCTTTTGGGTCGTATGCCGTCTGCCGTAGGTTATCAACCGACATTGGCTTCTGAAATGGGAACGTTGCAAGAACGAATTACCTCTACCAAAAACGGATCGATCACCTCAGTGCAAGCCATCTATGTGCCAGCTGACGACTTGACAGACCCGGCTCCCGCAACAACATTCAGCTTCCTTGACGCAACAACCGTTCTTTCGCGTAAAATTGCTGAGCTCGGTATTTATCCTGCAGTCGACCCGCTTGAATCGACATCACGTATACTTGACCCAAATATTATTGGTGAGGAACATTATAATGTGGCTCAGGCTGTCAAACAGCTTTTGCAGAAATATAACGAACTGCAAGACATCATCGCCATCCTTGGTGTCGACGAACTTAGTGATGAAGATAAACTTGTGGTGGCACGTGCGCGTAGGGTACAGAGATTCCTTTCACAACCTTTCCATGTTGCAGAGCAGTTCACCGGCCTCCCGGGCGTCATGGTGCCGCTTGCTGAGACTATTCGCGGATTCAAGATGATACTTTCGGGAGAAGTCGACTATCTACCTGAACAGGCCTTCCTTAACGTAGGAACCATCGACGAAGCGATAGAAAAAGGTAAGAAACTTCTTGCCGAAGTCAAATGATAATGACGAAAAAGAGCCTGTAAATCACGCTTGTTTGCAATTTATCGAATGTTGTGCAATGCAACTCCACATTTAATCAATACCGATAGTAAAATTACCAATCCTTGAAATCATGACACTCAAAATAATTTCGACAACCGAAGTATTATTTGAAGGAGAAGTAAGCCTGGTCAGCCTTCCCGGCACGCTGGGGCGGTTTACGGTATTGAATAATCACGCCTCGTTGATATCCACATTGACAAGTGGTAAGATAGGATATAAAACAGGAGACAATGTGTTGCATGACAATGGCGGATATGAAGGAGAGTTTGAAATTAAGGGCGGCATAGCCGATATTGATAACAATATAATATCTGTCTGCGTATATTGATAGCTTCAATAAAAAATGATATTCTTTTCAGAGACATGACCCGAATACTCAAAATATTTTTAATTACCGTTATCAGCGTTTTTGTCGGAACGCCCGCGACATTAGCGTCGGATCATAACGGAGACGAAGCTATCAACCCCAAGGAATTGATATTTGAGCACCTCGGTGACGGATATGGTTGGGAGGCTCCTTTCCAGCATCATATTCGTATTCCGTTGCCTGTTATTGTAAAAGCATCCGATGGTTTCCATATCTTTATGTCCTCGAAAGTAGCCGATGGCAAAATCTACAAAGACGGGGACGTAGAATTTAAGATAGCCGGCAAAGACAGCCCCTACAAAGGCAAGGTTGTTGAAATACGAAACGGAGAGGAGATAAAGCCATCAATCGATATTTCGATTACCAAAAACGTAGCAGCTATTTTTGTGTCTATTATCATTGTAGTAGGTTTGCTGCTGTGGTTGGCTTCATATCATCGTCGTCATCCATACAAAACGCCGCGTAAAGGACTTGGAGCTATCGAAGCCTTAATGACTTTCATATATGACAGTGTCGTTAAATCGACTCTAAAAGACCAGGCGCGTCGTTTCGCACCATATTTATTGTCGGTTTTCTTCTTCATTTTCGTAATGAATCTGTTGGGTCTTATCGTAGTGTTCCCCGGAGGTGCTAACCTGACGGGCAATATAGCGGTTACCCTTGTTCTGGCAATACTTACTTTCCTGGTAACGAATATTTTCGGTACCAAGCATTATTGGAAAGAGATATTCTGGCCGGATGTTCCCCTTTGGCTCAAATTCCCGCTCCCCATCATGCCTCTTATAGAGATATTCGGTATGTTTACCAAACCGGCGGCACTGACAGTACGTCTTTTCGCCAATATGATGGGTGGACATATGATTGTACTGGTACTTACCTTACTCATATTTATCTTTGCAGCGGTTAACCCGGTAGCAGGTGGTGCCACCACCGTTGTCTCGGTACTGTTTTCAATATTCATGTTGCTGATTGATGTACTTGTTAGCTTTATACAGGCGTATGTGTTCACTATGTTGTCGACAATCTTCATCTCGTTGGCTCAAGAGCGCGAACACAAAGCCGAGGAGAAACATCAAAAAGAAACAGAGCAACAGTCAGCATCGTCCAAATCCGCAGTAACCGCGGTAACCGTCGCCAATAATTAATAGTGAGAGAAATTTTAACTTAAATAATCAATCAAACCAAATAATAATAATTAAAACCAAAAAACTATGTTTGGAATTTTAGCAGCAGAAGCACTTGTAGGCCTGGGAGCCAGCATAGGAGCAGCTATCGCAGCCATAGGCGCAGGTATCGGTATCGGTAAAATCGGTGCAGCCGCCATGGAAGCCATCGCCCGCCAACCCGAATCGGCAGGAGACATTCGTTCAAACATGATTGTCATCGCGGCTCTTGTTGAAGGTGTGGCTCTTTTTGCCGTTATTGTGTGTGTACTTGCTCTCTTTGTTTAAAACAAACGTTTTTACACCGCAACCTACGTCCGCGCGGGCAGTTTTTAGCCCGCCGGGCATAGGTACAAGAAATGTGACGCACTGCGAATAAAAAATCCGTAACATTACAACACAACCCTGTATGGAACTATTTACGCCTGATTTTGGCCTTATTTTCTGGATGTTTGTCGGTTTTGCCGTACTTTTCATCATTTTGTGGAAGTTCGCTTGGCCGGTAATATTGAAGACAGTAGATAACAGAGCCGAACTGATAGATAAAGGTGTCGAATACGCTCAAAATGCAAAAGAGCAATTGGACAACGCCCGTAATGAGGCTCAGAAATACATTGACGATGCACGTCGTCAGCAGGCTGACATGTTGCGCGAAGCTGACAAGATGAAAAATCAAATCATCGAAGAGGCCAGGGGCGCCGCTCAAAAAGAAGCGCAGAAAGTCATGGCTCAAGCCAAGTTGTCTATTGAGCAGCAGCAAAAAGAGGCGGAAGCCCAGTTCAAAAATCAAGTAAGCGATTTCGCTCTACAGATTGCGGGCAAAATAGTCAAAGACAGAGTATCAAATGACGAAGCTCAATCGCAGCTTGTAAATACATATCTTGATCAGCTCGAAAACAAAAACTAACATATCGTTTTAAGAATTATTTCATATCACGATGGACAAAGGATTACTGCCGCGCCGTTACGCAAAAGCCCTATATAAATTCGCAACCGAAAAAAAACAGTCCGAGACTGTTTATAAGGCTATGCGCAATATTTTGGCGGCTTTCGAAACGAATCGAGAGCTGAGGGTAACTATTTCTAATCCTTTTGTTTCCGAACATGATAAAGCAAGTTTGATTGACAGCGCTGCCGGCATGCAAAACTCGGTTTTAGAGGATTTTGTTAAATTGCTTGCACAAAACAACCGGCTTGACATAATGCGCGAGGCAGCTCTTGCCTATACTACTCTTTACCGACAGGAAAACAACATACATCTTGTTCATATCACTTCGGCTGCTCCATTGTCTGACGCAGATAAAAAACGCCTTACTGATATGATAGAGAAACATATTGACGGTGCGACTGCTGAATTCTCTTTCGAAGTCAATCCAGATTTGATAGGCGGTTTTGTTGTCAAACTGGACAACGAAAGTCTGGATGCCAGCGTTCGTAATCAACTTGATCAATTGAGACAAAGCCTGATAACAAAATAAGCCGCAATAAAAGAGCATAACAAACCTCTCTCAACAATATAACAGAAAATTCGTAAACCTGACATAAAAATGATTAAACCAAGCGAGATTTCGGAAGTTCTCAAACAGCAACTCGAAAACATTAACACCACAGTGACATTCGAAGAAACCGGCAAGGTACTTGAGGTAGGAGACGGTGTCGCACATGTATATGGACTGGATAATGTTCGAGCTAACGAACTTGTTGAATTTGAAAACGGAGTCAAAGGTGTCGCCCTCAATCTTGAAGAGAGTAATGTCGGTGTCATTCTGATGGATCGTGTCAACACAATATCCGAGGGAATGACCGTAAAACGAACCGGACAGATAGCCTCCATACCTGTTGGAGATGGGGTTTTCGGTCGCGTCATCAATGTGCTTGGCGAGCCGATAGACGGACAAGGCGCCATAGAAGGCAATCTCATTCGCCTTCCTCTTGAACGCAAAGCACCCGGCGTTATTTATCGACAGCCGGTAAATCAGCCGTTGCAGACGGGTATCAAGGCCGTCGATGCAATGGTGCCCATAGGTCGTGGGCAGCGCGAACTTATAATAGGCGACAGACAAATAGGTAAAACTGCAATCGCGATAGACACTATCATTAATCAACGAGCCAACTTTGAGGCCGGCAAACCTGTCTATTGCATATATGTGGCCATAGGGCAGAAAGCCTCGTCTGTGGCAGCCACTGTCGATACATTGCGTAAGCATGGAGCGCTTGATTACACAGTGGTTGTAGCTGCTACAGCATCCGACTCGGCCTCGATGCGCTATTATGCACCTTTTGCAGGAGTCGCTATTGGTGAATATATTCGCGATACCGGTCGCGATGCGTTGATTGTTTACGATGATTTGTCCAAACAGGCTGTCGCATACCGTGAAATTTCGCTTATTTTGAAACGTCCCTCTGGTCGCGAAGCTTATCCCGGTGATATCTTCTATCTGCATAGCCGCCTCTTGGAGCGTGCTGCAAAAATTATTGATAATCAGGAAGTGGCATCGAAAATGAACGACCTCCCAGCAGCGCTTAAACCTTTGGTTAAAGGTGGAGGTTCGCTTACCGCCTTACCAATTATCGAGACACAGGCAGGTGACGTTTCGGCATATATACCGACCAACGTTATTTCGATTACCGACGGTCAGATATTTCTTGAGACAGCGCTGTTCAACCGCGGTATCCGTCCTGCTATCAATGTCGGTATATCTGTATCACGTGTAGGTGGTAATGCGCAGATTAAATCGATGAAGAAAGTTGCCGGTACATTGAAAATTGACCAGGCACAGTTCCGCGAATTGGAATCATTTACCAAATTCGGTGGTGACATGGATCCCGTCACGGCTCGAGTTATCGATAAAGGACGTAAAAACGAACGACTGCTCATCCAACCACAATATCACCCATGGGCTGTCGAAGATCAAGTTGCAGTTATTTATTGTGGAGTTAATGGTTTGCTCGAAAACGTGCCTATGGATAAGGTTTCTGAATTTGAGAAACAATTCATACAGTTGCTTCACGCCCGTCACGCCGATGATGTACTAGCTGTCATCAAGAGTGGCAAACTGACAGACGACGTTACTGACAAATTGACTAAAGCCGCTGCAGAAATAGCCGGACAGTTCTGATTTTACGTAGGAATAGTAAAAGAAATAATTTCCAATCCCTGATTTAGAAAACAATGGCTACACTACGCGAACTTAAAGGACGAATCGGCTCGGTGGCATCTTCCGAAAAGATTACGGGAGCCATGAAGATGATTTCGTCAGCCAAGATGCATAAGGCTGAAGGCTCATTGCGTCGTCTCGTGCCCTTTAAGACACAGATAGAGAGCATAATGGCCAATCTCCTCTCGTCCGATGCTACTTTCTCCTCGCCATTGACAGAGTCCCATAGCGAAATACAACGAATCATTGTTGTGGTGTGGGGTTCCGATGACGGTCTTTGTGGTGCATATAATGTCAATGTTTGCAAGGGGTTGACCGAAAAGATAAAAACTTACCGATCAAGCTATCCGGAGGCCGAGATAGAAATCATGACCATAGGCAAGAAGATGTACAAAGCCGCATCGGCTTTGGGTTCTGGGTATGGAGTTAAAGTTACGGCTGCTTCTCTCGATTCAAAATCCGAGGGTAAAACAGTTGACAACTTTATGCTTGATTTACAAAACATGTTTTCTACCCGCAGAGCCGACCTTATAGAAGCCGTGTATATGCATTTCAAAACAGCTGGACGACAAGTGTTGACTAACGTACAGTTGTTACCCATAGTACCAGAACTTTTTAATAACGGGCAGAAAACTGAAAGCAGTCGCCCTTATCTTTTCGAACCGGATGCCAATGCAATATTTAATGCTGTGTTGCCAATGTTTTTGTTGTCGACTATGCAGGAAATATTCATTGAGAACCGAGCTTCGGAACAAGCCGCACGAGTTATGGCAATGCAAAGTGCCAACGACAATGCGAAAACCCTTCTTGAGGATCTCAACCTCGAATATAATAAATTGAGGCAACAATCCATCACAAGCGAATTGCTGGATATAGTCGGAGGACAATCCAGAGAATAAAAAGACAATATAAAGTCGCGAAAGCGCACTAAACAAGAAATATAAACGAACAAAACCTAAATAACCAATCAATGGGTAGTGTAAAAGATTATTTTAAAACACTTGGGACCGGGGTTGCAAGTTTGCTTAAAGGCATGCAGGTTACCGGAAAAGAATTTATTACTCCCAAGATTACTGAACGTTACCCCGAAGACCGCGAAACCAGGCATGTACCTGCAAGATTCCGCGCGTTACTTCAGTTGAAGTACGACGAGCAGGGATTCTGTAAATGTACGGCTTGCGGAACATGCGAGCGTAACTGTCCTAACGGTACCATCACGATTGAAACAAAAATGGTGGATACATGGAAAGGAAAAAAGAAAAAACTGGATAAATATATTTATGACCTGGGCAGTTGTACTTTCTGCGATCTGTGTGTGACTACATGTCCTTTCGATGCACTGGAATTCACGAACGATTTCGAACAATCGGTATTCACACGTAGTAAGCTTATCAAGACGCTAAACGACCGTCCCGAACCCCCGGAACCGGAACCTACTCCTGAGGAACTGGCCGCATACAAAGCTCAGCAGGAAAAAATTGCAGCGGCAAAAGCGGCCGCAGCCGCTAAGGCGCCCGCAGCCAAAACAGCAGACACGACGACTGTCGAAACACCTAAAAAAGCAGACCAGACATCCGATTCAGCTACACAATCAAATGTTGAATAATCGATTAGTCTGACTATAATTCGAAAAATTACACAAAAAAGATAAAAATGGAATCAGTAGGAAGTATCATCATGTACTTTATCATTGCGTTGGCAATGATAGTATTCTCGATACTGGCCGTAACATCACGCAAAATACTTCGTTCGGCCACATACTTGCTTTTCACACTGTTTGCCGGTGCCGGCGTGTATTTTATGCTGGATTATGAATTTCTTGGCGCCGTACAGATAGCAGTATATGCGGGTGGTATCGTTGTTTTATTCGTTTTTGCCATTTTGTTGACATCTAAACCCGGTGACAACACAGATAAACTTACTTCAAAATCGAAATGTATGGGTCTGGTTGCCGCTATAGCCACACTCATAGTTTCGGGCTATGCTTTGTTGACACGGGCAAATCTTTTCGGACAGCTACCCGAGATGTCTAATCCGGATATGCATACAATCGGTAGTCATCTTATCGGTACGACAGAGGCTTCCGGCGACTATCTCTTGCCCTTCGAGGCTGTCAGCGTACTGTTGCTCGCTTGTATTATCGGAGGTATTGTCGTAGCGCGTAAACGTTAATCTTTAAATTGTACAGACAATGGAAATTACCGCAATTTATTACCTCATACCCAGTCTGATTATGTTTTGTGCCGGAGTTTATGGTTTCATAACTCGCAAAAACATGATTGCAATGCTGATTTCGTTAGAGCTGATGCTCAATGCCGTAGATATCAACTTTGTCGTGTTCAATCGCTATCTGTTCCCCGGAGCGCTTGAAGGAATGTTCTTCACGTTATTCGCTATCGCCATCGCCGCTGCCGAGACTGCAGTAGCTATTGCGATTATAGTCAATATTTTCCGATCCGCCAAAAACGTTGACGTGCATTCGCTTGATAAAATGAAATTTTGAAGGTTATTGAAAGACACTATTGAAAAAACTATAAAAAATGAATATAACACTTCCAATACTTATCCTTGCCATACCGTTAGGCATGTTCCTGTTATTAGGTATTGCCGGATGCAAGATGAGTCACAAGACAGCCGGATGGTTGGGCACATTGGGCATGGGTACCACAGCAGTACTCGCTTATATAGTGGCCTTTACCTATTACTTCAGTGGCAATCCCGATTTTATCAATGCCGAGACCGGCCAACGATTGCCGTATGAAATACTGTTTACCCCGGACGGATGGCTTTCGTTTACTGATAATCTTCAGATAAACCTTGGTTTCTATCTTGATTCCATATCAGCGTTGATGCTAATAGTAATTACCACTATATCATTTTGTGTCCATCTTTACAGTCACGGTTATATGGAAGGAGAGAAAGGTTTTCAGCGCTATTTCGCTTTTCTTTCGCTGTTCTCTTTCTCGATGCTTGGTCTGGTAGTTGCCACCAATATATTCCAGATGTATATCTTCTGGGAACTTGTGGGAGCTTCATCCTACCTTTTGATAGGTTTTTACTATACGAAACACAGTGCAGTCTCTGCTTCGAAAAAAGCATTCATTGTTACGCGTTTTGCTGACTTAGGCTTTTTGCTCGGCATCCTGTTGCTGTCGTATTATACCGACACGTTTAATTTCTTTAAACTCACATCGGATCCTGCGTCCGTATTGGCTTCGACCGGAGGTGCGACATTTATGGGCGCTTCGGTACTGACATGGGCACTCGTACTTATCTTTATGGGAGGTATGGGTAAATCTGCCATGATGCCGCTACATATATGGTTGCCGGATGCTATGGAAGGTCCGACACCGGTATCTGCGCTTATCCATGCCGCAACAATGGTTGTAGCCGGAGTGTTCCTTGTCGCCCGTATGTTCCCTGTCTATATGATGGAGATATCGGCCACTATGATAATAGCTGTTGTGGGTGCCGTTACCGCTTTCTACGCTGCAATGGTGGCATGCACACAAATTGACATCAAACGTGTGTTAGCGTTCTCAACTATCTCTCAGATAGCCTTTATGATGGTAGGATTGGGTGTTGCATCGGCCGGTTATGGCGAAGTGAGTCATCATGGACTCGGTTACATGGCCTCGATGTTCCACTTGTTTACACACGCCATGTTCAAAGCTCTGCTCTTCTTAGGAGCCGGTGCTCTGATACATGCGGTACACAGCAACGACTACACCGCAATGGGTGGTCTGCGTAAGTATATGCCAATCACTCATATAACTTTCCTCATTGGCTGTCTTGCGATAGCCGGTATACCACCTTTCAGTGGATTCTTCTCCAAAGATGAGATTCTCAGCGCCGCTTATGCTTGGAGTCCCTTCATGGGGGTTTGGATGACTATAGTTGCCGGTTTGACGGCTTTCTATATGTTCCGTCTTTATTATCTAATTTTCTGGTGGAACAATCCGGATTACGGTCACCATAAACCGCACGAAGCACCGTGGCCAATGGCAACTCCGCTGATTTTCCTTGCCGCAGTATCGTGTGTGGCCGGCTTTATTCCTTTCGGACATTTTGTCACATGGAACGGCATGCCTTACGATATTCATCTCGAAGCATCGGTCGCTATAACCAGTGTTTGCGTGGCAGTTCTTGCCATAGTTATCGCGACAGTGATGTACATGAAAGAGAACAATCTGCCGCGGACATTCAAGAATGCCGTACCCGCACTTTGGAGATGGTGTTATCATCGTTTCTATTGGGACGAACTCTATATGTTCATAACCCATAAGATTATATTTAACGGTATTTGTCGTCCAATAGCATGGTTTGATCGCCATATTATAGATGGAACCATGGACGGCTTCGCAACAATCACTAACAAAGCCTCGTGGTCAATACGTGGGTTGCAGTCCGGTCAGGTGCAAATGTATGTATGGATTTATCTTATCGGCGCGCTTTTGCTCGGAATTATCACGACCTTGTGCCTGATATGATGAGATTAGGCTATAAACCGACCAATGAACATTTATCGTCTTAACCAAGAACAGAAAAAACAATCATTAACCAATGTTTAGTAATATACTGATATATTTCGTGATCATCCCCCTCGTCATGTTGGCGGGGCTGGCACTTTGTCGCAACGTGAAACAGATACGTTCCGTGGCTGTTGTCGGGTCTTTATGCCTGATAGGGCTTTCGGTATGGTTGCTTTGTGATTATTTGTCTCTTAGAGCTGCCGGAATAGATGCTCCCATGCTTTATACGGGTTCGTGGATGTGGTTTGAACCACTTAACATTCATCTTGCTGTTGGAGTCGACGGTATCTCGATTGCGATGCTCCTTTTATCTTCGATCATTGTTTTCGCAGGTTCTTTCGCATCCTGGAAAATAGAAGAGCCCAAGGCATTCTTCCTTTGGCTTATATTATTGTCGACCGGTGTCTTCGGATTCTTTATCTCGATTGACTTGTTCACCATGTTCATGTTCTACGAGGTTGCTCTCATACCGATGTACCTTCTTATCGGTGTGTGGGGATCTGGCAACAAGAACTATTCGGCAATGAAACTGACCCTGATGCTCATGGGAGGGTCGGCATTCCTTATGTTGGGTCTTATTGGTATATATTATCACTCGGCTCCAGAAGGAGGTCAATTGACATGGAATATCCTTGAGATAGCGCAAAACGCGAGCATCAGCGAGGGTTGGCAATACTTCCTTTTCCCGATGACGTTTGTAGGTTTTGGTGTACTTGGGGCTATGTTCCCGTTCCACACATGGTCACCTGACGGTCACGCTTCAGCGCCCACAGCAGTATCCATGTTACACGCCGGCGTACTAATGAAACTTGGCGGATATGGATGTTTCCGTGTCGCCATCTATCTCATGCCATTCGCCGCCAACGAACTTGCATGGATATTTCTTACGCTTACCGGCATATCGGTGGTTTACGGAGCGTTCAGTGCTTGCGTACAGACCGATTTGAAATATATAAACGCTTATTCGTCGGTGAGTCACTGTGGTATGGTGTTATTTGCCATTCTCATGTTTAACACCACAGCCATGTCAGGTGCTATTATGCAGATGTTGTCGCACGGTTTGATGACGGCACTCTTCTTCGCCTTGATAGGTATGATATATGGTCGTACACACACTCGCGATATACGACAGATGGGTGGATTACTCAAGATAATGCCTTATCTGGGAGTCTGCTATGTAATAGCCGGTATGGCGTCGCTCGGTTTGCCCGGTCTGTCAGGATTTGTTGCAGAGATGACTATTTTTGTCGGTTCGTTTAAAGCCGGTATGCATGACTTGCTCAATGGCGCCGGCGCGCTACGTATAGCATTTACCGTGGCAGCATGCTGTGCTATTGTAATCACGGCAGTTTACATACTCCGCGTTGTTGGCAAACTGCTCCAAGGCCCTGTTTACGATGAACATCACCTGACTTTGACAGACGCAACTTGGTGGGAACGCCTCTCGACTGTTACACTCATTGTTTGTGTCGCTGCTATCGGTTGTTTCCCGAACTTCTTTATTAAATTGATTGAAACCACGTTCAGTCCCGAAATCTTTAAGGTTATCGGTCTAAACCTTTAATAAGCCAATACATTCAAAGCAATGGATTATTCACAGTTTTTAGTAATGAAACAGGAAATAGGGCTTCTTGTCGTTTTCCTGCTGGTGTTTTTCTATGACTTGTTTATGCCTCAGGGCAGTCGTAAGTCATTACCCGGTTTCACGGCTTGCTGTATGACGGTACTTACCGTACTGGGTTTCTTTGCGTGCGCATGTTGTCCGTTCTTCTTGGGCAGCTCGCAGGAAGTATCGGCTTTTGGTGGAATGTATGAAACTTCGCCGGTGATATCTGCAATCAAAAATATACTCAATATCGGCGCTGTAATAGTACTCATCCAATCAGTCAAATGGGCCAACAACCAAAATATGCATATGAGACGCGGCGAATTTTACATGTTGCTTCTCGTTACTTTGTTTGGTATGTATTTAATGATATCAGCTCGCCATTTCCTCCTCTTCGTTATTGGTCTGGAATGCGCCTCATTGCCACTCGCAGCTATGGTAGCACTCGACAAACAGCGTTACGAAAGTCAGGAAGCCGCTGTCAAATACATACTCACGGCTGTTTTCTCATCGGCTGTTTTCATGATGGGATTATCGTTTGTATATGGCCTGACCGGAAGTTTGTATTTCCATAAAATATATATGGCAATAGCCGGTCCCAACTCGACATTGCTGATTGTCGCACTCGCTTTTGTTATGGCGGGAGTAGGATTCAAACTTTCGCTCGTTCCGTTCCACTTATGGACTGCTGACGTATATCAAGGAGCGCCGACATCTGTAACATCCTATCTTTCGGTTATTTCGAAAGGAGCCACAGCTTTCGCTTTCTTGGTGATTTTCTTCCAAGCTTTCGGATGTGTTTATCATCAGGTGTGGGAATGGATGCTCTACGCACTGATTATTCTTACTATTACGCTGGGTAACCTTTTTGCTCTCCGTCAACGCGACATGAAACGCTTCCTGGCATTTTCGTCTGTAAGCCAAGCCGGTTATATCATGCTTGGTATCATAGGTAACAATACAATGGGAGTCGCCGCCTTGATGTATTATATACTTGTGTATATTTTCAGCAATCTCGCAGCGTTCGGTGTCATCGGTGCTATTGAGAACGCTACAGGCAAAGTGTCTATGGACGATTACCGCGGACTTTCTAAAACTAATCCCCGTCTTGCGTTCGCAATGATGCTGGCGATGTTCTCTCTTGCAGGCATACCTCCATTCGCCGGCTTCTTCAGTAAGTTCTTCATTTTCACATCGGCTATCAACGCAGGAACTACTGCTATTTATGTTCTTGTACTCATTGCTCTTATCAACACAATAATATCGCTTTACTATTATCTCCTTGTGGTTAAAGCTATGTATATCAGTCCTGATGAGTGTCCCGTCCAACATTTCAAATCGAGCTGTAGCGAGCGCCTTGCGCTTGGACTCACTGTTGCCGGTATCATGTTTATAGGCCTGGTAAGCCCGATTTATAACTGGTTGCTTAACCTGACTTCCGATGCACCGGGATTGCTGACTTGGTTTGTTCAATAATATTCAGCATATTTTTGTACAATATAGGATAGTTTTATAATTTTGCACTTCTGAAACCGGTTGCATGATGTTGCGGCCGGTTAAAGTGTGAAAAAAGAAGTATCTTTGAATCGCATCAAACAATGAAGATAGTAAGAACAGTCAGCGAACTGCAGAAATATATTTCAGAGGCAGTAGCCAAGAACCAAACGATTGGCTTGGTACCTACGATGGGAGCCTTACACGCAGGTCATCTTTCGCTCGTTGATAGAGCCCGACGCGAAAATCAGGTTGTCGTGGTCAGTGTCTTCGTTAACCCTACACAGTTTAATAACCCTGCCGATTTGGAGACTTATCCTCGTACCGAAGAGGCTGATATGAAACTTTTGCAAGCAGCCGGGGTAGACATAGCTTTTGTTCCTACTGCGGAGGAGGTTTATGGCGACACTCCAGATACCAAGCAGTTCGATCTCGGAACTGTTGCCGAAGTGATGGAGGGAGCTATGCGTCCTGGTCATTTCAATGGTGTGGCACAAATAGTCAGTCGCCTGTTCCTTTGGACACGTCCTACAAAAGCATACTTTGGCAAAAAAGATTTTCAACAGATAGCGGTTATCCGTCGAATGGCTTCTACGGAAGGTTTTACCGATATTGATATTGTTGCGTGTCCGATTGTGCGCGAGAATGATGGTCTGGCATTGTCAAGCCGCAACGTAAGACTTACGCCCGAAATGCGAAAATATGCTCCAACTATTTACGCCACTTTGACTGAAAGTCTTGAGGATCGTCGCCAGGGAAAGACCGTCACCGAAGTAATTGAGTCGGTTACAAAAAAACTAAACTCCATACCAGGTGTGAAAGTGGAATATTATTCCATAGTCGACCCCGATACTATGTTGCCCGTTGACAATTGGAACCAAGTCGAGCATCCTGTAGGATGTATAACCGTATATTTCGGAGACGTCCGACTGATAGATAACATTACATATTGACATTATTCATGTTAGACATACGATACTTGCGATATGACTATAGAAATGCTTAAAAGCAAGATTCACCGGGTTACTGTCACCGAAGCATGCCTTGATTACATTGGATCCATAACCGTGGACAGCCTATTGCTCGAAGCGGCCAACATACTCCCCGGTGAAAGAGTATTCATAGTGAACAACAATAACGGCGAACGTTTTGACACATACACTATAGCGGGAGAGCCCGGCTCGGGTGTGATATGTTTGAATGGAGCAGCAGCACGTAAGGTTCATAAAGGCGATATAATAATCATAATGAGTTACGCTCGCATGACTCCCGAAGAAGCTCGTTCCTTCAAGCCAACTGTTATATTTCCCGATACAGCTACAAATCGACTTTAGAAAACGAAAAATCATAACCCCATAATTTTTTTAATCTCCTCATTTATTCTTTTAACGGCAAAAACATCAAAGATATGGCAATGTTTGAAAAACTAAGTGACCGACTGGCACGCAGTTTTAAGATACTTAAAGGCGAAGGCAAGATTACAGAAATCAACATATCCGAGACGCTCAAGGATGTGCGAAAAGCTCTTGTCGAAGCCGATGTTAACTATAAAGTTGCCAAATCATTTGTTGACAGCGTCAAGCAAAAAGCGCTTGGACAGAACGTACTTACAGCCATCAAACCAGGCGAACTGATGGTCAAAATCGTCAAAGACGAAATGACCGCCCTTATGGGAGGTGAGGCCGCGCCCCTTAAACTCAACGGTAAACCCACCATTATTCTTATGTCCGGTCTTCAAGGTTCAGGTAAGACGACTTTTTCAGGCAAATTGGCTCGTAAATTAAAGAGCGAAAAGGGTATGCGTCCGCTTTTGGTAGCAGCCGACGTTTATCGCCCCGCAGCTATCGACCAGTTGAAAGTGCTTGCCGAAAAGATAGACGTTCCGGTATATACAGAAGAAGGCTCGAAAGATCCGGTCGGCATAGCAAAACGTGCCATCGAGTTCGCAAAAACTAATCATAACGACTTGGTTATTGTGGATACAGCCGGCCGTTTGGCTGTTGACGAAGCGATGATGGACGAAATAGAAGCCATCAAGAAAGCTATCAATCCTACCGAAATACTCTTTGTCGTAGACTCTATGACGGGTCAGGATGCAGTCAATACGGCAAAAGCATTCAACGACCGTTTGGATTTTGACGGCGTAGTGCTTACCAAACTGGATGGTGACACACGTGGTGGAGCAGCCCTGTCTATACGTACCGTTGTTACTAAGCCTATCAAGTTTGTAGGTACTTCCGAGACACTCGAGGGCATAGACGTCTTTCATCCAGAACGAATGGCCGGACGTATCCTCGGAATGGGCGATATCGTATCGTTGGTTGAAAGGGCTCAGCAGGAATTTGATGAGAAAGAAGCCCAGCGTATTGAAGAAAAATTGCGTAAAAACCAGTTTACCTTCGATGATTTTCGCGATCAGATAAAGAAAATCAAAAAGATGGGCAATATCAAGGATCTCGCAGCAATGATTCCCGGAGTTGGCAAAGCTATTAAGGATGTTGAGATTGATAACGATGCCTTTAAAGGTATTGAAGCCATCATCGGGTCGATGACACCTTACGAACGTCAAAATCCGGATATCATTAATGCCAGCCGTCGCAAACGTATCGCCGCCGGTTCCGGTACCACTATACAGGAAGTCAATCAGTTGATGAAGCGTTTTGAGGAAATGCGCAAAATGATGCGTATGGCAATGACGAAGAATCCTGCCAAAATGATGGCGCAGGCACAACAAATGCGCCGGCAGATGAAAATGCGTCGTTAAAACGTAAAATATCAGCAATGTGGATTCAATACATATTGCGCGATAATATACCTTATGCTTTTCGAAACCATTCTTTCGCTGTTCCTGTCGGCAACAACACCGCAGACGGCAACGCTTGTCTTTGCCGGTGATGCCATGCAACATCAAAAGCAAATTGATGTAGCTAAAGTTGAAAAAGGCGTATATGACTACTCCGGATGTTTCGAAAATATAACTCCATGGATAAGTGATGCCGACTACGCCGTGGTTAACTTGGAGACACCTCTGGGAGACAGCAATTTTACCGGTTATCCCTGCTTCAATGCTCCTGTCTCGTACGCCGAAGCATTAAAAAGTGCAGGATTCGATTTGTTTTTGACAGCCAACAATCATACTCTTGATAGGCGTGATGCCGGATTGCGTCGTACAATTGCACTTCTCGATTCGTTAGAGGTTGATCATATCGGCACCTATTGTAACGCAACGAGCCGTGATTCGCTATTGCCGTTAATCAAAGATATTAATGGATTTAAGGTGGGATTCTTAAACTATACTTACGGTACCAATGGAATACAACCGCGTAATGACGTCGTGGTGGATATGATTGATAAGGAATTAATCAAGAGCGATGTGACAAACGCTCGCGAGCTTGGCGCGGAAATTCTTGTTGTTGCCATTCATTGGGGAGTGGAATATGTGCTCTTGCCTCCTGCTCAGGTAAAAGAACTTGCGAACTTTCTTTGTCAACAGGACGTGGATCTGATTATTGGCGGTCATCCTCATGTCATTCAACCAATGGAGATGCGTTCGCATCCTGAGTCTGGAAGAAAACAACTTTTAGTGTATTCTTTGGGTAACTTGATTTCAAATATGAGAACACGTGACACCCGAGGCGGTGCGATGGTAAAAGTCACACTTGACCGCGACAGTCTTGGAGTAGCCACTGTAAAGGAAGCGGAATACATGCCTCATTTCACTGTTCCTCCTGTCACATCGAAAGATAATTTTAGCGTGGTTTTATTACCGGAAAGCAGTCCCGTTGATAGCGTCATCCCTGCTCAATGGCGCCCGGCAGCCAGAGCTTGGCTAAACTCTGTAATACCGGTTTTCAATAAACACAATATTGATGTCCGGAGGGCAAAGTGAAATAACTGTCGAATCGCCTCGGATTTAGTAACTATCGTAACATTATTGTTCGAAGCGGCTTTTGTTGTCTGACTGCTCTTCAAGTAAGGTTTCAGCAGCAAGACACAATTCATCGTACCATTCTTGTCCAAAACGTGCAATAAGCGGTTCCTTGAGAAATTGATATGCCCTCAGCCCCAATTTGCGTCCTAATGTTTCGGCAGGTTTGCATATCTTCCATCGATGTAAATTTACCGCTGTGAAAGAGTCATATTCGGTTATTCTCACAGGATAGAGATAACAAGAAGCCGGTTTTTTAAAACTGCATTTACCTTGTCTGAAAAGACGTTCAAAAGCGCATAAACACGTACCCTCTCTATCATAGCAGGTAAAAACACAATCCCGGCCGTTGACAATAGTTGTAACTAAATCTCCTTCTTCATCAATATAACTAACGCCGTGTTCGTCTATTTCGCGTCTGGCCGCGGGCGTTAATTCATCGTAGACTGCAGGCAGTTCCTTTTCTATGAGTCGTCGCTCGCTTTCTGTGATAGGAGCCCCGGCGTCTCCCTCTATGCAACATGCACCTTTACAGGCGCTTAAATCGCAGCAGAAAAATCGCTCTACGAGATCTAATGAAATGAGTGTGTTTTGAATTTCGAGCATGATGATTTCTTCGGTCTTATCCTTATCCGAGTTGTCCATATCACTGGTTAACAAAAAAGATTGCATGTCCTATCATCCTGTCATATCGTTCACCCGGAACCCGAGTGTAAACATCGACAGTATATTGATTGACAGTTTGATATTTATCACCTTCGACAGTCTGTGTTAAACCGTTCAGTTTCCCTGATGGCACGGCGAGATATTGATAGGAATATGAACCTTGCTTCAATAATGCCGCTTTTTCATAACGACCTGTCCCACGGTTATATACCATTCTTGATTCAGGGCCAAGAACTCTGTCGAAAGCATCGCTATCGATAAAGATATCGGTATTAAAAAGTTCGGGCATCTCCAGTGAAAAATGAACGACCACATAATCAGCATCTATATCGCCATTGTCCGAGTTGTATTCGCGTACGACATATCCTCCGCGAAGCGTCTGATCATAGCTATACGATATTGCCGAACGTGGCTTATCAACGGCAAGATAATGATGATAGTATGGAGCGTGCCATTCTATGAAATCCGTATTCATCCCCGGCAAAGTGTTTAATACAGTCTCAAAACGACGGTATTCATTTCCTGCATCAAATATGAGTTCCGGAGAATGCTCATATATTACTTTTCGTCCTGTAACACGCATTGGATGATTAGTCACGTGAATGGCATCAGGACGACCATTCTGAGTAATTACAACCTTTAAATCATTAAAGAGGTCACGAACCGGTGCTCGATCGCAGTCAATGGCTATTTCAAGTTGTTGGTACTTTGAGTTATATCCTGAGTCAGTGCGCGAAGTAATGAATGCACTTACAGGTGCCGTTTGCTCAGATACTGTGAATCGTGCAAGTACAAGAGTATTGTCTGGTTCCGATTCGTCATATATTCTTACGATATAATTCCCCGATAATTTAAAACTAAAGTCCTCGTTGGGCAAAACTAACGAATAATGGACATAGTCGACAGTCGTTGCCATCGAAAAGTCGAACAATTCAATTTGACCTTCGTTGAAACCGTCCAGATATTCGAGATAGCTGAGTGTTGACGGTTTCCAGTCAGCGTTACAATGTATAACCTCGTAGCGCAGATAATCACGGTCTTCAGACAATATGTCAAAATCAATCTTTATTGCGTCACCGGTATCCATTATGATACATGGAGTTCCAACCGTAAGATTGTCGTTTATGCTTTTAACCTGGAGTGACCGTATACGTTCGTCAAAGGAACGTTGCGAAGTGTCGTCAATTGTCGCTGACAGCCTAACAGCAACGAAGATGCTCAATAATAATAGCGTAAAGGGAGATTTTACCATACAATCGGCGCCTCCCCGCGTTGAGTAAGATAGGAATTAGCCTGACTGAAATGTCGACAGCCGAAAAAACCGCGATATGCTGACAATGGAGAAGGGTGGGGAGCGGTAAGCACCAAGTGTTTGGTACGGTCAATCAATTCTCCTTTGCGTATGGCATAACTTCCCCATAATAAAAATACCAAACCGCTGCGTTGGGAAGACAAAGTGCGAATCACAGCGTCTGTAAACGTCTCCCAGCCGTGGCCTGAATGCGAAGCGGCGTTACCTGCGTCAACAGTAAGGGTGGAATTTAATAGCAGAACACCTTGTTTAGCCCAGCGTATCAGATTTCCTGACAGTGGTAACGGAGTTCCTATGTCAGATTCCACTTCTTTGAGTATGTTCACCAAAGAAGGTGGCATTGGCACTCCGTCATTGACCGAAAAACACAAGCCGTTGGCTTGTCCGGGGCCATGGTATGGGTCTTGTCCCAAAATGACGACACGAACTTTGTCAAAAGGACAGTTGTCAAAAGCAGCGAATATGTCTTTAGGTGCAGGATAGACCACATTAGTGGAATAACGTGAGCGCACCCACGAGGTAAGTTGTGCGAAATACGGCATTTGCCATTCAGTGGCAAGCGCTTTTTTCCAGCTGTCTTCTATTCTGACGTCCATGCGTAATGATTTGTGTTCTTTGATTCTTTTTGCAAATCTACAAATTTTTGATTACTTTTGCATCGCTTTATCCAAAAAACTGAAGCGCCCGTAGTTCAATGGATAGAATTACGGATTCCGGTTCCGTCGATTGGGGTTCGACTCCCCACGGGCGTACAAGTATACTTTTTTGACAGAATGAAACGACTATTCACCCTGTTATGTGTGTCCTTTGTGACATTGTTGTTTAGTGCCGAGCTATTAGCCCGCACTTATTTTTTTGATTGGTCTGACCCTACGTCGTTGACTCCGTCTTTCCCAGCTCCTGATGCAAATAACAGATATGGCGAATATATTTCAAACGTAGCATTCCAGGCCGGTCCTGTAACTTTTACAGTAAATGATGACGGTGTTGCGCAAGGTAGTCAGAAGGCACGTTTCCTATGGGCTTATATGACACGAATAGTCGAGATGCGAGCTTATGATCTGTCAGTTGTGCATATCGAAGTGCCCGACAGTCTTCATATATCTTGTGTCAGGTTCGAAGGCGCGAAAGTGTCGGATGTGGAAATGGATTATATGGGAACCGATGGCACCTTTACGGGTAACGTATGGAATGCATCGACACAAGCCGTACACTCAGTCGATTTTTTTGTGTACGCTACTATAAACTGTACTTTGACATCTGTAGAGGTTGATGAAATAGCAAGTGTAGAAGACCTCGATAACAATGAGGCAATGTGCACCGTCGAAAATGAAACAAGATATTACAATAGTCAAGGAATCGAAATAAAACAACCACAAAAAGGCACCTTCGTAATAAAAAGAGTGGGGAACAAAGTTTATAAGCAAATTATGCAGTGATTACGGTTTCATCGTTTAATTTGATGATGTTTTCATCGTTTAAGATGTGACTTACAGCTCTGGAAGAATTCTAATGAAAGGATGCCAATCAAGGGGAAATAGCGGTATAAGAAAAAGTAAAATTCGCTGGTGTCGTTAAAGGGTCTTAAAAATATTCAAAATTTCTTATTGCTAAAGGTTTGATAGTTAAAATTAACATTTAAATACGGCTTGAAGCCTTATTACTTTGTAATTTTGTGTACTTTTTTGACAGTAAGTCTGAAACCTTTTCAATCAGGCTTTTACATATAGTCATTAAGAGCGCAAGAATTATATCAATTTGACAATAAAATAATAGAAAAAGAATATTCAAGACACTACTATGAGTGAAACTGTAAATTTGCGAGAGTTAAACGAACTTATCGCTTCAAAAAGTAATTTCATCCACACGATAACCACTGGTATGAATCGTACCATAGTCGGACAAAAACACTTGGTCGAATCATTGGTTATCGCGCTTTTGTCAAATGGTCATGTGTTGCTCGAAGGCGTTCCGGGCTTGGCAAAAACATTAGCAATAAGAACACTTGCTGAATTGATAGACGCTAAATATAGTCGTATTCAGTTTACGCCCGACCTTCTCCCGGCCGATGTTGTTGGAACTATGGTATACAGTGTTAAGAACGAAACCTTCCAGGTAAAGAAAGGTCCGGTTTTTGCCAATTTCGTGCTTGCTGATGAAATAAACCGAGCTCCGGCAAAAGTACAGTCTGCTTTACTCGAAGCAATGCAGGAGCGTCAGGTTACTATCGGTGACAACACGTTCCGTTTACCTTCGCCTTTCCTTGTGCTGGCCACACAAAATCCTATCGAACAAGAAGGCACTTACCCCCTCCCCGAAGCGCAGGTCGACCGTTTCCTGATGAAAGTAGTGATAGGTTATCCTTCGCGCGAGGAAGAACGTGAGATTATTCGTCGCAATATAGCGGAAGCAGTCAGCGACGTGCAAGCTTTGCTTAAACCCGAAGATATAATCGATGCGCAGCGTGTTGTCGAAAAGATATATGTAGACGAAAAGATAGAACGCTACATTGTCGATATCGTTTTTGCCACTCGTTTCCCCGCAGATTTTGAGCTGAACGATTTGTCAGGCATTATAGCCTTCGGAGCATCACCACGTGCATCGATAGCAATGGCTCGCGCCGCTCGTGCTTATGCCTTTATTCATGGTCGCGGATACGTAGTACCCGAAGATGTTATTGCCGTTGCCCACGATGTGCTGCGGCATCGTATCGGTGTTACATACGAGGCCGAAGCCAATAATATCAGTACAGACGAAATTATCACCGAGATTCTCGATAAGGTGCAAGTTCCCTAAAGTTTAAAGATTATTGGAACTTCGATTTATGGATTCGAAAGAACTTCTTAAAAAAATCCGAAAAATCGAGATTAAAACTCGCGGATTGTCGCAAAACATCTTTGCTGGAGAATATCATTCGGCGTTTAAGGGACGCGGCATGATGTTCAGTGAGGTGCGCGAGTATCAGTACGGCGACGATATTCGAGACATCGACTGGAACGTCACAGCGCGTCATAACAAACCTTTTGTTAAAGTTTATGAGGAAGAACGCGAACTGACAGTGATGTTAATAATCGATTTGTCAGCCAGCGGACTTTTTGGTGCAGTCGGTGACGAGAAAAGAGAACTGATAGCCGAAATAGCTGCCACTCTGGCTTTCTCTGCTTCGACAAACAATGACAAGATAGGTGCTATTTTCTTTACTGACAGGGTAGAGAAATACATCCCGCCAAATAAAGGAAAAAAGCAAATCCTGCTTATTATTCGCGAACTGCTCGATTTTAAGCCCCAAGGCACGCGTACTGATATTGCGATGGCGCTCAAGTATTTTACCAACGCCTCAAAAAAACGTACCACGGCATTTCTTATTTCGGATTTCATTGATAACGGAGATTATCGTCAACCGCTTCAAATAGCCCGTAACAAGCATGATGTCATGGCAATTCAGGTTTTTGATCGTCGTGACACCCAAATGCCGGACATTGGCCTTTTCCGATTCCGTGACTTGGAAACCGGCCAGGAAACATGGATTGACACATGGTCAAAGAAAAATCGTCAGGCTTATGACCGTTGGTGGTATGACCGCCAGCAGCAAATGACCGAAACGATGCATGCGGCTCGTGTTGATATAGTGAGTGTGGCAACTAACGAAGACTATGTAAAGGCATTGATGAGTCTGTTCAAAAACAGAGGTACGCGTTAAAAAATTCCACTTAATGATTTTGAAATCTGTACATACGAAAGTGAAACGGTTTTATTCATTACTGACATCCTTGATGACATTTTTGGTTGTATCGTTTTATGGTTCAGCCCAGAATGATTCGAACCCTAATAGTGCTCCGGTTGCTCCTGTCATAATGAAAGCGTCAATAGATACCGCTACCATAACTATGGGCGAACGGACAGTGATGCGCGTCGAAGTAGTTAAAAATGGACATGTGGGGACAATCCTCTTGCCGGTAGATAAGAAAGATGAGGATAAAGGAGGTTATACCACAATGGGAGGTATAGAAGTTCGTCAAGTCACTGTCGATTCGGCCGATTTGGGTAACAATCGTATTCAAGTCAACTACAATATACTTCTTCAGCCCTTTGAACCCGCCGATTTCACCATACCGCCTTTTAAATACGCTCTTGACGGAGACACATTAACTTCTAATGTTGTGGCGTTAAAAGTGATTGAGCCAGAGATACCGCAAGAAATGCGCGATTCGCTGTATATCAATCCTTTCCGACCGCCCATGTCGGTCAAAGCTGAATGGTATGACTGGGTGCCTGACTGGTTTACCGATTATTGGTATTGGTGGTTGGCCGCATTCATACTGATTGCCGCAGCCGTCACTGTCTTCATATTGTATCGTAAATATGGTAAGACACTGTTGCCAAGTAAGAAAGTTATTCCTCCATACGAACTCGCCACGAGACGTCTTGAGGAACTTAAGAAAAAACGACTGCATGAAAAGGGCCATAACAAAGCCTACTTCACCGAATTGACTGATATCTTGCGACAGTACCTTGGAGGACGGTTCAAGATTTATGCTCTTGAGATGACTTCCACTCAGATTCTCGAGGCAATGCGTGAAAATCCCGAAACATCTAAGTATGTCAATGAACTAAAACCAATGTTTACCATTGCTGACTTTGTGAAATTCGCCAAACAAGACTCAACCGTCGACGAAAACATACGTTCGTTCAATGCAGTTGAAAATTTCGTGCATGACACACGTCCTATCGAAACGAACGAGAATGAAAAACTGAAAGGTAAAGAAAAATAAGTAAAGTTCGCTACTGATTTCCACTTTCGGTATATAGTTTAGAAAAATTTTATACATTAAAATGCAATTCGCAAACCCGTCATATCTTTGGCTGTTACTTGTCTTTATACCACTCATTGTATGGTATATATATAAACAGCGCGATGACAATCCCACGTTGGGTCTGTCGACCCTGACACCTTTTAAAGATGTCAAATCCTCCATGCGTACACGCATGCGTCACTTGCTCTTTGCTTTGCGATTGGCGACTATAGGATGTATAATTGTAATGCTTGCACGTCCTTTATTGCCCGAAGATGAACGGAACGCCCGTTCGGTGTCCACTACCGAGGGCACCGATATCGTACTGGCTCTCGATGTATCAACGTCCATGTTGGCGCGTGACTTTACGCCGGACCGATTGGAGGCCGCCAAACGTGTGGCTACAAAATTTGTGAATGGTCGCCCCGATGACAACATCGGTCTGGTGGTTTTTGCCGGAGAAAGCATGACTGCATTGCCTTTGACAACGGATCACGAAGCTGTTACAAATTATATTGAGTCGGTGGCTACAGGGATGCTCGAGGATGGTACTGCAATCGGCGACGGTATTGGAACTGCCATCAATGCTATGTCCAACGGTGTCGCCAAGAGTAAAAGCATAATAATGCTTACCGACGGAGTCAACAATACCGGACTGCTTACCCCTCGTGATGCGGGACTCCTTGCTAAAGAAAAAAACATCAAGGTCTACACCATTGGCATAGGTAAACGTGGCAAAGCTGATTTCCCGGCTTACGATCAATTCGGTCATAAAGTTTACCAGCAGATGGAAGTAGTCATAGACGAGGATATACTGAAAGACATAGCAAAAGAAACACATGCCAAATATTTCCGAGCAACCGACGACCGAGTACTCGCAGACATTTTTGCAGAGATTGACCAGCTCGAAAAGACAGAGATGAATGTTGAATATTTCTCGCATGCCGAAGATGCCCCCGGCATCTGGCCGTGGCTTGCTCTTGGTTTCTTTTTGTTGGAGCTGATTCTGAGATATACCGTCTTCCGTTCAGGCCCACGTTGAAATGGAAGTTTCGGTAGAATTGGTTCTTCTTTATAAACACTAAAATAAAGAACGAAAATAACAAAGATGTTAGACTTTGCACATCCATATTATTTGTTTTTTCTGTTTACCTTGCTCGTCGTTTATGTATTGTTCCTTTTGAGCCGTACTTCGATGAAACGTAAACTCAAAAAATTCGGGCGCCCCTCCGTAATATCTGCCTTAATGCCGGATGTCTCAAAATATAAACCGGCTCTGAAACTGACACTTCGTCTCATAGCTTTGGCAGCCATCATAGTTGCTGTGGCAAGACCTCGGTACGGAGAAAAAGAAGAAGTTGTGTCATCAGAATCGTCCGAGATAGTGATAGCATTCGACGTTTCGCGTTCAATGCTTGCCGCATCGACCGACGACCCGGGTAGTATGTCACGTCTTCAACGTTCGCGTATGCTCCTCGAAAAACTTGTAGGAGAATTGGGTAACGATAAAATAGGGCTTGTGGTGTTTGCGGAAAATGCACGTCTGCAAATGCCGTTGACATCCGATCATCGTATTATTCAGTTGGTTCTTCAAAATGAGCTTACGCCGGCCATTATGTCCAATCAGGGAACATCGATAAGTCAAGCCATCGAGATGTCTATGCTGACTTTTCCCGGGTTGCGCGATCGTCTGGAAAATCCGAAATCGCAAGCAAACGAAGATAACGTGGGAGTGCATCGCGCCATAGTCCTGCTTACTGATGCCGAAGATCACGAAGGCGATGCCGTTCAATATGCAAAACAGGCAGCAGACCAGGGCATACAGATTGATGTCATCGGGGTAGGAACTGAACTGGGAGGTAAAATACCAATCGGCACAGGTCGTTACCTCAAAGATATAGAAGGTAATGAAGTGATTACCAGCCTAAATGCCGAAGCAGCTTCTGAAATTGCTCAGGCCGGTAACGGGGTATATGTAAATGCCGCAGACCCGAATGCCTTGCAGACACTTACTGAATCGCTTGATAAGCTTAAGAAATCGGAGTTCGAGCAGGTTACATATAAAATGAGTGCCGAACAGTTCCCTTTGTTTGCATGGATAGCGCTTATTTTCCTTTTGCTTGATGTCATCGTTGTCGAGCGCAAGACCGCATGGCTCAAAGGTGTCAATTTCTTTACCAGAACATCCCGAACCACGAAAGTTAAGAAGTAATAACATATCTGACTGTTAAAAAAGATATAATGAAGTTTCCGATGAAATTCATGAAATTGCGTTTAGCTCTTCAAGCCTTTTTGATGTTGTTTGTCGCTTTGTTGGCATTCACATCTTGTTCCGAGCAGAGGCAATCTAACAAACCTGAGCGCAATGCTATCAAGCGCGGTAATCAGGCTTACCATAAGCGTAACTTTGATAAGGCGATTGAAGAATATAACAAAGCTTTAGAAGCGAATCCGGCAAGTGAAAGAGCCAAATTCAATACCGCTCTTGCAACATTGTCTTCGCCTAATGTGGATAGCACCGCATTCCAGACCGCGCAACAATATCTTGTCGAACTGGCTGACCATGCAACAGATCCCGATGTAGCCGAGAACGCCATTTATACAATGTCCAACGCTTATGTTTATACCGGTGACGAACTGAAAAGCCAGTCTGAAACTGAACAAGATCAAGGCATGGCGCAACAATTGAGCCAACAGTCCACAAAAATGTACAAACAGGCCATTGTGGGTTATCAAGAATTGCTCAGACGCAAGCCGGGAGATTTGCGTGTTACCCAGAATTTGCGTATAACGCAGTTAAAACTGCCGCCAGAAGAAGACGGAGGTGGAGGCGGCCAAGACCAAGACCAAAATCAGGATCAGAATCAAGACCAGCAAGACCAGCAGCAACAGCAACAACAGCAACAACAACAACAACAGCAGCAAGCTCAAGCGGATGCCTTGAATGCATTGGAAAAACGAGAGGCGCAGACCCGAAAACGTCAGGTTCAACCTGTACAGACGCGTTCCCAGACTGACAAACCCTGGTAATACCTATTTTAACTCATCACTTTATATTACTACACAGGTTTATGACTCGACAACTGAAAATATTAGTTATCACTTTGTTTGTGTTGACAATAACGGCACTGTCATCTATAGCGCAGAGCGTCAGTTTGCAGGTAAACTCACAAGTTGTACAAGGACAACGGTTTACGGTAACGGTAGTAATTAATGACGGTGATACGCGTCTAACTAAAAGCGATGCGCCGAACTTGCCCGGCTGTACTTTGCTTGGTGAGCCGGGTCGTACCACCATGCAGAGTATCCATATAGTGAATGGCCAGCAATCCGCATCAACAGGCGTAAATTATGCCTTTACATATCAAGCTGAAAAAGCAGGTACTGTCACTATACCACCTATTAAGGTAAATGTGGATGGAAAGACTCTTCAGACTCAACAGCGCACCATCACTATCTTGCCCCCCGATCAGGCTCCTCAACGAAGGGGATATCAAGGCTATGGCTATGGTTCGGCCATCGATGAGATGGAAGAGTTGATGAACGAGTTGATGGGTGGAGGCTCTCCATCACGTCCGTCACAACGTCCAAGTCAACCGCAACAGTCTTCTCAATCTTCTTCAAAACTAAATCCTAATGATTTTCTTGTTGTTGTTAGCCTTTCCAAATCAAGCATTTATGAGAAAGAGGCTGTTATAGCAACCATCAAGCTGTATAGTAAGCACGACATTACCAAGTTCCAACCGGTTGTGATGCCTCAATTTGAGGGTTTTCTTTCTGAAGAGATAGATGTTTCCGGTCAGCAACCGCAACAGGAACACTACAACGGACAAAACTACTATTCCATTGTGCTAAAAAAATGTCTGCTTTATCCCCAAAGAGCAGGTAGACTTACGATAAATTCCGGAACTTACGATGTTGGTCTTCGCACTGTGGATTATATTTCCTATGGTTTTTATTCGACTCCAATCTACAACGAGCATAATATTACAACCAAATCCAATTCTCTGACTGTCAATGTTAAGCCTTTGCCTATACCCATACCACCTTCATTCAACGGCGCAGTGGGAGATTTCGAAGTCTCATCGTCTTTGACGCCGGAGCAATTACGCACGAACGAAGCTGCGAAATATGTGCTGACTATTAAAGGTATCGGTAATCTGACGCATCTCGGCGAACCGTATATCAATTTCCCGTCTACAGTCGAGGAATATACTCCCACCGGCGAAACTGATGCCCGCTTTAACGGTTCCAATATGCAAGGAACTTATACGGCTACCTATACCATTGTTCCTCAAGAAGTCGGTGTACTACAAATCAATGCTTGGGATTTTACTTATTTCAATCCCTCGACAGGCAAATATGTGACAGTCACTCTTCCGGAATACGACCGTAATGTTGGGCGCGGGATTGCAACAGGTACCTCTACATCAAGTAACGTGTCTGTCGATGTTAATAAAATAAGGGACATCAGACACATTCAACCTGTCGATAAAAACGAATTGTCCATGTCTCCCTCACGGATGTTTTATAAAGGATGGTATATCCCGGCTTACATAGTCGCTTTAGCGATTTTCATTCTCGCTCTGATTATATATCGACGTCAAATTAAAGCTTCGGCCGATGTCCAAGGGCGTAAAATAAAGAAAGCACGTAGTGTAGCGACCAAGAGATTGCAAAATGCTCGCAAAGCAATGAATGAACGTAACAGCGAAGCATTCTATTCGGCAATAGCCTCTGCCTTATGGGGATTCATCAGCGATAAACTGAAAATGCCTGCTTCCACTCTTACGCGTGACAATGTCAGTGATGCCCTCGCAAATGCAGGCGCAGACCATGATCTGGTTATAAAGACAATAACCTTGCTTGATGATTGTGAAATGGCGCGTTTTACACCTTTCCATTCTGACACGGAGATGTCCTCGCTGTATTCACAGGCTTCCGAAATAATCGATACACTAAACAAGATAAAGAAAACGTCTGTGGATAGTGATACTACTTCTCATAAATCACGTTATTCAAGCTGATGCCAGCTCTTGTATCATATTTTCAATTTAATAACCGACAGCCTGATATGAAAAAAGCTTTGAAATACATATTAGTGGCCTTAATCTATTTTTTGATAGGTTGGACAGCCTCGGCTCAAAACAACGAAATTCTCCACATGGCGGATTCTGCCTATAATGCAAGGAATTACAGAACTGCTCTGTCGCTTTACAATAAGATCCTTGACACCGATGGAGCTTCGTCCTCTCTTTATTACAATATAGGCAATACTCATTATCGCATCGGGAATGTCGGTCAAGCAATTGTCGCCTATGAACGTGCTCTACGTCTTGACCCTTCGCATGAAGACGCGCGCGCTAACCTCGAATTTGTTAACAGTCGTTTGAAAGGACTCCCCCAAGATAACAGTTCGTTTCTGACCAATATCCATAATGATGTAGTGGCACAGGCCTCGGCAAACACGTGGTCGTGCATAGCCTTAGTTTTGTTTCTGCTGGTTTTAGGATTCGTGTCGTTGTATTTCTTCGGCTCGGGAGCTGTTTGGCGCAAAACCGGTTTTTTTGGAGGTATCGTCATGATGGTTCTTTTTGTTTATGCGTTTGTAATAGCTTGGCAGACTGCCGCAGCTGTAAACCGTCATGATGTGGCAGTCGTCATTACCCAGAACGCGCATTTGACATCCAATCCCGGAACATCAAAAAACAAGGATGAAAAGACTGTTTCGATTCCCGAAGGCTCTAAAGTCGAGATTATAGATTCGTTGGCTACGCCTACAGATCCGGTTGCTCCCATGTGGTATAATGTGGCTCTTAACAGCAATACACACGCCTGGATAGCTTCGACAGACGTGGAACAAATTTAGAGTCGAACCTGTCATTAAATTGAATATCTGCGTTCTCATTTCTATTATAAGCCGATGAAATTTTTAGAGCAAGCGCTGACGCTTATCACGCCTTTTAATTTTCTGAAAAAAGCGGCAATTGCTGCCGAATAATCTTTTTTGTATCTTAGGTAAGGTCAAAAAATTATTGTGTGGGCTTAAAAAAGCGCGCAAAGGGTTTTAAAGTAGAAAAAATTACATTAATTTTGCAATGTTTTTCAGTTAACCTGTTTCTGATAAACATGACAGTTGACTCTCCCCGGATGTTTTTCGGGCGTTTTGGCATGTTTATGATTATTGAATCAAAAATCTAATCTTATACCTAATTCAAACGACAATGTTAGAAAAAACCGATGTAAAAGTTCTTGACAAAGTTGTGATACGTTTTTCGGGCGACTCCGGCGACGGTATGCAACTTGTTGGAAATATTTTTACAAATGTATCGGCAGGTGTAGGCAACATGGTGTCTACATTTCCTGATTATCCGGCTGAAATCCGCGCCCCTCAAGGTTCGCTTAGTGGTGTCTCAGGTTTTCAGGTCAGTGTGGGTAAAGGGGTTCACACACCCGGTGACCAATGCGATGTACTCGTGGCGATGAATCCTGCCGCTTTGAAACAGAACATTAAGTTTCTTAAAGCTGGTGGTGTAGTTATTATAGATATAGATTCGTTCAAGGAAGCCGATTTAAAAAAGGCTTTGTTTGAAACCGATGATGCCATAAAAGAACTTGGAATCACATCACAAGTTCTCGATGTCCCGGTGACTTCGATGACAAAAGCGGCTCTTGCCGAAAGTGGCATGGATAACAAGTCCATATTGAAATGTCGCAATATATTTGCACTGGGTCTTGTCTGCTGGCTTTTTGACCGCCCGTTGGAAGCGGCTGTCAAGCACATTGAAAAGAAATTTGCAAAGAAACCTGCCGTGGCCGAAGCCAACATCAAGGTGTTAAATGCCGGATTCGACTACGGACACAACATACATGCGTCGGTTTCCACTTATCGAATAGAGACATCAGATCCCAGAAAAGGAGTATATACCGATATCAACGGTAATACCGCGACAGCATGGGGTCTTATCATGGCGTCGGAAAAGTCCGGGCGTCCACTTTTCCTCGGCTCTTATCCTATCACTCCGGCCACCGACATTTTACATGAGTTAGCAAAAAGAAAAGATCTTGGGGTGAAAGCCATACAGATGGAAGATGAGATTGCCGGTATATGCTCGGCAATCGGGGCTTCCTATGCCGGCAATCTTGCCGTAACATCGACTTCAGGACCGGGTCTTGCTCTTAAGAGCGAGGGACTGGGACTTGCCGTCATCGCAGAATTGCCGTTAGTTGTTATAGACGTTCAACGTGGAGGCCCTTCGACCGGACTGCCCACTAAGACCGAACAAACAGACCTTATGCAAGCTTTGTATGGTCGAAATGGTGAATCGCCCTTGGCTGTAGTTGCTGCCTCTTCTCCAACCGATTGTTTTACGATGGCTTTCGAGGCTTGTCGAATAGCCATCGAACACATGACTCCGGTGATTTTGCTTAGCGATGCCTTTATTGGAAACGGATCGAGCGCATGGCGTGTTCCCGAAGCCGATGAATTCCCCGAAATTAAGCCCAAGTTTGTTCCCGATAATATAAAAGATGGTTGGAAACCCTATGTGCGCGATGAAGCGGACTTGGTTCGCTACTGGGCTATTCCCGGCACCGAGGGTTTGCAACATCGTTTGGGAGGGCTTGAAAAGGATGCTGTAACAAGCGCCATCTCCACCGACCCTGTCAACCATGAAAAAATGGTAAATATACGCCGTGAAAAGATTGCGCGTATAGCTAACGATATACCATCCCTCGAAGTTGAATGCAATGTCGGAGCGGACACATTGCTTCTGGGGTGGGGAGGTACTTTCGGTCATCTCTTCACCGCCGCTCAGGAGCTTTGTCAGTCGGGCACCGAAGTTGCTTTCGCACACTTCCGTTATATCAATCCTCTCCCCGCAAATACAGGCGAAGTGCTCCGTCGATACAAACGTGTGATTGTAGCCGAACTCAACACAGGCATGTTTGCCGATTATCTGCAAAGCAAATATCCCGAAGTTCATATCGACCGCATAAATAAGATACAAGGACAGCCTTTCAGCGTAGCCGAAGTTGTTTCCAAAGTAAAACACATTATAACTAACGCATAAAGACGATTAATAATGGAAGAAATTAAATATAATCCTACTGATTTCAAAAGTGACCAGTCGGTGCGTTGGTGTCCCGGCTGTGGCGACCATGCCATTCTGAACACCCTGCATAAAGCAATGGCCGATGTAGGAGTGGCACCACACATGACCGCTGTTATCTCCGGTATCGGTTGTAGCTCGCGTCTACCTTACTATATGAACACATACGGTTTTCATACCATACATGGACGCGCTGCAGCTATTGCCACAGGTCTTAAAGTCGCAAACCCCTCTCTTACTGTATGGCAGATATCAGGTGATGGCGACGGGCTCGCTATCGGTGGTAACCATTTTATACATGCAGTTCGCCGTAACGTTGATATCAATATGTTGCTTTTCAACAATCGCATATATGGTTTGACAAAAGGCCAGTATTCACCTACCAGCGCCCGTGGCTTCGTTTCGAAATCATCGCCATACGGAACAGTCGAAGACCCATTCATCCCCGCAGAACTGGTATTTGGAGCTCGAGGCAATTTCTTTGCGCGTAGCATCGATGTCGAACTCAATATAAGCCGCGAGGTGATGGCTCAGGCTGCTCTTCACAAAGGAGCATCGGTAGTCGAAATCCTCCAGAATTGCGTTATTTTCAACCATGGAATTCATAATCCCATAACCGACAAAGAAGTACGCGCAGACAAAACCATCCACTTGCGTCATGGTGAGAAAATGCTCTTTGGCAAGGAGATGAACCGAGGCATTGTGCAGGACGGCTTTGGTCTAAAGGCTGTCACCATAGGCGAGAACGGTTATACACTTGAGGATGTGCTTGTGCATGACGCTCACACAAAGTCTAATTTCCTTCACCAGCAACTTGCCATGATGGACGGCGAGAAACTCCCCGTGGCTCTCGGTGTCATTCGCGACGTGGATGCGCCTACTTACGAAACGGGAGTAAGCGAGCAGGTTGATCAGGTCAGAGCCAAGAAAGGATTCGACACGCTGCGTGATATGATATTGGCCGGTGATACCTGGGAAGTAAAATAAACAATGGAGAACGTCAACGGGAATATAGTCGTAAAGTGCCCGCAGTGCGGAGTGAAGCTGTCGTTTAAGCCGGTTGCAAATTATGGCGAAAAAACGATAACATGCCCAAAGTGTGCGTTTACAGAAAAAGTCAAAAATTACATACCTGTGTCGGAGAACGTCGATACAAGTAAACCTGCCACTTCCGCCGAAGCCGCTCCCACGGCTGAGGGTACAGAAACACAAAAGCCCAACGTTACTCCTACTCACACTGAAGTTCCTGACAATCCCCACGCCGATAACGTGACAACATCAGCACATTCGTTACCTCAAATCGTGCTTATCTGCACTGACAACGGTGAAAAAGTAACATTACATGACGGTGAGAACAGTATTGGACGAACGGCTGAAGACCCGAAGGCCGAATGGACGTTTACCGATGAGAAATGTCATTTGAGTCGCTTACATGCTACAATTAATGTGCAACAAGTAGATGGTAAATTAAAACTGACAATCCACGACGAGAATTCAGCAAATGGAACAATTCTTAACGGTGCTTCACTCAACCCGGAATATGATTATGTCTTTCTTCCCGGAGACAAAATAAAAATGGGAAGAATGACATTTATCTGCGAATTACTCACCGAATAAACGTTGCAACTCCATAAAACGTGTCACATTGTCATTGCCGAAACGTCTGATTTCGGCAATAACTTTATCTAAGGATTTTTGTTTTTCGAGCTCACCCGGACGTTTTGAGAAGAACTTGTCGGCATAGCAAATGAGTTTTTCCAAAAGGGACTGAGGGACAAGAATCCTGTCAGTCGGGAGATCGAGATGCTGATTTTTAATATCTTCGATAGTGAGTCCTACCCCCGTATGCCGTTCGGCTACATTACAAATTTCCTGCGGAGCTCCCGCTTGTCGCAATATATCAGCCCCCAATACGCCGTGCCTTATATAAGGGAACAATCCATTGCACCCAATGCCAGGAGCGTTTGTGAGTATAATGCCTATGTCGTGAAGCATGGCTGCCTCTTCCACATCGGCATCAGCCAGACCCAAATGTCTGGCCTGGTTTATATATAAAGCAAAATCGGCAACAGCACGCGAGTGACCAATTAAAATGTCACGCGCAAACCTGTTGCCGTTTTCGCTGTAATATCTGTCGATTATTTGTTGAAACAACGTCTCTGGTCTTATTCAACAATAGTTGTCCAGCCATGTATGTCCGGACGGCGTCCCATTTGTATGTCCTGGAGTGTGTTATACAATAGCGTTGTATATTTGCCCGGTTTGCCGTCTTTGGCTATGACATATGTGGTGTTGTTGTCCAAATCGTCAATCTCGGCTATCGGAGTCGCCACAGCTGCGGTACCGCAAGCGGCAGCTTCGTCAACAGTGGTTAGTTCCTCTACAGCGATGCGACGTTTCTCTACAACCAGTCCTAAGTCTTCTGCAAGTTGTTGAAGTGATTTGTTGGTTATCGAAGGCAAAATAGAGTCGCTGGCCGGAGTGATGTATTTACCATCCTTGATAGCGAAAAAGTTTGCGGGTCCACACTCGTCAAGATATTTTTTGTCCTTCGGGTCAAGATAGAGCACCGCGTTGTATCCTTTAGATAAAGCGAGTTCGCCAGCATACAGAGAAGTGGCGTAGTTTGCACCTATCTTGAAACGGCCTGTGCCCTTGGGGGCAACACGGTCATATTCGCGCATTATGCACATGCGACCCGGACGGAAACCTGATTTGAAATACGGGCCGACAGGACAGCAGAACATCACAACCATGTATTCACGTGCCGGACGTACGCCAACCTGAGGCGAAATGCCTATCTCGAGGGGTCGAATGTATAAAGCCGCTCCGCTTCCATAAGGTGGTACGAAACGTTCGTTGGCTTTTATGAGTTTTACCACCATTTCCTTAAAGAGTTCTTCGGGAAGGGGTTGCATTTTTATCCCTTCGGCCGAACTAATAAAACGTTTTGCGTTTTCGTCCATTCGGAAAATACGTATCTTGCCGTCTTCGCCACGAAAGGCCTTAAGACCTTCGAAGGCTTCCTGACCATAATGGAGACATGTCGCCGCCATGTGTATGTTGATTGTAACATCATCGGTGACTGTAACCGGCCCCCATTTGCCGTCTTTGAATTCGCAACGTACATTATAATCTGTTGGGTAATAGCCAAACCCAAGATTCGACCAATCAATTTCCATCTCCATTGTCTCAGTTTTTTGAGTTATATAAATCAGGGATAAGTTTGTTATAATAAAGACTAGTCAGTAGCTTCCTGTCTTACTTGTGGCAAAAATAATATTATTTTTTTAGATGGCAAAAAAAGAAAGCCGCATTTAAAGTGCTAATTTAACACTCGCTTCCTTGTACTTGATAAGATAAAGAAACAGCACCTCATTTCGGCTCCTGATTTCAAAATCATGCAGTTTGTATATTGAGATTTATTGTTGCATTTTGATTACGTTTTGATAAATTTTTAATCACTTTGTGTGATTTGGTGGTTTTATTCCTTATATTTGTAGAAAATAAAAATTCATGTCCTTTTAACTTGAAAAAGACCGGATATAATTTTTCTCAATCATTATTAACCAGTTTCAATTATGAGATTAAAAATTCCATTAATTATTAAGAGGTTTTTACCACTGTCGATACTCCTCTGCGCTATGAACGCACAAGGCGCAGACGAAGTACCGTGTCTGGTGTTTACCGGTGAGTCGATGTCTCCATCGTTGTTTGATATGGAGATTTTTAAACGCGTCTATGTTGGTGAAGACAGTTTTATTGTTCATGCCCCCGATAATACAGAGTATGAAGATACCGAATTGCCTTATTCATTGTTCAATCGTCTTGAATTTAAATCAAGCAGTCTGACTGACGGTGTCCAGAAAATTACGGCGCAAAACGAAAGTTCCACGGTATTAAGGTATGTCGCTGATTCACATGCTTTATGTCTGACTTCTGAATCGTCATCAGTTTACAAGACGGGCATATTTACAACGAGCGGAACACTTGTAGCCACAACTTCATTAAAGGGTGGTCAATCAGTCAGTGTGCAACAATTAACCCCCGGTATGTATGTGGCCGTCGCAACAAATGGGGCAAAAAGCTATGTAACTAAATTCATAATCAAATAGAACAATCATGAAAAAGAAAAACATAATATTATCGGTGGCACTTGCATGTGTCTCGCTATTTGCTTTTGCAGAATCAAAGAAAATGGTTCAAATTTTCAAAAACGGTGAAGTTGTTCAACAATTTGCTGTTGAAGATGTCGATTACATCGAAGTCAATGACGTAGATGTCGCCGATATCCCTTCAGGCGAAACACCCGACCCAAACGCTGTTAATCTGTCCTCCGAAGGTACAGCGAATTGCTATATAGTAACTCCTGGAACTAAGGTCGTTTTTAACGCTCAATACAAAGGTAATTCCACTACCGAAGAAATAGGCGCTCCTACCCAAGCCACGATACTCTGGCAGACGGCTCCCGACTTGGTTGCTGACGTGAAATACTATCCGTCGGTAAAACAAATTGAAGCCACCGTGGCCGCTAAAGAAGGTAACGCACTTGTTGCCGCAAAAGATGCCAACGGCAAAATCCTGTGGAGCTGGCACCTTTGGATCATTAACTACGATCCCACCAACGAATACACAACTCCGGCCAATGCTAACGGTACGACATGGACATTTATGGATCGTAACCTGGGTGCTCTTTCGACCGACCGCGAAGGCATGGACTCGCATGGACTGTTTTACCAGTGGGGGCGTAAAGATCCGTTCCCCGGCGCAGCTACAAAAACTATCATGAATGAAGATTATACCTATGAAGTCGACGGCGAACCTACACTTTATGATGGAGAAGGAAATGTATTGCCCAAATTCAACTCATTCGCTGACTCTCATGGCACATTAGCTCTGTCTATTGAGAACCCGATGGCATTTTATGTCAACCTATCTGTAACTACTGACGAATTGGACGAATACGGTTATCCAATTGTACGTGACGATTGGCTTAACGGCGACTGGGTTAAAGAATCGAATGACGATTACTGGGGTGGAGTCAGCATGAAGAAATCTATCTATGACCCGTCTCCGGTTGGTTACAAAGTTCCCGTCAGCGACCTACAAGGTGCCACCCCTTACGATTGGCTCACTTACGCCGACATGACATGGGATTCTGTTAATGAGGGCGCTGAACAAAACGGCCAATGGTTCCCTGCTACCGGTACACGCGTTTATGCTTCGGGTTCTCTCGATTTCCCCGCAAACGGTAATCCTTACTGTGGACTTTGGTTCGGAACAAAAGGCACAGAATCATCCAACCTCGAGGAATATCCAACTATTTACGGCCAATATATGATGATTGTCAACGGCAAACGAACTTTCAAAACAGGTAAGGATCGCCGTTCTCAAGGTTTATCAGTGCGCTGTGTCAGAGAATAAAGCATTATAAAGCTATCTAAATCTTTTGCGAGGGTACATCATTATTAAACAATAGGATGTACCCTCTTTTTTTATACATAAATTTAACTCAAGTATGGCCATATTAATCGGTTAAAATCGATGCGTTATTTTGTCTTTTTGGTTGGTATTATCCCATCTATATCTAAACCCAGTTGATATCTCAATATTTTAGGTAATTATTCATCATATTGAGCTATAATACAGTTACGTACAATTGTAATTTGAGAAAATTCCGGATAATCATAATTGATAATATCCTTGATTCCAATTTTTTTTGTAAATTTGGGCGTTAAAAGATTTATGCCCTGGCTTCAGGGAAGTGCTTAACCCTAAAATTATCCTATGATGGAACTGAACGATCCTGCTATGGAACCTAACGTAGCGCAATCCTCTCAAAGTGCCGACAACACTGTTTCGGCTGAAATGAAACAAAACGAACAAGCTGAAAAAGCAGAAGAAATCCTGACTGAAAATGCCGAAGCCTTCGCTGACTCTGTAGCTGAGGTAGAACAAGAGGCGGTTATAACAGACGCTTTGCAACCTGAATTCAAAAGCTATGAAGAGATTATCGAAGCTGCCCGTCAGTTGGCAGATCGAGACCCTTCAGAAATAGAAAGAGTCGAGGTGTCCCGTTTGCGCCAGCATTTCCTGGCTCTTGAGAAAAAAGATAATGATAAAGCCCTCGAACAGTTTGTCGCTGACGGCGGTAACGCGGAGGATTTCACTCCTGCAGAAAATCCATTGGAAGCACAGTTTAAAGAGATTCTAAACACCATCAAGGATAAAAAAGCAGCTTTTATTGCTGAACAAAACGCGCAAAAGGAAAAAAATCTTGCTGAAAAGAAAAAAATCATAGCGGAAATCCTCACTTTGGCAGAAGATACAGATAATGTCAACAAGACATTTCCTACCTATCGCGAACTTCAAGACAAGTTCAACGCTATCGGCGATGTTCCTCCCACAGACGAAACTGCTATTTGGAAAGAATATCAAGATGCTCGTGAGCGTTACAGTGACAATCTGAAGATTAATAAAGAGCTGCGAGATTACGATTTTAAAAAGAATCTCGAACAGAAGGAGGAGATTGTTAAAGAAGCCGTGGAACTTGCCAAACACGAGGATGTTGTTTCGGCTTTCAAGCGTCTCCAGGATTTACACCTGTCGTGGCGTGAAATAGGCCCGGTTGCCAAGGAGCTCCGCGATGAAATTTGGAACCGCTTTAAAGAGGCTTCAACCGAAATAAACAAACGCTACCAGGTGTTCTTTGAAGAACGCAAAGCTAAGGAACTCGAAAACGAAAAAGCTAAAACAGAAATATGTGAACGTGTGGAAGCACTCGATTTCAGTTCGCTTAACACATTCGCAGCCTGGGACGAAATGACAACACAGATTATTACCGCTCAGGAGGACTGGAGAAAGCTTGGATTCGCCTCGAGAAAAATGAACAACGCATTGTTCAATCGTTTTAGAGCCACATGCGATACTTTCTTCGCATTAAAAGCTGCTTACTACAAAGGCATCAAAGATCAACTGGCTGAGAATCTCGCAAAAAAAACCGCTTTGGTCGAAAAAGCCGAAGCGCTTATGGATTCGACAGATTGGAAAAACACCACTGAAACTTTAGTGGCTCTCCAGAAAGAGTGGAAGACTATAGGCACTGTTGCAAAAAAACATAGCGACGCAATATGGAAAAGATTCCAAACAGCTTGTGACACATTTTTTGAAAACAAGAAAAAAGAAACTTCGTCATCACGTCTTACCGAACACGCCAATCTTCAGGCTAAACGCGATCTTATTAAAGAATTGGACAACATAACAGATGAAACTCCCAAACACGAAGCCTCCGCTCTGATTAATGATTTGCGCGAACGTTGGAAGAGTATCGGTCATGTTCCTTTCCGTGAGAAAGACAAAGTTTACGAAGCCTTTAAAAACCGTATTGACGAAGTGCGTAAAAAATTCGATCTTCGCGATATGCGTGAACGTCAAAACCGATTTGAAGACAATCTTGCCGCAATGGAAGGCGATGATAACAAGATTGCGCGCGAACGTGACAGAATGCTGCGTATACTTGAAACGCGTCGTGCCGAACTGCGTACTTATGAGAACAACCTTGGTTTCCTGAATGCCAAATCCAAATCCGGAAATTCGTTGGTCAAGGACTTTGAGAAGAAAATAGAACGCCTCAAGGAAGATATCTCTACGCTCGAAGGACAAATCAAACAACTTGAGTCGAAACTGTGATTGTTTAGGAAACAGTTTGCAGTGTTATCTCCTCGTTCGAGCCAAAGTCCTTTCACAACTTAGGTAAGTGCGTCATGACAGAAATATCCCGGTCAAACCGTCGTAATGATTTAAGCCCGTGGCTTTTGTGGTTGGCAGATTTGATAATAATCTGGCTTGCCATTGTTATGCTCATGACGTATTTCGGTAGGGAGATCTTTGACTATCAGGTGCGCCTCGCTTTGCTGTTGGCAACAATAGCGTATGTCCCGGCCTGTATCTTTATAAGACACCGCACGATAGTACAGCGTTCAATTTCCATAGATAAAGTACTGAGCAATTCGTTTAAGACGCTGGGTGTCCACGCACTGACATTCATGTCGTTGGCAGCTTTCATACATACTGACTATTCCATAACGTTCTACGTATTGTTTTATAGTATTCTGTGCGTAATGTTCCCGCTGACCAACCTTGCTTGTAGGATGTGGGTCAAACAAATGCGTCGCAAAGGCAAATACCGCACACGAGTCGCTGTCGTGGGTACCAACATTTCGTCTCAACGATTGACTGAGGCACTTTTGCGAGATGACGGTTTCGGATATAACATTGTGGGACATTTCGACGAAGAAAAACCGGCTGACTTTAAAGGCAAATACATCGGTACAATGGACGATTTGGAGACTTATGCCAAAGAAAACCGTATCGACGAGATATTTTTTGCTAACGTAGGTAATACCGCTCAGCATATGCAGAGAGTCGTCAACATCGCGCAGGAGAATATGTTGCAGTTCTATTATGTCCCGCAGATTTCGCAGTACGTGAACAGTGCCTTCGAATTGCAACGTATAGGAGCTATCCCGGTGATGACCTTGATACGTAATCCTTTGTCACTCACTTTGAATCGTGGACTTAAAAGAGCTTTTGATATTGCGTTTTCGTCTTTGGTTCTGCTCGTTTCTCCACTCGTCCTTATACCTGTAGCTATAGCTATAAAACTGTCGTCACCCGGTCCGATTTTTTTTGTGCAGGAGAGGACGGGCTATAAGGGTAAGTCGTTCAAATGCTATAAATTTCGCACCATGCGAGTCAACGCCGATGCTGATAAGGCGCAGGCTACAGCTCATGACCCGCGCAAAACCAAAGTCGGTGATTTTTTACGCCGTACAAGTATAGACGAACTTCCACAATTTTTCAACGTATGGAAGGGAGACATGTCTGTTGTAGGCCCCAGACCACACATGCTCAAACATACTGAAGACTATACAAGGTTGATAGACAAGTATATGGTTAGACATGTAGTGAAACCTGGTATTACAGGATGGGCTCAGGTGAACGGCTATAGAGGAATCACCGACCAGTTATGGAAAATGGAAAAGCGTGTCGAGTACGATGTTTGGTATATTGAAAACTGGTCATTCCCATTGGATATCAAGATAGTGGTCAGAACTGTAATGAACGCAGTTCAAGGTGAAAAAAACGCATTTTGAGAGACTGCGTCATGGCAAAAGAAGCAATAAATAAAACTAATGCCGCACGTCTTCTTGACCGCGCAGGAATAGATTACACTCTTGTGCCTTATGTCGTTGACCCGGAAAACCTCGATGCTCGACATGTGGCCGAGTCGTTAGGCGAGGATATCAATCGTGTCTTCAAAACCCTTGTTTTGCGCTGTGACAAAGGCTATTTTATATGTGTAGTTCCGGGCAACAGCGAAGTGGATCTTAAAAAAGCCGCTAAGGCGATGGGAGCAAAAAAAGCCGAGATGATTCACATGAAAGAGTTGCTTCCTCTTACAGGGTATATAAGGGGTGGATGTTCTCCCATTGGGATGAAAAAACCTTTTGCCACCTTTTTTCACAATACTGCCACCGGTTATGACACTATATATGTTAGCGCCGGTGTGCGTGGGTTACAGTTGTGTGTCAACCCAATTAAGTTAATCGAGTACACATGTGCCAGTGTTGTCGATCTGATTAAAGACACCGACGGGGATGAATAATACATTTGGCACATTGTATTCACTGACTACCTTCGGCGAGAGTCACGGAAAGGTCATAGGTGGCGTCATTGACGGTTGCCCTGCAGGTATCAAGATAGATACCGAGTCTGTCAGCCGTCAGTTGGCTCGACGTCGTCCCGGACAAAGCGCAATAGTGTCGAAACGCCAGGAAGCTGACAAGGTGATTTTTCTATCAGGACTTATTGACAATGTTACGACAGGTGCACCCATTGCGTTTGTAATTGAAAATACTGATGTGCGCTCTGCGGACTATGATAATTTGCGTGACGTTTTCAGACCGGGTCACGCCGATTACACCTATTATGTCAAATATCGTGGGTATAACGACACTAATGGTGGCGGCCGTTCCTCAGCTCGTGAAACGGCGACACGCGTAGTGGGGGGCGAGTTAGCGCGTCAGGTTCTTGCATGCCTTGAGCCTTCGTTAGTTATAAGAGCATACACTAAGTCAGTCGGTAACATTACGATGCCTCCTCTGAAAAGTTTGCCAACCGATAGTCAGATAGAACAGTCACCGGTACGATGCCCTGATGTAAGTCTTTCACGGGATATGGAAAGACTCATTGTTGAAACCTGTAAAGAAGGCGACAGTGTTGGAGGGGTAGTGGAGTGTATTGTTAGCGGATGCCCCGTGGGAATTGGTGAACCAATTTACGACAAATTGAGTGCGCGCTTGGCGTCTGCAATGATGTCAATAAATGCCGCTAAAGCTTTCGAGATAGGGATGGGGTTTGATGGCTGCCGTCTTAGAGGTTCGGAAGTAGCGGATAATTGGATTTCCGACCCATCTGATCGGCGCGGTATTCGTACGGCGGCTAATCATTCCGGTGGCATCCAAGGAGGAATGTCCAACGGCGAAGACATAGTTTTTCGCATCGGTTTCAAACCCACGGCCACTATGATGAAGGAGATGGAAACAGTCAATCGGCAAGGTGACCCCGTTACAGTGCGAGCCTACGGCCGACATGACACGTGCATAGTGCCTCGAGCTGTCCCGGTTGTCGAAGCCATGGCAGCCATGACTTTACTTGATCTTATACTTATTGACCGTGCGCGCCACCTATAAGACATACGCGCAATTTCTCGCGGAAAAATTTCCCGGTAATGGAAAGATACAAAAAATAGGAGTAAGTTTGGGCACGTCGTGTCCAAACCGTGACGGCACATTAGGTACAGGCGGCTGCGCTTATTGTAACAATTCGTCGTTTTCGCCGGACTATATTCACGCAAAAGACGCTATCCGCAATATTGGTCGAACCCTCGAGAAAGGTAAAAATTTTTTTGGCCGCAAATACTCTGATATGAGATTTGTGGCTTATTTCCAAAGCTATACAAATACGCATGGAGACACTGTGTCCAACCTTATGCAATGTTACCGACAGGCTGCCTCTGTCCGTGATGTTGTGGGGGTGATAATTGGCACACGTCCCGACTGTCTTCCGGACGCTCTGTTGCATGAACTTGGTGAAATGAATCGCAATGAGTGTCCGGTCATTCTGGAATTTGGTGCTGAGTCCTCACACAACGCCACGCTTTCGGCGGTGAATAGATGCCATACGTGGGAGACAACGGTAGACGCCGTCACTCGAGCGTCTAACGAAGACTTATCGGTGGGGCTTCATTTCATTATGGGTTTGCCCGGAGAATCACGGGACATGATGCTGGAAACAGTTCGACGTGCTGTCAATCTACCGATTGATACTCTCAAATTCCATCAACTGCAGATAATACGCGGCACTCGCTTTGCAAACGAGTATGAGGAAGACCCTACAAAGTTCAATCTGTTTACGCCCGAAAGCTATATCAGTCTTTGTCGCGACATCATAGATCTGGTGGCTCCTACGGGAATAGCTATAGAGCGTTTTGTATCTCAGGCTCCCGATAATCTGCTCGTGGCTCCACGCTGGGGATTAAAAAATTATCAGTTCGTCAATTTGCTCAATTCCAAAACCGGCTCTAAAGTCTTTTCAGCACAGGCCGGCTATCATAATGGATAGGATGGCGACAGGAGCCAGATAGCGAAGGGCGAACGTTACAAAAGGCACGAATCGGCCGTTCAGTTGCCCATGGTTGGTAATCTGGTCTTTCATTAGATTTCTGGGAGCAAACCACCCAACGTAAACACATCCTCCTATTGCTGCGATAGGTAACAAAATGTAGTTGGTCAAAGCGTCAAGGCTTTCAAAGATATTAAGCCCCATAAACGTTATACCGCTGAGAGTGGAAAACGACAGCGAACACACAGCTCCGAAAAAAAACATGGGCAGCAAAATGATAAGTGTCGATTTACGGCGAGACATTCCGAAGCGGTCGCGTACAAATGCTATGGAGGGTTCTGCGATGGATACCGTAGAGGTGAGAGCGGCGAGCATCAACAGCGTGAAAAAGAGTATAGACCAGAACTGACCTCCCGGCAGATTGGCAAAGACCTCCGGTAGGGTGACAAATACCAGAGTTGTGCCGGCCATAGCGTGGTCGGCGATACCAAAAGCGGTTACAGCCGGAAAAATAATGAGCCCCATCATGATGGCTACACCCAAGGTAAGAGCTGAGACAATGAATGATGTCTTGGTAAGGTTCGTGTCTGCAGGGTAATACGACGAATAAGTAATCAGTATTCCCATACCCAACGAGAGCGAGAACAGAGCCTGACCCAAAGCCGATATGAAAACTGACGGCGTGACTTTACTGAAATCGGGGGACAGGAAGTAACTGATGCCGGGAGTTGCGCCGGGAAGACTCATTGACACCACCATAAACACCAAGAGTAAAACGAACAGCATAGGCATCGCGATATTGGCCATTCGTTCAATGCCTTTTTTTACACCACCTAAAAGTATGCCGATATTTATGGCTATCACTACAAAAGTTGATATTAATGGAGCCCACGGGGTAGCTATATAGTGTTGCATCTTAGTGGAGAAACCGTTAGTCATTTGACTTCCCTCCACAGACACACCGTCATAAAGATTGCCAGTTATGGATTCGAAAAGATATTCGAGCGTCCATCCGGCGACTACCATATAGAACATGGTGATTATAAACGAGGTGACGATGCCAAGTCCTCCCACAAGATACCATTTTTTGCCCGGAGAAAGTTTCTTAAAAGAGCTGACTGCATCCGAGCGCCCTCCGCGACCTATTGCAAATTCGCTTAGCATTACCGGAATGCCCAACACAAGCACACACGCAATGTATATGAGTAAGAAAGCCGACCCTCCGCCGCCTTGAGCCTCGGCCGGAAAACGCCATATTGTTCCAAGTCCGACTGCCGATCCGACAGTGGCCATGACAAGACCTATTTTGGATGAAAAAAATTTATGGGTGTTTTTATGTGCGTGTTTGCCTGTTTTGTTCATATTTTCTTGTTGTTTGCGATAAATATGATTATTTTTGCAATCCGAAAAGCAATTATTCAAATCAACTGCAAATATTTTCGCAAAATTAACGAAAAACTGACATTTGACAAAACACATGTTGAGGCTCTCTTCGATTTGAGCAGAAGAACATTCATACTAGGTATTAACACCAAATCGGTTTTTTATACTTACCGGTAGCCGAGGCATTTAAAATATCCTAACATGACATTTATTAAAAACTGGTGGCCTTCTTTTTTGACCCTGTCGGTTGTCCTTTATGTGACGTTGTCGCCCGATCCTGCCGGAGCGGACAAGTTCATGCTTTTTGAAGGCGCCGACAAGCTGATACACGCCATCATGATGGGAGGATTGGACTCGGCGATACTTTTTGACCGGCGCCGTATGGGCTCTCGCCTGACTAAAGCCTTTATTGTGATTGTGGCATGCGCGTGCGTTGTCTTTTCGGCACTTGACGAGATAGCTCAACAGTTTATGTCATTAGGACGCTCAATGGATGTGTTTGATTTTGTTGCAGACACAGTCGGCATTGTTATAGCTTCTCTTATAGCTCCTCCCGTTATCAATTCAATATTTCGCAACCGTTCATGACCTTTATTGTCGAACCAGCTCTTAATCGAGCATCAGGCTTATAGTGGGTCTCGAAGTTGGTAAGGCGAAGATGTTTCCTATCTGTGGGGTGCTGAAAAGTATCTTTGTCAGCACATCGATACTTACATCAAGGGTCGGCTTGTGTTTTCCTGAATTGTCGACAATACACTTCCCTTTATCAATAATATATGTGTTGTTGTTTTCTTTTACGATTGAGTCCTTTACTTTTATTATTTGGCTGACATCCGGATTGTTAGCTGCCAATGCATCGAGAGTGGTTCCGACGTTTACTATGCGCATCATTGCGTATGTCCGCATCGCAGGCGATGTGCCGATGGCTTGTCTATAGACTGTCATAGGGAGTTCGGTGCTGAAAAAATCTTTTAAGGCTCCCAAAGCGGACTCGATAGCGTCTTTATCACTCCCGAGAAGCTCTTTGACAAGGATCTGGTTGCTATCGGTTGTCGCAAATCCCATTGCGACACATTGATTGTCATGGTTTTTTATGGCAATTGCCGTGCCTCCGTCATGTTCTATATCATGAAGAATATTTTCAAAATCGTCCTCAGAATGTAAAATGGTGGTTTCTCTTTGCTGTTCGAGTGTTCTAAACGACTCAAAGTCAGGTGCTTCTGCCCTATAGCCTTCGGTTAAGGCGAAAAGATGGTTGGACATAAATCGTTCTACATTCCTATAAACCACGGTGGCAAAACCAAATGTGTCATAATAGAAATATAAGTGTCGGCTTGCCGGAATAAGTCCCACGAAGGTGAATCCGCGACGATAGGCTTCGTTGATGCTTTGCGTCAAGAGAGTTCCCATGTAACCTTTATGGCGTTCGTGCGAGTCGGTCATAACCCCGGAAATGTATCCGAAATCGGTCTCCCGGTTATGAAATTTGAACTTATAACCCTGAAGAAAAAGACTACTGACTATTTTACCTTCGACTTCAAGAGTCAAAGCCTCATCTTCTTTATATACCTCATTAAAGAACCAGTCGTTCCACACCCGATCGCTCGGAAAAGAGAAATCGAATAATCGTTTTATTTGTCTTTTTTTGTCGTTGTTCATACATATAAAACATCCGATGCTAACTATAGTTTAAGTTAACTGATGAAACAAACGACAACTGTTAAAAACATTGTTAAAAAACTTAATTACTCTTACGGGTGTGAACTTTATGCGCCCGGTAGCGTTCTGATAGTAAAAAAGCGATTGAATTATCCGATATTATTAACCTAACAATAAATTAAAAAAATATACACAATGGAAAATCCTGCAGCATATACTCAGCCCGAGTTGCCGTATGACGAGAACGCTCTTGAGCCCGTCATCAGCGCCGAGACAGTGCGTTATCATTATGGTAAACACGAAAAAGCATATATCGACAATCTCAATAAATTAATTAAAGGTAGCGAATTCGAAGACATGGATTTGGAAGAAGTCATTCGCCATGCTTCGGGTCCTCTGTTCAATAACGCCAGCCAGGCTTGGAACCATATTTTTTATTTCTTTACGTTCAGTCCCGATGGCGGTGGTGAGCCCCGTGACGAACTACGCAAAGCCATCGACCGTGATTTTGGCGGATTCGACCAATTTAAAAAAGCTTTTGTCGATGCCGGCGTAGGCCTCTTCGGCTCAGGATGGGTCTGGCTCTCCAAGGACAACGAAGGAAGACTCTTCATCACCCAGGGACCGAATGCCGGTAACCCTTTGACCGCCGGTCTGACGCCGTTATTAACTTTTGATGTGTGGGAACACGCATATTACCTCGACTATCAGAACCTGAGACAAAAAGCTCTTGAGAACCTCTGGAACATTGTCGATTGGCGAGTTGTCGAGGGTCGGTATTCAAAGTAGAACTTATTAGGCAGATGTCGTGACTCATCTAAATCGACATCATCAATTGCATAACATACTGATAGCACTAACTTTAAGCATAATGTGATGAATGGGAAGGGGGGAACTCGTGAGAGCTCCTCTCTTTCTTTTTAAAATAATAAGGGGTGGGGGAAGTGGGGGTCAATTATGGTTCAATCTAAAAATATAAAAAAATCTGAAAATTCCAAATAAAAAATATAAATATTTTTTTGTTGTTCAGAATAATTCTCGTAATTTTGGCGAAACTTTGCTAATCATTTATAACAATCCGGAGACTACCAGCATGCGCCTAAGGCGATTTTGCATATCTATATCTCTTATTTTCAGTGTACTGGCTGTATGCTCACAAGAGTCACGCAGAGAATTCAAAGTGAATTTTCGCGCAGGTAGCGCTGACGTTGAGACTTCTTACGCCAATAATGCGCGCCATATCTATGACATTATCTCGTATATTAATGATATTAACGCCGATAGCTCAACTGAGATTGTCGGCGTTGATTTTTATGGCTCGGCGTCGCCCGAAGGCAGTTATCAGCTCAACCGCGACTTGGCTCGTCGGCGTCTGAGCGCTGTCGAGGACATCGTGAAACGTCATGTCACGTTGCCCGAAGGTGTGATACACCGCGATGACAGCTATATTCCTTGGAATGAGTTACATGACATAGTTGTCGCCTCTGATTTCAAGGACGCTGGCGAAGTGCTGAAAATAATAAACCGCAAACCGGCGCTCGTTCCCTATGTCAACGGCACGACTATCGACGAACGAGTCGTTATGCTCCGGAAACTCAATAACGGCGACACCTGGAAGCAGATTAAACCGTTTTTTGACAATTTGCGCTCGGCCGGCCTGGTTATCGTCACCGCTCAAAAGCCGGTTACCGACAACCGACCTGTCAAGCAAGTGTCTGTCAATGAAGCTGCTGTAACCGAAAATGTCCGCGTTGTCGAGCACCGTGTCGACACCGTGTATGTTATACAACAGTATCAAGGCGCGCCCGTTGTCCAAAATAACAACGATGATAACCCCAAAGAGATTATCCCGCAGGGGCACATCAAAACCAACGCCTTGGCGTGGGGATTCCTCGTCGCCAACCTCGGTATAGAGTTCGATGTCGCACGCCATTTCTCGGTATCTATCCCCGTCTATTACTCAGGGCAGAACTTCTTCAAATATCAGATAAAGTTCCGCATCCTTCAGATACTCCCCGAAGTACGCTACTGGTTCACTCCCGACAATAACGGCTTCTTCATCGGAGCGCATGTCGGCGGAGCCTCGTATAACTTTGCTTTTGACGGTCCTTACCGCTATCAGGATCACGACCGACGCACCCCGGCCTGGGGCGGCGGCGGTACGGTAGGTTACCGTTTCAATATCAGTCATAACTGGCGACTCGAATTTGCAGTCGGCGCAGGCGCTTATCGCACACATTACGACATCATCGAAAACGTTCCCGACGGCTTGCGTGTCGGCCAGGTCAAAAAGACCTATCTTGGCTTCGACAAACTCGCCATCTCGTTCTGTTACCGGTTTAACCTGCGGAAAGGAGGGACACGATAATGATTAAAACAGCCCTCCGCCTAACCCTCCGGCGCACCTTGCGCACCATCGCCGCAGTCGCCGCGCTGTGCTTCGCCACCTCATGTAGCGTCCACGAGTGGTACGCTACCGAGGAAGATCCCGACCAGCCTCAACCACCTGTCGACAACTACGAGAAAGGCCTGTACTCGCTACGCCTCCAGTTCGAACCCCATTTCCATCAGGTCGACCTCAACGACGACGGGACTCTTGGCGAAGCCTACCGCACCTACGACAATACCCATAGCCAGGGATACATGCATTACTTTATACGCGCCTTCCGCATCGTCGACGGTACCCCTGAGCGCGACCATTTCGAGGAATTCACCTTCAGCCGCGATATTTCCACCGGCTACGAATGCAAATACGTCCTCGAGCTCTCCGAAGGCGCCTACCGTGTCATGGTGTGGACACACATGACACCCGGTCCTGACGACGACCATTACTACGACGCCAGCAATTTCAGCGAGATACGCCTTACCGGCGAACATACCGCCAACACCGACTATCGCGACGCCTTCCGCGGCAGTGTCGACATCACCGTCAAAGCCACCGACGGCCACGACGCCAAACCCACACCCTCGACAACACTGACACTCGAGCGACCCTTCGCCAAATTCGAGTTCATCACCACCGACCTGGCAGCCTTCATCAACAAACAACGTTCAGGCGCCAATTCACTGTCGCTCAACGACTATCAAGTGGTGTTCTACTATAACGGCTTCATGCCCAACGCCTACAGCATGCACACCGACCGCAACGTCGACTCGGCTACAGGTGTCTATTTCACCTCCTCGCTTACACAGCTCAACGACAACGAAGCGTCCATGGGCTTTGACTACGTCTTTGTCAACGACAAAGAGACCTACGTCACCCTGCAGATAGGCCTCGTGTCGCCCGCCACCGCCCGACAAGTGGCGCTGTCCGACCCCGTGCGAGTCACCCTGCAACGCAACCACCACGTCACCGTCCGCGGCTCCTTCCTGACCGGAGACGCTTCCGGCTCAGGTATCATAGACCCCGGCTTTGACGGCGACATCAACGTGCCTTTTGTTTACCAACCCAAGTAACAACAATAATTTACTTATATATAAACCAATAACAAACCAAAAACCAAAATGAAAAAGTTTTTATTAGGCACAGTCGCCTTGGCAAGCATGTTCTTTGCAACATCTTGCGGCGATGAAGTCCAGTTAAATGCAGGCAAAGAGAACAGTGCCAGTTTCACTGTCACTCTTGACAAAGTCATCTCCTCCCGTGCAGTAGGCGAAGGGAAACAAGTTAATTACCTTGTTTATAACGTCTATGAAGGAGACACAAAATTGTATGATACTAACAAAGAGCTCACCACTTTCGATGGGTCAGCCACTGTTGAAATTGAAAATCTTGAAAGCACAAAAAACTATACCATCGTTTTTTGGGCTCAGAATAATACTCACGAAGCTTACGATGTATCAGATCTTACAGCTGTTGAAATTGATTATGAGGAGATGACCGCAAACGACGATAAATTTGATGCTTTCTATGGCGCATTCGAATTTAAGGCAGGTCAAGAAGGTGTAGAAGCCAAACTGAAACGCCCGTTTGCTCAGATTAATGTTGGTTATAAAGAAACAGCTGAGGGTGAATCCGCGTTCAAAGGCCAGGAATCATCCCTTATGGTTGCTGGTATAGCCAATACCATAAATCTTAAAACCGGAGTAGTTGGCGATGAAGACGAATTAGCTGAATTTACAGCAAATGATATTCTGACAGAAACTCTTACAGCCAAAGGCGAAACATACACTTATGTTTCGATGGCTTATGTTTTGGTAAGTAAGACCGGTACCAACGTAGAGATAACCTTTGACGTTGAATCTCTTGATATAGATGCAGCTTTAGATGAAGTACCTGTAAAATGCAACTATCGTACTAACCTTTTAGGCACATACGAAGCTAAATCTCCCACCACAGCATCTTTCGATGTATCAGTTGATGCCGGTTGGGATGGTTATGAAGAAGATCAATACTTCGATCAAGATGGCGACCAGGATGATCCCACACAGCAAATCACAGTTAGCGACGTCAAAGCTGATGTTCAAGAAGAAAACGTAGTATTTAGTGCTACATACACAGGCATTGCGAAGGATGATATCCAGAGTGCTAAGTTTGTGTGCACCCCCGTTGCTTCTCCCTCTGGAGTTAAAGCACGTGCAGCCGAAGGCGTCGTCGAAGTAACAGCTAATACCCAAGAGGAAGGTAAACTGACAGCAAGCGAACCCCTCACCAACTTCGAGGCAGGCAAGTCGTACACCTATACCGTAGTAATAACACCCACCGACGGTGAAGCATTCACCTCCGAACCCCAAGGCTCAACCGACGACCCCGGCTTCACAGTACCCGAAGAAGAGGAAC
>JAFLTY010000090.1 GCA_022509065.1 Muribaculaceae bacterium
CGCTGTGCCTGTCGTTTTCGAGAGAAAAACACTTATGGAAGCTGTCTGATACTCCGTTTTCGGGTACTTATGAACGTCGCCTATTTCCTGTCGCAAATGTAGGGATAACCGCTCATCGCAAAACAAGCCCCCGGATTTCTTAAAAGATTTTTATAAAAAATTGGTACAAGCCTCAATTTTTGACCGTCGAGCCTTAAAATTCTTTTGAAATTTTTGCTGTTCCGTCGCTTCCTTATCTCTCCAATCATTGCAACGTAAATAAGGGCTGACGCCCACAAGTTAAACCCCTCAAAACTTCATATATCATGACAGCAACATTTCAAACATCGTTTTTCTCCACTCTCGAAAACAACTGCAACATTCGTCGCAACAAACGCAACTCGCGCCGACTCTTTCAGGTCGATGTAGAAAACTTCGACAACGAAGTCGAAAGTTACGAAATAGAGGCGGCTGACGCTGCCGAGGCCGCAGAGATAGCTGAAAGCCGCTTCGGGGGCGATGTTTACAACATGAACATTTACGATATGGGGTACTAATCCTCGACCCCTACGATTTACAAGCAGCTCCTTCGGGAGCTGTTTTTGTGTTCACACAAACGGCAAACAGCTTTTGGCTCTGTCGCTTATCCGGCACCCCCCGGAGGTGTCGGCTTGTCCTCGAACTTCGGTAGGTTCTCGGCGGTGCTTTTCAGCCATCCAAGCAAGCCGACTGATTGCTTCTCTTTGTCGATTTATAAAGTCATTCATTAGCGGTCTTACCATTCAGCGGTGTTGTGCGCCTCGCCTTCGAGCCGGGCTTTTTCATCACGCCTCTTTTATCAATTCGATACGCTTCTCCTTGCCGTCGTTGGCATAGGTGTTCTGCGGTTGCCTTGTCGATATGGCATTTATTCTCATTCAACTATTGCCGTAAGTCGGTTGGCTCTATCCGGGAGTGAGCCGTCGGGCACCGACTCTTTATAGCCCCGTCCGTTGGCTTTCATACTTCTTTGGAATTACATCTTTGTCGCACCGTGCTTTGAGCGCATATACTCTCCGAGACGCTTCCGCTCACGGCAGGTCAGCAACTATTCGCCCCGGGTGTTATCGGGCTGCGCCATTGAGACGTACTTTCATCGCCTGAAATTGTTGCCACCTCCGAGCCGTGCAACTGCCGTGTTCCGCACAGCTCCGACTTCGGGCGTTATTGGTACTATCCGCTCTGCCTTTAGTTCTCATTTGCCTTTTTCTATTTTGGAGGTGTGAACCGGGGTCTTTTTTTCCGATAGCAAAGTTAGGTCGCCAACTCAACTTGCCCTCCGGCTCACTAAAACCGGCACCGCCTATTTATTTCAAGATTTTTATAAAAA
>JAFLTY010000091.1 GCA_022509065.1 Muribaculaceae bacterium
CCCAAACGTATGTGCCGATGCCTGTGTTGTAAAACGAGTTTTCGGGCATGGCAATAATAGCTTCCAAGAGGTCGTTCTCGATGATGTATTTGCGGAGGTTGCTTGCACCGCCGCCGGCATTGCCGGTAAAGAGCGACGAGCCGTTATGGATTTCGACAATGCGAGTTCCGAGTTCGTCGCCGTCTTTCATGCGGCTAAGATTATTGGCAAGGAAAAGCATTTGACCGTCGCCAATGTCGGGGATGAAACATAACTCCTCACCGTTAATGGTGGGTTTGAAGCGTTCATCTTTAATCTTAGCGTTTCGCTTTTCTGCATTTGGCTCGCTAATTTCCCAAATTTCGAGGTCTTTTTTCCAAGGCGTACCAAAGGGAGGGTTGGATATACAGAAATTGAAATGCTTGTTTTTGTGTTGGTCTTGACTGATAGTTGAACCGAAGCCGAATAACGGTCTTCTTTCGTTTTCGTGAGAGTATGTCATCGAGCCAAGTCCGGCAGAAAGCATTAAGTCGGCTTTGCAAGTAGCATAAGTTTCGGCTTCTTTTTCCTGACCGTAAAGTTTGGTGTTGACCTCCAAACCGTGAGCTTCGGCTATTTCCTCAATGCGTTTTGCCGTTATCGACAATATACCACCTGTGCCACAGGCTCCGTCGTAGATGTCGTAGGTTGAATTAGTGAGCTTGTCGGCAACAGGCAGAACGGCTAAGTCGGCGAGCAGTTCCACATAGTCGCGAGGCGTAAAGTGTTCTCCGGCTTCAGTCACTTGGTTTTCCTCGTTGAACCTGCGGAGCAACTGTTCAAAAATCAAGCCCATTGTATGGTTGTCGAGTGCAGGATGTATTTCGTTGCCGTCTTTATCAAGCACAGGCTTAATGCCAAGATTGATACGGTCGTCAGTGAATTTTTCAATGATGAGAGCGAGGCAACTTGCGTTATGCAGTTTTTCAGCATAATGCTTCAAGTCATATTTGGAAATGATGTCCTGAACATCTTTGCTGAAGCCGTTTAGGTATTCAGTGAAGTTCTGAAGCAGTCGCTGAGAGTTGGTTTCTGCTCGGAGAGCTTTCAAAGTATATCGCGAAGTGTTGTAGAACGGCAGTCCGGTTCTTTGCATGAGTTCATGCCCGATGACATCTTCACTGACAAGCCCCATTCTTTCCAAAGTGTCTTTGATTTGCATCACTTCGTCTTTAGTCGGTTCGAGAAGGATGTCAAGACGACGCAAAACGAGCATAGGCAGAATGATACGCTTATAGTCTCCTTTAACAAAATCGTTTACAAGAACATCGTTGGCGATGTTCCATATAAAAGAAAATAACTGGTTATATTG